>NZ_BKZP01000005.1 GCF_008974185.1 Weizmannia acidilactici
AGTGCCAATCACGAATTCTGACCTTCCTTTTCCAACTCTTCCATTTCTTTGTGTGTGCAGGAAGCCGTTTGCTATCCATTCTGATCTACAAGTGGAATCAAGCTGTGTCAGCCCTTTTTCTTTCGGAACTTTATCCGCATCGACACTTTCAATTTGGTCTATCTTTGTGCTGTTTTTCATGTTTGTATCTTCAAGTGTTTCAGCATCTCTTATTGCATTTTGTTTTAAGTTCATTGCCAGTACTGTTTCCCCGGCAGAAAGCAGGGTTCCTGAAATGAGATTTATCGTCGATTTTTTCATCTTTGATATAGAGAAATAACTGCAATTCCCCTCCTATGTTTCAATATCTCCAAATTTGGACACACTAACATTAAAACTGCCCATACAAGGGAGGATTTATATGCGGAATGCGATTGTTTTGCTGGCAAAGTTTATTACATGTATTGTCGCCTTTGCTGTGGCGCTCGATTTGTTTTTCGACGCGACCATAACGGATATTCTTTCGTTCAGTCTGCTAGTAACGATTGTCTCCTATGTTGTCGGCGAGTTGATGCTTTTGCCGCGCATAGGCAATTGGAAAGCCGTTGCCGTAGATTTTTTGCTTGTTTATGCAAGCGTCTGGATTTTTGGCAATGTTGTGCTGGACAATTATATGCAGATTGCCTGGGGAAGCATCATTGCCGCCTTCATCATTTTAGTCGCGGAAATTTTTGTGCACCGTTATCTTCTGAACGATGCGGAAAGCAGGGGGAGAAAAGGCGTGCATGCGAATAGGCAAAGCTTTGCATACGGTACGGAAATGGCAGAAGAAGACAATATCCACGATCTCAATCCTAAAAAGAAATAAGCTAAAGCCGGAAACGGAAGCAGAATTTCTTTGCTTTCTGTGACCGGCTTTTTTCGTATTGGAGAATGGGCCCGAAAGATAAGATCGCGCGCAAAGCCTTTGCAAAAAAAAAGGTTCATGCTACACTATTGACGATAATAAAAAAGGCGGAATGGACAATGAAAAACGAAAAAAGCAATGTGGTGCCGTTTCCCCGGCTGAAAGAGCGCCTGCTTGAACGTGGGCTGGAATCCATCAGCCAAAAAGAGTATAAAGAGGCTGCTGCGCTGCTTCGCCAGGCCCGAACCCTTGACCGGGAAGATGCGGATGTCGGAACCGCCTTGATGATCGCCCTTTACCAATCAGGTGATTATGAAGGGGCAAAAGAACAGGGCAGGCAAATGCTGCACGAAGGGATCGGCAATTATTTTGAAGTCATGGATTTATTCCTGATGATTCTTGTGCAGCTCGGCGAACATGAAGAAACTGTACGTACGATCAGCGCCCTCCTTGAAGAAAAAGAGGCGCCTCTTGAGAAGCTGGACCATTATGAAAAGCTGCTGGCGTTTAGCGAAAAGCGGGTGCAGTTGCCCAAACCGGAACTTGATCCGGACCAAAAGGGGCAAAAACTCTTTGAATCGGATGATCTGCAGGAGCAGATTTTGCGGGTGTCCCGGCTTGTACATGAAAACATCCGCCCGTATATTGGGGAAATCCGCGGTTTTATCCGGAATCCGGACGAGCATCCGTTTATCCAGACGCTTCTCATTAACGTGTTAAAAGAACAGGGCATATCCGATACTTTTGAAATTCAAAAACTCAACCGGCACGATACGGTGAATCCCGCAGAACTTCTGCCGATATTTGAAACGCAGCTGTACAATCTTTTAATCACCCGCCTTTCAAGGGATGTCGAACAAAAAAATCCGACGTTGTATGCCCATATTAAGACAATGGTGGACCGGCATTTCTTTTTGCTGTATCCGTTTGAACCCGAGCCGCTTGATACGGGCCTATGGACGGCGGCTTACTACAGTATGGGCCTAAAGATTTACGGGCAGGATGAATGCAACGAAAAAATTGCCATGTATTACTCGGTTAATCCCGAAGAGCTTGCGGATGCCGTCCGCTATCTTGAAAGCCTCGAAGAAATTTCTTTGCCGAATCTGTAGCTCATTATTGAAAGACAAAAAACCTATGTTATAATTAAATGGTTGTATACTGTCTTTTTTCAAACGGAAGTTGGAAAAAAGCAATAGATCAGGAAACCTTTTACATGGCCTGTCTATTTATTATGTTTACATTATTATTTATAGATTGTTGGAGGGAAAGGTATGTCAGTAAAATGGGAAAAAACTGAAAGGAACCAGGGCATCCTTACAGTTGAAGTAGACGCTGCAGCTGTTGATGAAAGCCTGGACAAAGCCTTCAAAAAAATTGTAAAAAGAATCAATGTACCGGGTTTCCGTAAAGGGAAAGTGCCGCGTGCCATTTTTGAAAAACGTTTCGGCGTAGAATCCCTTTATCAGGACGCACTTGATATGCTTGTGCCAGCAGAATATGCAAAAGCTGTCGACGAAACGGGCATTGAACCGGTTGACACACCAAGCATTGACATCGAACAAATGGAAAAAGGAAAATCTCTCATTTTCAAAGCTACCGTTACTGTCAAACCGGAAGTGAAACTCGGCGAATATAAAGGCTTGGAAGTGGAAAAACCGGATACGGAAGTAACAGATGAAGACGTGGAAAACGAACTGAAAAAAATGCAGGAACGCCTTGCTGAACTTGTTGTCAAAGAAGACGGCGAATTGGAAATGGGCGATACGGTTGTCATCGACTTTGAAGGCTTTGTTGATGGCGAAGCATTTGAAGGCGGCTCTGCCGAAAATTATTCGCTTGAGCTCGGTTCCGGCAGCTTTATCCCTGGCTTTGAAGAGCAGTTGGTCGGCGCAAAGACAGGAGATGAAAAAGAAATCAATGTTACATTCCCTGAAGAATACCATGCGGCCGAACTTGCCGGGAAACCTGCAACTTTCAAAGTAAAAGTCCATGAAATTAAGGCAAAACACCTGCCTGAACTGAATGACGAGTTCGCGCAGGATGCCGACGATGAAGTGGAAACTTTGGATGCATTGAAAGAAAAGATCAAAAAAGACCTGAAGGAATCGAAAGAACATGCGGCGAAACATGCGGTGGAAGACGCGGTTGTAGAAAAAGCCGCCGAAAATGCGGAAATGGATATTCCTGAGGCAATGATCGAAACTGAAGTAAACCGTATGCTGCAGGAGTTTGAACAAAACTTGGCTGCACAGGGTTTGAATTTACAGCTTTATTACCAATTCTCCGGTCAGGACGAAGCAGCGCTGCGCGGGCAGATGAAAGAAGATGCCGAAAAACGAGTGCGCTACAATTTAACACTTGAAGCAATCGCCAATGCGGAAAACCTCGAGGCGTCCGACGAAGAAGTGGAAGAAGAATTGAAACGCATGTCCGAAATGTACGGCATGTCCGTTGAAGACATCAAACGCGCCCTTGGTTCTGTGGAAGGCATCAAAGCCGATCTGAAAGCGCGCAAAGCGATCGATTTTCTTGTACAAAACAGCAAAACTGTTGCATAATATAATATAGAAATGCAAGGCACGACGCAGGTTCGTGTCTTGTTTTCTAAACTTTGGGCAGGTCGCAGCCAAAAATCATACATAGAGAAGAATATTCATCAGGTTTTGGGGAAAATCTGGAGTAGGTAGGATTTTTACATAAGTATGAAAATGAGATAAGCAGTTTATTTCCTGCCGTCATGGTTTTGTGTTACAATCCTTATACATATTGATTGTGTGGGGTTAGCGTTATGGTGAGCGGGAGCATGAAGCGGAGCCCGTTATTCCGCGGGTGCTGTCAATTCATTTAGTTAAAACTAAGGGGTGAATGGAATGTTTAAATTCAGCGATGAAAAGCAGCAGTTAAAATGTTCTTTCTGTGGGAAATCGCAGGACCAAGTGCGCAAATTAGTCGCTGGTCCTGGCGTCTATATATGTGATGAGTGCATCGAGCTGTGCACGGAAATTGTCGAAGAGGAATTTGGTACGGAAGAAGAAGTTGAGTTCAAAGACATACCGAAACCGCAAGAAATCCGCGAAATTTTGGCGGAGTATGTCATCGGCCAGGAAGATGCGAAAAAAGCACTTGCCGTTGCCGTTTACAACCATTACAAACGGATCAATTCCAACAGTAAGATTGATGAAGTGGAACTGGCAAAAAGCAATATCTGCCTAATAGGGCCGACCGGAAGCGGAAAAACATTGCTTGCGCAAACGCTGGCACGGATTTTGAATGTCCCGTTTGCGATCGCTGATGCCACATCATTGACGGAAGCCGGCTATGTCGGGGAAGATGTGGAAAATATCTTGTTGAAACTGATCCAAGCAGCCGATTATGATGTGGAAAAAGCTGAGAAGGGCATTATCTACATTGATGAAATCGATAAAATCGCCCGCAAATCGGAAAATCCGTCGATTACGCGTGATGTTTCCGGTGAAGGCGTGCAGCAGGCGCTGCTCAAAATTCTTGAAGGCACTGTGGCAAGCGTGCCGCCTCAAGGAGGGCGCAAACACCCGCACCAGGAATTTATCCAAATTGATACAACCAATATCCTTTTCATTTGCGGCGGTGCGTTTGACGGAATCGACCAAATCATTAAACGCCGCCTTGGGAAAAAAGTAATCGGCTTCGGCACCGACTTGGAGCATGATGACTTGGATGAAAAAACGCTTTTGAAACACGTGCTGCCGGAAGACCTGCTCCAATTCGGGCTGATTCCGGAGTTTATCGGCCGCCTTCCTGTCATTGCAACTTTGGAACAATTGGACGAAGAAGCGTTGATCCGGATTTTGACCGAGCCGAAAAACGCATTGGTCAAGCAGTATAAAAAAATGCTCGAACTCGACCATGTGGAACTCGAGTTTGAACAGGATGCGCTCAAAGAAATCGCAAAAAAGGCAATCGAAAGGAAAACGGGCGCGCGCGGCCTGCGTTCCATTATCGAAGGCATCATGCTCGATGTGATGTTTGACCTGCCGTCCCGCGAAGATATTGTAAAATGCGTTGTCACAAAAGAATCCGTCTTAAATAAAGAGTTCCCGAGACTCATCATGAAAGACGGCACCGTGGTTGAAGGCAGCGACCAAACAAAGTCGGCTTAAATCCGAAAAGCGGAGACGGTGCTTGTTGGCGCACGGACTTTGAGGACCCCGAACGGGATAAAGGAAACACGATGAGCGGATGCCGCTTATCGGGGAAGAGGCCAAAAAGTTCGCTGGCAGATTGGACGCCCAGCTGGACAAGCTGGATAGCGTAGATGCAATGGACATTCGGCCAAATTCGAATTTTAAAAATGGGGGCAGCAATTTGCTTGCCTCTTTTTTTCTTCCTGTAAGTTCCCGATTTTTCAAAGCCACGTTTATTCCCTCCAGAGGCCGGGGATACTACAAGTATGGAAAATGGGCCGAATGACGGCTTTCGGCTGAAACGCTTGGAGGAAACAGGATGAGTTGGACCGGGATTGCTTTGCTGATCCAATTATTTTTTGGGGTGATTATCGGGTTATATTTTTTGAACTTGTTAAAAGGCCAAAAGACACAAAAAATTACAATTGACCGTGAGTCTAAAAAAGAGATGGAACAATTGCGGAAGTTAAGGGGAATTTCCCTGTCGGAGCCGCTGTCTGAACGCGTGCGCCCGACGCAGTTCAGCGATATTGTGGGCCAGGAAGACGGTATAAAAGCGCTTCGGGCTGCGCTTTGCGGGCCGAATCCGCAACATGTCATCATCTACGGGCCGCCCGGCGTCGGAAAAACGGCGGCAGCGCGTCTCGTTTTGGAAGAAGCGAAAAAAAACCCGAAATCCCCTTTTAAAAAAGATTCTGTTTTTGTCGAACTCGACGCGACAACGGCCCGCTTTGACGAAAGGGGAATTGCGGACCCGTTAATCGGTTCCGTCCATGACCCGATTTATCAGGGGGCTGGCGCCATGGGCCAGGCAGGCATCCCGCAGCCGAAACAGGGGGCGGTCACCCATGCGCATGGTGGTGTTTTATTTATTGATGAAATCGGGGAATTGCACCCGATCCAAATGAATAAATTATTGAAAGTATTGGAAGACAGGAAAGTTTATCTGGAAAGCGCGTATTACAGCTCTGAAAACCGTGATATTCCAAACCATATCCATGATATTTTCCAAAACGGGCTTCCTGCTGATTTCCGCCTGATCGGGGCAACGACAAGAACACCGAACGAAATCCCGCCTGCTATCCGTTCGCGCTGCATGGAAGTGTTTTTCCGCGAACTTGGCCGGGATGAAATCGCTCAAGTTGCCAAAAAAGCAGCCGATAAAATGAATATATCCATCAGCGAGTACGGCTTGGACATATTATCTCAATATGCCCGGAACGGAAGAGAAGCCGTCAACATGGTGCAAATTGCCGTCGGGCTTTCCATCCAGGCGGAACGGGACTTTATTCTGGACGAAGATTTGGAATGGGTGATCCGCTCCAGCCAGTTGTCGCCCCGCTATGAAAAAACGGTAGCCGACAAGCCGACAGTCGGGCTCGTAAACGGGCTGGCAGTGTCCGGGCCGAACACCGGCATGCTTTTGGAGATTGAAGTGGCGGCGATTCCGGCAAAGGAAAAAGGGACCATTAACATTACCGGGATTGTGGAAGAAGAAAGCATCGGCGGCGAGGGGAAGTCTGTACGCAGAAAAAGCATGGCAAGAGGTTCGGTTGAAAATGTTATTACCGTATTAAGGATGATGGGCGTTCCGGCCGACCAGTATGATATCCATGTCAATTTTCCGGGCGGCATTCCGGTTGACGGCCCTTCCGCCGGGATCGCGATGGCTTGCGGCATTTATTCCGCTATTTATAAAATTCCTGCCGACCATACAGTTGCCATGACGGGGGAAATCAGTATCCACGGCCATGTCAAACCGGTTGACGGCATTTTTGCGAAAGTGAAAGCGGCAAAACAGGCCGGGGCCAAAACCGTGATCATCCCTGCCGAAAACATGCAGGCATCCTTAAAGGAAATTGGCGGGATTTCCGTTGTTCCCGTTCATCAACTGGAAGAAGTACTGGGTATCGCGCTTATCAAACATTTTAATGACAACGCTCTGATAGGGGGATAAAAGGACCGGCCCCCCTGCAGAAAAAAGATAGGGGTGCTTTTATGAAAACACAATCCGAATACACGGTTCCTTTGCTTCCTTTAAGGGGCATACTGGTGTATCCGTCGATGGTTTTGCATTTGGACGTCGGAAGGGACTACTCTGTCCAGGCTCTCGAAAAAGCCATGATGAACAGCAGTGAAATTTTCATGACGACCCAAAAAGATGTTTCCATCGAAGAACCGAAGCAGGAAGACCTGTATCAAGTCGGAACGCTTACAAAAGTAAACCAAATGATGAAACTGCAGAACGGGACGATCCGTGTGCTTGTCGAAGGCATGCGACGCGCGAAGATTGTAAAGTTCCAAGATACCGGAACCTATTATTCCGTCTTTATTGAGACGTTTGATAAAAATTTTGAGCCTGACGCGGAAACGGAAGCGCTCATGCGGACGATGCTCGATCTTTTCAGCCAATATATTAACCAATCGAAAAAAATTTCGAACGAGACGTTCGCAACTGTTTCGGATATGGAAGATGGGGGCAAGGCCGCCGATATCATCGCTTCCCACCTGCCGCTCCGCCTCCCGCAAAAACAGGAAATTCTTGAAACCATTGATGTAAAACAAAGAATGCGGAAATTGATCGAGCTGATTAAAAATGAGCAGGAAATTCTGAGCCTTGAAAGAGCGATCAGCAAGCAGGTAAAAAAATCAATGGAAAGAACACAAAAAGAATATTACTTGCGCGAACAAATGAAAGCCATCCAAAAAGAACTGGGCGATAAGGAAGGTAAAACGGCGGAAGTGCATGAACTGCGCGAGAAAATATTAAATGCCAATATGCCCGAGCATGTGGCAAATATGGCTTTTAAAGAACTGGATCGTTACGAAAAAATATCGGCAACTTCTTCTGAAAGCGGAGTGATCCGCAATTATCTGGATTGGCTTATTTCCCTGCCATGGTCGAATGCCACGGTCGATGACCTTGATATAGCCAAGGCCGAGAAAATTTTGAATGAAGACCATTACGGCCTCGAAAAAGTGAAGGAACGCGTTTTGGAATATTTGGCGGTGCAGCAGATCACCCAGTCTATGAAAGGGCCGATCCTTTGTCTTGCAGGGCCTCCGGGGGTCGGGAAAACAAGCCTTGCGCGGTCGATTGCGAAGTCTTTAGGCCGGAAATTTGTCCGTGTTTCGCTCGGCGGCGTGAAGGATGAGTCGGAAATCCGCGGCCACCGCAGGACATATGTTGGCGCGATGCCGGGGCGGATGATCCAGGGGATGAAAAAAGCCGGCACCATCAATCCGGTTTTTTTGCTGGATGAAATCGATAAAATGTCCAGCGACTTCCGCGGCGACCCGTCGTCAGCATTGCTGGAGGTGCTCGACCCGGAGCAGAACCATTCATTCAGCGACCATTATATTGAAGAACCATATGATTTATCCAAAGTAATGTTTATCGCCACTGCCAATGATTTATCTACGATCCCGGGGCCGTTGCGCGACCGGATGGAAATCATTTCAATTTCGGGCTATACGGAAATGGAAAAAATCGAAATCGCGAAAAACCATCTGCTGCCGAAACAAATTAAGGAAAACGGCCTGAACCGCAACCAGTTGCGTGTAAATGCGGATGCGCTCCAGCTGATTGTGCGCCGCTATACACGCGAGGCGGGGGTCCGCAGTCTTGAACGGAAACTTGCGGCAATATGCAGGAAAACGGCGAAAATGATCGTGTCCGGCAAAAGAAAACGGGTGACGGTCACGGCCAAAAATTTGGAAGACTTCCTCGGCAAACCGATTTTCCATTATGGGCAGGCGGAAATGGAAGACCAGATCGGTGTGGCAACCGGGCTTGCGTACACAGCGGCTGGCGGGGATACGCTGCAGATCGAAGTTTCGCTTTCCCCGGGGAAAGGAAAGCTTATGCTGACCGGAAAACTCGGGGATGTCATGAAAGAATCGGCCCAGACTGCCTTCAGCTTTGTGCGTTCAAAAGCGGAGGAGCTCGGGCTTCCGGACGATTTCCATGAAAAATACGATATCCATATTCATGTCCCGGAAGGCGCAGTGCCGAAGGACGGGCCATCAGCCGGCATTACGATCGCGACAGCGCTGATTTCTGCGCTCACGAAACATGCCGTCCATAAAGAAGTCGGGATGACCGGGGAAATTACGCTGCGCGGACGGGTTTTGCCGATCGGCGGCCTGAAAGAAAAATCGCTCGGCGCGCACAGGGCGGGGCTGAAAAAAATTATTATCCCGAAAGAAAACGAAAAAGATTTGGATGACATTCCGGAAAGCGTGCGCGGGGAATTGGCGTTTTATCCCGTCACGCATATGGATGAAGTGATCAAAATCGCCATAGTGGGTGAGGAACAATGAAAGTAAACGAGGCAGAACTTGTCATCAGCGCGGTGCGGCAGGAACAGTATCCGGATGGACATTTGCCGGAATTCGCGCTTGCGGGCCGGTCAAATGTGGGAAAATCTTCTTTTATCAATAAAATGATCAACCGTAAAGCATTGGCCCGCACATCTTCAAAGCCGGGGAAGACGCAGACGCTCAATTTTTATAAAATCGAAAACAGCTTATATTTTGTTGATGTTCCGGGTTATGGATTTGCTAAAGTTTCGAAAAAAGAGCGGGAAAAATGGGGAAATATGATCGAAACGTATATCACGACAAGAAAGCAGCTCAAAGCGGTCATTTTAATTGTCGACCTCAGGCATCCCCCGACGAAAGCCGACCGCATGATGTACGATTTTTTAAAATATTACAAGGTGCCTTGCCTTGTTGTTGCGACGAAAGCCGATAAAATCCCGAAAGGAAAATGGGCAAGCCACTTAAAAACGGCCAGGGAAACATTGGAAATGGAAAAAGAGGACGAAATCATTTTATTTTCATCCGAAACAGGGGAAGGCAAAGACAAAGTCTGGGCTTCCTTAATGAAAAGAATGGACCGGCCCGAATAAAAGCCCGGCTCCGGATTTTTCCGGGCCGGGCTTTTTACACCATCCGCTGCATATATTTTTGTATAGGCTAGCGCCTGCCTCTTTTTTTCACAAACAAAAGGTAAATGCCGATCACAACAAGCACGGCGGGCCAAAAATTAACAAGCGAGGAAACATTGTTTTCCACTAGCCCGAACCAGCCCATCACTTTATTGGAAAACAACAGCACGATGGAAAGGGTAAGAAACAGCAGCCCGTAAAAAATGCCGTCGCCGGTTTTTTGGGAGCGCAGCAAAAAGCCGAGGGCGATTACCAAAATAAAGACGCCGATATTGTCCGGCCAGATGGAGATTTTTCCGGCCAGATGGAATTGGAGGCCGAACCCGACCAAAATGACGCCCGGCAAAATCGATTCGCCGTCACGGCCCCAGTACCCTTCGCCCAAAAAGGCAAGCCCGACAATGATCAGCAAAGTCGGCCATGTAAAAAAATCTTTCAATCCGCTAATATCAAAGCGTTGCAAATAAAAATACAAACCAAATCCGATCAAAATAATGGCGGGAAAAATTTTACGGCTCTTCAATGGACCACACTTCTTTCCTTAAATCTAGTTGCTTGATATCAAGGCTTATTTCTGATAATTTTACAAGTGGGCAGACGTTTTTCCTATGTAAAAAGGGAAAAAATCGTGTTTATCTTTTCTAATGATACCATAGACCGAACGTGAATCCTATGCATTTCGCTAGAATGAAATTGGGGGTGCCTAAGGGTAGAAATGAGAATACTTACAGTCGGCTTAAATTATAAATCAGCGCCTGTAGAAATCCGCGAACGCCTCTCTTTCTATGAAGCGGATCTGGCGGAGGCCATGCTCGCGCTGCAGAAGAAGAAAAGCATCTTGGAAAATGTCATCGTTTCAACCTGCAACCGTACGGAAATATACGCAGTAGCAGACCAGGCGCATACCGGCCGTTATTATATAAAAGATTTTCTTTCACAATGGTTCCAAATAGAAAAAGAAGAATTTGCACCTTATTTGTTTGTTTACGAAGACAATGAAGCCATCGAACATTTGTGCAAAGTGATCTGCGGGCTTGATTCGATGGTGCTCGGCGAAACGCAGATCCTCGGGCAGGTAAGGGACAGCTTTCTACTTGCTCAGCAGTCGAAAACAACGGGGACGATCTTTAACCGTTTATTTAAAGATGCGGTAACACTTGCAAAAAAAGCGCACACCGAAACCGAAATTGCTTCCAATGCCGTTTCGGTGAGCTATGCGGCTGTGGAGCTCGCAAAAAAAATTTTTGGCAGCATGTCCGATAAGCAGGTTTTGATCATCGGCGCAGGAAAAATGGGTGAACTTGCCGCTGAAAACATCCTTGGGAGCGGCGCAACCAATATTACGGTTATCAACCGCACGTACGAAAAAGCGGAAAAACTTGCCCAACGTTTCCACGGCAAAGCGTTTGGATTGTCCGCCCTCGATACGGAGCTTGTCTCTGCTGATATAGTCATTACGTCCACTTCGGCAAAAGATTATGTTCTTACCGCAGAAATGCTGAGAAGTGCGGAAATGAAACGGAACGGCCGCCCGCTCCTTTTGGTTGATATTGCCGTGCCGCGCGATATTGACCCGCAGGCAGGCCGGCTTGAATCGGTCTTTCTGTACGACATCGACGATTTGGAAGGCATTGTCGAGGAGAACTTAAAAGAACGGGAAAAAGCCGCCCGGCAGATTATGGGCATGATCTCAGATACTGTTGTAGCCTTTAATGAATGGGTGAATATGCTGGGTGTCGTGCCAATTATAACAGCGCTCCGCGAAAAAGCGCTCACCATCCAGGCGGAAACGATGAAAAGCATTGAACGGAAACTGCCGGATTTATCGGAGCGCGAACGGAAGTTGATCAGCAAACATACGAAGAGCATCATTAACCAAATGCTGAAAGACCCGATCCTGCAGGCGAAAGAAATGGCGGGTGGGCCTGATGCGGCACGGAACCTCGAACTGTTCAAAAAAATCTTTAACCTGGAAGAAAAGGAAACAGCGGATGCTTCGCCCGAAAAACCAATGCAGCAAGCTTTCCGCCCTTCCTTTTCTAATTAACCGGAGCAGCCTGCAATGTATGCCGTTTGGATGGCAAGGCTGCATGAAGGTATGATTCTGCTCTATGCAGCCAGCATTTTATTATATTTTTTGGATTTTCTCCATCAAAACCGGAAGGCCAATCACATCGCCTTCCGCTTCCTTTCGATTGTCTGGGCACTGCAAACCGTCTTTTTATGGTTGTACGTGGCCCACACCGGCCGGTTTCCGGTGTTGACATTGTCGGAAGGGCTTTATTTTTATGCATGGGTGCTGTTATCACTGTCACTGGCCTTGAACCGCCTGCTTCGCATCGATTTTACAGTATTTTTTACGAACGTGATCGGATTTTTTGTCATGACGGTCCATGCCTTTGCTCCTGAACAGGTGGCGTCGGGCACGGGGGAGAGGATGGTGTCGGAGCTTTTGTTGATGCATATTACGATGGCCATTATCTCCTATGTGCTTTTTTCCTTATCTTTTGTTTTTTCCGTGTTGTATTTATTACAATATAAGTGGCTGAAAGAAAAAAAGTGGGGGCACCGTTTATGGCGGCTGCAGGATCTTCCGAAACTGGAGAAACTGGCGAAAATGATGAATGCAATCGCGGTGCCGATGCTTTTGCTCGGGCTAATATTAGGGCTGCAATGGGCTTATTTAAAACTCCCGGGCATCCATTGGTTTGATCCGAAAATTGTCGGTTCATTTGCCGTACTGATCGTTTACAGTATTCTTTTGTACGCCGGGGAAAGCCGCCGCATTTTCGGGAAAAAGCTCGCTTACTGGAATACTGCGGCTTTTTTGGTCGTATTGATTAACTTTTTCCTCATCACGGGATTATCGGATTTTCATTTGTATTTTTAGGAGGCATCGCTGGATGAGAACAATTGTGGTAGGGTCACGCCGGAGTAAGCTTGCCCTGACGCAGACAAAATGGGTGGTGGCGCAGCTTGAGCGGCTCGGGCTCCCTTTCCGCTTCGAAATCAGAGAAATCGTGACAAAAGGCGATAAAGTGCTTGATGTCACGCTATCGAAAGTCGGTGGAAAGGGCCTTTTTGTCAAAGAAATTGAAGAAGCCATGCTGAAAAAAGAAATTGATATGGCTGTACATAGCATGAAAGATGTGCCGGCTGTGCTGCCGGACGGGCTTGTGGTCGGCTGTATACCGGAGCGCGAAGATTACCGGGACGCTTTTGTTTCAAAAAATGGTGTAAAATTTGCTGATCTGCCCAAAGGTGCGAAAGTGGGGACAAGCAGCCTGCGCCGCGGCGCCCAGCTGCTTGCTGCAAGAAACGACATTGAAATCAAATGGATCCGCGGCAACATCGACACAAGGCTTGAAAAATTAAAAAACGGAGATTATGATGCGATTATTCTTGCCGCAGCAGGCTTAAAACGGATGGGCTGGAGCAGTGATGTTGTCACTGAATTCCTTGAGCCGGAAACTTGCCTGCCTGCAATCGGGCAGGGGGCTTTGGCGGTGGAGTGCCGCGCCGATGACAAAGAGCTGCTTGATGCGCTGGCAAAATTGAACAGCGAAGAGACGGAAGAAACGGTTCGGGCCGAGCGTGTATTCCTTGATAAGATGGAAGGCGGATGCCAAGTGCCGATTGCGGGGCTGGCCAAGAAAACGGAAGGCGGCATTTCCCTTACTGCACTTGTTGCGTCCCCTGACGGAAAAACAGTTTACAAAGAGACTGTCACGGCCGGCGACCCGGTTACAGCCGGGGAGCAGGCGGCGGAAATTTTAAGCAGGCGGGGTGCAAAGGCATTAATTGAGCGTGTGAAAACGGAGCTTGAAGAATCATGAACACGAACGGCCCTTTGAGCGGAAAAAGGATTCTCATTACAAGGGGCGGAAAAGAAGGCGAAAGGCTGGCTGCACAAATTGAAGCGCTCGGGGGAAAAGCCTTTGTCGTCCCGATGATCGCTTTCCGCGCTTACGAAGACCCGAATGCGCACGAATATTTAAAGAAGCTGCCGGAATACGACTGGGCGGTGTTTACGAGCAAAAACGGCGTCCAATACTTTTTGGAGCAATGCAGCAAATCCGGCATTTCATGTGACCGCCTGTACATAAACTGGGCGGCTGTCGGGAAAAAGACAGCCGCTTATATGGACAAATGCGGATTGAAAGCATCTTTTACACCTTCAAAGTATACTGCGAAAGACTTTGCTGCCGCGTTTTTAAGCAGCGGGCATTCCTTAAAGCGCGTGCTGCTCCCAAAAGGAAATTTGGCAAGTTCCGAAATTGCAGATTCGCTCAAGAAAAGCGGTATAATAGTAGATGAATGGATCGTTTACGAGACTTATCTGCCGCCGGAAAGCAGGGAGAAGCTTCTTGAGGTGCTGAAGTGGGAAAATATTGATTTTGCGCTTTTTGCAAGCCCGTCCGCTTTCCGCCATTTTAAAGCGGTGATTGATGCTTCAGGCATTGACCACGCTGCCCAAAGGATCAAAATGGCTGCGATCGGGCCCGTGACGAAAAGCGCGGTCGAAGAAGCTGGTTTTACGGTGCAGGTCAGCCCGGATGAATATACGATGCCGGCGATGCTTTCTGCATTATGCCAATATGTTACGAGAGTTTAGGAGGAAAAAACATGTCAGATTTACAATTTGCACGCCACCGGAGGCTTCGCCAAAGTGCAAATATGCGGGCAATGGTGCGCGAAACAAATATTACGGTAAATGATTTGATTTATCCGATTTTTGCGGTGGAAGGCGAAAATATTAAAAATGAAATTTCATCGATGCCGGGCGCGTACCATTGGTCATTGGACCGCCTGCACGAAGTCATGGATGAAGTCGTGTCCCTCGGCATTAAGTCCGTTATTTTGTTCGGTGTTCCGGCTCATAAAGATGCTACCGGTTCGGAAGCTTACCATGACCACGGGATCGTCCAGGAAGCCATCCGTTTGATTAAGAAAAATTATCCGGATATCATTGTCATCGCAGATACATGTCTGTGCGAATACACTGACCACGGCCACTGCGGGGTCGTCGAAGGCGGAAAAATTTTAAACGATCCGAGCCTTGACCTCTTGGCAAAAACGGCGGTCAGCCAGGCAAAAGCCGGAGCCGATATCATCGCGCCGTCCAATATGATGGACGGGTTTGTCGCCGCGATCCGAAAAGGCCTGGATGAAGCAGGATATGAAGATGTGCCGATCATGAGCTATGCAGTCAAATATGCTTCCGCCTTTTACGGGCCGTTCCGTGAAGCTGCAGACAGCGCGCCTGCATTCGGGGACCGGAAAACGTACCAGATGGACCCGGCCAACCGCCTCGAAGCATTGCGCGAAGCCCAGTCCGATGTGGAAGAAGGCGCAGATTTCCTGATCGTGAAGCCGACCCTCTCCTATCTGGACATTGTCCGCGATGTCCGCAATGAATTCCGCCTGCCGGTCGTCGGGTATAATGTCAGCGGGGAATATTCCATGGTGAAAGGCGCCGCGCTGAACGGATGGATTGACGAAAAAGCGGTCGTCCTGGAAATGATCACAAGCATGAAACGTGCCGGCTGCGATCTCATTATTACTTATTTTGCATTGGACATTGCCCGCTGGCTGGCGGAATAAGCCGAATGATTGGAGGTTAAAGCATGCGCTCTTATGAAAAATCAATCGAAGCATATAAAGAAGCGGTCACAATGATGCCGGGCGGGGTCAATAGCCCTGTGCGCGCATTTAAAGCGGTTGGCATGAACCCGATTTTTATGGACTATGGCAAAGGCTCGAAAATTTACGATATTGACGGAAACGAATATATCGATTACGTTTTGTCGTGGGGGCCGCTCATCCTTGGCCATGCAAATGACCGGGTTGTGGATGCATTGAAAAAAACGGCTGAAAAAGGGACGAGTTTCGGTACGCCAACCCTGATGGAAAATAAGCTGGCAGCGCTTGTGAAGGAACGCGTGCCGTCTATTGAAATCGTCCGCATGGTGTCATCCGGTACGGAAGCGACGATGAGTGCGCTGCGTCTGGCAAGGGGATATACGGGGCGCAATAAAATTTTAAAATTCGAGGGCAGTTACCACGGCCACGGCGACTCGCTTTTGATCAAAGCGGGATCGGGTGTTGCGACATTGGGTCTGCCGGACAGCCCGGGCGTCCCGCTCGGCATCGCGCAAAATACGATTGCGGTCGCCTATAACGACCTGGAAGCTGTTCGGGCGGCATTCGAACAATACGGCGAAGACATCGCATGCGTCATTGTCGAGCCGGTTGCCGGCAATATGGGCGTTGTTCCGCCGAAAAAGGGCTTTTTGAAAGGTCTGCGTGAAGTAACAAAGGAATACGGCGCCCTTTTGATTTTTGATGAAGTGATGACCGGCTTCCGTGTGGATTACAACTGCGCGCAAGGGTATTTTGATGTCACGCCAGATTTGACATGCCTTGGAAAAGTCATCGGCGGCGGTCTCCCGGTCGGTGCGTTCGGCGGCAGGGCGGACATTATGGAAAAAATCGCCCCGACAGGTCCTGTTTACCAGGCTGGAACGCTTTCCGGGAACCCGCTTGCGATGACGGCGGGCTATGAAACATTGCGGCAATTGACGCCTGAAACCTATAAGGAATTCATCCGCAAGGCGGACCGGCTTGAAGCGGGTTTCCATGAGGCTGCATTGAAATATGAAATTCCGCATACATTCAATCGTGCAGGTTCCATGATCGGCGTCTTTTTTACAAATGAAGAAGTGTATAACTTTGAAACGGCAAGAACATCCGATCTTGATTTGTTTGCGAAATATTACCGCGGCATGGCAGAAAACGGCGTCTTTTTGCCGCCTTCCCAGTTTGAAGGGATCTTCCTTTCCGCGGCGCATTCGGATGAAGACATCGACCGCACTATTGAAGCGGTGGAAAAAACATTTAAGGCGATCCGCGGGTAGATCTCCGTTTCCAGAAACCGGCAAATCCAAAGTATTGGATTTGCCGGTTTTTTTACAATCATAATTTTCCTTTTTCTTTCATACAGTGTAAATGACATATTGCAAGACGGTTATGGAGGAATCGAAGGGAGGAGCCCAATTTGCCGCAAAATCAATCTTCGATACGATTTTCTTTAGAAGAATTGATTTGGTTTAAAAAAGGACAGGAAGTTGAAGAACTTTTATCGATATCATTGGATCCCCATATTACCATCCAGGAACGCGACCAGTTCGTCGTCATCAAAGGCAATCTGCATTTGTCGGGGGAGTATATCGGCAGCGGGAAAGAAGAGGGGGAAGATGTCCTATTCCGAAAATATGTGCAGACGGTGCAATACCGGGAAGAGGACGGGGTATTCGAATTTTACCAGTCGTTTCCGGTGGACATCACGGTCCCGATTGCAAGAATCGCCAGTTTAGATGTGCTTGATGTGAATATTGAGGGATTTGATTACCAATTTCACGGGACGGATTGTTTGAAAATTAATGCAGATTTGGCAATTGAAGGCATCCTTGAACGAGAAGAGGAAGATGAAGAGGAAACCGCTTCTTATCCTGCCCGTACTGAAGAGGGATTTGCTGATGGATTTGCAGAAAAAGAGGAGGATGTCTTCGCGCAGCCGGAATGGCAGTATTGGCAGGAAGAAGAGGAAAAGGAGAAAGAAAGTGAAATAACTTTTAAGCGTGAACCGGAAAACTTGCAGGAAGAAGAAAGCGCAGAAAGTTATGAAGTAGTCCCCGTAGAAGAGGCATCGGAAAGGGAGGAAGCAGAGGAAGACGGCGCCGCCGAATCGGATCTTTATGAACCTTTTATGATAGAGGCGCATATGGATTCGGAAGAAGAAACCGCCCCCGTTGTCCAGCAAGAGCCCGTTTTAAAGGAACTGAATTTGCTTGATCCGGTAGAGCTGCCGGAGAAAGAAGAAGTGGCAACGGGCCGGGAAGAACAGGAACTTGTACTAAGCCAGGCGGAATCGGCAGGGGAAGAACCGGCCCGGGAAGAATTATCTTCGTCTTCAGCTGAAACGGCAGAGGAAGAACTGATCCGGGGAGAATCATCTTCGTCTTCAACAGAATCGGAATCAGAAGAGGCAGCGCACTCAATGGAACCGGCAGCGGAAGAATCGTCTTCATCCGCCATTGAGCATGCGGAAGCAGAGGAAGAAGAATCGGAAGAAAAGGAGGAAGTGGCCAAAAAGAAAAAGAAGAAGAAATCAAAATACGAATCGATTTCACTCACCGACTTTTTCGCGCGCAAAGCGGAGGAAAAGCCGGCCAAGTTAAAAGTATGCATTGTGCAGAACGGAGAAACGCTGGATCAGCTTGCTCAAAAATATAATATCAATGTACAGCAAATTTTGCGGATGAACCATTTGGATATTAACCAGGATGTGTATGAAGGGCAGGTGTTATACGTTCCCGCCAATGCCCGTCCCGAAAAGAAAAACTAAAGCGGACTCCGGGGTTCTTCCAATTGCGGGGCAGAACGCTTCCGCTGTTTAAGAAGGTGAGATTGTTGGCTGACCTTTCGCAGCAGGATATGAAAAATATCATGCAGCTGTATGGGCTGAAGGCGAATTTCATGGAGCGGTACGGAAAAGCTTATAAAATTTATGCCGACCAGGGCGTTTTTGCCTTGAAAAAGATTCCTCCTCAAACCGGGATGGCGTTCATCCGCCATATCCAGTTCCTGTACCAGCGGGGGTACAACCGGATTATCCCGGTTTATCCGGCTTTGGACGGCCGCTATGGCGTGCTGTACAACGGAACGCTCTTTTATTTGATGCCGTGGCTCCCCAATGAAGAAAAGGAAGAACGCGGCGAAAAGCATAAAAAAATGTTCCGGGAATTGGCGCGCCTGCACGGCTTATCCGTTAAGGAAGTGGAAATTTCAAAAGACACGCGCCGAAAACATTATGAGGAAACGCTTGCTCGCTGGGAACAGCAGCAGGATTTTTTGGAGGAATTTCTGGAACGGTGTGAGGAACAAACCTATATGTCCCCGTTTGCATTGCTGTACTGCACGTTCTATAAAGAAATCAGCCAGGCGCTCAAATTTTCGGTACGGCAGCTGGAAGAATGGTATGACCAAACGAAAGAAGCGGCAAAGGCAAGGACGGTTACTGTACACGGGAAAATATCAACGGAGCATTTCCTTTACGACGAACGCGGTTTGGGCTATTTCGCCAACTTTGAACAGGCCGAAACGGCGGCGCCTTTTTATGATTTGCTCCCTTTTTTGTCGCGGACGCTCCATGCTTATCCGAAACGTTTTGACGAATGCGTCGAATGGGTAAAGACGTATTTCAGCTATTTTCCGCTGCGCGAAGACGAGAAATGTTTATTTTTCAGCTACCTTGCCCATCCCGCGCCGATCATCCAAATTGTCGAATCTTATTTTGCGGACGGGGCAAACCGCCATGAAGCAAAAACTGTCGCGAAACTGCAGGAAAAGTACTGGCTTTTGAAAAATACGGAATATGTCGTCATGCAGCTATCACAGGGGGCTGCCCCCGCTTAAAACTGTATCCAAAAGCGGGGCCGGCCATTAAAACCATTCATACTGAAAACCGAGATAAATGAGAATAAAAATGGCGAGGAGAAGGACATCAAACGTGGTCGGGAAAATGATTGTGCGGATGGCCTGGAAGACGGCAAACGGAAGAATCAGCTGTTTGCAGGCGTTTATGGCATTCCGTCCCCACGAGCGGAAAGTATATTTATTAAAATTCTTTTTCATCGGCTCACCACCTATCCTTCGATTATGGATAATGTATGAAAAACCGGCCGGATAGGTGAATACATATGAATCCTTGCCAACATGAATATTTTCCCTGAAATTGGGCAATTATATTGACGATTTCCAAAAAAATCGATACTATTAAATAAAGCCAATTTCTAAAACGGAAATACAAGGAATGGGAAGAGTATAACCGCGTTTCCATTTAGAGAGGGAAATCATTTGCTGAAAGATTTCCTATGTGCAAACCGGTTAGAAGGTCGCCCAAGAGTAGCTTTTGTGAACTTTGAGTAGCAAAAGCCGGCGAAGTGCCGTTATCGACCCCGAGTGCCGGGCGAATTTTTTTGCCCGTGAAAAAAGGTGGTACCGCGAAACTAGCTCCCTTCGTCCTTTTACGGCGAAGGGAGTTTTTGCTTTTCAGGGGGCTTATGCGGCCGCCGCAAAATGTCCGGGCTGCATGATGGGCGTGTGGGATGAATAAAGTCTTCCCTAACCAGACAAGAAAGGAATGATTTGAATGGGACAGCAGGAAATCAGCATGCCGACAAAATATGATCCGAAAGCTGTTGAAAAAGGACGTTATGAATGGTGGGTGAACGGGAAATTTTTTGAAGCGAAAGATGCTCCGGATAAGCAGCCGTACACAATCGTGATCCCGCCACCGAACGTGACCGGGAAACTCCATTTGGGCCACGCCTGGGACACGACTTTACAGGATATATTAACGAGAATGAAACGGATGCAGGGCTATGATGTGCTCTGGCTGCCGGGCATGGACCACGCCGGGATTGCCACGCAGGCGAAAGTTGAAGCGAAACTGCGCAGTGAAGGCAAGTCCCGATACGATCTTGGACGCGAAAAATTCGTGGAAGAAACGTGGAAATGGAAAGAAGAATACGCTGCTTTTATCCGCAAACAGTGGGCAAAGCTCGGCCTAGGCCTTGACTACTCGCGTGAACGATTCACCCTGGATGAAGGCTTATCCAAAGCTGTTAAGGAAGTGTTCGTTTCGCTTTACAAAAAAGGCTTGATTTACCGCGGCGAATACATTATCAACTGGGATCCGGAAACGAAAACGGCGTTATCCGATATTGAAGTGGTTTACAAAGATGTACCGGGCGCTTTTTACCATTTCGCTTACCCGTTAAGCGACGGTTCCGGCACTATTGAGATTGCGACAACACGGCCGGAAACGATGCTCGGCGATACTGCGGTGGCGGTTCACCCGAAAGATGAACGTTACCAGCATTTGATAGGCAAAACGATTACTCTGCCGATTGTCGGGCGCAAAATCCCGATCATTGCCGATGAATATGTCGATATGGAATTCGGGACCGGCGCGGTAAAAATTACGCCTGCCCATGACCCGAACGATTTCGAAGTCGGCAACCGCCATCATCTGCCGCGCATTCTTATCATGAACGAAGACGGCACGATGAACGAAAATGCCGGGAAATACGAAGGCATGGACCGTTTCGAATGCCGTAAACAGATTGTCCGGGATTTAAAAGAACTCGGCGTATTGGTTAAAATCGAAGACCATATGCATTCGGTCGGCCATTCCGAGCGGAGCGGCGCGGTAGTCGAACCGTATTTATCGACGCAATGGTTTGTCAAAATGCAGCCGCTCGCCGAAGCTGCCATTAAACTGCAGCAGTCGGAAGGCAAAGTGCATTTTGTGCCGGAACGATTCGAAAAAACATATTTGCACTGGATGGAAAATATCCGCGACTGGTGTATTTCGCGCCAGCTTTGGTGGGGTCACCGGATTCCGGCCTGGTACCATAAAGAAACCGGCGAAGTTTACGTAGATGTGGAACCACCGAAAGACATCGAAAACTGGGAACAGGATCCGGATGTTTTGGACACATGGTTCAGTTCCGCGCTCTGGCCGTTCTCGACGATGGGCTGGCCGGTTAAAAATGCGAAAGACTATCAGCGCTATTATCCGACGGACGCGCTTGTTACCGGCTATGACATCATTTTCTTCTGGGTATCGAGGATGATTTTCCAAGGGCTAGAATTCACCGGGAAACGCCCGTTCAAAGACGTGCTCATCCACGGACTCGTGCGCGACGAGCAGGGCCGGAAAATGAGCAAGTCGCTTGGCAACGGTGTTGACCCGATGGATGTCATCGACCAATACGGTGCTGACTCTTTGCGATACTTCCTTGCAACAGGCAGCTCCCCGGGGCAGGATTTGCGTTTCAGCTATGAAAAAGTCGAATCGGTTTGGAATTTTGCCAATAAAATTTGGAATGCATCCCGTTTTGCACTCATGAACATGAACGGGCTGAAATTTGAGGAAATTGATCTGTCTGGCGAAAAATCGGTGGCCGACAAATGGATTTTAACAAGGCTGAATGAAACGATCGAAACGGTTACGAAGCTTGCTGATAAATATGAATTTGGCGAAGTCGGAAGGGTGCTTTACAACTTCATTTGGGACGATTTCTGCGACTGGTACATTGAAATGGCGAAACTGCCGCTGTACGGCAATGAGGAAGCGGCGAAAAAAACGACTCGCTCAATCCTCGCTTATGTGCTTGACAATACGATGCGGCTCTTGCATCCGTTCATGCCGTTTATTACCGAGGAAATTTGGCAAAACCTGCCGCATGAAGGGGAATCGATCACAACGGCGGCCTGGCCGACCGTCAACGAAGCGCTAAGTGATCCGGAAGCGAGTGAGGAAATGAAGCTGCTTGTTGAAATCATCCGTTCGGTACGGAACATCCGTGCGGAAGTGAACACGCCGCTAAGCAAAAAAATCAAGCTGCATTTGAAAGCGAAAGATGAAAAAGTGCTGGCGGCGTTGGAACGGAATGAAGCGTACATTACCCGCTTCTGCAACCCGGATGAGCTGAAAATGGGGCTTGACCTTGAAGCGCCGGATAAAGCGATGACTGCGGTAGTTTCGGGGGTAGAACTGTTCCTGCCGCTTGAAGGCCTGATCAACTTTGAGGAAGAAATGGCACGGCTCAAAAAAGAGCTGGAGAAATGGAACAAAGAAGTCGAACGTGTGCAGAAAAAACTCAGCAATGAAGGATTCTTGAAAAAAGCGCCGGAAAAAATCATTGCTGAAGAAAGGGCAAAAGAAAAAGATTATCTCGAAAAACGGAGCGTTGTGGAAGCACGCATCAAAGAACTGCAAAACCAATAATGCCAGCGAATCAGGAAGGGCTGTTTTGAAGGCGAATCTCATCGTGGATTCGTCTTCCTTACATATCAGGAGGTTTGGACATCATGTTTGGAACATATGAAGAAGCGGTCAGCTGGATCGAATCCCGTTTGAAATTCGGAATGAAGCCGGGCCTTGAAAGGATGCAGTGGTTTATGGAACAAATGAATCACCCGGAGCGGAGAGTGAAAACCGTCCATGTCGCTGGCACGAACGGGAAAGGGTCAACGGTTACTTACCTGCGTAATATTTTGCAGCAGGCAGGCTTCAAAGTCGGGACGTTTACTTCCCCCTATATTGAACAGTTCAACGAAAGGATCAGCGTCAACGGCGCTCCGGTAGCGGATGCGGATCTCGTGCGGCTTGTCAACCATATCCGGCCGTTAACGGAGGAGCTGGAGAAAACGGAATTTGGTCCGCCGACAGAGTTTGAAGTGATTACGGCGATGTCGCTTTATTATTTTGCCGACATCCATCCGGTTGATATTGTGATATACGAAGTCGGGCTCGGCGGTAGGTTCGATTCGACAAATGTGATCACGCCGCTTGCCAGCCTGATTACAAATATCGGCCATGACCATATGAATGTACTCGGCAATACGATAGCAGAAATCGCATATGAAAAAGCTGGCATCATCAAGCCGGGGGTTCCGGTTGCCACAACAGCCGTGCTGCCGGAAGCACTGAAGGTGATTGAAGAAAAAGCGGAAAAAGAAGGGGCATCGCTGTTCCGAGCCGGGCAGGATTTCTCTTTTGCTTATACAGGTGGCGATGCGTCCGGCGAACATTTCAATTTTACTTCCCCGTACGGCTCGTACAAACACTTATCGATTTCGATGAAAGGGCGCCATCAAGTTTACAATGCGTCGCTTGCGGTGATGGGGGCCGAACTGTTAAAGCACGCCCATCAGTTCGCAATCGGGCAGTGTGATTTGGAAAAAGGATTAATGGAAAGCAAGTGGATCGGCCGTTTTGAGCAGCTGCTTTCCGATCCAATCGTGATCGTTGACGGCGCGCACAACCCGGAAGGCATTGACAGCTTAATTGAAACGATGGAAACACATTTGCGTGGGAAAAAAATCCGGATTATTTTTTCAGCGCTCGGCGATAAAGATCTGGAGCACATGATCCCGAAGCTTGACCATAAAGCCGACCAAATTTTATTTACAACTTTTGATTTTCCAAGGGCGATTCCGGCAAAAGCATTATATAATATAAGCCATCACCGGAATAAAACGTGTATGGAAGATTGGAAAGAGGCGATCTCGGGCACAATGGCGGAAATATGCGGCACGGATGAAGCTTTGGTCATTACCGGATCCTTGTATTTTATTTCACAGGTACGGAAATATATTCTTGAATATTACGCTTGAGCGTCCAGACAGCGGGAAGCGGGCAGGGCTAAATGGTTCTGTCCTGCTTTTTTGTTCTTTTTAGTGAATACTTTCTTTTGACTTTTTGGTAAAATGAGAATCATAGAGGCAGATTTTAGGACTTTTTACTTATCGGAGGTTGCCATGAAAACATCCCTTTTCCGAAATAAGCTTGGATTTACGCTTGTTGAAGTGCTGGCTTCCATCACGATCCTCGGCATCATTGGCATTACCGTCGGCTCGGTGCTGGCCAATAATGCAGGCATTACAAAAAAAGCCGGCGATTCATTGTCCGCCCTTCAAATTGCAAACGGTATGCTAAGAGCTTACCAGAAAAAAGATTTCACTGAAGTCCAGCAGCTTGAAGGTACTAGGCAGGCCGACATCCAGTCTGTTTTAGGATTGGATACCAGCGACGGGATTTCCCAGTATAACGCGTATGTGACCGTTTCGGAACCAACGGACTCCAGATTATCCGGGCGCCTGCTGCTTGTCAAAGTGAAGGTGGAAACGGACGGGAACCCCCGGCCGGTTGAAGTGGAAGGGTATGTGAAAAAATGAGGTTTCGGAGTGAAAAAGGGTTTACTTTAGTTGAACTATTGGCAGCCGTTACGATTTCCTTTTTGATCATTGGCGTTATTTATGCCGTATTTCAATCGGTCATTGCCCAGTCCAAAAATGATATGGCCCGCAAAAATTTCGTAAAAGAACAAACGGCCATTTTGCAGTCTATGAACAGGGCGATGGAAAATGTGGATTCCTTGGAGCCGGAGGACGAAAACGATGACGGGACATTCACGAGCTTTAATGCAGTTGACATTGAGACGGATGTAGGGGATAACGGGTCTTATCACGAAAATCAAACAAGCACATTGATTGCTGTTTCGGATGGCAATTTGTCGATTGGGGGAACAATTGCCAACAGCGACGGGATCTCCCTTACCGGAACAACTTTTTCAATTGCAAACGGCAGCCTGAAATGCAATTTTGTCATCAAAGATACGCAAAATAATTTGGAGAAAAAAATGTATGTGTCTTATAAACTGGGCGGGGAGGGAAACCAGTGATGAAAGTTTTAAAAGATGAAAAAGGCTACACGCTTGTGACCGTGCTGCTCATTTCGGCAGTTGTCGCCATCATCATCATTTCACTCTTTTCTGCTTCTATCGGCACATACAAAACCGTAAAAGTATCCGAATCCGGCACGCAGGATAGGTTAAAAGCCGAAATGGTTGCAGATGAAGCCACTGCGCTCATTGAAAACGAGGTGGACAGCATCAACAACACGATCGCAAGTGGCAATGTGCTGCCAAGCCAGCTGCTGGGCATGCTGCAAACGAAGCTTGCCGCCATTGCCGAGGAGAAAAAAAACGAGTGCTCGATCGATTATAAAACGTTGAAAGATGGAACTGGCGAAGACGGAATTGTCATGGAAAAGATCACGATTACCGTTCCGGCCGGCGATTCCGGAAAAGTTTTGACAAAAGTCATGACGCTTTCAACTGTATCGGAAGTGTTCCAATATACTGCGGTGACGCCGTCCAATATGTATTTGTACGGGGCATCTTATATCATTGGGGACGTAAATGTCGGCGGGAATATGTATGTTTCCGATTATGGGAATTACATTGAAGGGAACACGAAATATGTTCAAACATATTATCCGGCAATCAACGGGACATTAACCGTTAAAGGAAATTATTACGAAGCGGACCAGAGGCCGTCGAGCCCCCAGACGAGCTCTCCCGTAAATCAGAATTACAATTGGAAGGCATTTGATGTTTCCAACATCAATAAGTATTTTTCTGTTGCGCCAACACTAAAAAACCGTAATTTAACGGTCGATAAAATAGATGTAGCGGGAATCATCACAAGCAAGGCGCTGTCATGGCCAAGCGGTGTGAAAATAAATTCAAACAGCCCCTATTCCTCAGACAGCAGCGGCAATGGTTATGCCTATGATTTAACGGTTGGCCAGAACAGCAACCCAACCGTAAACGGTAATTTATATATACGCGACGACTTAACGGTAGGGCAAAACGGCAGCCTAACCGTAAACGGAAATTTATATGTATATGATGACTTGACGGTAAAAGGAAGTTTAACGGTCAAAGGCAATATATATGTAGGCGGCAGCGCAGATTTAAACGGGACGCTGTCGGTAACTGGAGCAGACAAGTATATTTATGTAGCCGGAAGTGCAACATTGAGTGATGTTTCCGCACTGAATTTAAACGGGGTGATGTACGTTAACGGTTCTGTTGCGAGTTCCGGGGATATCAACACGAACGGCAGCATTTATGTGCGCGGCGATGCCGATGTCAGGAATTTTTCAAACAGCGCAGGCACACTCATATTGCTTTGCGGCGGAAATATTGAACTGGCCAATAATAACCTGTACCAGGATAACCCGAAAGAAATTGATGCTTATCTTTATTCAAACAGCGACTTGTTTATTTACGGTATCGGCTCGAATCTGAAAATCAACGGTGGCATTTACGGGGACACCATCAGCTTGAGCGCTTCTAGAGGAACAACGAAACAAGTGCCGGTATATTTGCTGGGTTTTATCTTTGTCGGTTACGAACTGGATTTTCAAAATCCTCAGCCTACCGATCCGGCAAAGTCAAGATTAACAGTCGTCTTCAAAAAAGACCTGATTTTAAATCCTCCGAAAGGTATTCCGACAGTTGATAAAATGACATTGAAAGAAATCGACACTTCTTATAAATGAACATCGGGAAAAAGGCGCAGTACATTCTTCCCATTCGCGCCGATTTGTACTAAAATTACTTATAGTTTAATCGTTTCATTGTTTAACAATAGCGTTTTTTAGACCAATCGTGAAAGAGGTGGGGCCGGTGGATTTCCTCACTGCTGCTGTTGCCGTTATCTCGTTTTTATGCGTATTTGCCTTTTTTATTGTTTTTTCCTTCGGTTTTTCTAAAAAAGGCATTATCGTCCTGATTTCAACTGCTTTTCTGCTGGCGCTTTTCGGCATTTTGGCAAGCAGTGTTTTCCCTTTATGGGAAAGCTATTTGATCACCTTCCTGCTTGTGCTTTGCGTTTCCTATCTTTTTGAGAAAAGGCTGGCGTTTCTGTTTGTGGAAGGGGGCAATCATGCTGATGCCTTTCCGGGTTGGGGGGAGCAGGAGGCTTTTAACGGGAAACCGGGTGCAGCAGAATTGTCTGTTACATATCCCGAAAACATTGATGCAGCGCAAACTGCGGAAGATGCAGCTGAGCCGGAACGGGAACCTTCTTTAGCGGACCGGCAGGAAAAGGTTGGGTCTGCATGGGAAGAACTTGAAAATCCTGCAGCCGAAACTGTAGAAAGGCCGGCGAAAGTACCGGTCATTGAAACCGGCACAGGTGTTCAGGAAGTTTCCCAAGACGGGGATGATGAAGAAACGGATTTCCTCGAAAACCGCCTGGCAATGCTTGAACAGGGCACGGAGGAAAGCCCTGCCGAAACGGAAGATGCGCTGGAAATGTACCCGGTTGAAGACTGGATTACGGAATTGGAAAACCCGGATACTTCTTCCGGCACACATACTATTGACGAAGAAGCCGACCTGCAAGTCCCATTAATTGCTGATGCTGTTTCCGGTGTGGAAGAGGAAGAAAAAAGCGGTCAGGTTTCGCCGCCGGAAAATGTTCAATATTTTGAACAAGAAGAAATCCCGCTCCTCTCCCCCGATGAAGTTTTCGCAGAAAAGGAAGCTGAAGGAAACATTCCTGGGGCAGGCAGCGGGGAAGAGATCCAGCCGCTTGCTCTTGAAGAAACAGAAGTTCCGCCGCAGCTTGTTCAGGAAAGAAGCGAAGGGTGTGGCGAAAGCCCTGTGAAAGCTGAGCATGATGATCTTGAAGCGGTAACAGCCGGTGCGGAGGAGCACGTTGAAAAAGCTGAAGTAGAAGCCGCGGCGGTAAGCGAACCTTTTAGCCTGGATGAAAAAGAAATAGAACCAGTTGTTGAAACAAACACTGCTTCAGAGAAGGTAAATCTATTGCGGAAACAATTGCTGGATATTTTAATTGAACAGCTTCATCTGGCCCGCCTCACCCGTCCGGCTGAAGAGTATGAGCAGCTTGTCAAGGAACATTTGCAGCCAAGCCTGCCTAAGGAAGATTACTTTGCATTTGCGGGTCTTTTGATTGAACATTACATAGCGGAGCACGATTTTGATAAGCTGGGAGCCCTTCTCGAAGATTTGTCGGAAAAATACGCGCAGTACCCGGTGATCCGGGATGAAATCCTATTTTTAAAACATCAATACTGCCAATAGAAAAATTGAAGAAACAGGTGTGGTGAACAGGATGAAAAAGAGTACGCAAGTTTTGGGGCAGCCGATTATCAGCATTTCTGACGGTGCCGAAATCGGAAAAGTGAAATCGTTTGTGATTAATCCGGATAAAGGATCCGTTGATTTTTTAACAATAGAGCATGAAGACTGGCAAGTAAGCGTAAAAGCGATCCCGTTTAAAAAAGTCATCGGGATCGGGGAATATGCCGTCACGGTTGAAAGCGACAGGGCTGTCATAGATTTAAAAGAAATCCCGGTCGCGGACCAGCTTGTAAACAAAAAAATCAGGATCATTGCGGCGAAGGTGATGACCCGGAAAGGCGAGCTGCTCGGCGAAGTGAAAGAATTTTATGTCGATGAAGATACAGGCTGCATTCCGGGTATTGTTTTGCTGGCGGGCGAAACGGAAGAAATCCTTTCATCTGATTTTATCATGACGTACGGAAAGGATATCATCATCGTTAAAGAAGAAGCACCCGGCCATTTCCTCGACTCGGCCGACAAGCTTCTTCAGAAAATGGAAGCGGAAGAAACCGAAGAAATTTCAGCGGAAGGCGGGATGGATGTGTTGCGGACAAAACAGGTGGAGCTGTTAAAAGGGAAAAAAGCATCCAAAGACATCTACACGGGCAGCGGTGAACGCATCATTGCATCCGGTACGATCCTGTCGGAAGAAGATATCGTGCGCGCCCAGGAAGCCGGGCCGGGCGTTTTTGTTGAATTATCAATGAATGTTGAAGAGTAAGGAAAGGCAGGGTTGAAGTGTGGGAAACAAGCGGTTTTTAAAAGTTTTCATCATCTTGTTTACGAGTACGGCTTTTATTTTAGGTTTCTCACATTTCGGGGCTTTTGCCATAGAAAAAGGATTCGGCCATACCGAAAAATTTTCTGAAGGTACATCTGCCGGAGGTGTCGATCTGTCCGGGTTAACAAAAGACGAAGCACAGCAAAAACTGGAAAATGCCGTGCAAAAATGGAAGGCATCCCATCCTGTTACGCTTTTGTATTTAAACCAATCTATTAAACTTCCGGCTGCCGAGCTGCGATTTGATCTTGCGGAAAGCTTAAACCGGGCGCAGGATGGCAAGCCTGGGAAGCTATACGTAACGGTCAATAACAGCGGACTGGTCAAGATGATTTCGGAATCTTTTCCGGAAATCAGCCTCGAAGACTGGAATATCGGCCAATTAATTACTGCCATTTGCAATGCGGCATCCCGCCTTGAAACCGGTAATCTCACCTTTGATCTGGCTTCTTATGCAATTCAAGCGGACCAATCCGAAAAAACAGTCTCGAAAGCCGTATTAACGGCCATACCTGAAGCGGAGGCGTACGAGCTGGAAACATGGGCCAAGCAGTTTCCAAAACTGGACATCCCCGCGCAAAGTGCATTTTCTTTATTAAAAACAGCGGGGAAAACCGGCTCTGCTTTTTCGAATACTGCGCTGAGTATGATCGCAACAGCCATTTATGAAGCGGTTCTGCCGACGGATTTTGAAATCATTGAACGGTACACGAGCAATGAACTGCCGGGGTATGCCGCGCTCGGAAAAGAAGCAAGGGTTGTAAAAGGTAAGCTCGACTTTTCTTTCGTTAATCCGAACACAACCGCCTATAAGCTGCAGTTTGCTTATCGAAATGGCGCGTTTACTGTTTCCGTTACTGGCCGACCTTTTGCTGAAAAATATAAAATTGCCGAGAAAAATGCGAAAACGATCGAACCGAAAACGGCGGTGCGCTACACTTCTTCTTTAAAAGCCAACCAATCCGTTGTGCAGCAAACCGGAAAGGCAGGCCATTACGTAAAAATATACCGGAATATTTACAGTCAGGAAAATAGCCTGCTGAAATCAACCCTGCTGTCGGAAGATTTCTATCCGCCCGTCACGAAAATTGTTTCGAAAGGATATCCGGAAGAAGCAGAAGGCAGCACAAGCAATACAAGCGGTACCACAACAGGCGGAGGTACCTCTTCCTCGGCTGACCAGAAAAGCGCTGCGGAAACAGCCCAAACTTCTAAAGATGATCTAAACAGTTCGGCTCGTTCAGGCAATTCATCTTCAGATTCGGGGCAGACGGAAAAAAACAGTACTTCGGACAACAATCGCTCAGGCAGCACGAACAGCAAGAGCTAATGTCCCAAACGGAGACTGAAAATTTTCTTTTTGCTGCTTCTTAGGTTGATAGCCCTATGACATGAAAAAAAGCGGGGAATCGTGATGAAACAAGTACGGAAACGCCTTGGAGATTTGTTAATTGAATCAGGTTTAATCACAGAGGAGCAATTGGAACAGGCACTGAAGGAAAAAGGCGAAAACCAGAAACTCGGCGATGCGCTTCTCCAGCGCGGATACATCACTGAACAGCAGCTAATTGAAGTGCTGGAATTCCAACTGGGCATCCCTCATATCAGCCTTTTTCGCTATCCTTTCGACCAGAGCATTATGAATCTCGTACCGAAAGAAATAGCAAAACGGAATTTGCTCATTCCGCTTAAAAAAGACGGGGATAAATTATATGTCGCAATGGCGGACCCGATGGATTTCAATGCGATTGATGACCTGAGGCTGTCGACCGGGTTCCGGATTGAACCGGTTATTGCGTCTAAAGATGATATTTTGCGGGCCATCACCAAGTGTTATGAATTTGATGACGGCGTGGAAGAAATGCTGAGCGGCATAATCGAAAATGAAGAGTCGGCGGAAATCCAGGCCGGCGAAGAAGATTCACCGGTTGTCCAACTCGTGAACCAAATCCTTCAAAATGCCGTCCAGCAGCGGGCAAGCGATATCCATCTGGACCCGCAGGAAACGAAATTTATTGTCCGTTACCGTGTGGACGGAATCTTACGGACGGAAAGGGTTCTGCCAAAAACGATGCAGAACGTCTTGACGGCGCGCATTAAAATCATGGCGAATCTGGATATCACCGAACACCGCGTTCCACAGGACGGACGGATCAAGATCGATTTGGATTTCCATCCGGTTGATATTCGCGTATCCACCTTGCCGACCATATATGGTGAAAAAATCGTGCTGCGGATTTTGGACCTTTCCAGCGCGATCAATGATATCCGCCAACTCGACTTTAATAAGCTGAATTTTCAGCGCTTTTCGCAGCTTATTCAGCGCCCGAACGGTATCATTTTGATTACGGGCCCGACCGGATCAGGAAAATCATCCACGTTATATGCAGCCTTAAACCACCTGAACAATGAACAGGTCAATATCATCACGGTTGAAGACCCGGTGGAATACCAGATCGAAGGTGTGAACCAAATTCAGGTGAACACAGCGGTAGGAATGACATTTGGGAAAGGCTTACGGGCGATTTTGCGGCAGGATCCGAATATCATCATGGTCGGGGAAATCCGCGACAAAGAAACCGCAGAAATCGCCATCCGGGCATCACTTACAGGACACCTGGTCTTAAGCACCCTGCATACGAATGATGCGCTCGGCACGATTACAAGATTAATAGATATGGGAGTTGAGCCTTTTCTCGTCGCTACTTCGTTAAGTGGTGTCGTTTCACAGCGGCTTGTGCGCAGGGTGTGCCGCGACTGCGCGGAGGAACAGGCGCCAACCAAACGCGAAATCGAAATTTTTGCCAAGCGCGGCATTAAAATTGATAAAATCGTGCGCGGCCGCGGCTGCGGAAACTGTAACATGACCGGCTATAAAGGGCGGATGGCGATCCAGGAACTGCTCGTGGTCAATGAAAACATCAGGCGCGGCATTATGAACGGGGAACCGCTGTCCAAACTCAGGGAATATGCGATCCAGAATAAGACGATTTTTCTGCTTGATGACGGATTACTAAAGGTAAAACAGGGTTGGACGACGACGGAAGAAATTTTGCGCGTCGCCCTGCCGGAGTAGGTGAAGAAAATGAAGGAAAAAATTGAGTATTTGCTTCGCTCAGCTTTTGAGTTAAAAGCTTCGGATCTTCATTTGACCGTTGGTGTTCCGCCGATCATGCGCATAAACGGCCAATTAAAACGGTACGGCAAGGAGCCGATGACCCCGCAGCTGACGGAAGGAATGGCGAAAGCGATCATCTCCGATACGATGTGGCCGGTCTTTTTGGAACGCGGTGAGATTGATTTTTCATACGGGATCCCTGGCGTTTCCCGTTTTCGGATTAACGCGTACCGGCAGCGGAACTGTGTCTCTTTGGCGATCCGCGTGGTGCCGACAAAAATACCGACAGTCGAGGAACTGCATCTTCCGCCGGTTTTATATTCGTTCACGGAAAAGCCGAATGGGCTGGTGCTTGTGACCGGCCCGACCGGCAACGGAAAATCGACGACGCTTGCCGCGATGATCGACCATATGAACAAAACGTTGCATAAGCACATCATTACGCTCGAAGATCCAATTGAATATTTACATAAGCATCAAAACTGTATCATCGACCAGCGCGAAATCGGATTTGATACGCAAAATTTTGCGAACGGCCTGCGTGCGGCGCTGCGCCAGGATCCGGATGTCATTCTCGTCGGGGAAATGCGCGATTTGGAAACGATCCACACGGCGATTACGGCGGCTGAAACCGGGCATCTCGTGCTCGGGACGCTCCATACGTCAAGCGCGCCGTCTACGATCGACCGGATTATCGATGTGTTTCCGCCCTCCCAGCAGCCGCAAATCCGCATCCAGCTTGCCAACGTTTTGGTCGGCATCGTGGCGCAGCGGCTTTTCCCGACAGTGGATAACAAAGGGCGGAGGGCGGCGACGGAAATTTTGGTGAACAATGCGGCCATCGCCAATCTGATCCGCAATGAAAAAATCCACCAGATTGTCAATGTCCTGCAGACGAGCCGCGCGCTCGGCATGCACACGCTTGAAACCGATGTGAAGAAATTGCTCCAAAGCGGCGTCATTTCAAAGGAAGCGGCGGAACCTTATTTACAGGAGATCGGTCAAAATGCCACGATTTAAGTACCAGGGAAGAATGAAAACCGGGAAGAAAACCGGTACCATCACCGCAGACTCTAAAAGAGACGCGCTCTTGAAGCTGAGGGAGCAAGGCGTGCGGGTGGTTGAAATCAATGAATTGCCCGAAACGCTGTTGACAATGGAAATCAGCCTTGGCAACCGTGTGAAACTACAGGATTTTGTCATATTCCTCCGCCAGTTTTCCACGCTCCTGAAAGCAGGCGTCACGGTTGTGGATTCGACAAGAATACTGGCGAACCAGACGAGCAGCAAAACGCTGAAAAAGACGCTGTTGGAAGTCGAGGAAGACCTGCGCAGCGGAATTGCGTTGTCGCAGGCGGCCGCAAAACATAAAAAAGTGTTTACTCCGATGTTTATCAATATGGTGTATGCCGGTGAAGCGGGCGGAAGCCTTGACGATACATTGGACAGGCTCGCCACTTATTACGAAAAACAGCACCGTACCCAGCAAAAAGTGCGGTCGGCTCTGACGTACCCGATTTTTGTCGGTGTGATGGCGATTGTGGTCGTAATTTTTATGCTGGTTAAAATCGTCCCGACTTTTGTTTCTATTTTAAATGATTATAATGCGAAACTGCCGGCGGTAACCCGCTTTGTTTTGGCGATGAGTGGCTTTTTGCAGCAATTTTGGTGGCTGATCATACTGCTTGCTGTCGGGTTATATGTATTGTTGGTTTTTATGCGCCAAAATAAAGTGAGCAAATACTATCTCGATTATGCTTTGCTCAAAATTCCGGTATTCGGCAAGCTTGTCCAGAAATCAATCATTGCCCGTATGACAAGGACATTAAGTTCCCTATTCTCCAGCTCGGTGCCGATTTTACAGGCATTAACGATCGTTGAAAAAATCGTGGAAAATGAAGTGATGACAAATGTGATCCGCCAGTCCCGGGATGCTTTGGAAAGAGGGGAGTCGATGACCGATCCGATGCGGCGCCACTGGGTTTTTCCACCGCTTGTGACGCAGATGATCGCAATCGGGGAAGAAACGGGTGCGCTGGACGGGATGCTTGCGAAAGTTGCTGATTTTTACGAAGCTGAAGTCGAAGCTGCGACCGACCAGATGAAGGCGCTGATCGAACCGTTCATGATTGTCCTATTGGCAGGAGTAGTTGGAACGATTGTCGCATCAATTATGATTCCAATGTTTGAAATTTATAACAACGTTCAGTAAAGTGAACAAAAAATATATTCTTATTGTACAAAACTATGTATAATATAGGTAAAATGTTCTATCACCAAAGGAGGAAAAGCCATGTTGAGAAAGAAACGCAGGCTTTTAAAAAGCCAAAAAGGTTTTACTTTAATTGAATTGCTTGCTGTTATTGTTATTTTAGGGATCATTGCGGCAATCGCCATCCCGGCGATCGGAAATGTGATCAAAAACTCGAGGTTTAATGCGATTAAATCTGATGCGATCCAGGTTATTAGTGCAGCAAAACTTTATGCAGCAGATAATGATGTGAAATCAGGTGATACAATACAACAAACAGATTTGTCAAAATATCTCGACGACAAAGATAGTACATTAAAAGAATATTCGGTTACGTTAACAACAGATTCAGATGGAAAAATTGATTACGAAGTTAATGGTTCAGGCATTGATGGTGGTGTTAAAATAACATTTAAAAATGCTACTTTAAATGAAATTAATTCTGCGAAAAGAACCAGCGATAATGTTACAATAGGTCAATAATTCTATTTTGTTCAAGAAAGTTTTTTGTTAAGACTATCTACAAGCGGAGATATTCCGCTGTTTCTTTCTCTCCAAGGTCTGCTTCTTGTGCCAGGCCTTGGTTGCTAGTTTGCTAGGATTATTTGTTGAGGGGTTATCTCTATGGCATTTTCATTTTTTCCGGGTTCCAGGAAAATCGGCAATTTCATCATGAAGGACCATGTGATCCGCTATCTTGAATTGAAGCAGGCCAATCCCCCTATCGTGCAAATTTTCGGCGAGCATTATCTTCCGGAAGGGCTGATCCGCGACGGGAAAATCGTAGATGTTGAGACGCTTTCCATGATTGCCGAAGAATGCCTCGATGATTGGGGACTGAAGCGGGGAAAACACTTGATCCGGTTTACGGTTCCCGAGCATTTAGTTGTCGTGCGCAAAGTGGCTGTCCCGAAAGAAGTCGCCGTGGATGAAATCGAAGGCTATATTTACATCGAACTCGGCTCCACCATCCATCTGCCGTTTGAAGATCCGGTGTTTGATTATACGCTCCTTACCGAGGCCAATGAAGAAAAGCAAATCCTTTTATTTGCTTCGCCCAAAGACATTGTACAGGACTATGTGGACTTTTTTAACGGCATCCGCCTCAGCCCTGTCGCAGCCGATATCTCCCCTTTATGCGCCTACCGGTCTTTTTACCAGTTGAATCAGCTGAATCCGATGGACCACATTCTGCTTCTCCAGTTTGATTTATCCATGGTGAACGCCACCATTTTCCACCAGCACTTCCCTTTTCTCATGAGAGAGCTTGAGGTGGATATTCCGTTTTCAAAATGGGAAGTGGAAACCAATGCTTTCGGGGAAAAAAAGTATCACTGGCCGGAAGGTGATCCATTGCTGCAGTACCAGACCGAAAACATCTATAAAGAACTGGACAGGATCATGAATTATTACCAGTTTTCCATGAGGCAGGGCAAGGCGGCTGTCAATAAAATCCTGCTGAATGGCGATTACCCGTATTTGCAGGATATTACCGGGAAACTCTCGGAACAATTCGGCCTGCCGGTTGAGACGGCCCTTATAGAAAAAGTTTCATCCACTGCCGGCGCCCCGTTCCCCGCCCGTTTCGTTCCGTTGCTGGGGCTTGCGTTGAAAGAGGTGAAATAGATGCCGGTTGAGATTAATCTGCTGCCGAAAAAAGAACCGAAAAATATGGCTTTGCTTTTTTGGGGCGGCTTATTGGCTGCCGCATTCATCATTTTCCTGACCGTCTTCTTTTTCATGCTGCATCATGCAAAACAGGACCTCGGCGCCATAAACGAAAAAATCCACCAGGTGGAAGCGATGCAGGCTAGAGAACAGGCGAAGCAGAAAAACGATACAGACACGCAAGATTTGCGTAAACTAGCGTCCGCCGTAAAATGGGCAAAAGATTATCCCGTCAAAGCGGTGCCGATTTTGGACCAGCTCACAAAACTGCTTCCGAAATACGGCTACATTACGGATTTTTCCTGCACCGAAACGAGCGCGGACGTGACGGTTCAATTTGAATCGGGCGATGAAGTTGCTTATTACCTGAAACGGTTAAATGACAGCAAATATTTTAGCGGTGCCGTTCTGAACAACATCAAAACGGATAAAAAAGATACAGATATAGCAAGTTCCGCTTTAACGGCTGCTTCCACGTCCGGATCCGAGTCAACGTCGGGCAGCGGCAATTCCGGGTCTAACGCTAAAACGGACACGAAAAATACGGACACCTCAAATACGAAGGCGGCTTCTGGCACGAATGCCAATGCAGCGGGGGATACCGGGAGTACAGCTGCGGATACAAGCAGCGATCTACCTGTTTATTTGGCCAGTTATACGGTGCAATTAAACAAAAGTGCATTGAATGCAGCTGCGAAGAAGGAGGAAAAGCAATGAACCTCCGATTAAATAAAAGGCAATTTTCCTTGCTGATTATTCTCCTGGCCGTCTGCATTGCCGGGGCGGCAGCCTTGTACTGGTTTGTGCTGGAACCGGTAAAAGCGGAGATTGCCGTGAAAAAATCAACGTTAAAGTCGGAACAGCAGGTGCTTGACGCTTTGCATTCGAAACAGCAGATAAATCCGGAAGTGCAGCTGGGAACGGTTGTGGACCTTTTGCAGAAAGTGCCGACAAAACCGCTGACAGAACAATTTTTGCTTGATTTCCAAATGGCGGAGTCGCTCTCCGGCAGTCTGATTACTGAAATGGATTACAATCAGCAAAAGGATACAAGCAATTCAGCCTCCGCTGCGCAATCGTCTTCAACTGGTTCGAATGCTGCTTTGCCTTCCGGGATGAAAAAAATTACTTACACTTTAACCGTGGAGTCGCCGGATTATAAAAGCATGAAATCTTTTTTAAAAACAATTGAAAATTTATCGCGCATTACGATGATTGAATCGGTCGATTTTCAACAATCCAATCAAACCGCTGATTCCGCGGATCTGGAATATACGGTGACCGTTTCAACTTTTTATTATCCTGAATTGAGCCGGTATGCCGATTACTTGCCGGATATCGAAGTGCCGTCCCCAAGCCATAAAAGTGACCCGATTGCCGGGACAGCACAATAAGTTTTTAGCATGCATGGTAGTATAAACAAGCTGAATGTTAGAGGGATGGACCATGGATATAATCTGGATTGTTTATTTTGCGGTGATGGGAATGGTTTTCGGCTCATTTTACAATGTCGTCGGTTTGCGGGTGCCAAAACACGAATCCATCGCTTTTCCCGGTTCGCACTGCCCAAAATGCGGGCATCCATTAAAGTGGTATGAAAATATACCAGTGTTTTCCTATCTGGCCTTAAGGGGTAGATGCAAAAGCTGCAAGTCGCCGATTTCCGCCATTTATCCGGTTTTTGAAACGCTGACCGGACTGCTTTTTGCCTATTCATTTTCCCGGTTCGGCTGGAGCATGGAGCTTTTGTTAGCTTGCTTGTTCATTTCTCTACTTGTGATTATCACCGTTTCCGATTTGGTTTATATGCTTATTCCTGATATAGTGCTGCTGCCTTTTGCGGCCGCGATCGCCATCATACGGTTCCTCTCCCCGGCAGCGCCTTGGTGGTCCGCCTGGCTTGGGGCTGTGCTCGGATTCTGCCTTCTTTATTTGATTGCGCTTGTGACAAAGGGGGCCATGGGCGGCGGAGATATCAAACTGTATTTTGTCATCGGGCTTGTATTGGGTGTGGAGAAAATTTTTTTGTCCTTTTTTCTTGCCTGCCTGTTCGGCGCACTTTTTGGTATCGGCTTGATGGCGGCCGGCAGATTTAAAAAAAGGAAGCCGATCCCCTTTGGTCCGTTTATTGCCGCCGGTTCCCTTATTGCCTATTTTTTCGGAAACGATTTGATCGCTTTTTATTTACGAATGTACGGGCTCTCCTAGGCAGATTTTCACAAAAAATGCCGGAAATCGGCGAATTCCTTTTCAGACAAGGCGACAAAAGTCTTGTTCTTTTTTTTGCCGTTTGTGTTAGCATAAAGCAAATCGGGCAAAGAGGTGAAGGAATTGGACGAAGCGAAAAATCATGCGAAAATAACGGTCAAAATGAACGGAAAGGGCGGGCATTCGAAAGAAACAATCGAAGTCCACGACTGGAAAACAGCTGAACACGAGGTTGCCGCTGCTCATGACGGTGCAAATGAAGAGGAATCTTTTGAGTGGGTGCTGCCCGAACTGGATGCGGATAAAATTGAAGAATTCCGGCCGATCCATTATACACCCGTCCCCAAAAAGAAAAGTTTTTTCCAAAATAAACTGCCGAACAAAAAATCAATGCCGGCCATCATTTTTTCCATCGCGTCCGCCGTTGTCATCGGCGCATTATTGGGGCTTGTTGTACTGAAATTTATTGAATACGGGGACAGCCAAACGAAAAAGAGCGCCTCTGCCCCTGCAGCAGGATCCGCAGGCGGAGAAAAGCAGGCCCAGGCACAACAGCTGCCGGCATTAACGGTCGGTATCCTGCAGGCGGGGGTTTTCAGCACGAAAGAAGCCGCTGCCAAAGTTTCGGACGAGCTGGCTGCCAAAAGTGTGCCATCCATGCTGCTTACCATGGACGGCCAACATTATATTTTTGCTGGCGTCGCCGAAAGCCTGCTGGTGGTCAAAAACTTGAAAACCGTTTTTGCGGACAAAGGTGTCGAGTTGTATGCAAAAGAGATCAGTTTTTCAAGCAAAAAAATACAAACTGTGACAAACGATGATCAAATTTTCGCACAAAATACAGTTCCCCTTTTTGAAAAATTGGTGAAAGAAACTTCCAATTCGTTCCAGACCGGGACGGTTTCTGCGGACGGCATGCAGGCGATGAAAAGCAGCGCCGAAACAATCAGCAGGCTCGAAACGATAAAACAGGAAACGCTGCAACAGTTAAAGAAATACGAAACGGCCGCGTATGAATCACTGCTTTCCTATGAAAAAAGCGGAAACAAACAGGATTTGGCCAAAGCCGAGCAAAACCTGCTTGACTATGTGAAGGTGTACAGCGGGCACTGAGGCCGAACCCGCCAAAAGGGGGCTCCCTACATTACCGGGGGCCCTATTGTTTAACGGCGGTTTTTTTGGTACGATACAAGTGTATCTCCCATATTAAACCAGAAAAGAAAGTTTGGTGTATGATGGACCTCATATTGGCTTCAGGCTCCCCACGAAGAAAAGAACTCCTCCAGAAATTGCAAATTCCGTTTATTGTTGAAAAAAGCGATGAGGATGAACTAATCGATTTAACCGGTCCGCCCGAGGCAATTGTCAAGGAGCTGGCATGCAGAAAAGCGGAAAGTGTTGCCGCACATTTTCCTGAAGATGTGGTGGTCGGCGCCGATACAGTCGTGGCGCTTGAGGACCGCATCCTTGGAAAACCGGGCAGCCGCGATGAGGCGCGTAGGATGCTTCATCGTTTATCCGGCAAAACGCATACCGTCTATACCGGGGTTGCGGTTTGCTGCAAAGGGGAAACAGAAGTGTTTTTCGAAAAAACGGATGTCACTTTTTGGCATCTGTCCGAAAAAGAAATCGAACAGTACATGGACAGCGGCGAACCGTTTGACAAAGCCGGCGCATACGGCATCCAGGGATTAGGTGCGCTGTTTGTAAAGGGTGTCAGCGGCGATTACTATAATGTAGTGGGGCTGCCGGTTTCCCGTCTGTACCGTATGCTTTCCGGACCGAAATATGCCGGTCTGTCCGGCCCCTCCGCCTCCTGAACCGGAAAAGGAGGAATACAATTGGAAAAACTACTGATCAAAGACTTATCCGCAGAAGACCGCCCGCGTGAACGGTTAATCCACCACGGGGCGGAGAGCCTTTCCAACCAGGAACTTCTCGCCATTTTGCTTCGTACCGGTACAAAAGAAGAATCGGTCCTCCAGCTTGCCAACCGACTTTTGCACCATTTTGAGGGTCTCCGGCTTTTAAAAGGTGCCTCGCTTGAAGAAATGACGGCCATCAAAGGCATCGGCACGGCCAAAGCCGTCCAGATTTTGGCTGCGATCGAACTGGGGAGAAGAATCAACAATTTACAGCATGATGAACGCTTTGTGATCCGCACCCCGCAGGATGGGGCCAATTATGTCATGAACGACATGCGCTTTTTGGCCCAGGAACATTTCGTCTGCCTGTATTTGAACGTTAAAAACCAGGTGATCCACCGGCAAACCCTTTTTATCGGCAGCTTAAATGCTTCAATTGTCCACCCGCGGGAAGTTTTCAAAGAAGCATTAAGGCGTTCTGCCGCCTCCATTATTTGTTTCCATAACCACCCATCCGGAGACCCTTCCCCTTCAAAAGAAGATATCGAAGTTACCAAACGGCTTGCCGAATGTGGTAAAATAATGGGGATTGAAATTCTCGACCATTTGATTATCGGTGAGAAAAAATTCGTGAGCCTGAAGGAAAAAGGATATTTGTAAGGCTTTGAATTTTTTTATGGTTACGATATAATTAATCGTATGATTTTTACAGCTGGCTTTGTTGACCAAATTTGCCCAAACAACGGATGCGGCCAAAAAATGCATCTGCATATATAAGCAAAAGTATGACACAAATCGCGAAAATTAAAAGTGAAGAAAGGGAGATACATCCATGTTCGGAAGTAAAGATCTGGGGATTGATCTTGGGACAGCCAATACATTGGTTTTCATAAAAGGAAAGGGGATTGTCGTACGGGAGCCTTCCGTAGTGGCAATCCAGACAGATACAAAACAAATTGTGGCGGTTGGGGATGCCGCTAAAAAAATGATCGGAAGGACGCCGGGAAATATTGTGGCGACACGGCCGATGAAAGACGGCGTAATCGCGGATTATGAAACGACCGCTGCGATGATGAAATATTATATTCAGCAGGCCACAAATAAAAAAGGCTTTTTTTCAAAAAATCCGTATGTCATGGTCTGCGTTCCGTCCGGCATCACGGCGGTGGAAGAGCGCGCGGTGATTGATGCAACCCGCCAGGCCGGGGCAAGGGATGCTTTTACGATTGAAGAGCCTTTTGCAGCAGCGATCGGCGCCGGGTTGCCTGTCTGGGAGCCAACGGGAAGCATGGTAGTGGATATCGGCGGCGGGACGACGGAAGTGGCCATTATTTCGCTGGGCGGAATTGTGACAAGCCAGTCGATCCGCGTGGCAGGGGATGAAATGGACGAAGCGATCATCAGTTATATCCGCAAAAATTACAACCTTTTAATTGGGGACCGGACCGCAGAACAAATAAAAATGGAAATCGGTTCAGCAGGAGAGCCGGAGGGGATTGAACCAATGGATATCAGGGGCCGGGATTTGTTAACAGGTTTGCCGAAGACGATCACGATCACGGCGGAAGAAATTGCCGATGCGCTTCATGATACGGTTTATGCGATTGTTGATGCTGTGAAATACACGCTTGAACAGACGCCGCCTGAACTAGCGGCGGATATTATGGACCGCGGCATTGTGCTGACGGGCGGGGGCGCGCTTTTGCGCAATCTCGACCATGTCATCAGCAAGGAAACGGAAATGCCTGTCATCATTGCCGAAAATCCGCTTGACTGCGTCGCAATCGGAACAGGCAGCGCTTTGGAAAACATCGAACTGTTCAAAAACAAAGCAAAAGACAGTAAGTAAACAGAAAAGCGAAGGGCGTTTTCCCATCGGCGTATGAATTTCAATGCTCCCAAACTGGAAACAAGATGAGCCGAAAAGGCGAATCGATGTGGACTTATCGCAGGGTGGGGCATGAAGTTCACCAGCCGATAACGCCTGCAGCTGGACAATACGAAAAGCGGAGGCGCCTTGCTCATCAGCGTACGGATTTTTCTAGGCACTGTCTAAGATAAAGGAAACACGGCGAGGGACGAGCCGTGTGTTGGCTTATGCCAGAGGAAGGGGCTAAGAAGATTACCGGCCGGATAGGCGCTTCTGCGGGCAAAATTCTCCTGCCGGTATCATGCCGGCGGGAGAATGCATTCAAGTCGGCAATTACCGGAACAGAGTTTTTTTATAGGAGTGGATTCCATGCCACAGTTTTTTCTTAATAAACGATTGATTGTACTTCTCATCAGCGTAATCCTGCTCGTCGCCATGATCGGATTTTCCATAAGGGAGCGCGACCGCATTTCAAAACCCGAGCAATTTGTGCGTGATATTGTCGGCTTCGGCCAGACCATCATTGCAAAACCTGCAAATGCTATGGCCGTTTTTTTTGATAATATAAATGATTTGAAAAATACATATACCGAAAATAAAAAATTGAAATCTCATTTGGAACAGCTGACAAGCTTGGAAGCACAAAACCATGAATTGAAAAAAGAAAACGAAGAACTGAAATCCATTATTAAGGAAAAAAATAGTCTTGGAGATTCCGAGTCGATCCAGGCGCAGGTCATCGCACGCAATCCCGACAGCTGGTATGAACAAGTTGTCATCGATAAAGGCGAAGTGAACGGTGTTGAAAAAAATATGGCGGTGGTGACGAGTGGGGGATTTATCGGAAAAGTGACGCAAGTGGATAAATTTTATTCGACTGTTGAACTGCTGAGCTCGCCTGACGAAACAAACCGCATCTCTGCCAAGGTGCAAAGTGCGAAAAAAGATGCTTACGGTTTGATCGAAGGATACGACAAAAAAACAAAAATGCTGCTGTTGAAACAGCTTGATTTCAACATCAAAATCAAAAAAGGCGACCACGTGGTAACATCCGGCTTAAGCGGCATGTTCCCGAGCGGCCTGGTGATCGGGGATGTTGAAAAAATTGTTCCGGATGAAAACGGGCTGACGCAAACAGCTTATGTCAAACCGGAAGCCAATTTTTATGATGTGAGGGAAGTTTTGGTCATCAACCGGAAAGCGCAAAAACTAAACTCGAGTGTGCTGGGAGGGGGGCAGTGATGAAACGTGCGGTGCTCCCTCTCATTTTAAGTGTTTGCTATATCGCCGAGAGCTTATTTGCGCAGTTTTTCTCCGCCCAGAATTTTGGCGGAAAATATATTATCGTCCCCCATTTTTTACTGGTGATGCTGATATTAATGGGGATGTACTACCGGAAAAGGAGTGCCATCATTTACGCTTTTGTGTTTGGTATGCTCTTTGATGCCTTTTACACAGGGGTTTTGGGCATTTACCTGTTTTTTTATCCGTTTGCGGTTTACTTGACGATCAAACTGATGAGGATTCTCCAATCCAATATTTTTACCGGAACGGTTGTTGCAGCTTTTAATATGGCAGTCGTCGAGTTTTTGGTTTATGGCGTCAATTCGTTGATTAATTCGCAGTTAATGGGTTTCAGCGATTTTCTCAATTTAAGGTTATGGCCCACCCTTATTTTTAATGCCGCTTTTTTTATTTTGGCCTGGTATCCGATGCGCAATTTTCTCGTGCGGCGGGCGAGGGAAGAAGAGCAGGAGTAAACGCGGCACCGCAAAACTGTTAAAATGGGAAAAGAGGAATTTCATAACCTTTTGTCGAATATATCCGCATAGTTCAAGGTTTTACGATTCGTTCCCGCGAAAATCCACTTATCCCGCAGGTGTTTTACGATGTCGTTTAAAAACAGCTTCCCAAAAAAGCCCGCCCGGAAAAGAAAGCGCCGGCGGACGGGTGCTGTCCCATTTTTATCAGCCGTTGAGGTGAGCAGTTTGAAATGAAGAAAATGCAAAATGTAACGATTAAAGGTACAAAAGAAGGAATTGTCCTGCATTTAAACGACCAATGCTCCTACCATGCTTTAAAAGCGGAGTTAAAACATAAATTATTGGCGCATTCTTCCCTTGAAGATGAAGAGAGCCCGATTATTGCCGTAAAGATCCAGCTTGGAAACCGTTATTTGACACCCGAACAGGAGGAAGAAATCAAAAGCCTTGTCCGCGCCCAGCGGAATCTGGTTGTAGACGAAATCATCAGCAATGTGATAACGAAAGAAGCGGCAGCAAAGGCAAAACTGGAAAATGAAATTGTATCCGCCACAGTCATTGTCAGATCCGGGCAAGTATTGAAGGTGGAAGGCGACCTATTGCTTGTCGGGGATGTGAATCCGGGCGGTACCGTCATTGCAAACGGCAATATTTTTGTCATGGGGAATTTGCGTGGGATTGCGCATGCGGGCTACAATGGGAGAAGGGATGCGGTCGTCGTGGCTTCCAACATGGTTCCTTCTCAGATCCGGATTGCCGACTGCTTAAATCGGGCGCCGGACCATTATGCGAAACAAGACCGGCACGAAATGGAATGTGCTTACATAGATTCTTCCAACCATATTATCATTGATCGATTGCAAGTTTTAAAACATCTGCGGCCGAATATTACGAGATTACGAGGAGGGTTCTAACATGGGTGAAGCGATTGTCATTACATCCGGAAAAGGCGGAGTCGGCAAAACGACTACTTCGGCAAACCTCGGCACGGCGCTGGCGCTTCAAGGGAAAAAAGTCTGCCTTGTAGATACGGACATCGGGCTTCGAAATCTTGATGTGGTATTGGGGCTTGAAAACCGGATTATCTATGATTTGGTGGATGTCGTAGAAGGTCGCTGCAAAATGCATCAGGCAATCGTAAAAGATAAACGCTTCGACGATAAGCTTTTTTTGCTGCCGGCGGCGCAGACAAGCGACAAATCGGCTGTAACGCCTGAGCAAATGAAACAATTAATCCATGAATTAAAGCAAGATTATGACTATATCCTGATCGATTGCCCGGCCGGTATTGAACAGGGGTATAAAAATGCGGTGGCGGGCGCTGACCAGGCCATTGTCGTGACAACGCCTGAAATTTCCGCGGTGCGGGATGCGGACCGGATCATCGGGCTGCTTGAAAAAGAAGACCATATTGAGTCGCCGAAACTCATCATTAACCGGATCCGCAGCCATATGATGAAAAACGGGGACATGATGGATATTGATGAAGTGACAAGCCATTTATCGATCGACCTGATCGGGATCGTGGCGGATGATGAAGAAGTCATCCGCGCATCAAACCAGGGGGAGCCGATTGCCCTTCACCCGAATAACCGCGCATCGCTTGCATACCGCAATATAGCCCGCAGAATATTAGGCGAAACCGTGCCGCTCATGCCTTTGGAAGACCCGAAAACCGGCATGTTTGCAAGATTTAAAAGATTATTCAGTTCAAAAACATCTTGAGATGGGCCGGCCCGGAAAGCCTTATGGCTTTCGGACCGGATTATTTTGATTCGGGTTCTATCCCTGTTGGACAGGTCATACATTGATAACAAACGAAAGCCTGGACAAGAGGGGGAGTTTGTTTGGGAAACCGCGCAGACGAAATCAGAAAGCAAATGGCAAAGCGGAGAAAAGTGGTGAAACAAGCGCGCAGGCCAGGCAAAGACTTGATTTATTCCAGCCTGATCCGTGATGAAGGCACGCATGTTTATGAACCATCCGTGAGGCCCATCCATCCGCTATTTAAAAAAGAAGCCATCCTGTTTAAAATTTTGGCTTCCGCCTGCCTTGTGCTCGCCGTAGCCATCCTGTTCAAATCAGCAAATCCGGTGTTTGACAAACCAAAAACAGCCGTGGAACGGGTCATGGAAACCGAATTCCAATTTGCGAAAGCGGCCAAATGGTACGAAGACAATTTTGGAAAACCGATCGCGCTGTTTCCGGACAAAGCGTCAAATACAGAGACGGCGGCTTCGGACGGGGAGCAGCAGTATGCCATGCCGGTATCAGGAAAAATCCTGACCAATTTTTCAGCAGACGGAAGAGGGGTTATGATTGAAACAAAACCGGGCGCAAACGTGAAAGCGATGAGCAGCGGCACCGTTATTTTTGCCGGCAAGAAAAAATCGCTTGGTAATACCGTCATTATCCAGCATGTCGATTCAACAGAAACTTGGTATGCCAACCTCGGAAAAGTGAATGTCCGGGAGTACGACCGGATCAAAGCCGGCGAAAAAGTCGGCACTGCAGCCAATAGCGGCGAAAAAGGGGAATTTTACTTTGCGATCAAAAAAGGTGGCGATTTTATTGACCCGATTCAGGTGATAAAATTTGAGTGATCTGTTTCTTGTGCTGAAAAAAATCAAAATCCATCCCCTTTTTTGGATTGTTGCGGCGATCGCCGTTGCCACCGCACGCTTCCAGGAACTTGTTCTGCTGTTTGCCATCATCTTGATCCATGAAATGGGCCACGCGGGTGCGGCGCAATTTTTTTCGTGGCGGATCAAAAAAATTATGATTTTGCCGTTTGGCGGTGTTGCCGAAACGGAAGAGCACGGAAATCGGCCTTTAAAAGAAGAAATGGCCGTCACGCTTGCCGGGCCCGTCCAGCACGTCTGGATCGCCATTTGCGCGTACGCCCTGTTTTACTTTCACATTTTGCCGGAATCATTGTATATACAAGTCCAGGAATGGAACCGGGCCATTCTTTTTTTCAATTTGCTCCCGATCTGGCCGCTTGACGGCGGTAAAATCGCCAATATGGCGTTTTCAAGGTTTTTCCCGTTTTTGCGCGCTTTCCGCATAACGATTTTCAGTTCGCTCGCCGTTCTTCTCATCTTCCATGCAACGGCGCTTTTCAATACACCGGCGAATCTGAATATTTGGGCAGTTGCTGTTTATTTATATGCCTCGCTTTGGAAAGAATGGAAACAGCTGTATTTTGTTTTCATCCGTTTTCTGCTTGAACGGTATTACGGAAACAGGGATCCGCTTCATGATTTGGAAACGCTCCGTGTAGACGCAGGTGCTTATTTATATGAAGTATTGGAATCTTTTAAACGGGGCCGCAAACATCCGCTGATTGTCTTGCAAGGCGGGGTGGAAATCGGGAAACTGGATGAAAATGAACTGCTGCATGCCTTCTTTTCTGAAAAGCAAACGCATGCGAAAGTAAAAGATATCATGTATAGTTATTGATGGAAGCCGCGCTTTTGACTTCACGCGGCATCAGCAGAAAAAATTGTGTGGTGTATGCATGTTGTCCCAGTCGATTGTAATCAATTTTAAAACGAGGGAAAAACGGTATGCGGTCTTGGAAAACGGGGAAGTAGCCGCCATCCGGATCCGGCAGCCCGGTGATGTTACAAAAGTCGGGAATATTTATCTTGGAAAAGTGGCGGCCGTCAAACCCGGTATCAATGCTGCATTTATCGATATCGGCGGGGGCCGGCACGGATATTTGCACATCGGCCGGCTCCCCGCTTTTTTGCACGGAAACGATGAAATAAGAGAGCGCCCGATTTCGTCATTTTTGGCGGCCGGGCAGCCGATCATCGTCCAGGTCAAAAAAGACGGAACCGCATTGAAAGGGCCGCTTTTAACCGGTATCATCGAGCTTGCGGGTGAGCAAATTGTCTATCTCCCGGAGGGAAAATATACGGCCGTATCCAAGAAAGCGGATGAAGCCGAAAGAAAGCTGTGGCGGAGCAGGGTGCGTGCGCATCTCGAACCGCGTGAAGGGATCATCCTCCGAACGGCCGCCTTGACGGGGGACGGAAAATGGCTTGATGAGCTCAAGACAATGAGGAAGAAGTACCGGGCAATGGTTGACAAGGCCTCACGTGAAAAAGCCCCTGCGGTTTTATATGAAAAAAATAACGTCGAAACCGAGATTTACCGTGAACTTGTCCGTATGAAAAGTGGAACGGTCATTTCGGATGATCCGGAGATACTAAAGCGACTGAAAAAATTGCTGGAAAACCATCCGGAGCTGGACTGGTCGCTTGAGTTTTACAGCGGGCAGGTGAATATTTTTACATACTACAAGATTGATGGGGCACTTGAAGATGCATTGAAACGGATTGTCTGGCTGGAAAACGGCGCGTATATTGTGATCGATGAAACAGAGGCGTTGATCAGCATTGATGTCAATACCGGAAAATACACGGGCAGGCAGGACCAGGACGAAACCGTGCTGCAAACGAATATGCTTGCGGCAAAAGAAATCGCAAGGCAGTTGAAACTGCGTGATTACGGCGGGATGATCCTGATTGATTTCATTGACATGCAAGATGAAAAGGAGCGTGAAAAAGTCAGGCTGGCCCTGGAGAAAGAGCTGGCAAACGACGGTAAGCAAACAAGGATCACCGGTTTTACCGAGCTCGGCATTTTGCAAATGACGCGGAAAAAAACGCGCAAATCGCTGCCGGAAACATTGCTTAAAGTATGCCCGGTCTGCAAAGGGAAAGGAAAAATTGAAAGCCCGGAAACCGTTGCTTTCCGCTTGGAACGGGAACTGTTGGAAATGCCTTCCGGACTTCATGAGGCTGTGCTGATCGAATGTACAGAAGATGTAAAAGACTGTTTCTGCGGGGATAATCTTGTGCATCTTGGCAGGCTGGAGCATCTCCTCCACGTCAAACTTTTTTTCCGTATCATTAGGGATGCCCATCCGTATTATGCGATCCGCCAGTTTGGGACGGTGCGGGAACTCGGGGAGAAAAGCAGTTCTTCCCGTTGACAAAGCAGCAGTCCTGTGGTATGATCAATATGTTATGTTTGTAGCGCCTGTGCTACAACCGCTCAGGAACAGGCATGCAAGTTTTTACGTCATGTAAAACGCCTGTCTTTGGCGAGTCTTAGTCTTAAGGAGGTGCAGTGATGTACGCAATTATTGAAACCGGCGGAAAACAAATCAAGGTGGAAGAAGGCCAAGCCATTTACGTTGAAAAACTGAATGCTGCTGAAGGCGAAACCGTTACATTTGACCGCGTTCTTTTTGTCGGCGGCGATTCCGTGAAAGTCGGCAGCCCTGTTGTTGAAGGCGCTACGGTTACGGGAAAAGTTGAAAAACACGGCCGTGCGAAAAAAATCGTTGTGTTCAAATATAAAGCGAAGAAAAACTACCACAAAAAACAAGGCCACCGTCAGCCATATACGAAAGTGGTCATTGAAAAAATCAATGCGTAAGGCGGCCGCGATATGATCGAGGTCTGTATCAAGCGCACGGAAGACGGAAGAATTTCGTCTTTTCAAATGAAGGGCCATGCGAACTTTGCGGAATACGGACAGGACATTGTCTGCGCCGGCGCATCGGCTGTTTCTTTCGGGACAGTGAACGCGATGATGGAAGTGGCTGGGGTTGAACCCGAAATCCGCCAATCCAAAAGCGGCTTGCTGCAATGCAAAATTCCCGCGGGTCTCCCTGAAGAGGCAAGCGAAAAAGCACAGATTCTGCTTGAGGGCATGGTTGTATCCCTGCAGACCATTGAACGGGAATACGGGGAATTTATCCATATTACCTTTCAATAGGAGGTGAAACTCATGTTAAAATTAGATCTTCAGTTTTTCGCATCCAAAAAAGGTGTTGGTTCCACGAAAAACGGCCGTGACTCGATCGCAAAACGCCTTGGCGCAAAACGCGCGGACGGCCAATTCGTAACCGGCGGATCGATCCTCTACCGCCAACGCGGAACGAAAATCTTTCCGGGTGAGAATGTCGGCCGCGGCGGCGACGACACTTTGTTTGCGAAAGTTGACGGCATCGTGCGTTTCGAACGTTTCGGCCGCGACAAGAAAAAAGTGAGCGTATATCCGGTGGCAAAAGAAGCCTAAGCTTAAACGAGCCCCGGCCGTATGAAGCGGCCCGGGGCTTTTTTTACATATTGCCGGTGGAGCTTTTCGTTTAAAGAACGGTGCATATGGCAAAGATTTTTGTTATACTTAAAACTAACATATTTCTGCAAATGGGAGCTATTTAAGATGGAAAATTGGACGACTGTTGAAGTGCTCCGCCATGCAAGGCACGATTGGCTGAACAAACTTCAATTAATTAATGGGTATGCCAGTTTAAATAATATGGAAAAAGTCAAAGACATCGTAGAGGATATCATCCTGGAAGCACAGCAGGAGTCGAAACTGTCTAATTTGCATCTGCCGAAATTTGCCGAGTTATTGCTTACATATAATTGGGAAGGGCACCCTTTCCGGCTGGAGTACGAAATTTTGGACGCCGATAAGCGTTTACTGCCGGAAGACGGACGGCTTTATGGCTGGATGAAAAGCTTTTTGGCGTGCGTGGAGGAAATGGCGGATCCGTACGGCGACAATCTTTTATCATTAACGTTTGGCACTCCCCAATCAGCCGCCCGTTTCTTTTTTGAATTTAGCGGTACAATAAAAACGCCGGGGCTTTTAACAGGTTGGCTCGAAGCGGAATGCCGGGGGCGTCATGTTGTGCACGCACAATCAGAAACCGTTTTCTCAGTCGAAGTTGTATTTCCGGAAGTTCCGGCCGGAGGAAAGCTTTTATCATAAAACTTAAGCAACAAATGTTGTAAAGGTGGTTCTATATTTTATGTTTGTCGACCAAGTAAAAATTTATGTGAAAGGCGGGGACGGCGGCAACGGCATGGTCGCATTCCGCCGTGAAAAATATGTGCCGATGGGCGGGCCTGCCGGCGGCGACGGCGGTCGCGGCGGCGATGTTATCTTTGAAGTGGACGAAGGATTGAGAACGCTGATGGATTTCCGTTACAAGCGGCATTTCAAGGCAAACCGTGGCGAAAACGGCATGAGCAAAGGGAAACACGGCCGCGGGGCGGAAGATTTGGTCGTAAAGGTACCGCCGGGAACGGTTGTCATTGATGATGACACGAAGCAGGTGATTGCCGATTTGACGCGCCATGGCGAACGGGCGGTGATCGCAAAAGGTGGTCGCGGCGGAAGGGGCAATATCCGTTTTGCCACGCCGGCCAATCCGGCGCCGGAAATCGCCGAAAACGGGGAACCGGGCCAGGAACGCTATATTGTCCTTGAATTAAAACTGCTTGCCGATGTCGGCCTTGTCGGGTTTCCGAGCGTAGGGAAATCGACACTGCTTTCCGTAGTTTCTTCGGCGCGCCCGAAAATTGCGGAATATCATTTTACGACGCTCGTGCCAAATTTAGGCATGGTCGAGACGGATGACGGAAGAAGTTTTGTCATGGCCGATCTGCCGGGGCTGATTGAAGGCGCCCACGAAGGCGTCGGACTCGGACACCAGTTTTTGCGTCACATCGAGCGGACAAGGGTCATCGTCCATGTCATTGATATGGCGGCAGTGGAAGGACGTGACCCGTACGGGGATTACTTAACCATTAACGAAGAATTGAAGGCCTATAACCTGCACCTTACCGAACGCCCGCAAATCATTGTTGCGAATAAAATGGATATGCCGGGCGCGGAAGAGAATTTAGCGCACTTCAAAGAACAGATTGGAAGCGGCACGCCGATTTTCCCGATTTCTGCGCTGACGCGGAAAGGCTTAAGAGATTTGCTTTTTGCCATCGCCGATCTGCTTGACAAAACGCCCGCTTTTTCGCTGTATATGGACGAAGAAATGGGTGCTGGGTCAAGCCGGGTCGTGTATAAGCACGAAAAAGAAAAAGCGGATTTTACGATTACAAGGGATCCGGATGGTAGTTTTGTGATACACGGGGAAAAAGTCGAGAAGCTGTTTAAAATGACGAATTTTAACCATGATGAGTCGGTCAGGCGGTTTGCCCGCCAGCTCCGCGGGATGGGCATTGATGATGCGCTCCGTGAACGCGGGGCGAAAAACGGCGACACGGTCCGCCTCTTGGATTATGAATTTGAATTTGTAGACTAGCCGTGTGGGACGGGAGAGAAGGAAAACCGGCCCCGGCACGGATACGGTGAATCTAGTGGAGGAAGGGCACTTTGGAAAAGAAAGCAGAACATAAATTTATATTGGTCCGTGAAGATGTTTTGCCGGAAGCGATGAAAAAGACGCTTCAGGCGAAAGAACTGCTCGAAAGGGGAAGTGCGGTGTCGGTCGGGGATGCGGCGCAAAAAGTCGACCTCAGCCGCAGCGCCTTTTATAAATACCGTGATACCGTATTTCCGTTCCATTCGGTTGTAAAAGAAAAAATCGTGACGTTGTTTTTTTATCTTGAAGACCGGTCCGGGACATTATCCGAAATTTTAAGGATCATCGCCTCATATTCGTGCAATATTTTAACGATCCACCAGACAATCCCGATCCAGGGGCGGGCGAACGTGACCATTTCCTTGAATGTTTCGGATATCCGGGCGAGTTTAAATGATCTGTTGGAAGAACTGAATGCATTTGAGTTTGTCAACAAAGTAGAAATATTGGGGTCCGGAGCGTAATACTCCGGCTGTCGGGAGAGGAAACGAATGAGAGCAGCATTTTTTGGCCCGGAAGCAACCTTTACCGATATTGCGGTTCAGTCGGTTTTTCCCGATGCCCGCCGGATTGCTTACCGGACGATTCCGGAATGCCTGGAAGCCGTCAAGGAAAAACAGGTGGATATGGCGGTTGTCCCTTTGGAAAACGCCCTTGAAGGCTCTGTCAATTTAACTGTCGATTATTTATATCATGAGGATCTTCCGCCGATCCGGGCAGAAATCGTTGTACCGATCGAGCAGCATTTTATGGTCCATCCGGAGAATGTTGCCGAATGGCGGAAAACCGAGAAAATTGTGTCGCATTCGCATGCATTGGCGCAATGCCACAAGTTTTTGCACCGGGAATTTAAACATGCGGCCGTGGAGCAAATGGGTTCCACCGCCGCCGCTGCGAAATACGTGAGCGAGCATCCGGAGCTGAAATGGGCGGCGATCGCCAACGAAATGGCGGCGGAACTGTACGGTTTGGAAATTGTAAAACGGAGTATCCATGACTATCCTTTCAACCATACAAGGTTTATTGTCCTGGCTTATAACAAACTGGAAATCCAAAAAGCGCCGTCGTTCCAAAAATCGACGATCATGATCACGCTGCCTACGGACAAGGCCGGGTCGCTGCATCAGGTGCTTTCCGCTTTTGCATGGCGCGAAATTAACTTGAGCAAACTGGAGTCGCGCCCGTTAAAGACGGGGCTCGGAAACTACTTTTTTATGATTGATTTGAACCATTCCCTAGATGAGAAACTTGTCCGCTTTTCGTTGGAGGAAATCCGCGCCCTCGGCTGCACGGTTAAGGAGCTTGGGAGCTACTGCAGGTATATGGCGGAATAGGATTGGGAAAAGGCTGAACCTAAAGCTTAAGCTGTTGCTTTTGGTTCAGCCTTTTTTAATGCATGAAAGACACTTCAGACATTTTTTCGCCATGAAATGTCTTTCAAAGGAGGGATAAACGACACTTTCGCAATTTTCATCCCCGAATTGCCCTTCAAAAGCGGCATGGGGCACTTTAAGCCATAACGTTCTCAAAAATGTCCTTCATAAACCGGCTGCTCAAACACATTCAGGGCAGCTCTTTTTCATTTTCAGTAAACAGAATCCCTAATGCTTTCAATGCGCGTTCTGCGGCTTTCAACTGCTGGTGGTTTGCGGCTTCAACCGTATGCAGGTGGATGCCGCCCGTCAATTCAGACAAGTAGCTGGCATTCGTTTCTTTAATGCGGCGGATAAACTGCGCCACTTCTTCACGGGTTGACACCATGATGGATGCGGTTAAGTCGCCGTATACAGGATGTTCCACCTTTACGTCCTTTACGGTCACGCCGTTATCGACCAGCACGTTCAGTTCTTCTTCCACCTGACCGGGGGTATGGGAGCATGCGATCGTTTTTTCAACGGTTGTTTCCGGACGGACGGGGTGCATATATAAATAACCTTGGCTTGTGGCAAGGATCGGTTCGTTTTTTGCCTTCAGTAGCGTAATGTCATTCACGATAATCTGGCGGCTCACATTCGCCCTTTTTGCCAGTTCCCCGCCTGTAATCGGGGACCGGCTTGCCTGCAGCCACTTCACGATCAATTTCCGCCTTTCATCCCCGGGAATTTTCTTCTTTACTGCCAACATCGTTTCCTCCATTCGTTTCTGCCTATTTCGGATTTTACCATACGGGGGCGGCCAAATGAAAGAAACGCGCCTGCCGGAAATGGCATAATGCGGAGCTGAAGGTCATAAATTTTTATGTAAATCGTTCGCATTTTGCCCAAAACAACATAGAATGTATGGACTTATGCTTGAGGAGGGAAAATGTGTGAAAATCCATATCGTTCAAAAAGGCGATACGCTCTGGAAAATTGCCAAAAAATACGGCGTCGATTTTGACGAATTGAAAAAAATGAACGCGCAATTATCCAATCCGGAAATGATCATGCCCGGAATGAAAATTAAAATTCCGACAACAGGGGGCACGGTAAAAAAAGAGATGCATACGGGTATGAAGGAAGCACCGATTGCAGTACACCCGTACCAGCAAATACCGCAGCCGAAATTGCCGGTGCAGAAAGAAATGCCGATCCAAAAAGAAGCGCCGAAAGCGGTACCGCACAAAGAAATGCCGGTAAAAGAGAAAGTGGTAGAAAAAAAGGAAACCATCTATAAGCCTATCATGCCGCAGCCTGTTGTACCGGAAATTGATATCCATAATTATTATGTGACGAATATGGCTGAAATTGAAACCCATACGCAGGCGCCGCCACAGCCGCAGCCGGTGTATCACCATCATGAAAGCGAATCTTCGTCTTCAAGCGGACATTATACCATGCCGGTACAAGAGGAGTGTTACGAAATGTATGCACCAATTTATCCTTGCCCGATGCCGATTCAGGATTGCGGTTGCGGGGGGCCGGTGATGCAACATGGGTTTGCCCCTTATCCGTACAGTTATGCCGCGCCTTTCCAGGGGGTTCCGTACCAAATGCCGGTGATGGCCCCGATGCCGGGATACCCAACACAGCAGGCACCGGTTTGGCAGCAGCCGCAAACACTTGCGCCGAGCCATGAATGGGAGGAAGAATCTTCATCGTCATCTTATCCATACGGCCACCATATGCAGGGCAGTACGATGCAAAATCCTTCCGCCCAGCCGTATTGGGGCATGCAGGGTCCTGTATACGTCGCAAATCCTGAAAGCTCGGCATATATGCCGCAGTATGCGCCGCAGCCACAAAACTTCCCGGGATATGCGCAGTATCCGTATCAGCCTTATGCGATGCCGCAGCCGTACAGCTACGGCATGCCGGCGCCGCAGCAGTACGACCGGAATCCGGATGCTTCCGGTGAAGAGGATTAAATGGGCGGGGGCTGGGACAAAGAAGGGGACGGCAACAAGCGTCTCCTTCTTTATGCTGAAAAACGGCTGGGAGAACCGGTTCAAAAGATTACAAAGCTCCGCGGAAAAGTATGGCTCGTAGAAACAAAAACGAAGAAATGGATTTTGAAAGAATATCCCGGCATTGAGCGGCTGAAACGGCAAATGTTGCTGACCACAACGCTTTTGGAATCTGGATTTTCGCATATTTGCCGGTTTTTGCCGGCCGATGATGATGGTGATTGCATATTTGAACAAACATGTTTCGGAATCATGGAATATATTGAACCGCATCCGGATGCTTTTGCCTATCATACCGAACAAGACATTTTATCTGCTTTCCGCCTGTTAAAAGCATACCACCGAGCAACCGGGCGGTTTCCACTTTCTGCTAAAATTGAATTTCCCCGTTTTTTCCAGCTGCGAAAATGGCGGAATCGTTACCGTGAATTTTTGGAAAACAAAGGTGAAATTATGCATTATATGCCCGCGTTTTATTTTAAAACTTACGAGTCCTGGGCTCATGCGTCGTTAAAAAGGCTCGGGGAAAAGGAGCCCATTTTTACCAGGCCCCCATACTGCATTACCCATGGCGATGTCGCCCACCATAATTTTTTGCGTGGAAAAGACGGAAAGCTGTATTTGATCGATTTTGACCTCGCCCGTCTTGCCCCTGCCTGGACGGACGACCTGCAGTTTTGCAACCGCATTTTGCCTTCCATCTCCTGGTCGCTTTCTAAACTGTGCAATTTGGGGATAATGATGGATGCGCCCGACCGCGAAACAATTCTTGAAGCGCTCCTTTACCCGGCGGATGTGCTGCGGGAATGGAACCAATTTATCACGTGCGGAGAAAATGAAAAAGAACAGCTCTGGCCCCATTTGTCTTCCATCACATTCGGGCAATTTGAGGAAAGAGGTCGGTTTGTGTTAGAGGTTGAGAAACAATTAAGGGCATAGTGTGGCGCGGCTGTTCTTTTTGCATCCCCCTTTCTTCCGGATATGGTATAGTAATATAGGACTGTATCAGCGCGAATGAAAGGAGAGATTGATCATGTCTGGCCATTCCAAGTGGAAAAATATCCAAGGCAGAAAAAGCGCGCAAGATGCAAAGCGCGGAAAAATATTTCAAAAACTGGCAAAAGAGATTTATGTTGCGGCAAAGAATGGTCCTGACCCAGATGCAAATTCAGCCCTCCGCCTAGTCATAGAAAAGGCAAAGGCTGCCAATATGCCAAATGATAATATTAAGCGTGCCATCGATAAAGCGAGCGGCAACCAAAATGCCGAACATTACGAAGAAATGATTTATGAAGGGTACGGCCCGGGCGGTGTCGCGGTCATGGTAACGGCGTTAACGGATAACAAAAACCGGACCGCTTCGAACGTCCGCGTTGCTTTTTCGCGGAACGGAGGGAACCTCGGCGAAAATGGCTGCGTTTCATTCCTCTTTGACCGGAAAGGGTATCTTGCCATTGAGCGTGAAGGGCTTGATATTGATGAAGACGAAATGCTGCTTCAGGTCATTGAAGCTGGGGCAGAGGAAATGGAAACAAGTGATGAAGTGTTTGAGATTTATACGGATCCCGAGCAATTTATGGATGTAAAGAAAAACCTGGAGGAGAACGGGTTTACGTTTGCACAGGCTGAGATCACGATGGTGCCGCAAAATACGATTGCTTTGGATGAAGAGCAAAAAGCAAAGATGGAAAGATTGCTGGACAGGCTGGAAGACGATGACGACGTCCAGGAAATCTATCATAATGCTGAATTGTAATCAGTATGAAGCACTTTCCGGACCGGAATTATCCGGTCTGGAAAGTGCTTTTTTTGCGGAAGGACGGGATATGCGTGCAAAAACTGGCTACACTATCAGTAACGTTTTAAATCTGGGCGGGAGGTGATCAATATGTATACCTTGGTGATGCGCGCCGTGCCCATTGCCGCGTTTTTATTGGCGGGTGCGGGATTTCCCGACGTTTTGCAAAGCAAGGATGTGTTGGCTGCTGGAAAGAAAACGGCAGTGATTTTGGAACGCGTTTACCTGGACGGGGAAGTCAGTGAGGAATTCATCCGTACGGACAAAACGCCATGTGAGGTTGTACGGAGCTATCCGGGCTGGCAAATCGCCGATATAGGCGGATCCCGGATTGTTTTGCAGAAACATATTCACGATATCTCCCCGCTTTTAAAAGCAAACGGTTATTTCAGCATCACTTTCCAAAGCGGATCGGGGAAAAAAGGCATTGTCCAGCCCTTTTTCCAGTTGTATTTGAAAAAATTGGAGAGCCGGCGGCAGGAAAAAATGGAAAACGGAAATGCTGCGTCATACGCTGAATCCTTATTCGGGTGGGCAAATTGAATGTGCAAACCGCAGTTCCCAAAATCAGAGCTATCTATGGTACAATGGTTGATAGCAAGTTTTTGAGGAGTGTGTGGGAAGTTTGTACGAATATATAAAAGGGATCATCGACTCCGTCAGTCCGGACTATGTTGTCGTGGACAACGGGGGGATCGGATACCAATTGATCACACCGAACCCGTATATCTTTTCGAAAAGTATCGGGGAAGAGCGGAAAATTTATACTTACCAGCATGTGCGCGAAGATATGATCGCATTGTACGGTTTTGAAGCCGCAGAAGAACGGGAGCTGTTTAAAAAGCTGCTCAATGTGTCGGGCATCGGTCCGAAGGGGGCGCTGGCCATTCTGGCGTACGGGCAGCCGTCTCAGGTGGTCGAAGCGATTGAAAATGAAAACGAATCGTTTCTCGTCAAATTCCCCGGCGTCGGAAAAAAAACGGCAAGGCAGATGATCCTCGATTTAAAAGGAAAACTTTTGGACATCGCGCCGGATATGCCGAATTTATTTAACCAGGAAAAAACGATCCAAAAGTCCGCAGCCAGCCGCAATCTGGAAGAAGCCGTACTGGCATTGCAGGCGCTTGGCTACTCGGAAAAAGAAATCCATAAAGTGGTCCCACAGCTTCCGGAGGAGGACCTGTCCACGGATGAGTATATTAAACTAGCTTTAAAAGCGATGGTAAAATAATGGGAACCAGGAGGGGAGAGCATGGAGGATCGCATTGTTTCCGGCGAGGCGGACGAACAGGAAATTTCCTTTGAAATGAGCCTGCGCCCGCAAACTTTGGCGCAGTATATCGGGCAGGAAAAAGTAAAGCACAATTTAGCTGTTTTTATCCAGGCGGCGAAGCAACGGCATGAAACACTGGACCATGTGCTGCTGTACGGGCCGCCTGGACTCGGAAAAACGACATTGGCAATGGTCATTGCAAACGAAATGGGCGTAAAAATCCGGACAACTTCGGGCCCTGCGATCGAACGGCCGGGCGACCTGGCTGCGGTGCTGACCTCGCTTGAACCGGGGGAAGTACTGTTTATTGATGAGATCCATCGCCTGCCGAAAGCAATCGAAGAAGTGCTGTATCCGGCAATGGAAGATTATTGCCTGGATATCGTCATCGGCAAAGGAACGGGAGCCCGGTCGATTCGGCTTGACCTGCCCCCGTTTACGTTAATCGGGGCGACGACTAGGGCAGGGTCGGTTTCGGCTCCATTGCGCGACAGGTTCGGCGTCATCAGCAGGCTCGAATATTATGATGAAAATCAGCTGGCAGAGATTGTATTGCGGACGGCTGATATTTTGCAGACGGAAATTGAACCGGAGGGTGCCAGGGAAATTGCAAGGCGCTCGCGTGGCACACCGAGGATTGCCAATCGGCTGCTCAGACGGGTGCGGGATTTTGCCCAAGTAAAAGGCGACGGCAAGGTTACACTTGAAGTTGCCAATTATGCGCTTGAACTGCTGCAGGTCGATAAACTTGGGCTTGACCATATTGACCATAAGCTGTTAAAAGGGATCATTGAACGCTTTAAAGGCGGGCCTGTCGGGTTGGATACGATTGCCGCGAGCATCGGGGAAGAAGCGGAAACGATTGAAGACGTGTATGAGCCGTATTTGCTGCAAATCGGCTTTTTGCAGCGGACGCCGCGGGGCAGGGTCGCAACCCCGCTTGTTTACGAGCATTTTCAAATGGAGGTGCCGAAGTGAGCGGTTTCGGAAAAGTATTAATGACGATTGCGGTGATTCTTTTTGTTATCGGTCTTTCGATGCAGTTAACAAAAATTGGCCGTCTGCCCGGGGATATCCTCATCAGAAAAGGCAATACGACTTTTTACTTCCCAATTGCTACCTCTATTATTTTAAGCATTGTCCTGAGTGTGTTATTATATATAATCGGGCGGTTTAAATAGAAAAGCGGAAGCGCCTTGCTCAGCGGCGTACGGACTTCCTAGCGGAGGGCGTTATCATTTGCCGCCCTAAAGTGCATCTTATGTTTCAACTATACAAAACGAAGGGGAACCATAAATGAAACTTGATTTATTTGATTTTGACCTGCCGGAAGAATTGATTGCCCAAACGCCGTTAAAAAACCGTTCAGACAGCCGGCTAATGGTACTTGATAAAAAAACAGGGGCAATCGAACATACGGTATTTAAAAACATTACGCACTATTTGCGCCCGGGCGACTGCCTTGTGTTGAACGATACGAAAGTGCTGCCGGCAAGGCTGTTCGGTATTAAAGACGAAACCGGCGCCAAAATAGAAGTGCTGCTGTTGAAACAGCTGGAAGGGGACCAGTGGGAAACGCTTGTCAAACCGGCAAAGCGCGTCAAAGCCGGGACTACCGTGCATTTTGGCGACGGGAAGCTGAAAGCAACGTGCGTGAAGGAGCTTGACCACGGCGGCCGTATCATGGAATTCCAATACAATGGCATTTTTTATGAAGTGCTCAACGAACTCGGTAAAATGCCGCTGCCACCGTACATAAAAGAACAACTGGAAGACCAGGACCGCTACCAGACGGTATATGCAAAAGAACCGGGATCGGCTGCCGCACCGACTGCCGGGCTCCATTTTACAAAGGAGCTCCTGAAAGAAATTGAAAACATGGGTGTCAAGATTGTGTTCATCACGCTCCATGTCGGGCTTGGAACATTCCGCCCGGTGGATGTGGAAGATATTGAAAATCACGATATGCACGCGGAATTTTACCAGGTCTCTGAAGAAGCGGCGAAAACGATTATGGACGTCAAAAACAGTGGCGGCCGCGTGATTTCCGTCGGCACCACTTCAACCAGGACGCTTGAAACGATTGCCGCCGCCCATGGCGGAAAGATTGCCGCTGAAAGCGGCTGGACGGATATCTTCATTTATCCGGGTTTCGAATATAAGGCGATTGACGCTTTGATTACGAATTTCCACCTGCCAAAGTCAACGCTCATTATGCTTGTGAGTGCGCTGGCAGGCAGGGAAAATGTGCTGCATGCCTATGAAACGGCAGTAAAAGAAAAATACCGTTTCTTCAGTTTCGGGGATGCGATGTTCATTAAATAGTGGAAGGAGCAACGTTTTTTGGCTGCAATTACTTATGAATTGATCAAGACGGACAAACAGACAGGCGCCCGCCTTGGCAAACTCCATACGCCGCACGGGACGTACGATACCCCGATGTTTATGCCGGTCGGGACGCTTGCTACGGTAAAGACGATGTCCCCTGAAGAATTAAAAAGCATGGGGGCCGGCACGATCCTAAGTAATACATATCATTTGTGGCTGCGGCCCGGGCATAATATTGTTAAAGAAGCCGGGGGACTGCATCAGTTTATGAACTGGGACCAAGCCATTCTGACCGATTCGGGCGGGTTCCAGGTATTCAGCCTGAGCAAAATGCGTGACATTACGGAAGAAGGCGTCCATTTCCGGAACCATTTAAACGGAGACAAACTGTTTTTGTCCCCGGAAAAATCGATGGAAATCCAAAATGCGCTCGGTTCCGATATTATGATGGCGTTTGATGAATGTCCCCCTTATCCTGCTACCTATGAATATATGAAGGAATCGGTCGAAAGGACATCACGGTGGGCAGAGCGCTGCCTGCATGCGCACAAGCGACCTGATGTGCAAGGGCTATTCGGTATTGTCCAAGGTGGTGCTTATGAAGATTTGCGGCGCCAAAGCGCAAACGATCTTGTTTCACTTGATTTTCCGGGTTATGCGGTCGGCGGCCTGTCCGTCGGTGAGCCGAAGGAAGTCATGAACCGGATGCTTGAGTTTACGACGCCGCTGCTTCCAAGCGATAAGCCGCGTTATTTAATGGGGGTCGGTTCGCCGGATTCTTTGATTGACGGGGCAATCAGAGGCATTGACATGTTTGACTGCGTGCTGCCGACCCGGATAGCGAGAAACGGCACCGTCATGACAAGCAAAGGGCGGCTTGTTGTGAAAAATGCCCAGTATGCCCGAGATTTCAGACCGCTTGATGAACATTGCGACTGCTACACCTGCCGCAATTATTCACGCGCGTATATTCGGCATTTGATAAAATGTGACGAAACTTTCGGAATTCGTTTAACTACTTACCATAATTTATATTTTTTGTTAAAATTAATGGAAAATATAAGGCAGGCGATTCGCGAAGACCGCCTTCTTGATTTCAGGGAAGAATTTTTTGAGCAATACGGATTTAACCGTCCGGATGCGAAAAATTTCTAATATAGAACTTGTCAAGAAAGGAGGATACAAATGCAAGCGTTAGCCCAATTATTGCCCCTTATTATTTTATTCGTCCTGTTCTACTTTTTGTTGATCAGGCCGCAGCAAAAGAGGCAGAAAAACATCCAAATGATGCAGAACAATTTGGCGAAAGGTGACAAAATTGTCACGATTGGCGGGCTGCATGCGATTGTGGATTCTATTGATGAAAACAAAGTCGTGCTAAAATGCGGCGACGGTTCCAGGTTGACATTCGACCGCTCGGCGATCCGCGAAGTGGTGGAATCCGCCTCGGCGAAAAAAGCAGAAGCCGCAAGCAAGAAAGAAAACAAAAAAGCGGCAGAAAAAAATGCTGCAGAAGAATCCAAAACAAAATAAAATAAGCGCCGCTAGACGCGGCGCTTATTTTTAAGTTTCCCGGGACCGCCCTGAGAACAAGTTAACCCCCAAAATGCCCCCCATTGCGGCTGCCAGGATATAGCAAATATGGTAAACCATCTGCTTAAGGGTAAACAGTTCATCGTAGCCCAAATACTGAACGAGAAAGACAATCCCCGTATATATCATCCCTGTCATGCTGCCGAGTAGCCAACCTTTCTTTTTTCCTTTCCCTCCTCCGATCAGCCCGCCGATAAACAGGCTGAAAAATGAAATCATCGTCACAACTGTATGCAAAGATTGTTCCGTCAGATCGGAAAACCGCAGGATGAGCGAAATCACCAGGCTTGATACGGCAAGTAGTACAAAAATGGCGCCCAGCCCGTATAAAAGGCTGATGCTTAATCTTTGCGCTTCGATTTTCAGTCCCTCCTTTGTCCAATCCTTTTTCCCACAGTACAAGCATATTCACGGAAAATCGAATATAGAATCGCATATGGATTTTTCAAGCAGGATTTTTTCTCCGATTGCGCATACTAAGTGGGTACCCAAACATAGAAGGAACAGGGGGATCGGTATTGGAGAATCTTCTTATTATTTTTTTTCGTACATTGCTGCTATATGTTGTGATTATGGTGATTTTCCGCTTAATGGGGAAAAGGGAGATCGGGGAACTGAATGTCCTTGATTTGGTCGTCTTTATTATGATTGGGGAAATGGCAGTTGTCGCCATTGAAAACCACCGTGACCCGATTCTTAATTCATTGCTGCCAATGGCCGTTTTGCTCGGCATTCAAATTGGGCTGGCGCTGATTTCGCTCCGCAGCAGCCACTTCCGCAAAATGATTGACGGCAAGCCGAGCATCATCATCAATAAAGGGAAAATCGACGAAAAAGAGATGCGCAGGCAACGCTATAATTTTGACGACCTCTTAATGCAGCTGCGTACCAAAGACATTGACAACATTGCCGATGTGGAATTTGCAATTCTGGAGACATCGGGGGAATTGTCGGTTGTGAAAAAAAGCAAAAAGAAAAATAAACCTGCAACCTATACCGAACCGTTCATAGTTGGCGGACAAATCCAAAAAAATAATTTGAAAAAGAGCAATAAAACCGAAGAGTGGCTGCGAAGAGAACTGGAAAAAAGGGGATACGGGGATATTGGCCAAATCTCTTTTTGCAGCTACCAGGACGGCGAGTTTTATATTGATCTGGATGATGAAAAATAAGCCCCGCTGTTTGCAGCCGGGCTTTTTCATGCTCTGATTTACCTGCGCGAAATGATCCCGCTTTCCAAACATGCCGCGAGCCTGTTTCCGCAGGAGCCCCAAAAATCTCGCGCTTATTCAATGCAGTCATCTAACAAAAGTTACGCGCTTTTTTAAAGCAGTTTTTTCAGAAGCGGAATATGCATGAGATCCGAACGGCGGATGAGTTTCGTCAGCAAAAGCAGCAGCAAATAAACTGCGGCTGTCAAAGAAATCCCGGCAAGCAGGCGGAAGGGGGACTCCACCTCTTCCAGAAAACGGGAAAGCCATTGTTGCCCGAAAGCACCGGAAACAACGGAAACCGCCAAAAGTTTCGCCCACTCATGAATATAAAGCGTAAACTGGATTTTTTTCAGCAAGGTTGCAAAATGCAGGAACGTGACAAGCACGGTGCCTGCCATAATGCCGATTGCGGCGCCGTTTATGCCGAACTCGGGGCGGGAAGCCAGTACAAAAATGACGCACAATTTGAGGGCGGCCCCGATGATGCTGTTGATCATGGCGGCTTTAGCAAGATCCAGTGCCTGCAGGGCTGCCTGGAGCGGTGCCTGACATGCCTGGAATATAAAAAACGGCGCCATGATTTTGATAAACTGTGATCCGTTTCCGGTCCCGTACATCAGCTGCATCAACGGTTCAGCAAACACATAAAGGATTACGACCGAGACGCCACCGGTCAAAAGCGAAAAACGCAAAGCCTGTTGGAGCCGGTGTTCAACAAGCCTGTAATTTTTCCGTGAATTCGCTTCACTGATGGCAGGCACAAGCGCGGTCGAAAGTGAAACCGTCACGAAGGATGGCAGCATCAAAAGCGGCATGGCGAATCCGGTTAAAGAGCCGTACTGTTGTGTGGCAATATGGGATGCAACACCGGCGATGGCCAGGCAGTGGGAAACGACAATCGGTTCAAGAAACCACGAGAGGTTGCCGATCAAACGGCTCCAGGTTGTCGGAATGGCAACGCGCATTAATTCATAGAACGTATCTTTCCCGGCTTTAGCCGCTTTAAAAAAATTTTTCCTCACCCGTATTTGCTTTTTCAGCTTGAACATCGTAAACATATAAAGAAGGGATGCAAACTCGCCCAAAATGGATGCAAACATGACGCCGGCAGCAGCATATTCGACCCCGTACGGCAAAAGCCAGTTTGCAAAGACGGCAATCAGCATGATGCGCACACTCTGTTCAATGACTTGTGAAATGGCAAACGGCTTCATATTTTGCTTGCCCTGGAAATAGCCGCGCAATACGGCGGAAATGGCGACAATCGGGATGATCGGCGTAATCGCAACAAGCGGATAATATACGCGTGCATCCGTAAACAGTTTCTCGGCCAGGAACGGAGCCAGAAAAATTAGCCCCGGTGTAAAGATAGCTGACAGGGAAATGGTAACAGTTAAAGAAATGACAAGGATTTTTTTGATTTTCACCTTATCCCCGACCGCATCCGCCTCGGCAATGCATTTTGAAATGGCGACCGGCAGGCCGAGCTGCGTGACCGTAATGACGAGCATTAAGGTAGGAAAAGCCATTTGGTGGAGGCCGACGCCCGTTTCGCCAAGCGACCGGGCAATGACAACCCGGTTAATGAATCCAAGCACCCGTGTAACAAACCCTGCTGCAAGCAAAATGATCGTTCCCCTCAAAAACTTGGACATCTGATTTACCTACCTTCTCAAATCCGCGAATTTCCTATACAATGATGTATATGCACAAAAAGGGACAAGAAGTACATCTATCGAATGAAAGGAGAAAAACCTGTGGAGGGCCGTCATCCTTACGAAAAGTATTATGAGGAACTCGAACCTGTCATAAAAAGCAAGGCGGAAGAGTTTACCGTCATCGGGTATGGGGCGGTTGAAATGAAAGATTTGTGGAATTATTTAATGAAGAAAAAATGGAAAAATGCAAAACCGGACGATGTGCATATGTATTCGCTTGTTTCCGATATTTTATCGGTCAAGCCCGGTGATTTTATGAGTTTTATGGCAGTGGAAGCTTACCGTTCCCCGGACTGGTTTGCCGACCTCGACGAAGCCGAGCTCGACGAGTTGCTGAATCCGGATAAAGCGAAATAATGAAGAAAAATTGACACGCTTTTTTCGCTGTTTCATAATAGTAATGATATTGCCAACCGGGTTTGCACTCTTTTGTACGTAAACGTTTGATTTGCTAGGAGGCTATACATAATGGTGAAAAGAAGCCGTATCGTTGCTTTCTTTCTTATTATCCTGTTGTTTGCGGGATTAATAGGGGGAACGACGGATAAAATTGTCAAAAAAATCAATCTCGGCCTTGATTTGCGGGGCGGGTTTGAAGTCCTATATAAAGTGGAGCCGGTGAAAAAAGGGCAGAAAATTGACAAAGCAGCGCTTGCCGACACTGCACAGGCGCTTGACCGCCGCATTAACGCGCTCGGCGTGAGCGAGCCGCAGATCCAGGTGGAAGGGAATAACCGGATCCGCGTCCAGCTTGCCGGGGTAAAAGACCAGAATGAAGCGCGGAAAATGCTGTCCACGACGGCGAACTTAACTTTCCGTGACGTGAATGACAAAGTGATGATGGACGGGACGGACCTTGTGCAGGGGAAAGCGAAACAGTCGTTTGACCAAAACGGCAAACCGGATGTTGTCCTGCAGTTAAAGAGCCGTCAAAAGTTTGCAAAAGTGACGAAAAAAATTCTCAGCATGGCACCTAACAACCAGCTCGTAATTTGGATGGATTTCCAGGAAGGCAAAGATTCGTATAAAAAAGAAGTCACCAAGAGAAACCCGAAATTTTTGTCCAATCCGAATGTCAATTCCGTCTTGAATACGGACTCGGTTGAAATTACCGGCAATTTTACGGTGAAAGAAGCGCAAAACCTTGCCGCGCTTTTGAATGCGGGTGCGCTGCCGGTGAAACTGCATGAAATTTATTCGACTTCTGTCGGCGCATCTTTCGGCCAGGAAGCGCTGCATGATACAATTCTTGCCGGAATCATTGGTGTAGCGGCCATCTTTATTTTTATGATCAGCTACTACCGCTTCCCGGGATTCATTGCGTCGATTACGCTTGCAGTCTATATCTTCCTGATTCTTCTCATATACAGATTAATCGGCGCGGTCCTGACCTTGCCGGGGATTGCTGCGCTTGTGCTTGGGGTTGGGATGGCGGTTGACGCCAATATCATTACGTACGAGCGTATTAAAGAAGAGCTGCGCGTCGGAAAAAGCGTGAAATCTGCATTCAAAGCAGGGAATAAATCATCGTTTATCGCTATTTTCGACTCCAACTTAACAACCATTTTGGCGGCTGTTATATTGTTCTATTTCGGGACAAGTTCGATCAGAGGTTTTGCAACGACATTGATCATCAGTATTTTATTGAGTTTTCTGACGGCAGTTTACGGCTCTAGGTGGCTGCTCGGTCTCTGGGTGAACAGCAACTTCCTGAAAAAACGGCCGCATTGGTTTGGCGTGAAAAAATCGGCAATCCACGATATTGCGGAAAATGTTGATACGCATGACTTGAAAACAAAATTCGACTGGTACGATTTTGTTAAACACCGCAACATCTTTTTCGTATTGTCCGCTGTATTGATTATTTCGGGCTTTATCATTCTCGGCCTTTTCAAGCTGAACCTCAGCATTGACTTTTCGAGCGGAACACGGATCGAAATCAGTTCAAACCATGCGCTCACGCAGCAGGAAATCGAGAGCGACCTTAACCATTTAAATTTGAAATCCGAAGATATTGTGATGGAAGGGGCCAGCCATCATAAAGCGGTTGTACGGGTCAAAGGGGCGTTCAGCGATAAAGACAAGAGTACGCAAATCATTTCGTATTTCACGGATAAATACGGAAAAACCCCAAGCATCAGCTCTGTTTCGCCGACAGTCGGAAAAGAACTGGCGAAGAGCGCCGTATATTCCCTTATTCTTGCAGCGATCGGCATCATCATTTACGTTGCCTTCCGGTTTGAATGGGCGATGGGAGTTGCCTCCATTGTTGCGCTCTTCCATGATGCATTTTTCATGATTGCCTTTTTCAGCATCACAAGGCTTGAAGTGGACGTAACCTTTATTGCAGCGGTGCTGACGATTGTCGGATATTCGATCAATGACTCGATCGTGACGTTCGACCGCATCCGCGATAATTTGAAACGCCGTCGAAAAATTAAAAGCGAAAAAGAAATCCATGACATTGTCAACGCCGGGATCCAGCAAACACTGGGACGCTCGGTCAATACGGTGTTGACCGTGCTCATGACTGCCGTTTCGCTTGCCATATTCGGAAGCGAATCGATCCGGAATTTCTCGATCGCGCTAATTGTCGGTTTGATTACCGGCACATATTCGTCGATCTTTATTGCTGCGCAATTTTGGTTTGTGTTGAAAAAGCGCCAGCTCAAAAAGCACGGATCCATTTTGATCAAAAAAGCACAGCGCCCCCGTGTAAACGAGCCGCAAGTATAATGTTCAAGGCGCAGGCGAAATGCCTGTGCTTTTTCGCCATTTTTTGTAATGACAGCTGTCCGCCGAAAGGCTATAATAAAGTATTGTGAAAGAGGTGGAGACATGCTGCAGCCCAAAACAAGATGGCTGGTGCCGGACGGAGATCCGGAAGCCGCCAAAAAGCTTTCGCATCAATTGAATATTTCGCCACTTATTTCAAAATTATTGGTAAACCGCGGCATTACGGATATAGAAGAAGCGCGGTCTTTTTTATTCCATGACGGTGCGGGATACCATGATCCGCTGTTGATGCACGATATGGAAAAAGCTGTCAGACGTATTAAAAAAGCAATTGAACGGGAAGAACCGATTCTCGTTTTCGGAGACTATGACGCGGACGGTGTGACGAGTACCGCCGTCATGATGACAGTTTTAAAGGAACTTGGTGCAAAGGCACAGTTCTATATTCCGGATCGGTTCAAAGAAGGTTACGGGCCGAATGAAGCTGCTTTCCGCCGGGCGGCTGCCGAAGGGTTCCAAGTCATCATTACGGTGGATACCGGGATAGCCGCCGTCCATGAAGCGGCAGTCGCCCAGGAGCTCGGGATCACGCTCATTATTACGGACCACCATGAACCCGGGCCGGTTTTGCCGGAAGCGTATGCGATCGTCCATCCGAAGCATCCGAAAAGTACATACCCGTTCAGAGAATTGTCAGGGGCAGGTGTTGCTTTCAAAGTTGCCCATGCTTTATACGGAAAAGTGCCGGAACATCTTGAGGAACTGGCGTGTATCGGGACAATTGCCGATTTGGTGCCGCTGTTGGGAGAAAACCGTTTGATTGCGGTGAAAGGCATAAAACGGCTCAGAACAACAAAACGTCCGGGGCTTGCGGCTATATGCCGATGCGCGGATATTAACCAGGCGCAAATCAATGAAGAAACAATCGCCTTTGCTCTGGCGCCGCGGTTAAATGTGGCCGGGCGCCTTGAACATGCCGCCCTGTCAGCAGATCTTTTGCTAACGGAAGACAAAAAAGAAGCTGAAACGCTCGCTTCCGCCATCGACGGGCTCAATAAAGAACGCCAAAAAATCGTAAATGACATCACGAAAGAAGCCATTGAAATGGTCGGTCAGGAAGCGGAGGCGGGGGCGCGCGTCCTCGTAGCTGGCAAAGAAGGATGGAATGCGGGCGTAATCGGAATCGTCGCATCCCGCCTCGTGGAGCGATTTTACAGGCCAGCAATCGTTTTAAGCTTTGACTCGGAAAAAGGGTTGGCGAAGGGATCGGCTCGAAGCATCGACGGGTTCCATATGTTTAACGAATTGTCGAAGTGCTGCGATATTTTGCCGCATTTTGGCGGGCATCCGATGGCGGCTGGGATGACACTTTCCATTTCCGATGTGGGTGAACTGCGGAAGCGGCTGAATCAACAGGCTGAAGCATTGCCGGAAGAAATCTTTGTGCCGGTGACAAAAATCGGGGCTGAAATTTCTGCCGGTGAAGCAGGGCTGGAAGCGATCAGGGAATTGGCGCTGCTTTCACCTTTTGGCACGGCCAACCCGAAGCCGCTTTTTTTGCTGGACGGGGTGGAATGCCCGCAAACCCGCCAAATCGGCGCGGATGGGAAACATTTAAAACTGCTTTTTTCCGACGGCAAGAATACGCTTGACGGAGTCGGCTTCGGTCTCGGGGATCTCGCCCCCCATATTTCCCCCGGCGCAAAAACTTCCGTTGTCGGGGAATTGTCGATTAACGAGTGGAACAATATCCGCAAACCGCAAATCATTGTGAAGGATGTAAAAATTGACAGCTGGCAATTGTTTGACATCAGGGGACGTAAGCCTTTGAAACAATGGGTGCGGCATGTGCCGGAAGAAGGCCAGGCTTTTATTGTGTTCCAGAAAGAAACGCTGCAAAAATTGCCGCTCGGCGATTACCCGGTCCGCCTTGTGCCAATATCAACTATGGAAGAGGCAAAAGCGTTCGATGCAGGGAATAAAAATATTGTTTTTCTCGATCTTCCCCCCGATGCCGGGATGATGGAAGCCCTGCTCAATGGCGGTGTTCCAAGCAGAATTTATGCGTATTTTTACCATGTACAGGACCATTTTTTCAGCACGTTTCCAACGCGCGACCATTTTAAATGGTTTTACGCTTTTTTGGCAAAAAGGAAAACTTTCAATCTGAAACGGTACGGGGATGAACTGGCGGCCTACCGCGGATGGTCAAGAAATACAATAGATTTCATTTCTCAGGTGTTTTTTGAACTTGATTTTGTTACAATAAATGATGGGCTTATTTCTTTAAAAGCTGTGAATCAAAAACGCGATTTGCAGGAATCTTTTACTTACCAAAGGAAACAAGCACAATATCAAATGGAAAAGGATCTGCTGTACTCATCTTTCCATGAACTGAAGATGTGGTTTGACCATCTAATCAAACCGGCTGTACAGTATGAGGAGGAAACAGCACAATGGATTTAAAACAGTATATTGCCATCGTCCCAAACTGGCCGAAAGATGGCGTTATCTTTAAAGATGTCACGCCTTTGATGAATGACGGCGCGGCATTTAAATACGCGACAGACCAAATTGTCCAATATGCGAAAAACAAAAATATTGATCTGGTGGTCGGCCCGGAAGCGCGCGGATTTATTATCGGGTGCCCTGTTGCATACGAACTCGGCGTCGGATTTGCCCCGGTCCGCAAAGAAGGGAAACTGCCGCGTGAAACGATCCGTGCAGAATATGATTTGGAATACGGGAAAGCGGTGCTTACGATCCACAAAGATGCGATCAAACCGGGCCAGCGCGTGCTTATTACGGATGACCTGCTTGCAACAGGTGGGACGATGCAGGCAACGATCAAACTCGTTGAAGAACTGGGCGGTGTCGTAGCCGGGCTTGCATTTTTAATTGAGCTCAATTATTTGCACGGGCGCGAAAAACTGCAGGGTTATGATATACTTACCCTGATGAAATACGAGAATGAATAATCGCAAGGAAATCGGCAATTTTGTCGATTTCTTTATTTATATGGCTCTATTACATTTTATTGTTGATTATTGCTAATTTCTAAGACTCCTGCGGGAATTGCGGGCAAGAAGAGATCCTCGTGCTGAGGTATCGGGCGAAGAAGCTCGCGACGGTGCGGAAAGCGGGCGGATTTCGCGATGATCAACTTTGATCACAAACATAACCTTTTTTATAAGCCGGTTTAAAATGCCTGAATAGTAAAAAATATGAAAGACTGTTTCATACAAATTTGGATAAAATTCGGCATTTTCCTCTATTTTTTATCTTTATGGATCATTTACTTTACAATCTTTTCATTTTTCATGATAATAATTACAATATGATTTTGCGATAAATCAATTCATATATACATTCCATTTCTATAAAGGTGATTTTTGTATGGCGAATGATCGGATTTTGACCGCCGAAGATGTGATTGAACGGACGAAAAAATACTTAAATGATGAGCATGTGGAATTGGTGCGGCATGCTTACGAGTTCGCCAGAGAAGCGCATATTGCCCAGAAGCGCAAATCGGGTGAGCCTTATATTATTCATCCGATCCAGGTGGCCGGGATACTGGCGGATTTGGAGATGGATCCTTCAACCGTTGCAGCCGGTTTTTTGCATGACGTAGTGGAAGATACGGATGTGACGCTTGACCAGCTGAGGGAAGAATTTAATGATGAAGTCGCGATGCTCGTCGACGGGGTGACAAAACTCGGGAAAATCAAATATAAATCGCACGAAGAGCAACAGGCGGAAAACCACCGGAAAATGTTTGTCGCGATGGCGCAGGACATCCGCGTTATTTTAATCAAACTGGCTGACCGCCTGCATAATATGCGCACGTTAAAACATCTTCCCCCTGAGAAGCAGCGGAGAATCGCGAATGAAACCCTTGAAATTTTTGCGCCGCTTGCCCACCGTCTCGGCATTTCTACCATCAAATGGGAACTGGAAGACACCGCGCTCCGTTATTTAAATCCCCAGCAATATTACAGGATTGTCAATTTAATGAAAAGGAAACGTGCCGAGCGCGAACAATATTTGCAAAATGTGATTGAAGAAGTAAAAGAGCGGCTGCAGGATATCAATATCAAAGCTGAAATTTCCGGCAGGCCGAAACATATTTACTCGATTTACCGGAAAATGGTGCAGCAGCATAAGCAGTTCAACGAAATTTACGATCTGCTCGCGGTCAGGATTATTGTCAACAGCATAAAAGACTGTTACGCGGTGCTTGGAATCATCCATACATGCTGGAAGCCGATGCCGGGAAGGTTTAAAGATTATATTGCAATGCCGAAACCGAACATGTACCAATCGCTTCATACGACCGTGATCGGCCCGAAAGGCGAACCGCTTGAAGTGCAGATCCGGACATTCGAAATGCACCGCATCGCTGAGTACGGGGTGGCTGCGCATTGGGCGTATAAAGAAGGCAAAACGGTCAATGAAAAAACGTCTTTTGAGAAAAAATTGTCATGGTTCCGCGAAATTTTGGAGTTTCAAAACGAGTCGGCCAATGCCGAGGAATTTATGGAATCGCTGAAAATCGACTTGTTCTCGGATATGGTGTTTGTGTTTACGCCAAAAGGGGACGTGATTGAACTGCCTTCAGGGTCTGTTCCGATTGATTTCGCTTACCGGATCCACTCGGAAATCGGGAATAAAACGATCGGCGCGAAGGTCAACGGCAAGATGGTGACGCTCGATTATCAGCTGAAAACAGGGGATATTGTCGAAATTTTAACATCGAAGCATTCTTACGGGCCGAGCCTTGACTGGATTAATTTAGCGCAAACTTCCCAGGCGAAAAATAAGATCCGCCAGTTTTTCAAACGGCAGCGGAAAGAAGAAAATATTGAAAAAGGCCGGGAAATGGTCGAAAAAGAAATTCGGGCGCTGGAATTTGATGTAAAAGAAGTGCTTACGTCGGAAAATATAAAACGGGTCGCGGAAAAATTCAATTTTGCGAACGAAGACGATATGTATGCCGCCGTCGGGTACAATGGGATTACTGCAAGCCAAATTGCCAACCGGCTTACGGAAAAATGGCGTAAGCAGCGCGATTCCGAAGAGGCGATTAAAGAAATTGTATCCGAACAAAAGCAGCCTGTAAAACACCGGAAAAGGGATACGGGCGTAACAGTTAAGGGGATCGACAATTTGCTGATCCGCCTTTCCAAATGCTGCAATCCGGTGCCGGGCGACGAAATTGTCGGGTTTATTACAAAAGGGCGCGGTGTTTCCGTCCACCGCGCAGACTGCCCGAATGTGCAGAACGAAGAGGCGCGGAACCGGCTGATCCCGGTGGAGTGGGAAACGGATGCGTCCGACCGCAAAGAGTACAATGTCGATATTGAAATTACCGGTTATGACCGCCGCGGCCTGTTGAATGAGGTGCTCCAGGCCGTTAATGAGACGAAAACGAATATTTCGGCGGTCAGCGGGCGGTCGGACCGCAACAAAATGGCAACCATTATTATGTCGATTTCCATTCAAAACATCAGCCATCTTCACCGAGTGGTGGAAAGGATTAAACATATTCCGGATATTTATTCTGTCAGAAGGATCATGAGTTAAAGGAGTTTAGAAGATGAGGGTTGTACTGCAGCGCAGCAAAGAAGCGCGCGTAACCGTAAACGGGGAAATTGCAGGCAGGATCGAAAATGGTTTTGTCTTGCTCGTCGGAGTTACCCATGAAGATACGGAAAAAGACGCGGCATATTTGGCTGAAAAAATTGTCCATTTGCGTGTATTTGAAGATTGCCAGGGAAAAATGAACTTGTCGCTGCTTGACACGGGTGGAGAGATTCTTTCGGTTTCCCAGTTTACGCTGTACGGGGATTGCCGGAAAGGGCGGCGCCCGAATTTTATGGAAGCGGCCAAGCCTGGTCATGCAGAAAAGATATATAACGAGTTTAACCGGCTGCTCGCGGAAAAAGGCGTCCATGTCGAAACCGGCAGATTCGGGGAAATGATGGATGTCCGGCTGACGAATGACGGGCCGGTCACACTCATTTTGGAAAGCAAATAAACGTTTATACAGAAACTCCGGCAAAGCCGGGGTTTTTTATGCAAGAAGGAAATGTTATATTCGTAATTGATTTTCATAAAATTTCCGGTTATCCAGCGGGGGAAACTGCCCTGGCAGCAGATGAAGAAGTAAAATCGTTTACAACTTATTTTTTAACAAAAATAAGTTGACAACTATCATTCAAATATGCGAAGATAGATTTCGTTAATAATTCGTATGCGAATTATTTTGTACCAAACAATTTATATGCCAAAGGAAGGGGGATACATGGATCTCTGTACGAATGAATTGTTGAGGTCTCTTGCCAAGCTGAATAAAGCCATTCTCCGCGTAGCCACAAAAGATGCGGAACAGCATGGCTTAACAGTAATGCAAATGTTTGCCTTAAATGCCATCAAGTTTCACCCAAACATGCGGTTAAACGAACTGGCTGAAAGTATTCGCTTAACGAACAGTACAGTAAGCGGCATCGTCGACCGGCTGGTTCACCATGGGCTTGTGAACAGAATTCCGTCTGTGAATGACCGGAGGGCCATTGTCCTCTGTTTGACCGATAAGGGGGAACACAAGCTTGATGAGCTTATGAATGGCAACTCTTTATTGAAAAAAAAAATGGATGCAATCGAAAAAGCATATGGGGCGGAATTGAAAAATATGTTGAAGCTCCATGAAGATATGCTGAAGATATTAACATCTGAGGAGGAATAAAGAATACTATGAGCGCAAGACGCATGATTTTATTAAACATCATTATTCTCGTCATTTTGGTTGGCGGCGGTTTTACCGGCTACTACTTCTACAACCGCTCGGTCAGTTATGTGACAACCGATAATGCGTATATTGACGGCCAGCAAGTTACGATTGCCTCCCCTGCAACAGGCAAACTCGTATCATGGAACGGGCAGGAAGGCAAGGAGTTCTCAAAAAATGAAAAAATCGGTACGATCCAGGTCCAAAACGGTACTTCTACTGTAAAAATGGACGTGAAAGCGCCGGCTGACGGCACGATCGTGAAAAACTCCGCAGTGACGAATACGTATGTTTCAGCGGGAACCACGCTTGCGCAAAGCTATAACTTGGATGCTTTATATGTAACGGCTGAAGTAAAAGAAACGGATATCAACGATGTTAAAACCGGCCAGGATGTTGATGTGTATGTGGATGCCTATCCAAATACAAAAATTACCGGAACTGTAGATTCAATTGGAAAAGCGGCTGCCAGCACGTTCTCCCTGATGCCGACGGACAGAAGTTCCGGCAACTACACGAAAGAAACGCAGGTAATTCCTGTGAAAGTGAAGCTTGACAGCTACGGCGGATTGGATTTGGTTCCAGGCATGAATGTGACTGTGCGTATCCATAAGTAGGTGAATCCGATGGAAAAATTTATCGCAGGTTATGTTCTTTTGTCTATTATTTTACTTGTTATTGTTAATTTAGCCATAAGGAACAGGGGCAGGAAGAAAGCAACGGACGTTGCGGAAGCACAGTTTGCCGCACGCCCGCAGCAAATGGCGGAAACGCAGGTTGAGCCGGTTGAAAAAGCCGAAAACGATGTGCCGGCCGTAACAGTTGAAAAGGCTGAAACAAGCGGGCCGGAAAAAAATGGGCCGGATCATTTATTAAATGATGCGGCCCCGGCTGCGCAGGCTTCCATGCCGGCTTCTGCCGCAAGCCGTGCGGAATTGGAAGAAGGGCACGGCAGGGGAAAAATTATCTTTGCCATGATGCTTGGCGCGTTTGTGGCGATATTGAACCAAACGCTTTTAAATGTGGCGATCCCGCACATTATGAATGATTTGAATGTGACGGCGAACACGGTGCAATGGCTGTCGACCGGTTATATGCTTGTAAACGGAATTCTCGTTCCGGTTACTGCATTTATGATCAGCAAATGGGGCACGCGGAAAATGCTGATTACGGCAATTTCTTTATTTACAATCGGCTCCGTTTTGTGTGCAATTTCGACGAATTTTTCGATATTGATGCTCGGCCGTATTGTGCAGGCTGCAGGTGCCGGAATCATCATGCCGCTTATGATGACCGTATTTTTGACCATCTTCCCGCCTGAAAAACGCGGCACCGCGATGGGGATGATGGGGGTAGCTATGATTTTCGCACCGGCAATCGGGCCGACATTATCAGGTTGGTTGATCGGACACTACGATTGGCATATCCTGTTCTGGATCGTTATTCCGTTCGGGGCGATTGATATACTCGTCTCCTTGATCTGGATGAAAGATGTCATGAAAACGACAAACCCGAAAATCGATATTCCGGGCATTATTTTCTCAACACTCGGTTTCGGTTTTCTGCTGTACGGCTTCAGTGAAGCAGGGAATGACAGCTGGGACAGCAAAAAAGTCGTCATTTCCCTGATCATTGCTGCCATCTCGCTCATTTTATTCGTTTGGCGTGAGTTGACGACAGACAAACCAATGCTCGATTTACGCGTATTTAAATATGATATTTTCGCGCTTACGACGGTTGTCAGCATGGTCGTCAATATGGCAATGTTTGCAGGGATGATCTTGCTGCCGATTTATTTGCAAAATATCCGCGGCTTTACGGCGCTTGATTCCGGTTTGCTGATGCTGCCGGGTGCGATTGTGATGGGGATTATGTCCCCGATTTCGGGTTGGCTGTTTGATAAAATGGGTGCCAGGCCGCTCGCTGTTGTTGGTCTGATCATTACGGTCTGGACGACTTACGAATTTACGAAGTTATCGATGACGACTACCTATACCCACATGTTGATGTTGTATGTGCTGCGGAGTTTTGGCATGTCCTTCATCATGATGACGATCATGACGGAAGGGATGAACCAGCTGCCGATCCATTTAACAAGCCACGGGACGGCTGCAGCCAATACCGCCCGTACGGTTGCCGGAAGCCTCGGGACGGCATTTCTTGTCACGGTAATGTCGACACGGTCCGATTTCCATACGGCCAATTATGTCAATGCTTTTTCAAGCATCAATCCATATGTGTCGGCTAAAATCTCTGCGATTGGGCAGGGCTTTGCCCATGCGGCAGGCCTGCCGGCGCAGTACGGCCAAGTGCTCGGGACATACGCCCTTTATAAAAAAGCGGTTGTCAATGCGACGATCAGCGGCATTAATGATGCATTCTTTGTGGCAACTGGAATTGCGGTGTTTGCTTTAATTTTGTCACTTTTTATCAAACGTGCGATGCCCGATCCGACAATCAAGAAATAAAGTTGGTATTAAAAAAGCCGAAGGGGCCCTTTACTTTTTGCCCTTCGGCTTTTTCCTTACTGGAAATACTGCTGCAGCCCGTCATAGATCCCGGTTACCGCCTTCGTTTGGAATGATTTACCCAAAATGAGCTTTTCTTCTTTCGGGTTGCTTAAATACCCGAGCTCAAGCAAGATTGCCGGCTGTTCATTTTCCCGGATCACGTGGAAATCCCCAAACTTTACCCCTCTGTCATTTGTGCCGATCAGCCTGCTTATATTTTTGCTTACAATACTTGCAAGAGTGAAGTCGCGCGGATGGTAGTAATAAGTCGTGTGCCCGGAAATGGATTCATCTTCGGAACTGTCGAAATGGATGCTGACAAAAGCATCAGCATGGTTTGCGTTTGATACGGCCACCCTTTGCGGTAATGATACATAAGTATCGCTGTCACGGGTTAAAATGACTTTGGCGCCCGCGTTTACGAGCTTTTTATACAGGGCATTGGCGGTTTTAAGCGTAACGAGCTTTTCAAGGGTGCCGCCTGCGCCTGTTGTTCCGTTATCAAACCCGCCGTGCCCGGGATCAATTACAATCGTTTTCCCCTTTAATCCCGGGCGGTTTTTCCCTGCCGGCCTGCTTGTTTGGACAACCCAGGAAGCCACATATGCGGTAGCGCCGCTGTTCAGCCGGATTTCATACCAGTCCCCAGCCTGTTTGATCACGGGGTAACTTTCCCCGGCATTGCCGCGGGCGACGGCTGGAGCACTGGATAAAGGCTGGCTGCGCAGGTTTGTGTGATCGTAAAGAAGCTTCACTTTCTCCACGTTTTCTGCTTTTTCTACCTGGTTTTCGTGTTCCACATAATAGCCTGCGACCCATCCGTGCGTGCCATTATCCAGTACGACTTCGTACCAACCGTGGTCGGCGCCGGTAATTTGCAGCCTTGTTCCATAGCTAGCTGTTGCAACAGTTTCGCCATGGAGTGAAGGGGATTTTCGGATGTTCAACTTAGATGCAGCAACGATTGCTGCGCTTAGCCCACCTTCCGCTGCTTCCCCGGTATTTTTGTTTTTGCCGGTGTGCACATACTGGCTGCTTGTCCACCCCGATACAGAGCCACTTTCAATATGCGCCCAGCCGTTATGCATTTCGGTGACAGTTACTTCAATGTTTTTCGCAAGCGAACTCACAACCGGTGCGGTAAGATCCGGACTTTCCCTGACGCGTAAAATATCGGCGGTGACCACCCCCATTTTGGCGGATTGTGTTGTTTTATTGCTGCTTTCTTCCACCAGCCAACCGGCAATCCATCCCGCGTCCCCCGACGGCATGCGGATTTGGCGCCAGTCCCCGTCTTTTTGCAGGACGGCAAATGTTTCATTTTGAAGCGCTTCACCGATGATCGGGTAAGATAACCCTGGGCCGCTCCGGATATACACGATTTCATGGGTGACGGTAACAGTTTCGTTTGCCTTTGCTGATACGGTCCTAAGAGCCGCCGGTGCAACAAGAAAAATAAGCATTACGAAAAGCGCCATCGCCATGATTTTTTTCTTCACATATCCACCCCTCGTCCCTGTTTGAATTGACGGTAATATTTGTGCACTATTCATTATTCGTGGTCCGTAAAAAAACTCCTTTTTTCGGGTAAGAAAAAAATGAAAATAGGGAAAAATAACCTGGAGAAACGGATTTAGACATGCAAAGGAGTGACCAGCAATGAGAGCAGCGGATAAAAATGCGGCAGCAAACAATGCGGTCAACCAATTTTACGGTGTCAATTTCCGTGATGCGGCAAGCGCGGAAATTGAAGCGCTCGATCTTGAATTGGCATCGGAATCTGGATTATCTAGAAGCGGCGTGAAATTGCTGAAAAAAAAGCTGGGCCGGTCGTAACCTAAAAGATGGGGGAATTTTGCCGGTAGCCTTGACAATGGAGGAACCTGCGCGTATCATAATAAAAATAGATGACAAAATTGCAAAAACCGATGACAAAGCAAAGTAATTAAGATACGGGTGAAAAGAGAGGAAATGTCCCAGGCTGAAAACATTTCCGCACCGCGGCTTAATGAACGAACACTTTGTAGGTTCCGTCCTGAACGGGCAACGCTCCAGTAGGGCCGGACGTTACAGGCGTTAACTGTAAAAGTGGAAGCACAATGCTTCAATTAGGGTGGCACCACGGGAAATAAGCTCTCGTCCCTTGTTTCGAACAAGGGACGGGAGTTTTTTATTATACATACATAAGCTCAAGAAGGAGGACGCGATATGGCCATTCAGATTCCGCGGGGTACGCAGGACATCCTGCCGGGTGAAGTGGAAAAATGGAATTATATTGAAAATACGGCAAAAAAAATATGCGAAAATTACCAGTACCGGGAAATTCGGACACCGATTTTCGAATATACGGAGCTTTTCCAAAAAGGGGTCGGCGATACGACGGATATCGTCCAGAAAGAAATGTACACGTTCCGGGACAGGGGGGATCGCAGCCTGACCTTGAGGCCGGAAGGGACGGCGCCGGTCGTGCGTTCATTTATTGAACATAAAATGTTCGGAAACGCTGTCCAGCCGGTCAAATTGTATTACAACGGCCCGATGTTTCGTTACGAACGGCCGCAGGCGGGGCGCTTCCGACAGTTCGTCCAGTTCGGGGTCGAAGCGTTAGGGAGTGAAGACCCGGCCATTGACGCGGAAGTGATTTCGATGGCGATGGAAATCTATCAACAACTGGGCTTGAAAAACTTAAAACTTGTGATCAACAGCCTCGGGGATAAAGAGAGCAGGATGAAGCACCGGGAAGCGCTAATCAGCCATTTTAAACCGCATATCGGCGAATTTTGCACTGACTGCCAAAATCGGCTTGAAAAAAACCCGCTGCGCATTCTTGACTGTAAAAAAGACCATGACCATCCGCTTATGAAAACAGCGCCGTCCATTTTAGATTATCTGAATGAACATTCAAAAGCGTATTTTGATCAGGTGCTGGATTATTTAAACGCGCTCGGCATTGCGTATGAAGTGGATTCGACATTGGTGCGTGGGCTGGATTATTATTACCATACCTGCTTTGAAATTATGAGCAATGCGGAAGGCTTCGGCGCGATTACAACGCTTTGCGGCGGCGGACGTTACAACGGCCTTGTACAGGAAATGGGCGGGCCGGAAACGCCGGGAATCGGCTTTGCGCTCAGCATCGAGCGGCTGCTTGCTGCGCTCGCGGCGGAAGGAATCGAACTGCCGGTTGCCCGCAGCCTGGATTGTTATGTCGTGGCGATCGGCGATGAAACGAAAACGGCCGCTTTTAAACTGCTGCATGCTTTAAGAAGCGAAGGTTTCTCTGCTGACAAAGACTATATGGGGCGCAAAGTAAAAGCGCAATTTAAAGCAGCCGACCGGGTGCAGGCAAAATTCGTTGCGGTTATCGGCGAAGATGAGTTAAAGGAAAATAAAGTCAATGTCAGAAATATGGCGACAGGCGAGCAGAAAGAATTGCCGATTGACGGGTTTATTTCCGAATTTAAAAAAATGGCAAACATGGGGGAAGAATAATGGAAGGACGTTCATATTACTGCGGCGATGTAACAGAACAGCATATAGGAGAAAAAGTGATATTGAAAGGCTGGGTACAGAGAAGGCGCGATTTGGGCGGCCTGATTTTTATCGATTTGCGCGACCGGGCCGGCGTTGTCCAAATCGTATTTAATACGGCCGTATCAAAAGAAGCGTTTGAACTGGCCGAAAAAGTCCGGAATGAATATGTTTTGGAAGTACGGGGGGAAGTCGTTGCACGTTCTGAAAACACGGTCAATCCGAACTTAAAAACCGGCAAAATTGAAATCCAGGCGGAACAGCTTGTGATCATCAACAGCGCGAAAAACCCGCCGTTTATGATTGAAAACCAGACGGATGTTGCGGAAGATGTGCGCCTGAAATACCGTTATCTTGACTTGCGGCGCCCGGTAATGTTTGAAACATTCAAAATGCGCCATGCCATCACAAAGTCGGTACGGAACTTTTTGGATGAAGAAGGGTTTATCGATGTCGAAACCCCGATTTTAACGAAAAGCACCCCGGAAGGCGCGCGCGACTACCTGGTGCCGAGCCGGGTGCATCCAGGGGAATTCTATGCGCTGCCGCAGTCACCGCAATTGTTTAAGCAATTGCTGATGATATCCGGCTTCGACCGCTACTACCAAATTGCCCGCTGCTTCCGCGATGAAGACTTGCGCGCGGACCGGCAGCCGGAATTCACGCAGATCGATATCGAAACGAGTTTCATGAGCCAGGAAGATATTTTGGCGATGACGGAAAGAATGATCAAACGCCTCATGAAAGAAGTGAAAAATATTGATATCGAAACGCCGCTGCAGAGGCTGACGTACGAAGAAGCGATGAACCGTTACGGCACTGATAAACCGGATACGCGCTTCGGGATGGAGCTGGTTGATCTTTCGGAAACCGTCAAAAATTCCAAATTTAAAGTGTTTGCCTCTGCTGTAAGCGCGGGCGGCCAGGTGAAAGCCATCAATGCAAAAGGAGCGGCAGGCAAGTATTCCAGAAAAGACATCGATGCACTCGCGGAATTCGCTGGCCGTTACGGCGCAAAAGGCTTGGCGTGGCTGAAAATGGAAGAAGAAGGCCTTAAAGGTCCAGTCGCTAAATTTTTTACGGAAGAAGAACAGGCGCAGATTGCTGCCATTACAGAAGCCAAAGCAGGAGACCTCCTGCTGTTTGTAGCAGACAAAAAATCAGTTGTCGCGAACGCGCTCGGGGCGCTGCGGAACAAACTCGGCAAAGAACTTGACCTGATTGACGAGTCAAAATTTAACTTCCTGTGGGTAACGGACTGGCCACTTCTTGAGTACGACGAAGAAGAAGGGCGCTATACGGCGGCTCACCATCCGTTCACAATGCCGTTCCGTGAAGATATCGATAAGCTTGAAACCGATCCGGCAAGCGTCAAAGCGCAAGCCTATGACATTGTGTTAAACGGGTATGAACTTGGCGGCGGATCGCTCAGAATTTACGAGCGTGACGTACAGGAAAAAATGTTCAAGGCGCTTGGCTTCTCAAAAGAACAGGCCCAGGCCCAGTTCGGCTTTTTGCTTGATGCATTTGACTACGGCACACCGCCGCACGGGGGCATTGCATTGGGCCTGGACCGGATCGTTATGTTGCTCGCCGGCCGCTCCAACTTACGCGATACAATTGCATTTCCGAAGACGGCCAGCGCAAGCTGCCTGCTGACGGATGCGCCGGGTCCGGTCAGCGATTTGCAGCTGGATGCATTGCAATTGGAATTAAATTTGAAAAAATGAAACAAAAGTCCGGTGACGGTGAAAACAATTCCATTTGAAAACCGGCGGGAAAAATGATAATATATATACAAGTTGAATGGGTCCTGATGTGTTCGTATATGAGCCTTATCGTTTTGACCGAACACTTCATTTCAGGGAGCCCGGAGTCTTCAGGCGGCGTACATGCCTTTTCCCGGGGACGTATAAAACCTGAAGCAGGGCACCCACCTGCTTGAGAGCGGGATCAAAACCAAGGATTGCAACAACGGCACATTCGGGACTCATTCCGCTTTTACCCTTCTTGAAAGAAGAGGGTTTTTTATTTTATTTCAGGAAAAACCGCTGGTGGTCGCAAAATTGACGGGGCTTACCCGGGAAGCGGATTTCGCGTCCAGCAACAATGTGAGACCATATAGCAGGAAAAGAAGGAAATTTCGTGGAACTTACAATTTTTGACCGTGCCAACCGCTTTCTCGGCAAAATGATGCCGGTTTTCATACCCGGAAGCCTGATCATCGGGATGGTTTTCGGGTATCGCATCACAGGCTTCCTGTTTTTGGTGCCGTGGCTGTTTGCCTTTATGACATTTACCGGCAGCATCGGTTCGACGTTTAAGCAGCTTGGGGCCGTTGTCCGCCGTCCGTTTCCGATCGTGCTCGCATTGGCGGTGCTGCACGTGCTTATGCCCCTTTATGCATACGGTGTGGGCCATTTGTTTTTTCAACATCATCCATTAACCATTACCGGTTTTTTACTCTCGGTAGCAATTCCGACCGGCGTGACAAGCTTTGTGTGGGCCATGATGCAAAGAGGGAATATCCCGCTTGTTTTAACGGTGATTTTATTGGATACACTGCTCTCTCCGCTCATTGTGCCGCTGACTTTGCTGCTGTTTGTCGGTAAAAGCGTGCATATTGATGCCTGGCCGCTGATGCAGGATCTTTTTACAATGATTGTTATTCCATCCCTGCTCGGTATTCTGCTCAGCCAGTGGACATCGATGGAAACACAGCGAAAGGCTGCTTCAATCCTTTCCCCGTTTTCCAAAATTGGGATGTTTCTTGTTGTCATGATCAACGGCGGTGTTGTATCGCCGTATCTCAAGCACTTGAATGCCCATGTACTGTTTATAATCTTAACGGTCTTGTTCATCTCGGCATCCGGCTATTTTTTAAGCTGGATCACCGGGGCCGTTTTCCATCTGGATCGGGATATGATCGTGACGCTGACTTACAGCGGCGGGATGCGCAATATCAGCGCAGGCTCGGTTATTGCTGTTTCGTTTTTTCCGGCCCAGGTTGTACTGCCGGTCATCTCGGGCATGCTGTTTCAGCAGGTGCTCGCTTCCTTTTATGGCCAGCTGCTTACCCGGTTTTACAGCAACCGTCGTGAAGGCGAAAACAAAACGTTGGAACGTGAGACTTTACCGTAAAATATTGCATTCCTGCCCTTTTTTGGATAATCTATGGAAGAAGTAAGTATGTTTGGAGATGATGAAGATGCTGAACCAGTTTTCACGGAATGAACTGGCGATCGGGCAGGAAGGATTGCGAAAGCTGAAAAACAGCACCGTCGCCGTTCTCGGGGTCGGGGGCGTGGGATCGTTTGCGGTTGAAGCCCTTGCCAGATCGGCGATAGGAAAACTGATCCTTGTTGATAAAGACGATGTCGATATCACAAATATCAACCGCCAAATCCCGTCGCTGCTTTCTACCATCGGCCAGCCGAAAGCCGATCTGATGAAAAAACGCATTGCCGATATTAACCCGGAGTGCGAAGTCATTTCTTTAAAAATGTTTTATACGGAAGAAACGTATGAACAGTTTTTTGCATACAACCCCGATTATGTCGTGGATGCTTCTGATACGATTATTTACAAAGTGCATTTAATGAAGGAATGCCTGAAACGGAACATAAAAATCATTTCCAGCATGGGGGCGGCCAATAAAATGGATCCGACGCGGCTCAGGATTGCCGATATTTCCGAAACGCACACTGATCCGATTGCCCGAGTTGTGCGGCTGAAACTGCGGAAAGAAGGCATCCGGAAAGGAATTCCTGTCGTGTTTTCCGATGAAAGCCCGATTGTAATCCGCGAAGATGTCCGCAAAGTGGTCGGGAATGACAATGCGGAGATCCGGAAAGCGCAAATGCCGCCTTCGTCAAACGCATTTGTCCCGTCAACAGCCGGCCTTTTTATGGCAAGCTATGTCGTCCGTGATATTCTGAAAGACATTCCGATCAAACGGGTGAAAGACGAAAAGTAAACGTAAAAACCGCTTTCCATGGCGGTTTTGTTGAAAAGGTTCTGTTAAATTTAATAGGTCCCGTTAGCAATCTTACATTGACGCGCTATTCTTGGGATTTCTGCGGGAAAAGCGGGTTAATAGAGGCACCTCGGTAAAACAATAATATGTAAGCCTGTTAAATTCCGACGATAATAAAATTTATGTATGGGGAAGCACTCATTTGCTTCCCCTTTGTTGGTTTAATCATTCCTGCGGTAACGTACAGACCACATGCTTCCGTTTTTCCACTGTTCTTCTACCATCTGGTAACGGTCGCAACTGCTGCGTTTCCCGGAAGTGTGGCGTTTTCTGCTTGAAGTATGACATTTTCTAGAAGTATGACATTTTCTAGAAGTATTGCGTTTTCTAGAAGTATTGCGTTTTCTGGAAGTATTGCGTTTTCTGGAAGTATTGTGTTTTCTGGAAGTGCAGCGTTTTCTAGAAGTATTGCGTTTTCTGGAAGTATTGCGTTTTCTAGAAGTATTGCGTTTTCTGGAAGTATTGCGTTTTCTAGAAGTATTGTGTTTTCTGCTAGAAGTATGACGCTTTCTGGAAGTATTGCAGCTCCTATTGCGAGAGGTATTCCTGTTCCTGGAAGTGCTCCTGTTGCGTGAAGTATTGCGGTGATGGCTGCTGCATTCACATTCGCAGGTGCATTTGCAGCGTTTCCGTTTCCTGTCCCTTCCCGGATCCTGATACATATACTCGTCGAGACCATTTTGTGTCACTTCGTCTACCCCTGCCTGAATATCTTCACGTGAATAGCGGCTCATAGATTTCCCTCCTTTTCATTAGAGCCAAATCCATTAAAACTTGACTCTTTTCTTTACTATCTTACGTGAAATTCTTAACAGTGCGATATGACAAATATGTAAATTGAAAAAAATAGATAAATACCTTCATCGTTATTGGAGGAGCGGAAAGAACTGTTTTTACCCGAAAGCCCATGCCAATTATTGTCTATCCCTCATAAAATTTAACGGGGGGAGATCAATGAAAGCTATTAAAATACCTGTTTATCAAATTTACATCCATCCAATGGATTTACGGGAATTAAAAAAGGATGTTTGGAATGACGAAACGCTTCCGGCAAAACTGACGGTTGGAAAAAAACGGTACGATATCGATATAGCGTACCGTGGATCCCATATCCGTGATTTTCCGAAAAAATCTTATTATGTTTCTTTTTACGGCAGAAAAACTTTCCGGGGGGCGAAAGAAATCCATCTGAATGGGGAATACAAAGATCCTTCATTAATTAGAAATAAACTGTCCCTCGATTTTTTTTCGGATATTGGCGTTCTTTCCCCGCGTTCACGGCATGTTTTTTTAAAAGTAAATGGCAAAACAGAAGGAATTTATCTGGAACTGGAATCTGTCGATGAAAATTTTTTGGCAAAAAGGGGACTTCCAAACGGTCCCATTTATTACGCGATTGATGGTGATGCGAATTTCTCGCTGATGAGCGATCTTGATAAAGATGTAAAATCTTCCCTTTTATCCGGTTATGAAAGGAAGACGGGAACGGCAGAAGACAGCAACCACCTCGAAACATTTATTTATAAGATTAACACAATGCTGGAACTGGAGTTTGAGAAGGAAATCGGAAAATATTTAAATATAGACCGGTATCTCCGCTGGCTTGCGGGTGTTATTTTCACCCAAAACTACGACGGTTTTGTGCACAATTATGCATTCTATCAAAATCGTGATACAGGCCTTTTCGAGATGATCCCGTGGGATTACGATGCAACTTGGGGTCGTGATGTGAATGGAAAACGGATGGAAGAAGATTATGTCCCGCTGGAGGGTTATAATACCTTAACGGCCCGTATTCTGAATGTAACGGCTTTTCAGAAACAGTACCGTGACATATTATCCGAGATTTTACAGCACCAGTTTACCATTGATTTTATCAAGCCAAAAGTAGACGGCATGTACAAAGATCTGTACAGCTGTATCGCGCTTGATCCGTATAAAGACAAAACGGAATGGCTAGGGGAGCCGGAACTGATTTATCAATATATTGCGGCAAGGAGTGCGTATATACGCGAACAGCTTGCCAAGCTCGGCTGGTAAAACAGTAGGTAACTGCTGATTTTGGAGAAACTAGGGAGAATGCCAATGCAAAAAAGAGCCGTGCCACGTATGATTATGATGTATCTACCTTCCAAGGATAAACATTCCGGAGGATAATCTATCTATTAAGGGGGAACATCATGAGCAAAGACTTCATTCCATCATCTTTGTTGGGGAGGACCGTAACAATCTACAGGGGAGGGCCTGAATCGAAAACAGGCGTGTTGCTTGATATCCAGGACGATTATGTAACGCTCGCTACCGAAAAAGACATCATCTATTATCAAACCCGACATATCCAAAGCATCAGCGAAAATTCAAAAAGAAACGCAGGGCAAATGAATACGGAGCGGGATAGCGAAAAGGAGTGCAGGTGTGCGCAGGACTTTTTTTCGCTTCTCGAAACGATGGTAAACCAGGCGATCCAAGTGAATCAGGGCGGCCCAGAGTCGAGGCTAGGCATATTGCTTGCTGTCGGCGAAGATTATATTGTGCTGTGGACAAAGGAAGACGGCACCGTATACTACAATCTGGAACATATTAAAAGCGTAGCGGAACGGGAAATGACGAAATATTTGGAAAATGGGAAGGTAGATTTCGTCCTGGCGCCGCACTTTTCTTCTTTGTTTAAAATTTTTAACCACCAGTGGGTATCGATTAACCGGAACGGGCCTGAGGCGATTGAAGGAATTTTAACTGAAAATTCCAGCGGCTTGTATACCCTTGTCCACAATGAAGAATTATTTCGGATTCATCCGTTCCATGTGAAAAGCATCAGCGTCGGTGCGAAGGGAGCTGGTAAGCAGGAACAAAACAAAGAAAATGAGAGCAGTTCCGGCACCAAGGATGATGATGAATCCTCTTCATCCAGTTCGTCCAGTTCATCGAGTTCATCCAGTTCATCCGTCTCCTATTACGGGGATACAGAATCAAGTGGCGACCGTAATAGCGTTAGCAGCGATGACTATTATGAGGATACAGAATCAAGCGGCTCCTACAGCGAATCATCATCCTCTTCATCCTCATCAGACTGGGAATCTTCTGCTTATTCAAATAACCTTTCCCATATCCGGGAAACTGTTGTACAATCGAAAAACTATGTATGGAAAACAAAATAACGGCAAATTCGAAGAAAAAGGAGGTGGCAAATGGGAATAGAACAGCATCTTGGCAGTGAAATCGAGATCCTTTTATCCGGCAACTTAATACTGTCCGGGAACCTTATCGATGTCGGAGCGGATCTTCTGATTTTGTATGACGGAAACGAATACCTATATATTCCTTTTGTCCATATTCATAAACTGAAAGAAAAAACAGAAAAAAATATCTTCGGAGAAACAACGCCTTCAGAACAGGAACTGGGGAAAAATGAACCTGTTTCCTACCGCAAAATTTTGATGAACGCAAAAGGGATGTTTGTCAAACTTATTTTATCCGAAAATCAAATCTTATATGGCTATATTGCCAGTGTCCTGAATGATTATTTTGTTTTTTACTCGCCGGTTTATAAAACGATTTTGGTATCGATGCAGCATGTAAAATGGCTCACGCCGTATCCGGCTAGACAAACTCCATACAGCCTGTCCGATGAAGATTTGCCGGTGAAGCCGATTAATCAGCCTTTTGCACGGTCATTTGAAGAACAGTTGAAAAAATATGAGGGCTCGCTGGTTATATTTGACCTCGATACCTCGTCCGACAAAACGGGTGTACTGAAAAAACTGGACCAAAATATCGCAGAGCTGGCGAATGCTTATGGGGAAACCGTTTATTTAAAACTCGCACATATCAAATGCGCTTATGCAGCCAACTCCGGAACGTGACCGGAAAAACCCGGCGCTTGTCGAATAAGCGCCGGGCCGGTTTTTTAATAGAACAGGCGCAGCCATCCGTATAATAAGAACAAGGTAGCCAAAACAGTGGGCAGAATGGTGACAAAAGTGATGCGGATATACTCTCTCCAGTGGAATTTGATATGATTAATTTTCAGAATATGCAGCCAGATTAAAGTAGCCAGTGTCCCGATAGGCAGAATCAGCGAGCCAATATCGCTGCCAATTATACTTGCCATATAGGCTGTCTGCAGGTGAGCCGGTTGAAGGTCCATATGGGTAATCGTAAGGGTACTGACCATTAAGGCAGGATGGTTATTGAATAAGTTTGATAGCACCGTCACAAGCGCCCCCATCGCTATCGTACTGTGCATCATGTTTTCGCTAAGCAACGGTTGTAAGCCTGTTGCAAGCAGTCGCGTCAGCCCGGCATGATGGAGGCCGTAGATCATCATATACATGCTGAATGCAAAGACGAAGATATGCCATGGTGTTTTTTTCAGTACATCAAGCGGGGATTTTTTTAACACCAGGTAGCGCCATGTTAAAATGGCTGCTGAACCGGTGGCGGCTACAATCCATATTGGAATGCCCCAAAACGAAGCGGCGAACAGCCCGATCCTGAGCACGAGGACAAATAGAAGCACGCTGATCATCATGCGCTGCCGTTTCTGTTCCGGCGGCATTTTTTTGGTTCATGATGCCTGTCCCGGAGCGGATGGGCACGATAATGCAAAGGAGATTTTGCATGCGGGTCCGGCAATGTTTTCGGGATTCTTTTATAAAGCACTGCATACAATAAAAGCGCTAGGAAAATCAAGCCTGCCAGGCACGGTATGAGCATCATTTCTGTCTGTGCGTATAAATCGAGGCCGATCATTTGCAGCGCGATCAAATTGACGACATTGCTGACGCCGATCGGGGCGCTTGATGCGGTTGCGATAATGGCACCGCTGATCAAATAAGGAATTTGCTCGTGTTTTTTTAAGCCGATTTTTTTGAATAGCAGAATGAGAATCGGGGTGGTGATTAAGATACTGCCGTCGTTGTTGAAAAAGAGCGTCATCAGGAAGCAAAGGAAATTAATCAGCCAAAACAGCCGGATGCCTGATCCTTTTGCATAGCTTTGCAGTTTATCCGTTATCCAGTGGAAAAAGCCGAAACTTTGCAGAGCGATGGCCATGACCATGGTTGCAATGATCGTAATCGCAGCGCCCGATACGTGTTCGGCGATATCCGCCAGGTCGGACAGATTGACGCTTCCGATAGCAAACATGAGCAAGCCGCCGATCAATGCAGGGACCGCTTCATTTAAACCGTTCGGCCGCCAAAGTATAAACGCCATCGCTGCTAAAAAAGTAAATACTGTGGCAAGAGCAGTGAAAAGATCCATCTTTTCACCCCATTTCTGTCGTCCATTCTTTTCGGTATACTACTCCAGCAGTATTCGTCTTTGTTATATGATACGTTCCGGGGGAGATTTGAACTGGTCTTTTTACCAGTAACTACTAAAAATCCACTTCTATCTTTGGGGGAAAACAGCCCTTTGGTAGAGCCGTTGATGCACGGCAACCGGGCAGGCAAGAATTGAGGAATAAAAAAGCCGGCCCGCTCAAGTGAAAAGCGGGTCAGCTGCCTTTTTTGCTCTTTTCGATTTTTTCGTAAACAGCTGCGAGCGCACTTTCAAATTTTCCGGTTTTTTTCGGTTCGTAATAATGGGCGTTTTTGATCGTGTCCGGTAAATACTGCTGTTTTACCCAGCCGTTTTCAAAATCATGCGGGTATTTGTAGCCGACGCCCCGCCCCAAAAGTTTGGCGCTTTTGTAATGGGCGTCTTTTAAATGGGCGGGCACTTCCCCGCTTTTTCCGGCGCGGATGTCAGCCAGCGCGGCGTCAATTGCCATGATCGCGGAATTGGATTTTGGCGACAGGCATAATTCGATCACGGCGGCCGCGAGCGGAATGCGTGCTTCCGGGAATCCGAGTTTCTCCGCAGCCTGTACGGCGGCAAGCGTGCGAGCGCCTGCCTGCGGGCTCGCGAGGCCGATATCTTCGTAGGCTATCACAAGCAGCCTTCTCGCAATGCTTGGCAGGTCGCCTGCTTCAATGAGTCTGCCCAAATAATGGAGGGCGGCATTGGCGTCGCTGCCGCGGATCGATTTTTGAAAAGCGCTCAGCACATCATAATGCGCATCGCCGTCTTTATCATGGGCGAGGCTTTTTTTCTGCATGCATTCTTCGGCAATATCCAATGTGATATGGATTGCGCCGCTATCGCCGGGCTCACTGGAGAACACCGCCAGTTCAAGTGCGTTTAAAGCACTGCGCACGTCTCCGTTGCTCGCTTGTGCAAAATGGTCGAATGCATCGTCATCAATTTTTACATTGTATTTTCCAAGACCCCTGTCGGCATCATCCAACGCGCGCTTTAAGGCCAGCTTCATTTCATCAAGCGAAAGCGGATAAAGTTCAAAAATCTGGCAGCGGCTGCGGATCGCCGGGTTAATGGCATGGTAAGGGTTGCTTGTGGTTGCCCCGATTAGGACGATCATGCCGGACTCTAAATAAGGGAGCAAAAAATCCTGCTTCGCTTTATCCAAACGGTGCACTTCGTCCAAAAGCAGGATGACTTTCCCGCTCATTTTCGCCTCGGCCGCAACGATTTCCATATCTTTTTTATTGTTCGTTACCGCATTTAACGTGCGGAAAGCGTATTTTGTGCTGCCGGCAATGGCGCTTGCAATCGAGGTTTTGCCGGTTCCGGGCGGACCGTACAAAATCATGGAAGAAAGCTGCCTTGCTTTCACCATCCGGTAAATGATTTTGTTTTTGCCGACCAAGTGCTGCTGCCCGATCACTTCTTCGATCGTCCTCGGCCGCATCCGGTAAGCAAGTGGCTGGTCTTTCATAGCGATCTCTCCAAACTGTCTCTTGTACCATTATCTTACCAGATTTTGCGGGCGTGCGAAAAGCAATGCCGCTTGGGGGATTGTAATGCTGATTGCGAAGATCTCACCCGGCATAAGTTTTTTCCGACCGCGATGATAAAATGTGCAGCAATAAGCAAATCTTTTTTTTTGCGAATATTGCGCATGGCTTGGTCATTTACGCTTTTTCTAGTAAATTAAACATGTACTTTGTTGTTTTTTGCTATAATGGTTGTGAGGCTGTATCGTGAACGGTTTTACATAAGGAATTTAGAAGGATTCCGGCAAAGATAGTACTTCATTGTGATCAGCCTGTTTATGGCTCTTAGAAAAGATGGAAGTATTGGAAGGTGAGTTCGATGTTACTGGAAAATAAAGTTGCCGTCATTACAGGCGGCGCTTCCGGGATCGGTGAGGCGACCGCCAAGCTTTTTGCCAATGAAGGTGCAAAAGTGGTGATTGGGGATGTTGCGGAATCAAAAATCACGGTTGCGGATAAAATTAAGGAAGCCGGAGGGGAAGCAATTTTTGTCCATTGTGACGTGTCCGATAAATACAGCGTGAGGCATCTGATGGAAAGGGCGACGGATGCATACGGAAAACTTGACATCTTGGTAGCGTGTGCCGGCATTCCTGAAAAGCACGGGCCTGTCCATGAGCTGGATCAGGACTACTGGCAAAAAGTGCTGGATATTAACTTAACCGGCGTGATGCTTTCCAATAAATATGCCATTCCGTATATGCTGAAAAACGGCTCGGGCGCGATTGTCAATATGGGTTCGTTTATGGCCCACGTCGGCATCACCAACAGTGCGGCTTATTCCGCCGCAAAAGCTGCGGTTGTCAACTTGACGCGTGCAGAAGCGGTTACTTACGCAAAACGGGGAATCCGCGTGAACAGTGTCTCTCCGGGTACGACAGATTCGCCGGCACTAAAATATTTCACAAAAGAACAAATTCAGGAAGTGATTGATCATAATCCGATGGGCAGGCTTGGCAGGCCGGAAGAAATCGCCAACGCCGTCCTGTTTCTTGTAAGTGATCACGCATCTTTTATTACCGGCACAGATCTCCATGTGGACGGCGGATATACAGCCCAATAAAAAGCGGAACACCATTCGATTTTCCGGATGGTGTTTTTGTTTGGTGAAGCGGGGGTACGGCAGCGTATCAATGTCGGGAAACCGCGGGCAGCCTTATTTCGGGTTTCGCCTGTTTCACATTATCCTGATTACTATGCTATAATATGTTAAGCTGAGAACGAGTGTGTGTGTGAATAAAACGTGAATCGCAAAGGGAATGTTGACAATTATTGGGCAATTTTTATGGTTGCTTGCTCGTTTATTGATCGTATCCGTTTTGGGTGCGGGCGCTTCGTACTGCGCCTCATGACGGACGGTGTGAACATTTCACCCCGCCCAACGCTACGTTGCCGGATTTGCCCTACCGGAGTGCGGTGGCTTATGGGAAATTGGATGAAAAAGTAATAAGCGGAAAGAGGTGTGCATGATGAAAATTTCAACAAAAGGCCGCTACGGGTTAACAATTATGATTGAACTGGCGAAAAGATACGGCGAAGGGCCGACATCTTTAAAATCGATTGCCCATAGCCAGGATTTATCCGAGCATTATTTGGAGCAACTGATTTCGCCACTCCGCAATGCCGGGTTTGTAAAAAGTATCCGCGGCGCTTACGGCGGCTATGTTTTAACGAAAAAACCTTCCCAAATCACAGCCGGCGATGTGATCCGCGTCCTTGAGGGCCCGATCACGCCTGTAGAAGGCATAGAAGATGAAGAACCGGTCAAACGCCAGCTTTGGATCCGGATCCGGGATGCGGTCAAAGACGTCCTGGACAGTACAACGATTGAAGATTTGGCAAAATACCGGGAAGATACCGAACCAGATGCTTACATGTATTATATTTAATTATTTGGGGTGTAAAGAGTGGAAAAAATCTATTTGGACCATGCGGCTACTTCCCCTGTCCATCCGCAGGCTGCGGAAAAAATGATGCAGGTGCTCACCACTTCGTTTGGGAATGCATCAAGCATCCACGCTTTCGGCAGGGAAGCGCGCCGCATATTGGATGAAGCGCGCCAAACGATTGCAGATAGCATCGGCGCGCAATTTAGTGAAATTATTTTTACAAGCGGCGGGACGGAAGCGGACAACTATGCGATTCTCGGCACGGCGGAAGCAGCTGCGGATAAAGGCAGGCATATTATTTCCACAGCAATCGAGCACCATGCAGTTTTGCATACAATGGAATATTTGGAGTCAAAAGGATACGACGTGACATATTTGCAGCCGGATGAAACAGGAAGGATCCGGGCAAAAGACGTGCAAAAAGCGCTCAGGGATGATACAATTCTCGTCAGCGTCATGTATGGAAATAATGAAGTGGGGACGATCCAGCCGATAGCGGAAATCGGCGAAATGTTGAGAAACCACCAGGCTTATTTCCACACCGATGCGGTCCAAGCATACGGGTTGGTAAAATTAGACGTAAATGCCCTGAACGTGGACATGTTGTCGGTCTCGGCGCATAAAATCGGCGGGCCGAAGGGAATCGGATTTTTATATGTGCGGAACGGCACGAAACTGAAAAACCGAAATTTCGGCGGCGAACAGGAACTGAAACGGCGCCCGGGGACGGAAAATATTGCGTCAATTGCCGGATTCGCCGAAGCGGTAAAAATTGTGCAGCGTTCGCTTCCTGAAAAGCAGCAGCAATATAACGCTTTTAAATTTAAATTTATGGAAATTTTACGGCAGGAAAAGGTTGAATTTCTCCTGAATGGCAATGCGGAGGAGGCATTGCCGCACGTGCTCAATCTTAGTTTTCCGAAGACGGATGTTGAGTCGATGCTTGTGAGTCTCGATATGGCGGGGATCGCTGCCTCGAGCGGTTCGGCCTGTACAGCCGGATCGATTGAACCATCGCATGTGCTCGTTGCAATGTTCGGGAAAAATTCGGAACGTCTCCACAATTCGATCCGCTTCAGCTTCGGAATCGCAAACACGATGGAGCTGGTGGAAACGGCCGCCCGCAAAACTGCGGAAATTGTACGTAGGTTCCAGCAAAAATAGAAAAGAGGAGGCATTATGAAAAAAGCACCTAAAGATACAAGGGTTGTTGTCGGCATGTCGGGCGGCGTTGACTCATCCGTTGCCGCTTACCTGCTCAAGCAGCAGGGCTATGATGTGATCGGCATTTTTATGAAAAACTGGGACGATACCGATGAAAACGGCGTCTGCACAGCGACGGAAGACTATAATGATGTCATCCGCGTCTGCAACCAGATCGGCATCCCTTATTATGCAGTGAATTTTGAAAAACAATATTGGGATAAAGTTTTTACGTATTTCCTTGATGAATATAGGGCAGGGCGAACGCCGAACCCGGATGTGATGTGCAATAAAGAAATTAAGTTTAAGGCATTTCTTGAACACGCCCTGAACCTTGGCGCAGATTTTCTGGCGACCGGGCATTACGCACGCGTCGCTTACCGGGACGGCGAATATAAAATGTTGCGCGGCGTGGACGGGAATAAAGACCAGACATACTTCTTGAACCAACTACAGCAGCACCAATTGGAACGTGTCATGTTCCCGATCGGGGACCTTGAAAAGCCGCGCGTACGCGAAATTGCGAAAGAAGCCGGTCTGGCCACGGCAAACAAAAAAGACAGCACCGGCATCTGTTTTATTGGTGAACGCAATTTCAAAGAATTTTTAAGCAACTACCTACCAGCACAAAAAGGCTTGATGAAAACGCTGGGCGGCAAAGTGATGGGCGAGCATGAAGGATTGATGTACTATACGATCGGCCAGCGCCACGGCCTCGGCATCGGCGGGTCCGGAGAGCCTTGGTTTGTTGTCGGCAAAAACCTCAAAGAAAATGTCCTTTACGTGGAACAGGGCTTCCATCATCCTTCCCTTTATTCCGATTATATGATCGGTGTAAATGCCAGCTGGGTGTCGGATACTAAGCTCCCTGCCGAATTCAAGTGCACGGCGAAGTTCCGTTACCGCCAACCGGACCAGAAAGTAACGGTCCAAGTGCTCGGCGGCAATAAAGTCAAGGTCATTTACGACGAACCGGTGCGCGCCGTCACCCCCGGCCAGGCCGTTGTTTTCTACAATGGCGACGAATGCCTTGGAGGTGCCACAATCGACAAAGTTTATAAAAACAAAGAACAGCTGGAATATGTTGGCTGAACACACAATGCACACAGAATTTTTGGATTCTGTGTGCATTGTTTTTTGGGGGAGGAAAATGGTATGGGTACCCGTTTTGAGGAGGGCATAAATGCCAAAGGGATTAAAAAGAAGAGTCTTTTGGTCCGTATGAGATTTGTATAGACCGCTTTAATGCCGCTTACGGGATATGGCCTTTAGATCCTTTTAGCAATATTGAAATCGGTAACCGCTCCATTTCTCATACATACACAGGTTTTTGCTTTTTTATGCTATAATGCAAGTATCATCAAACAGGAGTGTACCCAAATATGGACAAGCATCAACTTGGCATGAAAGCATTGCAGGAAAAGAAACTCGAAGCAGCGCTCAAATGGTTTAATGAAGCAATTGAAGAAAACCCGGATGATCCGCTCGGCTACATCCATTTCGGCGATGTGCTGCTCGCGGCCGGTGAATGGGAAAAAGCGCAAATTTTTTACCATAAAGCACTCGAATTAAAAGAAATGCCAGCACCATTCTACAGCCTCGGCACAATCCATTACCAGCAGGGGCATTACGAAGAGGCAGCCGGATATTTTGAAAAAGCGCTCAGGAACGGCCTACAAGACAAAGATACCCACTTTATGCTCGGCATGTGTTTTATGATGCTGGACAACCCGCGCTTCGCGATACCGTACCTGCAAAGGAGCGTTGAACTGGATGGAGACGACACGGAAGCAAGGTTCCAGTACGCGCTTTCCCTTGTAAAATCCAACCTTGCCGGCGAAGCGCTGGAACAATTCCAAAAGGTTCTCGAGGCAGAGCCTGAGCATACGGATGCTTTATACAATGCCGGTGCCATTTATATGCAATTTTACGGGCAGCTGGATGAAGCGCTCCGCTATTTCCAAAAAGCGGTGGACATTCAACCGGACCATCTGCTGGCCGGTTACGGCATCAAAATGGCGGCCAAATTAAAGGAAATTGGTGCGCAGTAAGGTGGTTGAATTGGAAAAACAGCATGCGATGGATTTATTCCAGGACCAGGAAAAATTTATAAAAGGGAAGCATCTCGTCACCATATTCCACAACGAGCAAAATTTGTATTCGGTCATTCGCGTGCGGATTGAAGAGACAAACGTTGAACTGGAAGAAAAGGAAACGGTGATTACCGGTTATTTTCCGCGCATCCACGAGCAGGAGACATACACGTTCTTCGGAAAAATGCAGGAACACCCGAAATTCGGCCTTCAGTTCCATGCGGACCGCTTCCAAAAAGAAATCCCTAATACAAAGCAGGGCGTTGTCGAGTACCTTTCAAGCGATTTGTTTAATGGTATCGGCAAGAAAACGGCGGAACGGATTGTCGAGGCGCTCGGGGAAAATGCGATCAGCAAAATTCTGGAAGATCCGTCCGTCCTCGATCAAGTTCCAAAACTCGCTGCGGACAAAGCGCAGCTGATCCATGATACATTAGTCGAAAACCAGGGGCTTGAGCGTGTTATGATCGGGCTGGCGCAGTACGGCTTCGGCCCGCAAATCGCGATGCGCATCTATCAGGTTTACCAGGATCAGGCGCTTGAGATCATTGCACAAAATCCGTACCGGCTTGTAGATGATATCGATGGTATCGGGTTCGGGCGCGCCGATGAACTCGGCAGGCAGATTGGTATCAGCGGAACGCATCCGCACCGCATCCAGGCCGGCTGCCGCTATACGCTTGAAATGGAAAGCATGCAAAACGGGCATGTGTACGTCAATAAAGAAGAACTGGCACGGGATGTAAAAGCGCTTTTGGAAGAATATCAAAATGTTGAGATCCCCCTTGACTCCGTTGAGACTGAACTCTTAAAACTCGAGGAGGAAAGCAAGGTCGTCATTGAAGGCGATAAAGTGTACCTTCCGTCGCTTTATTTCTCAGAAAAAGGCATTGCCTCCAATATTGAGCGCATCATGTCACAAACAGAGTACGAAGATCAATTTCCGGAATCCGAATTTCTGCTTGCCCTCGGCGAGCTGGAAGAACGGATCGGCGTCGAATATGCGCCGTCACAAAAAGAAGCGATCCAAAAAGCGCTGATGAGCCCGATGATGATTTTAACCGGCGGGCCGGGCACCGGGAAAACGACGGTCATTAAAGGCATTGTTGAGCTGTACGGGGAACTCCACGGTATTTCGCTCGACCCGAAAACGTACAAAAAAGACGAGGTTTTCCCGATTTTGCTCGCGGCACCGACGGGAAGGGCCGCCAAAAGGATGTCGGAGTCGACCGGGCTGCCAGCAATGACGATCCACCGTTTGCTCGGCATGACCGGCCAGGAGGATATGGATGATCGGGAAGAACGGCAAGTGGAAGGGAAACTCTTGATCATCGATGAAATGTCGATGGTTGATACATGGCTTGCGAACCAGCTGTTAAAAGCGCTGCCTGACCAGATCCAGGTGATTATGGTTGGGGATGAAGACCAGCTCCCGTCTGTCGGGCCGGGACAGGTGCTGAAAGATCTGTTAATATCGGGCGTCATCCCGACGGTGCGGCTTACGAACATTTACCGGCAAAAAGACGGCTCATCCATTATTGAACTTGCCCACCATGTCAAAAATGGCCGAATGCCGGAGAATGTCATGCAAATGCAGCCGGACCGCTCGTTTATCCGCTGCTCGTCCGGCCAGATTCCGGAAGCGGTTGAAAAAGTGGTGCAAAGCGCGAAACGGAAAGGCTACACGGCGAAAGACATCCAGGTGCTCGCCCCAATGTACAGGGGGCCGGCCGGGATCGACCGTTTGAACGGCCTTTTACAAAATATTTTTAACCCGAATGAAAATGGCGCCCGTAAAGAACTGAAGTATGGCGATGTCGTATACCGGATCGGCGATAAAGTGCTGCAGCTTGTGAACAAGCCTGAGCATCAGGTGTACAACGGCGACATCGGTGAAATTGTTTCAATTTTTACGGCAAAAGAAAATACCGAGAAACAGGACATGGTGATTGTCTCTTTTGATGGCATTGAAGTGACATATACAAGGCCGGATCTCAACCAGATCACGCTTGCCTACTGTTGTTCCATCCATAAATCACAGGGGAGCGAGTTTCCGGTCGTGATTTTGCCGGTTGTGCGCAGTTATTACCGGATGCTGCGCAGAAATCTGCTCTATACCGCGATTACGAGAAGCAAAAAGATTTTGATTTTGCTTGGAGAGGAATCGGCTTTCCGGATGGGCGTGGAAAGGGAGGACGACCAAAAGCGGAAGACAACGCTGTGCGAAAAACTGGGTACAATCAAACAGGCAGTAACAAATCCAGAAGCGGCGGGGGAAATCCTTTACTTAACGGAGGAGAACTGGGGCAAAGTGGACCCGATGATCGGTATGGAAGGCATTACCCCTTACGTGTTGGCTGCTGAAGGCGGGACAGAACCGGAGACAGCTGAATAGAAAAAGTGGCGGGATTATCTGTTCAACGGTTCCCGCTGCTTTTATGTGAACATGTAAAACGGCTTTCATCATCCCTGTTGTTTTTATCTCTTTTTCCGCATTTCCGGGCTGATTTCTTCCGAGCTTTCCATCCCGTACTGGAGATTTGCCGTTCCGCTCCTTCGTGGCGTTCGTTTAACAAGCACATAGTCGGCCAAATATTGGTGGTAAAAATGCTCAAAGACACTGATGACAACAGCGGCAGCGATGGAAACGGCCAGGCCGGGCAGACTGTTATGGGCAAAAAACCGGCTCAGCCCCCAAATGACAGAAAAAGCAAGGCCGAAGTCGCTAAGAAGTGTAAACCATTCATTGGTTTGCGGAAGCAGGCCCAAGTCGGCCAGAAAATAGGAAATCAAACCAAGAATGAGCGCGGTGCACAGTACGCCGGCAAAGGAAATGCTGAATGCAAGGCCGAGCACCAAATATAAAAGGATAAAATGTCCGGCGATTTTAATGGCAAGTGGTTTTGCATTTTTCATGTATTTCACTTCCTGCTTTTGTTTCTTCTATTTTTTGTGCGGCCGGAAAAGATATGCATACTAAAACAGATGGAAATTGTTTTCCCGCATGTTTAAAGGCAGAACAAGCAAACTATAAATGCCGTGACAATCGGCATGTATGTTTTTTGGAAAAAATGGGCATATTGGTAGGCAAAAAGGGCGGATTAAAGCCGCCATGGAAAAAGCGAGGTGCTTACCATGAAATGCCCGAATTGCCAAAGCAAAGACATCGGAAAGATCGGCATCAACCAGTATTATTGCTGGAACTGCTTTATAGAGTTATCGGTTGCGAAAAACATGATTCATACCCATCAGGTGGAAGAAGACGGCACTTTGAGTTCTTTGGACGATTTGTTTGACGATGAAACGCGCAAGCTAAGCTGAACAGAAGGGGTGTGGAAAGATTGAACAGAATGATGATGACTGTACTCGGGTTTGGCGCAGGCATAGCCACCGCTTCGATGGCCAAAAGAGGCATGATGAACGGCAGGCAAATGCGGAAAATAGCAAGAAGGATGCGCAAGGCTTTCCGCTAAAATTTTGGGCCGCCGGCTGATCAACCGGCGGCCTTTTCCTGAAAAAGCGTTCATAAACTTCCCGCTTTCGCAAAAACTAGAAAGAGGGAGGTTTTTTTATGCACCGGATCCGCAGGGAATGGCTTTATAAATTGTTGTGGCTGTTATTGATCTTGATCATTTTGTATGTACTGCTTTTGCTCAAGCCTTTCTGGGCGCCCGTATTGCATGTGGCCGCGACCGTATGCGTGCCGTTATTGATCGGCAGTTTTATCGCCTACATCCTCCATCCGCTCGTCGAATTTCTGCATCAAAACGGGTTGCCAAGAGGGTTGGCGATTTTGATCATTTATCTGCTTTTTTTCGGCGGCATCGCTTACGGCGTCTACAGGGGGCTGCCGCTTGTCATCGCGCAAATGAACGACCTGTCCGAACATATCCCACAGTTTGCCGACCAGTACAGGGACGGGGTCGCTTACTTGCAAACTTCGATGAAACACTGGCCGGACGGGCTCCAGGACCAGATCGACGAACGGATCGAGCGGTTTGAATTATGGCTTACGGAAAACGTCTCCAACGCCATCAATGTGCTGATGAAACTGTTGAATTATGCGATCGCGCTTGCGGTGATCCCTTTTATTTCCTTTTATCTGCTGAAAGATTTTGAACATGTGAAAAAAGCGGCGTTGGCCTTGACGCCGAAAAAATGGCGGCAATCCGCCCTCAGCTTTCTTCGCGATGTCGACCGGTCGATCGGCGGCTATATCCGCGGGCAGCTGCTTGACTGCCTGATCATCGGCTTTCTTTCTTTTGTGGCCTTTGCCATCCTTGGGATTAAGTATCCGATTTTACTCGGCATCATCATCGGAGTTACAAATGTGATTCCGTACTTCGGGCCGATTTTAGGCGCCATCCCCGTTTCAGTGATCGCAGCGACCATTTCACTGAAATATGTGGTCTATGTGCTGGTAATCGTATTTGTCCTTCAATTTATTGAAAGCAATATTTTGTCGCCTTTTATCGTCGGAAAATCGCTGCACCTCCATCCGCTTTTTATCATTATTGCTTTAATCGTCGGCGAAGAAATTGGCGGGATAGCCGGCCTGATCCTTGCGGTGCCGGCGCTTGCGATCATGAAAGTGGCCGTCATCCACGCCCGCAAACATTTGCTTATGGTCGAAAGCGCAAACGAAGTTGACAAATTGGAATGATCTTTTTTATAATGCGGATATAGCTGAATATCGAAAATCGAAGAAAGATCGAGTATGTTATAGTCCATTTTAAACCGCTATTTGCGGCCCAGAGAGGAATTTCCGCGGCTGAAAGAAATTCCAAATGAAGGATAACAGAAGGCTAATCTGGAGTGCAGCCAAACTCTGCCGTTTTGCCCCGTTACCGGCACCCAAAGAGAAAGGCGTTTATTGCCTTTAATCAGGGTGGTACCGCGAGCAAGCCTCTCGTCCCTGTCCGGGATGGGGGCTTTTTTGCGTCCGGGCGGTTTTCGGTTTTCATCATTGTAAGGAGGTTTTTGCATGAAAAAAAGATCAAGTGCTGAAATCCGCAGCATGTTTTTGGAGTTTTTTAAAGGAAAAGGGCATAAAGTGGAACCAAGCGCTTCCCTGATCCCTGTCAATGACCCGTCACTGCTTTGGATCAACAGCGGCGTGGCGACCTTAAAAAAATATTTTGACGGGACGATCATCCCGGAAAATCCACGTATTGTGAACGCGCAAAAAGCAATCCGCACAAACGATATTGAAAATGTCGGGAAAACGGCGCGCCACCATACGTTTTTTGAAATGCTCGGGAATTTTTCGATCGGGGATTATTTCCGAGAAGAAGCCATTACCTGGGCGTGGGAACTTTTAACCTCGGAAAAATGGTTTGGTATGCCGAAAGAAAAGCTGTATGTGACCGTATATCCGGACGACAAGGATTCGTATGACTGCTGGATCAAAGTTGGGGTATCTCCGGACCATATTATTCCGTTGGAAGGAAATTTCTGGGAAATCGGCGAAGGCCCATCCGGACCGGACACGGAAATTTTCTTCGACCGCGGGGAAAAATACGATCCTGAAAACGTAGGCATCAGGTTGCTGCAGGAAGACATAGAGAATGACCGGTATATCGAAATTTGGAATATCGTGCTTTCCCAGTTCAATGCAATTCCTGGGATTCCGCGCAGCGAGTATCCTGAACTGCCGAAGAAAAACATTGATACCGGTATGGGGCTTGAGCGTATGGCTTGCGTGCTTCAGGGTGTCGACACGAACTATGACAGTGACTTGTTTATGCCGATTATCGAAAAAGTCGAAAAAATTTCAGGCAAAAAATACCGGGCCGGCAACAAGCAGGACGATACGGCCTTTAAAGTGATCGCCGACCATATCCGCACGGTTGCGTTTGCGGTTGCGGACGGGGCGCTGCCGTCGAATGAAGGCCGCGGGTATGTGTTGCGAAGGCTTTTGCGCCGGGCGGTCCGTTATGCTATCCAATTGGATATCCACGGGGCATTTATGTACAAGCTTGTGCCGACGGTCGGCCGCATCATGAACTCCTATTATCCGGAAGTCGAGAAAAACGCCGACTTTGTGCAAAAGGTGGTCCGCTCCGAAGAAGAACGCTTCCAGGAAACGCTGAACGAAGGCCTGGCTATTTTAGAAGAACGCCTTGCGGAAGCGAAGAAAAACGGCTTAAAACAACTTCCGGGCGAAGACATTTTCCGCCTGTACGACACATATGGATTCCCGGTTGAGCTGACAGAAGAATATGCGCAGGATCAGGGCCTTGAAGTCGACCATGAAGGTTTTGAAAGAGAAATGGAACGGCAACGCGAACGTGCACGAAATGCCCGCTCACAAGCAGAGTCGATGTCCGTGCAGGGAGGCGTGCTCGGCGATATAAAGGTAGAAAGCGAATTTATCGGTTACGGCCAATTGCAGGGAACGGCGCATGTGGCTGTGCTCCTGAAAGGCGGAGAAATCGTTGAATCTGCACAGGCAGGCGATGAAATCCAGTTTATTTTGGACAAAACGCCGTTTTATGCCGAAAGCGGGGGCCAGATTGCGGATGAAGGAATTTTAACGGCTGAAGACTTGAAAGTCCAAGTTAAAAATGTGCAAAAAGCTCCGAACGGGCAAAATCTGCACCAAGGTGTTGTCATCTCCGGAACGATCACAGCCGGCCAGGAAGTATTTGCGCAAGTAAATGAAGCGGAACGGCGCAATACGGAAAAGAACCATTCCGCAACGCACCTTTTGCACCAGGCATTAAAAGATGTGCTCGGCAAGCATGTCAACCAGGCCGGATCGCTCGTTGAACCGGGGCGCCTGCGTTTTGACTTCTCACATTTCGGCCAGGTGACGGAAGAAGAACTGGAAAAAATCGAAACAATCGTGAATGAAAAAATTTGGGCAAGCCTGCCGGTGACAACTGAATTGAAAAAGCTGGACGAAGCAAAGGCAATGGGCGCAATGGCATTGTTCGGCGAGAAATACGGCGATATTGTCCGCGTTGTTGCGATGGGCGGCTACAGCCTTGAACTTTGCGGCGGCTGCCACGTTTCCAACACAGCCCAAATCGGGTTGTTCAAAATCGTGTCCGAATCCGGGATCGGCGCCGGCACAAGGCGGATTGAAGCGGTCACCGGGAAGGCTGCATACGAGCTGATGCAGGGCCAGATCCATCTTTTAAAAGAAGTAAGCGGTAAATTGAAAGTAAAACCGGCTGAGCTGGGCGGACGCATTGATACGCTCCTGCATGAACTGAAAGAACTGCAGCGTGAAAATGAATCTCTGTCCACAAAACTCGCCAACATTGAAGCGGGTTCGCTGGTGGATCGCGCGAAAGAAGTGGACGGAGTCAAAGTGCTGGCTGCGAAAGTCCAGGCTGGGGATATGAACCAATTGCGGAACATGGCCGATGATTTGAAACAGAAGCTGGGAAGCGGCATTATCGTTCTCGCTGCCGCCCACGAAGGCAAAGTGAATATCATTGCGGGCGTGACAAAAGATCTCGTAGAGAAAGGTTACCATGCCGGGAAACTTGTCAAAGAAATGGCATCGCGTTGCGGCGGGGGCGGCGGCGGCCGTCCGGATATGGCGCAAGCGGGCGGAAAACAGCCGGAAAAAATCGATGCTGCATTACAATTTGTAGACGAATGGGTAAAATCCGTTTGATTCGCGCGAAAAGTAGTGTACAATGGAAAAAAGCCTGTTGTTTACACGAAAAAAGTTTTTGGACGGAAAACGGAAATGCACCTTCGAAACTAGTGTAAACCGCATTTTTTCATGCAAACAAAGCCAAGCTCTATAAGAGAGGTGCTGCTTGATGAGCTCATTCGATAAAACGATGAGATTTAATTTCCCGGAAGAACCGATGGAACATGAGGTAAAGGAAGTTTTGCTGCATGTATACAACGCATTGCAGGAAAAAGGCTACAACCCGATCAACCAGATTGTCGGCTACTTATTGTCAGGCGATCCGGCTTATATCCCGCGCCATCAGGATGCCCGCAATATGATCCGTAAACTGGAGCGGGACGAAATTATTGAGGAATTGGTGAAATCTTATTTGAAACAGCATCGCGGGGGATCGAATTGAAAATCATGGGCCTTGACGTTGGTTCCAAAACTGTCGGTGTGGCGGTCAGCGATGAACTGGGATGGACGGCCCAGGGCATTGAAACGATCACCATTGACGAAGAAAAAGGGAAGTTTGGTTTCGACAGGGTTGCGGAACTGGCCAACATCCACGGCGTTGAAAAAATTGTCGTCGGATTCCCGAAAAATATGAACAATACGATCGGCCCGAGGGCAGAGGCGTCAAAAGCATATGCCGAAGAATTAAAAAAGCGGCTGAACCTGCCTGTTATTTTGTGGGACGAACGTTTAAGCACAATGGCGGCGGAAAGAATATTACTGGAAGCCGATGTCAGTAGAAAGAAAAGGAAAAAAGTAATCGATAAAATGGCAGCAAGCGTAATTCTGCAAGGATTCCTTGACAGCCAAAATATAATGAGGTGACGAAATGGCGCATAACCATGAACATGATCATGAAGGACATCAGCATATTACGGTTGTAGATGATGACGGCAATGAGCAATTGTACGAGGTACTTTTCACATTTGAATCCGAAGAGTTCGGAAAATCTTACGTCCTGTATTATCCAGTCGGGGCGGAAGAAGATGAGGACGAAAGCATCGAGATCCACGCATCTGCTTATGTTGAAAGGGAAGACGGCACGGAAGGCGACCTCCAGCCAATCGAAACCGAAGAAGAATGGGATATGATCGAGGAAATGCTTAATACTTTCCTCGCCGAAGAAGAGGAAGAATAATATTTGGATTGAAAAATGGGGGTGTCCCAAAAGTCGGTAGATTGACCAGGGGGCACCCCCTTTTTTTATGTAAGGTAATGTTATCCCGTTATCCAAGAATGTTGATGATCGAAAAATTCACTCGCTTTCCGCACGCGTCGCGAGCCTCCTCGCTCGTCCCTCAAGCACACTGGGTCTCTTCTTGCTCGCTTTTCCCGCAGGAGTCTCGTGAATTTCGCGATCATCAACGAGTCATATACAGAGAAAATGCAAAAAAACCGCCTTTTCCATTATAATGCACTGTGCATTTTTTGGTTTGTAATGGGTGAACCCGTGCAGTTGGAAACGGCCATTTGAAAAGAAAATGAAATAAAACTTGACGAAAAATGTAGTATAATGGACAAGAAAAAAGTCGAAAATGACTACCTAAACTTCAGATTTTTCTTTATGAGAGGAAGGTTCTGTTTTGGACGGAAACAAAAATCCGTTTCAATGGCTGATCCAAAAGATCAGGCAAAAACCGAAAATATCCATTACAGCAGGTATTGTGCTGATTGCCGTTCTTTTGTTCGGCGGGACGGGCCTTTATTACCAGTCAGCTTTGAAACCGGCAGATCCCCAAAACCATAAAACAAAGCTGGTTACCATCCCGCCGGGCTCTAACGTAAAAGATATCGGGCAAATCTTAAAAAAACACGGCATTATTCAAAACGGCTATGTGTTCGCGATATATGCCAAATCCCATAATCAGTCCGGTTTCAAGGCGGGCACATACAAAATGGCCCCGTCGATGGGGATGGATGAAATTATCCGCAGCCTGCAAAAAGGCGGGATCGCTGCAATCCGGTTTACAGTGCCAGAGGGGGCCAACCTGAACCAGATTGCCGGCATCATCAGCAAACATAGTTCTTTCAGTTCCAAAACCGTTTTACAAAAAGCGGATGACCCGAAATTTATCCAGAGATTGATGAAAAAATATCCGGGTCTTTTGACAAAGGATATTTTAAACAAGCAAATCAAACATCCGCTTGAAGGGTATTTTTTTCCGGCAACCTATTCTTTTTATAATGAAGATGTGACACTTGACGCGGTATTGGAAAGCATGGTGGCGAAAACGAATGAAGTTCTTGCCAAGTACGCGGAACAAACGGCAAAAAAGCATTTAACCCCGCACAGGCTTCTTACCATGGCATCACTCATCGAGGAAGAAGCGACCGAAAAAGCGGACAGGGAGAAAATTTCAAGCGTTTTTTACAACCGATTAAAGAAAAACATGCCGCTTCAGACGGATCCGACTGTGTTGTATGCGCTCAACCGGCATAAAGAAAAAGTTACGTATAAAGATTTGCGGGTAAATTCACCATATAACACTTACAGGCATAAAGGGCTGCCGCCAGGCCCTATTGCAAGCCCCGGGGAACAATCGATTAAAGCTGCGTTGAATCCTGAAAAAACCGATTACCTCTATTTCTTGGCAAATATCAAAACAGGAAAGGTCTATTTTGCAAAAACGCTCAAAGAACATAATGCTTTGAAAGAAAAATATATTGCGAAGGCAAAACCATAAAAGGTTCGCTTTCCCAGGGAAAATATGCTACGATAATAAGCGGAATTTTGCATGGCAGTTAGGAGAACGATATGGAAGGAACGAATTTTTTCCGGGGGTTCAAGGGATGAACAGCCCGGTCGAAGCATACATTCAATCGCTTTTTCGTAAAAAAAATGCACTCTTTGAAGAAATGGAACGATTCGCGAAAGAACAGCATATTCCGATTATGGAGCCGCTTGGCATCGAAACGCTTTGCCAAGTGTTAAGAATCCAGCAGCCGCGAAAAATCCTTGAAATCGGAACGGCGATCGGATATTCGGCACTCAGGATGGCGGATGCGCTGCCGGATGCGGAAATCATTACGATTGAACGGGAGAAAGGGCGGTATGATCAAGCTTCTGATTATTTTTCCCGTACGCCTTTATCCGGGCGAATCCGCCTATTAAATGGGGATGCGCTTGACGGGGAGATCATTGAACAAGTCCGGGCGCTCGGTCCGTATGGCGCCATTTTTATTGATGCGGCCAAAGGGCAGTACCGGAAATTTTTTGATACGTACACCCCGTTCTTACGCGAAAACGGATGTGTTTACACCGATAATGTGCTTTTTAAGGGCCTCGTTGCGGAAACGTTCATCGAAAAGAAACAGGTTAACAATCTTGTCCGGAAAATCAGGCAGTACAACGAATGGTTAATGCAACATGAACAATTTATCACCACGATTTTCCCCGTTGGAGATGGATTGGCAGTCAGTGTAAAGAGGTGAAGGAAGCATGGAACGCAAACCGGCCGTGATCGGTGTTGCCGGGGGCTCCGGTTCGGGAAAGACGAGCGTCACCCGCGCGATTTACGAAAGCTTAAAAGAACATTCGATCTTGGTGCTTGAACAGGATTATTACTACAAGGACCAAAGCCATCTCCCGTTCGAAGAAAGATTGAAAACGAATTATGACCATCCGTTTGCGTTCGACAATGACTTGTTGATCGAACATTTGCATAAGCTGCTCCGCTACGAGCCGATCGAAAAACCTGTTTATGATTATTCGAGGCACACGCGTTCAAACCGCACGATCCATGTCGAACCAAAAGATGTCATCATTTTGGAAGGCATTTTGGTATTGGAAGACGAAAGATTGCGCAACTTAATGGATATCAAATTGTATGTCGATACCGACGCCGATTTGCGGATTATCCGGCGGCTGCAGCGCGATATCGAAGAGCGGGGGCGGACGCTGCAATCTGTTATTGAGCAGTATATCACCGTTGTCAGGCCGATGCACAACCAGTTCATCGAGCCGACAAAAAGGTATGCGGATGTCATCATCCCGGAAGGCGGACAGAACCGCGTCGCAATCGATTTGGTGGTGACAAAATTGCAATCCATTCTTGAACAAAAGTCTTTTTTGTAATACGATGATTTAGAATACAAGTTTAGCGCGCCGGAATGGTTTCGGCGCGCTAAACCACATGGAAAAGGACGGGGCTTTGTGCGAATCGCCGCGTGCATACACATATTGATAAATAAGACATATAGGAGTGAAGGGATTTGGCTCAGGAAAAAGTTTATCCAATGACACAGGCTGGGAAAGAAAAATTAGAGCAGGAATTGGAATATTTGAAAACGGTAAAACGGAAAGAAGTCGTGGAGCGGATTAAAATTGCAAGAAGTTTCGGAGACCTTTCTGAAAACTCTGAGTACGATTCCGCAAAAGAAGAACAGGCTTTTGTGGAAGGCCGTATCACGACGATCGAAAATATGATCCGCAACGCAAAAATTATTGAAGATGACGGCACAGACACCGTATCTCTCGGAAAATCTGTCACATTTGTGGAACTGCCGGACGGGGAAGAGGAAACGTATACGATTGTCGGGAGCGCGGAAGCCGACCCGTTTGAAGGAAAAATTTCAAATGATTCCCCAATTGCGAAAAGCTTAATCGGGAAAAGCGTCGGGGAAGAAGTCACCGTCCAGACGCCCGGCGGGGATATGAGAGTAAAAATCATTTCCATTAAATAAAGGATTTTTATGCGGCGGGGCATTGCTTCGCCGTTTTTCAATAGGTGAATCTTTTCGATTCCAAAAAGACATGGTATGATAAGGTCATGAAATGGAGGGATGACTTTGCCTGAATATTACAGCCGTGAAGAACGGAAACTTGCCATGCAAAAGTCAAAGCGGCGCAAAACCAATATGATTTTAAACACATTAATTGTGATCGTGATCGCGCTGATTTGTATTGTCGCCTACTCCATTTTTTTCGCCGGGAGCGACAACAGCAAACCGGCAAACGATCAAAAAAAGGCGGCCACAACGAATGCTGCTTCGGCTCATAAACAAACATCATCAACTGATTCTTCCAAGAAAAAAACAGCGGAAAAATCAGATAAAAAACAGTCAACCCGGAAAGTGGTAAAAAGCAGTGAACCGAATGTAAAAGAAGTCATTACCGATTCAAGCTGGAAACCGGTCGGGACGGAACAAACGGGCGGGCATGTTTATTCAAGCAGCTCGTCTTCGATTGATTGGAAAGAAAAATTAAAGGCATTGTCTTACGCAACCGGTATTCCGGAAGATAATATGACGGTCTGGTTTTTGGAACACGGGGCGACAACGGATGAAGCGATCGGGACTGTTTCCGCGAAAAACAGCCCGACTACCTACCGCGTTTATTTAACATGGGTGGACGGCAAAGGCTGGAAACCGGTAAAAATATATGAACTGATTGAGAATGATAAAAAATAAGCGGGATCTGTCACCGCTTATTTTTTCAGCGCAAAATGGACAACGGCCGAATAATGGGGCCTGCCGTTCGCATCGAACTGCATTTGGTGCGAGGCGGATGATACGCGCAGCATCAAAGCTTTATTGGCTTCGATTTTTTCATTTACTTTTTTCTCCAGGTCCCGGAGGCTGTCCGATTCGAAAAATTCTATTTTATCCTCAATGATATCAAGTTGGAATTCCATATTCAATACACTCCTTTCACCAAATCCATCGTACCAGAACGAAATTTTTTAGCAACCCGTATTAACATCCCTATGTGTCAAGCTTTTCTCGACATCGTTTAAAAATCAGTAATTTCCAGACACACTCGTATAATAAGTTTCGATCCTATTAAATGAGTCAATTTCCAATTGAATGATTGTTCTTTGACAAGTGAATCTTTGATGTTTTCGGGGCGAGCCCCGAAAACATCAATTTGGGACTTGGGCGTTTCGTGATGTTCCTAGATAATGGTCTTAGGATCATTTGGTTTAACGTTGAGAACACTCTGTAGCTTTGACTACTTAAAAAGTCTGCGTCCTCAGGTTTTTGCCCGACCTTCTAACCCGTAGGCTGTTCCTCCGGTGAACACTTTTTGTACGCTTTTGGCTACCGCACTTTGCTTGTTTCCCTGGATAAGGGCAATCCAAAAAGCCTTTAAACCGGGCATATGGGGTACCCCTTTTTGATGATCGCGAAATTTACTCGCTTTCCGCAAGCGTCGCGAGCCTCCTTGCTCGTCCCTCAAGCACACTGGGTCTCTTCTTGCTCGCTTTTCCCGCAGGAGTCTCAGAAATTAGCGATCATTATATATCCTCAGCTTTTTATAGGATGTTAGGACTGCCCCTTATCCAGGTGAAGATATGACAACCTAAAAATTTTGCTTAAATTCCCTATTGTTGATTGAATGCTCATATACAGGCTTATAGATCCCTGTTTTGCCCCGATTGATGGGCGTGTTGGCTGTTTTAATAGTTGGGCGTATCTTACAGTTTGTTTCATTTCACGCTGCTTTCTTGTTTGGTGTTTCAGATAAGCATTTCTTAATGTCCGGTTGAGCATTCCTTGTTTAATTTTTACCATGGCTTCTCCGCCTACTTTGCTCCAATGCATCCCCCGTTTTTTCATCCGGAATGAGATGTGCCTTTGGTTGGATTCTATCGCCCCCAGCCCTCTGGCACCGACCGGCACATTTTCCACTTTCTCTCTCCAGTCAAAAATGCGGTCCCAGTTCTTTGGGATATAAGTACGGAACTCCTTGACTTTTTTGAGATGCTTCTCATCCACCAATGTGCTTTCATAGGTGTCTAAATACAGTGTGAACTTCTCTAAATCGTGGTCTTTTATATTTCACTTTTTCCGCCCCTGAATGTCCTCACTAAGGCTTGTGCGACATGGTATGCATCCAGTTGGTTGAGTACCGGAAACTCCGACTGTGAAAAGCTGTTTGGAACCTCTCTGCTGTATACCCTGTTAATATTTTCCATGGAAAGGCCTGTCTCTAGATGTACTCGCCTACCAGCGTACATTTCAATGATAAAGTGTTTCCCTATTTTTTCCCACACTTTAATCCCCGAGAAAAATTTTACACATACAAACATCCCGATTTTTGCTTTATAATGGGAAGTGAAAATTTTTGCGAAAGAGGTAGGCATATGAAGATTGGGATTATCGGGGCAATGGAAGAAGAAGTGGCGCTTTTAAGGGGGCAGATTAAAGGGCGCCACGCCGAAACCATCGCCGGCTATGAATATACAACAGGGAAAATGAAAGGAAAAGATGTCGTCCTGCTCCGCTCAGGAATCGGAAAAGTGAATGCCGCGCTGTCCACCGGCATCCTGCTGCAAAAGTATGCGCCGGATGTGGTGATTAACACGGGCTCTGCGGGCGGTTCCAACCCTTCCCTGCGTGTCGGAGATGTCGTCATTTCGACGGAAGTGCGCCACCATGATGTGGATGCGACCGTTTTCGGGTATGAATACGGGCAGGTGCCGCAAATGCCGCCTGCATTTTTGGCAGACAGGAATTTGGTAAAGGTTGCGGAAGCGTGTGCGGAGAAACTTTCCGGCATTCAAGTCGTAACAGGGCTAATCGCAACAGGCGATTCGTTTATGGATGACCCGGAAAAAGTCGCAGCTGTCAAAAAAGCTTTTCCAGACGTGCAGGCGGTTGAGATGGAAGCCGTTGCGGTCGGGCAGGTTGCCTATCAATTTAATACGCCTTTTGTTATCATCCGTTCACTTTCTGATATTGCCGGACAGGAGTCCAATATTTCTTTTGAAGAATATCTTGAAACCGCGGCTGTGAACTCGGCAAACCTTGTCATGGGCATTGTGGAGAAACTGTAATTATCCATGTTTTTTCTTCCCTTCCTTCAATTACTTGTCTTTTTTAAGTTTAATCTGTGATAAAGTAGGTATAGCAGATTAATAGAAAGGATGAAGACGAGTGGAGAAAGCGAAGGCCTTGTACGGAAAAATGGTGGATTTTAAGTTGTTTGGGATTATTCTGCTTGCTGTGACAGGCTTTTTATATTTGGGCGCCGTGATGCCGATCGAAGGGAAATCCGAACTCGGGACAAAAATTTTATTGGTCGCATCCGCCGCTCTCGTTGCCATCTCTGCATTGTTTTTCACCATCTCGCGCATGTATTACCAGCGCCTGATGAAAAGCGAAGAAGGCATGCAACTACTCCATCGGAAATACAACCGCAAATAAGTTGGAGAAGGCCGTGCCTTTGTATTTGGACGGATATTGTCGGTACGTACACTGTGTACAAGAGCAACTTTTTCACCGTACATCCCCTCCTAGTTTTCTTCTATTTACCCTCATTATAAGTGAAAAATCGCACATTGCCGTCCTGTATACAAGGGTTTCAGCCTTTTTTATTTTATTGCAAATATACGGTTTACAAACCGGCAGGAATTGGATATACTTTCCTATGTAAGCAAATTCATTTCTTAAGGAGGTTGTAGAACATGATTTATCCAGTGCTGATGTCTTATTTTACAGCTGAACATGTTCAACATTCGCTCCTTAACGGTTTAGGTTTGCACATGATTTGAATCTCGGCCGCGTAACCGCAGGAAGCAATGTTGACGATTCCTGCGGCTTTTTGCTTTTTTCGGAAAACCGCAGGCGCGTTTCTTCCTGCGGTTTTTTTGCGCCTTAAAGGAGGTGGGGAAATTGACGTTGAATTTAATATTTGTCACTGTCACGATCAAGCGGATAAAAAAGACTCGGGAACAAAGGCAACATGATGAAGAAGTTTTCAGGCTGTACGAGGAAATAAGTGCAAAACGCGCCGAATTTCAAATCAGGAATTTCTAATGGATGGAAAAACTTCCACAAGAAAGGAGAAAGATCCTATGATTCCAGCAATCATGCCCTGGTATACAAAACGCTTGCACTTTATCTTGATGGAGAAAGACTCCACCTAGCTAAATCTATTTGCAGGGGGTGGCGGAATGTTTTTGCACATTTTCATCTTCACCGCCGTTTTCCACTGGCGGAAAAAGAAAAGCTGATGGCCTTGGCCATCAGCTTTTTCTAAATATGCAGGGAAAAGCCGTATTGTATTTAAAGCATACAAAAAAAGGGAGCGTTTCAAGGGTGGTGGAAAGAATGTCTCTGATCGGTGTCGAAGAATCTCTAACAAATGCAATGGATGAGCTCTACGAAAAAGGTTATGACGAGAAAGCATTTCAGAATGAGGAAAATGCGCAAGGTGTGACTGTTATGTCGGAACCGGCGGAAACGACAATGTAGTGGGAATAGAAAATGCGTCTGAACCCTGTCCAATCATTGATGCAGAAAGTTTTTCAGCGGATGGATTCATCAAAAAAGTTGTAAGCAAATTGCAGCAGCCTTGAAGGATTTGGGGAAATTACCGGGCCTCTTTTTTATAGGGAAGGATCCCGATAGTTGCAATGATTGCGGAAAAAGCAAATACATGATGGTTTATCAATTGAAAAATATTTTCAATTGGAGAATGATAGACAAGCGGTCATTTTTCCAGAATTTCAATTACCAGGCTTATTTTTCAATTCAACAGAGTAGACGTCAGCAAAAATGCCCAAAATGCAATATTACAAATATAAAAATCGTTGGTTTATGACTATTTCAGCCGGATTCCGGAAACGATAAAATTGCTCAAGAGAAAACCGGGTGTTATTGCTTGACAAAAAATTAATTCCATATAATAATTTATATAGAATTAAAATGATTATTGTTTGCTTAGAAACTTTTATGTGAATACTAAGCAAGCAAATCATATATCAAAACATTAATAGGAGGAATGAAACATGTCTCTTATCGGAAAACAAGTTGAACCATTCACAGCACAAGCATTTCATAACGGTGAGTTTGTAGAAGTTACCGAACAAAACTTTAAAGGTAAATGGAGCATCGTATGCTTCTATCCTGCAGACTTCTCATTTGTTTGCCCAACCGAACTTGAAGACCTCCAAGAACAATATCCGGCTCTGAAAGACCTTGGTGTTGAAGTATATTCTGTTTCAACAGATACTCATTATGTACACAAAGCATGGCATGACCATTCAGAAGCAGTCGGTAAAATTGAATACTTTATGATCGGCGACCCTTCGCAAAAAATTTGCCGCATTTTCGATATATTAAATGAAGAAGCCGGCCTTGCCGACCGCGGTACTTTCCTCATCGATCCGGACGGCGTTGTTCAAGCGGTTGAAATTAATGCTGACGGTATCGGCCGCGATGCCAGCACATGGATCAATAAAGTGAAAGCGGCACAATATGTCCGTCAACATCCTGGCGAAGTTTGCCCGGCAAAATGGCAGGAAGGTGCTGAAACACTGAAACCAAGCCTTGATCTTGTTGGCAAGATTTGAGGAGCTTGATCATATGATATTAGATGAAGAAATTAAAGCACAATTAGCCCAGTACCTGCAAATGATGGAGGGCGATGTCCTGCTCAAAGTGAGCGCCGGCTCCGATGAAGCATCCCGCAACATGCTGGATCTGGTGAATGAATTGGCTGCAATGTCGCCCAGGATCAAGGTGCAAAAAGCCCGATTGGAAAGGACGCCGAGCTTCAGTGTAAACCGTCCGGGCGAAGATACCGGCATCACTTTTGCCGGCGTTCCATTGGGGCATGAGTTTACTTCATTGGTACTGGCGCTGCTGCAGGTCAGCGGCCGTCCTCCAAAATTGGATCAGAGGGTCATTGATCAAATTAAAAATATTAAAGGTGAATACCATTTTGAAACGTATGTCAGCTTGACATGCCAAAACTGCCCTGTTGTTGTACAGGCGCTAAACGTCATGAGCGTTCTGAACCCGAACATTACACATACAATGATTGATGGCGCTGCATTCAAAGAAGAGGCAGAAAGCAAGGGCATTATGGCAGTTCCGTCCATTTTCCTGAACGGTGAATTTTTCGAAAGCGGGCGCATGGAAGTGGAAGAAATCCTTGCCAAGATCGGCAGCGCTCCGGATAAGTCCGAGTTTGAAAATAAGGATCCTTTCGATGTGCTTGTTGTCGGCGGCGGGCCTGCAGGGGCAAGTGCGGCTATTTATGCTGCGCGTAAGGGCATCCGTACTGGCATTGTCGCTGAACGTTTTGGCGGACAGATTCTGGAAACATTGGGCATCGAAAATTATATCGGTGTCAAATATACGGAAGGCCCTAAACTTGCAGCAAACCTTGAAGAACATGTCAAACAGTATGACGTGGATATCATGAATTTGCAACACGCCAAACGTTTGGAAAAGAAAGACATGATCGAAGTCGAACTTGAAAACGGTGCTGTTCTGAAGAGCAAAACCGTTATTCTTGCTTTGGGTGCCCGCTGGCGCAACATAGGCGTACCGGGTGAAGCAGAGTTCAAGAACAAAGGCGTGGCCTACTGCCCGCACTGTGACGGTCCGTTATTCGCCGGAAAACATGTCGCTGTCATCGGCGGAGGTAACTCCGGTGTTGAAGCGGCTATTGACCTTGCCGGTGTTGTCAAACATGTCACGGTGATTGAATTTATGCCGGAGCTGAAGGCTGACGGCGTACTTCTTGAACGCCTGTACAGCCTGCCGAATGTCACGATAATTAAAAATGCGCAAACAAAAGAGATTACCGGGACGGATAAAGTGAATGGCATCACGTACATTGATCGTGGCACGGGCAAAGAACACCACATTGAGCTGGAAGGTGTGTTCGTCCAAATCGGCCTTGTCCCGAATACCGAATGGTTGGGGGATACGGTTGAACGCACCCCGAGAGGCGAAATTGTTGTGGACAAGCTCGGCGCTACTAGTGTCCCGGGCGTATTTGCTGCAGGCGACTGCACGAACAGTGCGTATAAGCAAATTATCATTTCTATGGGGTCAGGCGCTACGGCTGCCCTCGGCGCGTTTGATTACCTTATTCGGGAAGCTAAAACAGACCAGGCAGTGCATAACTAAATCATATTTGTAAGCCGCTTGACGGTGATTTGGTCGTTAAGCGGCTTTTTTAGTGCCGTTTACCGGAAGCCGGGAACCATGGTGAACAATATTAACCTTGCCGCCTTTTCACCCGGACAGACACAAATCCGCTTCCAAATTCATATGTTTGAACTATATAGGCTGTAGCCTAATGGAGGTGGAACTATGACGGGTATCTTAACAGCGGTAGGTTACTTGATGAAGGAGCTAGTTTTTTTCGTATCGTACGTTAAAAACAATGCTTTTCCGCAGCCCCTCTCGGCCGTTGAAGAACGGAAATATTTAAAATTGATGGCAGAGGGAGACGCAGAAGCCCGAAACATTTTGATCGAACATAACTTACGGTTGGTGGCCCATATCGTAAAAAAGTTCGAGAACACCGGGGAAGATGCCGAAGATCTCATTTCCATCGGGACCATCGGCCTGATTAAAGCGATCGAGAGCTATTCGGAGAGCAAGGGAACGAAGCTTGCTACCTATGCGGCTCGCTGTATAGAAAATGAAATCCTGATGCATTTAAGGGCCTTAAAGAAAACAAAAAAAGACGTTTCCTTGCACGACCCGATCGGCCAGGATAAAGAAGGCAATGAAATTTCTTTGATTGACGTGCTGCAATCGGAAGCGGAAGATGTATTTGACACCATCCAGCTTAATATGGAATTAGAAAAAGTGAAGCAATTTTTTGATATTTTGGATGACCGGGAAAAAGAAGTCATTATTGGCAGATTCGGCCTTGATTTAAAAAAAGAAAAAACGCAGCGCGAAATCGCAAAGGAACTCGGCATTTCGAGAAGCTACGTGTCCCGGATTGAAAAGCGTGCCCTCATGAAAATGTTCCACGAATTTTACCGTCTCGAAAAAGAAAAAAAGAAAGGGACGGAAGGTTAAGCTGCAGTGAAAAAGGCACACTGCTTAGGATCAGGGCAGTGCGCCTTTTTCATATTTTTTTCATTTTAAATGGTGTGACCATGAGCACGGACAAAAGCAATATCCAGAAGAAAAAGCAGTACGGCGGGATATAAGGAATGGCATAGACTGCTGCAGCCAAAAGCACACCGGCAGCGGTAATCGGCAACCCGTAAAAATAACCGTTTTGTGCCGCTGTGTTAAAGCAGGCGAGCCGGATCACCCCGCATAGGAGATAAATGCAACTAAAAAGCACGCCGAAAAAACCGTATAGATGGAACAGCGCCGCATTCATCAGAACGGCCGGGGCAGCACCGAAAGAAACGGCATCGCAGAGCGAATCAAGCTGTTTGCCGAATTCGGATTCCACCTTCAGCCGACGTGCGAGTTTTCCATCAAACATGTCGAAAAGTGCAGCCAAAAAGATCAAAACGGCCGCCAACCCCAGCCTATTTCCGGCACAGCTGAACAATGCCGTTCCCCCGAGGTAGCCGTTCAGCAATGTCATCAGGTTGGCTGCCTGCATTTTGAATTTTTTTAAGACACGTGAATACCACCGATAAAGGCACAAATCTGCAATCCTCCCCACTACTGCCTTTTACATCATGCATATTCGCCCGGGGGGATTTTAGCACAAAAAAAACTGCCCCTTTAACAAAGGGCGATTGTTAAGACGACACTCTAATTTTATGTGTAAGGGACCTGCGTTCAATTTCCTTTTCAATGAGACGGACAAACTCGGGGCTTAATTTCAGTTCCTTTGCTTTATAGTATGATTCGATCAAAAGCTCATCTGACAATTTTAACATCAGCTCCACCTCCGAAAATCAACGTTCTATTTTTTTACCAACCGGCATATCCTTTTAGATATAGAGTTTGTACCCTTACTTTACCAAATTCAATCCTATGGAACAAGCGTTCTTTTATCCACAAAAGTATGTTTATAACTTGTGGGCAAATTGTTTATAATACAGGAAAAGCTATACATGCCATTGTGTGGACTGTGTATAATCTTATCCACAGCAAAAGAGAATAGTAGAAATTTGTCGAAAAATTTTTAGGAAGATTTTTGCGGAATCCTTTTTTAACATCGGTGAGAGCTGTATGGGACAAAAATATGTTCTTTTGTAAGGCATTTCTGGATAAAAGTGGATGCGAATTGTCTTTCAAGGCAGCGCTGAGAGACATTTAGGAGAAAAAAAGCCCAAACTGTCCTTCATAAAGGCAGTTCATCCGTTTCTCTATTACAAAAACGGCTTTAGAAACATAAAAAAATAAGGGCTGCAGTGTAACAGCCCCTAACAGCTCAAACTTTATGATCCGGCGCCAGGCCGCAAGCATACGTGCCTTTTTCAATTTGTATCGTGGTGTGTTCGATCCCGAATTTGTTGTGCAGTTCTTTTTCCAGTTTTTCAAGCAGTGCATCGTTGTCCTCAATTTGAGAGCGGACGATATGGGCGGTCAGCACTGCTTCCGTTGTACTCATGCCCCAAATATGCAAATCGTGGACATTTAAAACGGTCGGCATGTTTTCCAAATAGGCTTTGATTTCATCAGTATCAATGCCGGCAGGAACAGCATCAAGCGATAAATCGACGGCTTCGCGCAAAAGCCCCCAAGTTCCGGCAAAGATCACGGCGGCAATGAGAATGCTGACAACCGGGTCAAGCCATTCCCAGCCGGTAATAAGAATAATGGCGCCGGCAACGACGACGCCGAGTGAAACTAGTGCATCGGCAGCCATATGCAGGAATGCGCCGCGGATATTTAAGTCGTGTTCACGTCCCGACATAAACAGCAGTGCGGTTGCCGCGTTAATCACAATTCCAATGACGGCCACGATCATGACTGTTTTTCCCGCTACAGGCTGAGGATGGGCAAAGCGTTGTACGGCTTCGAGAAAAATCGCCCCGACTGCAATGAGCAAGATAATGGCATTCAAAAGCGCCGCCATTATTGATGATTTTTTATAGCCATATGTGCGCTTTTTTGTTGGAAGCTTTTTTCCCAACAAAACGGCTGCCCAGGCAATGATCAGGCCTAGCACATCGCTCAGATTGTGGCCCGCGTCAGCCAACAGGGCAAGGGAATCGGAGAAAAAGCCGTAAACTGCTTCAATGATAATAAAAACGGTATTGAGGCCGATGCCGGCAGCAAAGGCTTTGCCGTATCGGGCCGGATGATGGTGGTGGTGATGGTGTTCATGGCTGTTGGACATGCAATTAACTCCTTTTCATAGCGCTGTTCATATTGTCAATTTTCTGTGTTTCAAAGCCGAAAAAGTTGCGGGATCCAAATAAATGTCCGAATCGTTGATAAACTCATTATATGCGTATCTCCTTCGTTTGCAAAGAAACTTTTACAACACGGCAAATTTTCCGTCGGTTTTTCCCGTTGTGAAGTGTTAAAATGGAGATGGGCTTATACATAAAAAGATTGAAAGGAAGAGATGGGAATGCCGAATACCGAACATGTGGAAGAACATTTTCAGGCATCCGATACGGTTCGTGATATCGTCATCGGTATGTCGGACGGATTGACAGTCCCGTTTGCGCTTGCAGCAGGCCTGTCCGGCGCAGTGGATTCGCCGATGCTCGTTTTGGCGGCAGGGGCCGCTGAAATTGCGGCAGGGTCCATTGCGATGGGCCTCGGAGGCTATTTGGCGGCAAAATCGGATGCCGAGCATTACTATAATGAATTAAAAAGGGAATACCGTGAAGTGGAAGAAGTGCCGGACCGCGAAAAAGATGAAGTTCGCGACGTGTTCAAGGAATATGATCTCGAACCGGAACATATTGAAGCCATCGTCGATAAAATGGCAGAAAATCCGGATAAATGGGTTGATTTTATGATGAAATTCGAACTCGGGCTTGATAAACCCGAAAAAGGGCGCAGTTTAAAAAGTGCTTTTACGATTGCTTTATCTTATATCGTCGGCGGCCTAATCCCGCTCTCCCCGTATTTTTTTGTCACACATGCATCACAGGCGTTGCTCGTCTCCGTTATCATTACGCTTATTGTCCTGTTTATTTTCGGGGCGGTGAAAGGGCGTGTTACAGGTTCCCATCCGTATAAAAGCGGACTGGAAACGGTCATTATCGGCGGTTTGGCCGCTGCTGCCGCATTCGGGCTTGCAAGACTGCTGACAAAATAGCTGTTTTCCATCCGCTTCTGCCGGGCGGGAGGGTCTTTAACGTATTTTTGCTTTTCTTGGAGAAATAAGCTATAATATTAGCATCCTTTGTTCAAACGATAAGGCGATGGAGTTCGCCATAACCGCCTGCGGGCTGATGACTCCTGCTGATATGGATCTTCTTTTCATATTGGCAGGAGTTTTTTGATGCGGCGTGCAGCGCTTTTTCGATAAGATATTTTCGGAGGAGATAGTATGTTATATGTTTTAGTAGGCATTGCCGGCATCTTTGGTGCATTGGCGCGCTATGATTTAGGAATCTGGATCGGGATGCATGTCCATACGATTTTTCCGTTTGCGACGCTTTGCATTAATATGATCGGCTGTTTTCTGCTTGGATGGCTGACGATGCATATTTTTAAATCAAAAAATGTTCATCCATATATTGCGAGCGCACTCGGCACCGGCTTTGTCGGTTCTTTTACAACATTCTCGACTTTTAGCGTCGAAACGGTGCAGCTTTTCCAGCAGTCGCTTTATATTTATGCTGTTCTGTATATTTTCTGCAGTTTATTCGGCGGCCTCATGATGTCGTGGGCCGGATTTAAGATCGGGGCTAGACTGCATGCGCGGTCGAAAGCGCATCAGGTGCAGACTCAGGAAAATTAGAGGTGATGTTTCTATGGTCATGAATGGCATTTTTATTGCAATCGGCGCTTTTTTTGGGGCAATTTCCCGGTTTTCTCTTTCTCAATTGATCAAACGGATCTATCCGGTAAAATTTCCGGCTGCAACATTTTTTATTAACCTGTCGGGCTCTTTTCTGCTCGGCCTTCTGTTCGGCCTTGGCGCCGGCAGTTCATGGCGCCTGTTGCTTGGCACCGGCTTCATGGGGGCTTTTACGACCTTTTCCACTTTTAAACTTGAAAATATTCAGTTGCATGCTGAAAAACAATGGCGTATCCTTATCCCGTACCTGGCACTCAGTTATGTAATCGGGATTGCGATGGCGTTTCTCGGTATCATGCTCGGAGATTTCCTGGCCTGAAATGAAACTTTTGGACAGTCACTTCGTAATAATATAAGAAAAGCAATCAGTGGAATGATACTTTGTTAGCCGGCAGCCTGCTTTTTTAACCGGAGGGTGAAGGATATCCTTTTGAAAATTTTCGGTTTTTACAGGTATCCTTTTGCAATTCTGCAGAACGTACGAACAAAGAACAGGAGGAAGATGTATGAGAAAATCCATGCCATGGCTGGTCGTGGCCGCGATCCTGGTTATTCTCGTTATTGGTGTTTTTTCAAGTTATAACGGTTTTGTCAACGCAGAAGAAAACGTAAACCAATCTTATTCGCAAATTCAAAACCAGCTGCAAAGGCGGATGGACTTGATCCCGAACCTTGTAAACACAGTCAAAGGCTACGCTTTGCATGAAAAAGCTGTTATTGATGACATTTCGAAAGCACGTGCACAATTGGCCGGTGCAAAAACCCCAGCTGACCAAGCGGCGGCAAACGACCAGCTGAACACTGCTTTGAGCCGGCTGATGGTTGTCGTGGAAAATTATCCGGATTTGAAAGCAAACCAAAATTACACACAGCTGATGGATGAACTTGCCGGTACGGAAAACCGGCTCGCAGTTGCGCGCCAGGATTACAACAGCGCCGTCGCAACATATAACAAAAAGGTAAAAAGAATGCCCGGCGCAATTATTGCCAATCTGTTCGGTTTCCATGAAAAAGAATACTTTAAAGCAGAAACAAGCGCGAATGAAGCGCCAAAAGTTGATTTTGGGAACAGCAGTGGTCAGTGATGAAAAGAAGCGCGCTTATTACAGCCGTTTTTTTCACATGTCTGTTTGCTGTTTTCTCAATCGTTCCGCCGGCCAAAGCTGCGCCGAAGATACCCAAGCCGGTTGGGGACATATATGTTCAGGATTTTGCCGGTGTGCTGACAGACAGCCAGAAACAGAAACTGATCTCGCTTGGCAGGCAGCTGGATGATAAAACAAAAGCACAAGTCGCTGTTCTGACCGTGGACACGATCGGGAAGAATACGACAATTGAAACATTTTCCAATCAAGCTTTCCGCCAGTACGGGCTGGGCGACAAAAAAATGAACAATGGCGTGCTGATCGTATTGGCAGTGAAAGACAAAAAAATCAGAATCGAAGTCGGCTACGGCCTGGAAGGTGCGCTCCCGGACGGAAAAGTGGGCCGCATTCTCGACCAGTACGCGATGCCGTATCTGAAAGAAGGCAAGGAAGATGCAGCAGTTGTCAATACGTATAAAAAACTGGCCAATGAAACGGCGAAAGAATACAATGCAAATATTCAATCAAAACCGCAGGCGTATGAACCGCCGCCTACCAATCAGGCTTCCCCGCTTTCGTTCTGGAAGCAGGTTTTAATCGGCCTCGGGGTGCTTGTTCTGATTTTGATCGATTTCAAGTTTTTCGGCGGCACTTTGACTTATTTTCTGCTCAATATCCTCTCGATGTTCTTTCATGGCGGCGGGGGGAGAGGGGGAGGCAGCAAAGGCGGCGGCGGTTCTTCCGGCGGTGGGGGAGCAAGCCGGGGGTGGTAACTTTCAACACGGGGAAATTCGCTTCGTGTATTTTTTTGTCAAAGGAAAAAAGTTTCATGGTTTTGTCATTGGTTTTAGCCACTTTTGTCGAATATAAAGTGTAAGGATTTTATGGAAGATACGTGAAAAACCTTGCACTTGGCGGCCATTTCAATGTACAAAAAAACGGAATATCAGTTAACTTTCGTAGAAGATTTTTTTCTACCATTCGGCGGAAAATTAAATAAAGAAAATCGCTGGGTTCGCCTGGCTGAAGTTATTCCTTGGTGGAAAGCTGAAGAAAAGTACGCCAAGTCCTTTAAGAATAAATTAAAAGGCGAACGAGCTTACTCCGTAAGAATCGCTCTTGGAGCTCTCTACATCAAAGAACGGCTTGGGCTGACTGACCGTGAAACTGTCGAACAGATCACAGAAAACCCGTATTTGCAGTATTTTATCGGGTTGCCGGAATTTCAGGAAAAAGCGCCATTCGACCATTCTTTGATGCCTCGTTTCAGGAAACGTCTGGGCGCAAATATCATCAATGAACTCAATGAGTGGATTGTTCTGGGAGAACAGAAACGCCAGTCGGAAGAGACATCTGAAGAAGATGACAACGATGATGATAATCATGATGATGACGATCATGACGGTGACGATCATCATCCTTCCTGTCCAGCTTCGAAAGAGAGCCCGAGTGAATCGGCTTCTGCTGAAACGAAGAACAAAGGAAAGCTAATCCTGGACGCAACCTGTGCACCGGCCGATATTGCTTATCCCACGGACCTTGGGCTGTTGAACGAAGCTCGTGAGAAACTGGAACATATCATTGATGTGCTGCATGAGCCCCACAAAGGAAAGCAACAAAAGCCACGGACCTACAGAAAAAGGGCCCGCAAGGCCTATCTTTCTGTCGCCAAACAACGCAAAGCTGGTGCCCGGAAAATCCGGAAAGCCGTCGGCAAACAGCTTCGATACGTGAAACGTGATCTTGAGATCATTGAAAAGCTTGTTGCCCAAAGTTCCTTGTCCCTTTTGAACAAAAATGAGTACCGGCAACTTCTTGTCATTCATGAGCTTTACCGCCAGCAGGCAGAAATGTACAAAAAGAAATCTCGACGGATTGACCACCGGATTGTGAGCATTTCCCAACCGCATGTCCGCCCAATTGTAAGGGGCAAGGCAAAAGCGAACGTGGAGTTCGGTTCAAAAGTCGCCATCAGTGTTGTCGATGGCTATGCCCTGATTGAAAGGCTCGATTGGGAAAACTACAATGAAGGCATCACTCTCAAGGAATCTGTTGAAAATTACTACAACCGGTTTGGTTTCTACCCAGAAGCAATTCTGGCGGACAAAATTTACCGGAATCGTGAAAATCTGGCTTACTGCAAATCTCTCGGCATCTAAAGTGGGCCACGGCTTGGCTGCCCATCCAAGACAGAAGACCATTCCTTGGAACGATTGGCGAATCAGGATACCTCTGAACGTAATGCCGTTGAAGGCAAATTTGGTGAAGGCAAGCGCAAATACGGGCTGGACCTTATTCGAGCACGACTTCAGGAGACAAGTGAAACAGTTGTAGCTCTCCAATTTCTCATCATGAACTTGGAGCGAAAGCTCAGAGTTATTTTTTGAAATCTTTACAAAAAAAGTTTTGATAGTAGAAGGCGATACAGAAGAAGTTGTAATAAGAGAAACAGTTGCAAGGATGCCTGAAGACATGTATAAGGATTTCTCATATAATTGGGAAGTTGTAAAGGCAAGAGGAAAGGCTGCAATTATTCCATTAGTGAAATATTTTAACGCTTTAGGTATTTATCCAAATGTTATACATGATAGAGATGGTGGTATAGAAAAAGCCTTTAATTTTAACAAGTCAATTTTAGATGCGGTAGGAGATCCAAATCGAGTTTTTCCTATTAAAGAGTGTATGGAAGACCTGTTAGGGTATAAATCTTCAAGTTCCGATAAACCATATAAAGCTTACCATTTTATAAATTCCAACTGGGGGAAGAAATGGGAAGATATTAATCCAGAGTGGAGAGGAATAATTGAACAGATTATATACGGTAAAAAGGAAATTAATACTTCATATATTGGAGTAGCGGCAACGAAAGATGAAAATTAATACTTCGCTTTATCTTATGGAAATTATTTTTATGATACATTTTGGGGTTTCATATGCATCGTCTAATGCTCTTAAAATCAAAATTATATAATTATCTAAAAAGCATATCCGACCACATTTTTCGAATTTAGATCCAACACAGAAGATAAGTTTTATGTTTTTGAAATTCTATATATGAAAGTAAATAAAATTAATTGCCGTTTAATTCTTTTAATTTTAGTTACCCATTACAATTTACTAATAGCTAAAAGCAGCTTTTTGTTGAAGAATATCTTTCTATTCTATTTAAATAACAAAGAAACACCACTGCACCTCATTTATATTTTTATAACATAACTACCGTCAACACTCGATACACGTGGAGTGTGTTGTCTTGATGTCAAGGGTGGATAAATAGAAGGGCTGAAAATGTTTATAAAACAAGGATTTCCAGACATTGAACTTTTCTCTCGGCTTCTTTGCCAGAGGTAACAATGTCGGGAAACCCTTATTTTATTGTTTGCGGTAACATATCAACTGCCCTGAAAGTGATAGGGTTGAGTTGACAGATTAGATAACGCCTATTTTTATAGGGGCTGAGGAGACAGGATAGATGTAAACTTAAGTTCAATTGTCTTCACTGTTTTCTATCTCTTTCAAAGATACCCCATCTTTTGTTTTCCATTCTGTCAGTCCATTAGCGTGACCTCCAATGACAAAAGCAGCAGCATATGATGGACTTCGGAATAAGGTATTTTCTTGAAGTATTCCATTTTCATCTATTTTGGCTTTTTGTCTGCGTTCTTTAATTCCAGGTGGAATGCTATCAGAATCTATAGTTTCTATACGACTACCTTGTAAGACGACAAAGCCTTCATTCGTTTGCTTACAGCTTGCCTCAATTATTTGTCCACTCTTACGGCTTTTTCGCTTCATAAAGAGAAGTAATTCTTCTTCAGCAGATTCTACTGTGTTAGCTGGTTTAGGTTTATCTGTCAGTGGTTCGAATAATTTATGCCCAAGAGCACCCATTATTATTTTAGCGTAATCAATGAATTCTTCGAGCTCACTTTCTTTTTCCTCGGTTATATTTCCGGGAGTAGGGTCGTTTCCGTTTTTAACCACATACCGGTTTGCCTCTACTGCAAGTCCACAAAAACGGTTCTCAAGATAACTTATCTCTGTAGGGCCAAATGAATTATTGGATGTAGTAAATACAACAGCCTCTGTCCAATAATCCTTATCTGGATTTCGTTTGTGCTCTATTAGCCGACAGAGAAGACCCTCTCCGTTTTTCCGTACACCGGCTTGCCCAATATATACCATATTGTCGTCTGTTTGATCTGAAGTGCCAAATAAAAAGTAAACGCCACTCTGGGATAAATCTTCGCGTCCCTTGCATTTATCTAGTTCAGTGCGAGGTATCTTGTAAGCAACGCCAGTCCAATTAGCCAAAGTACATTTTATTCTCCCGTTTGGTGTGCCATCCATCAAAAACAGATTTATACTTTTTCCTCGAGTAGCCATAATCCTTTAACTCCCTCCGTAACAGCTTATTTGTTATTTGAATCTGTAAGCGTCAAGTATAATGCTACAGTTTTCGAAAATTTATTTTTTACAGATCAGGCAAAAATAGAGGTCCTATGTTTCATCCGATAATTATCGCCATTCAAATGAATGACCCCGGATCTGTGGATAATTCTATCCAAAATAGCGGTAGTAATGGCTGGGTCGCCCAATAATTCACCCCATTCTTTAGGAGCTTTATTGAATGTCAGTATGATTGATGACTTGTTATATAAATCATTGATTAAGTGAAAAGAGAGATTGGCCTCTTGCTGATCCATTGCCATGAACATTAAATCGCCAATGATGACCAGATTGGCATTTCGTATTCTTTTTAGTCTTGTTTGGGATTTACGGGAGATTTCCTCTGTTTTTAAAATATGTACGAGTTCTCCCATTGAAATAAACATCACTTTGTAACCCTGATAGATCGCTTCTAGTCCCGTATGTGTAAAATTTTACTCGGGGGCTAATGAGCTGAAAAAAATAGGAAGACACTCTAACATATAAATGTACGCTTCCAGGCGAATACATTCAGAAAGAGGTCTTCCCATGGGAAATATTATATCAAAAATTGTTGAATTATTAAAGGATACCAAAAGTCTTAGAGTGAGTCAAGTTTTTGCGGGAGGTG
>NZ_BKZP01000006.1 GCF_008974185.1 Weizmannia acidilactici
TAGGCCCTTTCTTCAAACCGTTTGGCAATTTCAACAATTACCTGAACGGCTTTTTCCATCGTTTCAACTGAAACATATTCATATTTGCCGTGCATGTTTTCCCCGCCGGCAAAAATATTCGGTGTCGGCAGCCCCATGAAAGACAGCTGTGAGCCGTCCGTTCCGCCGCGTACAGGGGAAATTTTCGGCTCGATGCCGAGGCTCTTCATGGCGTCATATGCAATATCGACAATTTCCTTCACCGGTTCGATTTTTTCTTTCATGTTATAATATTGGTCGGCAAGTTCAATGGTAATTTTATCCTGTCCGTATTTTTCTTTTAAGCTGTTCACGATCGACTGGAGATTGGCTTTCTTTGCTTCAAACTTTTCCCGGTCATGGTCGCGGATAATGTAATACATTTTCGTTTCTTCGACATCGCCATGAATGGAGATGAGATGATAAAACCCTTCGTATCCTTCCGTCCGTTCCGGCACTTCATCTTCTGGGAGCAAGCTGTGCAGTTCCATGGCGATTTTTGCCGAATGGACCATTTTTCCTTTTGCGCTGCCCGGGTGGATATTGTTGCCGCGGATCGTAATTTTGGCGGAAGCGGCATTAAACGTTTCGTATTCCAGTTCACCGAGCGGGCCACCGTCCATTGTGTATGCAAAATCGGCCCCGAAAGCGCCGACATTAAATTTATGCGGACCCCTGCCGATTTCTTCATCCGGCGTAAAAGCAACCCTGATTTTTCCGTGTTTGATTTCCGGATGGTGCAGCAAATAATCCATAGCCGTCATGATCTCGGCCACGCCGGCTTTATCGTCGGCCCCGAGCAGTGTTGTACCGTCCGTCGTAATCAAAGTTTGCCCGATATAATTTTTTAAGTTCGGATATTCTTCAGGGGACAGGACAACACGCAGACTTTTGTTGAGGACAATTTCTTTTCCGTCATAATTTTCAATAATTTGTGGGTTGACATTTTTGCCGGTAAAATCTGTCGTGGTGTCGACATGGGCCAAAAATCCGATCGTTGGGACTTTTTTGTCAGTGTTGCTTGGCAATGTCGCAAAAAGATAACCGTTTTCATCAAGGGTGACTTCATCCATGCCGATGGCTTTACATTCATCAGCAAGCATGTGGAGGAGCGTCCATTGCCCCGGCGTGGAAGGGCAGGTTTCACTGTCTTCGTTGGACTGGGTATCAACTTTTACATATGTAGTAAATCTTTTAATCAGATCTTCTTTCACGGCAATCCCTCCTAAGGATAAATTATGTGTATATTTTACCAGAACAGGAAAGGCCGGGCAGCTTATTCGCAGTATTTTTGGTAAAAGGTTCCGAGCGTATATTTGTAATTCGGGTGCCACGGCTTGTCTTTTCCGCAGTAATGGATAAAAATCGTATAGTTTTTGATCCAGTTTAAGTCGTGCTTCTTGCTGAAATACTTGGAGAGTTCAAAAAAACGCGCATCATAGTTATATCGGCAGCTTTCGACAGGTTTTATTTTGTTCCAGAATAATGCGTTGAATACGTCCTGGTCGGGGAGGATCAGTTTCAGCTTGTTCTCCTCGATAAACTCGTAGATCTCTTCCATTTTCACATGCTGCCGGATTAAGGCCATATTCATCAGCAGCACACCGGTGTTAAAGTATCCTTTTGCATTCGGTGTTCGCAGGCGGAGCTTGTTGATCAGCCGGGCTTTTTTCGCCGAATGTTCATGTTCGGATGCGATAAAGAAATGGCCTTCAAAGTCTGTATAGTAAAAAGGAGCAATCGGATTAATACAGACGATATCCGGATCGAGATAGAGGATTCTTTCGACATGTTCTGGCAAAAATAAATGGGCGGCCAGCCGGTAATACATTTCTGAAGTGTAATGCCTGAGGACCGGGGCATCTTTGAACATATTGGGGTCAACCCGGATCGGAAAAAAATGGTGTCCTTTGTCTTGGATGTAGGTATCCAGCGGCGAAAGTTTCTCTTCCGGAATGGAGGAATGGAGCAAATAGATCGAAAATGCTTCTTTTTCGTTGTTTTGGAAAAGAGAATTTAATAACACTTTCAGGGGAGAAAGATAGTTTTCATTTAACGTGACGAGGATATTCATTGTATTTCCACCTTTAGACTGACAAGTTTCTGCTTACTTTTATGATACAAGTTTCGGTTTACATAAACAAATTTTTTTCCGTATGCGGGTTTATATTCGCCGCTGGAATTTGAAATCAGGCATTTTTTAACAAAATAGCCCGGCCTATTAAAAGGTCAAGCTCTGAGAAGGGATAATCTTTCCCACGGTTTTGAAAGCCAGCGGCGGGTGGCAAATGTGCCGCGGAACCATTCATCGATTCCTTGGGCAATCCAAATGCCGAGTAGCCCAAGGCCGAAATGCACCCCGAGGAAATAACTTAGGCCGACAGCGAACAGCCACATCGAAAAAATCCCGATCAGAACGGGGAACCGTACATCGCCAGCCGATTTTAACGAGCTCATTAATACAATATTCATCGCCCTTCCCGGTTCAGTGAAGACAATCGCCCAAAGGATTGGAAGGCTGACGGCGAGGATGTCTCCGTTTTCCGTAAACAGGCGCATAACAGGCGATCCGGCCAGCGCGATCGCCAGTGATGTGAGGAACGACGCCGCCATGGCGAGCTTTAATGTTTTCATGCCGCGGTGCAGTGCCCGGTCGTAATCTTTCGCACCGATGTATCGGGCAACAAGCAGCTGTGTGCCGGATGCGATCGCCAGCGTAAATAAATAACAGATCATGGAAATGTTTGTTAAATAGACGCGAGCGGCAAGGGATGCATCGCCAAGCACTGCTATGAACCCTGTAATAACGAGCTGGGAAAATTGGTAAGAAAAGTTCTCGCCGGCAGACGGGACGCCGATCTCGAGCAGTGCACGGATATCCCCTTTCTTCAGAGTGACAATATCTTTGATCTCCATTTTGAGCTCCAACCTGTGGTACACAAGAAATAGAAGCGCAGAAACGGCAAATACGCGCGCGACGACGATGGCCCACGATACGCCCGCCACGCCGGTTACCGGAAGGCCGAAAATGCCCGAAATCGCCAAAATGTTGCCGATAATGCTGATGAAATCCATCAAAACCGTCACAAACATGGACTCCTTCGTATAACCGTGGCTTCTCAAGACGGCGCTCAATGCCAAGGAGATGGATTCCAGGAACAGTGATGCCCCGCATATTTTTACAAAAGTAAGGCCGTAATCATAAACCTTCCCGTGGATATCAAAAAACCCGAGAAGGTTCCGGCCAAAGAAAAAGACGATCAGCCCGACGGCAAGCCCGAACCAAAAATTCAACCCGAATGCGGAGTGTGCCACTTGGCGCGCTTCCCGGATTTTTCCGGCCCCTAGGTTTTGGCCAATTAAAATGACGGCGCCGATAGACGTCACATTAAAGATGAGAATGAACATATTTAACAACTGGTTGGCAACGCCCACCCCGGCAGCGGCATTGTCGGAATAGTGGCTGAGCATGAGCGTTGCAATGATCCCGATCCCCATATGCAGGGAAAGTTCAATAAAAAGCGGCCAGGAAATTTGGAACAAGGTTTGGTCCTTGTAGTGCTGTTGTTCTTCCAATGCTTTATCCCCTTTTATCAATGATATTTTTCTATATGTATACGCCGGGTTCCGTTGCCATCCGGCATGTATTTCTCTTCAATACTAGAAACATTGTAATCCTTATTAGAACGCTGTCAATCTACAGGTACTGAAATATCTTGACTTTTTTATAGATAGGATGTTTTTCGGGAAAAAGACTTAAAAAAGCTTTGTTTGCATGTTTACGAAAAGGCAAACAATTGCATGCAAAAATGCAAACATGTTTACAAACATGCAAACACCCCGGTATGATTGGATTTTTGAAAAGTTTACAAAATGCAAACATGTTTACAATTCTATTAAAAAAGTTCAGACTATTGATTATTTTCATAGACTCTTATATTCTATAGAGTAAGTAACAGAAGAAAGCGCTATAAGGGAGGAAAAATGAATGGGAAAGACCCGGATTGCAGCGGTTGATGTGGGCAACGATTCTTTAAAGGCGATTTTTGGAAAACTGGAATATGAACTCAATATTCCGAACGTAATTGCTAGAGATATTGAAGACCGGCCGGTGATCGGCATAGAGGAATTGGACAACAAAAATCCGCTCGAAGGCATCCATGTGAAAGTCCACTCCCCTGCCTTGAAAGAAAATAATGTAATTTACCGTGTCGGGGAGCTTGCGACAAAAAGTGATAATGCAACAGAACTTGACCCGGGCAGCAGCAAATCGGAAGAAGACCAGACGCTCGTCATGCTCTTTACAAGCCTGGCGCTTGATGCTGTAAGGGAAGAAAATGCAAAAGTTTTTACAAAAAACAAAAATGTCATTGATGCCAGTTATACCCTCGGGACAGGCCTGCCGCTCCGCGAAGTGAAAGAAGGGAAAGATGCGGGCTACCGGTCGCAGCTGCTCGGATCTGTCCATCAGGTGGAGTTTCTCGTGACGCCAAAGTACCAGGGATTAAAAGTAAATCTTAAATTTGATGAAGTAAAAGTCTACCCGGAAGGTTTTGCGGCATTCATCAACCTTGTCATGGATAATGATTTAAATATTATCAACCGGGATCTCATTGATAAACGGATCTTAATCCAGGATATCGGCGGATTGTCGACAGATATTGCCGTGATCAAAAACAGGACGGTCGATGATGACCGGGCGCAGGGATTTAACCTCGGCGTTTCGGAAGCGCTTGAGCAAATCCGCGAAGAAATCCGGGTGAAATACGGGGTTGAATTGGACAGCCGGCGTGATGTGGTGGACATTATCACGAAAAAGCATGACCGCAATCATATCATGGTAAAAGGCAGCCGGACAAGCGTCCATGATATTACCGACCGCGTCCTGTTTGACCTTGCCAAAAAACAGTACCGCTTGCTCCGGAATGTCTGGCAGAAAAACTCGCAAACGGAAATTTGCTATTTTGTCGGTGGCGGTTCCGTTGTCCTTAAAGATTATTTAAAAACGTTAAACAACAATTTGGATGGGTACAACATCGATTTCTTTGAAGACGAAAAAGAAAGCATTTGGATGATGGCGAATGCCTACTACAAATTAATTTCGGATTATGTGAGGAAAAACATTAAACCGGAAGACAAAGGAAAGAAACCTGTCGAATCCAAATAAGGTGAAAAGGCATGGAAAAACAAAGTGAGATGAAGAGGGGACAGACGATTGCTTTCCGGATCCCCTCGGACACACCCGACCATATTTTAAGGGAACTCCAAAAGCTGAAAGAAAAAGAAAGAAGGAATTTTTCAAGAAAAATTGCCGAATACGTGGTACAAGGCATCAACCAATCGCTGGTAAAAGAAAAAGAAACGATCACGATCCCGCTTCCCCGGAAGCTGTCGAAAGCCCAGCATGACTGGCTCAAGCATGAACACTCGGAAGCGATGTTGGGCAGCATCGTCTACCAGCTGATCCAGGATCCACTACGGGTGACGTCGCTGTTTGCCGCGTTGGCAAGCAAATCGACAAATATTGACGAAGCCCTGTATTTGCAGGAAGACCTCCCGGAAATAGGGGCGCCGGATAAGACGGAAACAGCGAACGCTGCTGCCCCCGGCACGGTACAGGATGATCTCGATGCTTTCGACTGGAGGACGGCGGTGCAGGAACAGGCTGCCGCGGAAGAACCGGAAAAAGAAGAGGACCTGGAAGATCTGCTTGGAGACTTTCTGGCCAGCATGAATAAATGAAAAGGGTTTTCCACGCTGTCTTGTATGAAAAAGGGCGCCCCAGAGTCAATGATTGACTTTAAGGGTAGCCCCTTTTCATTTTAAGAAATAGTACTATAATGAAAATTAAAAAAAGGGGATGGCAAAGATGGAAAACATCATTGAACTTTCTGGGGTAAGTTTTATGCGGGACGGCAAAAAACTGCTTTCGGATATTAACTGGACCATCCAAAAAGGGGAACACTGGGCTGTCCTTGGTTTAAACGGTTCCGGAAAAACGACTTTGCTCAATATGATCAACGGATATATCTGGCCGACAACCGGCAGCATCCGGGTGCTCGGGCAGACATTCGGAAAAACAAGCCTGCCGGAGCTAAGAAAATCGATCGGCTGGGTGAGTTCGTCGATTCAGGAAAGGATTCCGCGCACCCAGCTTGCCCGCCATGTCGTCATCAGCGGGAAGTATGCCTCAATTGGATTGTATGAGGAATTTACCAAAGAAGACGAAGACAAGGCCATCCACCTGATGGAAAAATTAAATTGCGTTGGTCTTGCGGACAGCCCGTATGAACAATGCTCGCAGGGGGAAAGGCAGAAACTGCTGATTGCACGCGCGTTAATGGCGGAGCCGCGCATCCTGATTTTGGACGAGCCTTGCAACGGGCTGGATCTGTTTGCCCGGGAAATCCTGCTGAAAAGCGTTGAAGAGCTGGCTGGTGATCCAAACGGGCCGGCATTGATTTACGTAACGCACCATCCGGAGGAAATTTCGCCGGTATTCCAAAAGACTTTGCTGCTCAGGCGCGGGGAAGTGTTTCAACAGGGGGACACTTCCGATATGATTGAAAAAACATCGCTCTCCCGCTTCTTTGAACATGAAATCCATGTGGAATGGCGGGGGAACCGGGCTTCATTTCAACTCGTTTGATTTTTGGAAAAATGATGTAAAGAAAAAATATAAAATATGAATTGACAAATCCCTAGTCGTCCACTAATATTTAAAGTATAACAAATGAATAACTTATCAAGAGAGACTGAGGGACAGGCCCAATGACGTCCAGCAACCTTCAAAGCTGCTTTGAAAGGTGCTAATTCCTGCAGAATGTTTCATTCTGAAAGATAAGTCACTTTTACGGCAAACCTCTTTCGAATGAAAGTGGTTTTTTTTTGCCTGAAGCTTACAAAAGGAGATTTTCACATGCTGGTATTAGATGATATTCATAAAGTGTATGGCAAAGGAAAGGAGAAAAAGGTCGAGGCTTTAAAGGGTATCAACCTGCGCGTTGAAAAAGGGGAAATTTTCGGCGTAGTTGGATACAGCGGTGCCGGAAAAAGTACGCTCATCAGATGCGTGAACCTTTTGGAACGGCCGACATCAGGAAAAGTCCTGATTAACGGGGTTGACCTTCTCGCCCTTTCACCGAAAGAACTGCGGAATCAGCGAAAAAAAATCGGGATGATTTTCCAGCAGTTTAACTTGCTCCAATCGAAGACGATTTTCCAAAACGTGGCCATGCCGCTTGTGCTTGAACACCGCCCGAAGGAAGAAATCAAAGCGAAAGTGACCGAGTTATTATCTTTTGTCGGTTTGGAAGACAGAATGAACCATTATCCGGAACAATTATCGGGCGGCCAAAAGCAAAGGGTTGGTATCGCGCGCGCATTGGCAACCGATCCGGACATCCTGCTCTGCGATGAAGCAACGTCGGCCCTTGACCCGAACACAACCGAAGCAGTGCTCGATCTTTTGCGGAAAGTCCGCGACGAGCTCGGCATCACCATTTTAATGATCACGCATGAGATGAATGTCATCCGCGATGTTTGCGATAAAGTAGCGGTGCTGGATGGTGGGAAAATTGTCGAGCAGGGTCCTGTCATCGATATTTTTACAGAACCGAAAACACAGATTGCGAGAAGCTTCGTCAAAACGGTTCTCAATGACTCGAACCCGAAATCGGTGCAAAAACTGATTGATGAGAGCAGCAAGGAAAACCCGCACGGCATCTATCGGATTCTGTTTAAAGGGGCATCCACCAATGTGCCGCTTTTGTCAAATACCGCGAAACATTTTTCCGTTGATTTGAATGTGCTCCACGGCATGATCACCGAACTCCAGGGCATTCCTTTCGGAAATCTGCTTGTTGAGCTGAAAGGCGATCGTGAAGAGATAGAGCGTGCCATCCAGTACATTCGGGAACATGACGCGATCATCAGGGAGGTGGAACAAAATGGCATTTGATTGGTCATGGTTTTGGCCGGAATTTTTCACGGCAATTAACCAAACACTATACATGGTCATTGTATCCTTAATCATTTCTATTATCATCGGGATTCCAGTCGGCGTCATTCTCGTTATTACCCGGGAAAACGGGATTTTGGAAAATAAATGGATTTTCAATATTTTAAACGTCATTATCAATATTTTCAGATCTATTCCTTTTATCATTTTAGTTGTCGCGATCATCCCGTTTACCCGCCTTATTGTCGGAACGGCGATCGGAACAACGGCAGCAATCGTCCCGCTTGTCCTGTATACGGCTTTTTATATCGGGCGGCTTGTTGAAAGCTCCCTCCTTGAGGTCGATAAAGGCACAATTGAACTCGCCCAGTCCATGGGGGCAACGCCTTGGCAGATCATTTGGAGGTTTTTGCTTCCGGAAGCTTTGGCATCCATTGTCCTGAATTTAACGATTGCGACAATCGGACTGATCGGTGCATCCGCGATGGCAGGGGCTGTCGGGGCTGGCGGGGTCGGCGATTTGGCGATTACGTACGGCTACAACCAGTTCCAAACAGGGGTCATGATTATTACGGTTGTTACACTGATCGTCCTGGTACAGCTTGTTCAGACATTAGGGAATTTCTTATCCAGGAAGATTAGGAGAAAATAAGCTTGCATGGCATTGACCACTGTGAATAAGGTTTACACCTTTCAATAAAAATATTTTCAGGGGGATTTATCACTATGAAAAAATTTGCCATTATTTTATTGGGCCTCATTCTTGTTATGGCAGGATGCGGAACCAAGAACAATTCAAGTAGCAGCACCACCACCAAGACGATCAAAGTGGGGACAACCACTTCTGAAGTGCCGACTTGGACATTGATCCAAAAACTTGCGAAAAAGAAAAACATCAATATTAAGATTGTCCGTTTTGATGATTACGTACAGCCGAACCTCGCTTTAAACGACGGGGAAATTGACATTAACGCATTCCAAACGGTTGTTTATTTCGATGATTTTATTAAACAGCGCAACTTGAAGCTTTCTGCAATCGGTACAACAAATATTTGGCCGATGGGCATTTACTCGAAAAAATATAAAAAGATAAGCCAAATCAAAGACGGAGACCAAATCGTCATTCCGAAAGACCCGACAAACCTGGGCAGGGCATTATTGCTGTTGCAAAAAGCCGGTTTGATCACGGTGAAAAAAGGATTTACAGGCAAAGGCGGCCTGGAAAACATTGCTTCAAATCCGAAACATTTGAAAATCACTGCGGTTGACGCTGCCCAAACGCCGCGTGGCATGGATGATGCGGCAGCTGCCGTCATCAACTGCGACATGGCGATCAACGCAGGCTTGAGCCCGGTAAATGACTCTATCTTCCGTGAAGATGCAAGCAATAAAGCATACATTAACATCATTGCTGCCCGTACAAAAGATAAAAACGACAAAACTTTGCAGGAAATCGTAAAAATCTACCATTCCAAAGAAGTGACAGATTTTATTAAAAAACATTATAAAGGTGCAGCCGTACCGGTCGTTAAACCAGTATCATACTTAAAAGACTATAAACAAAACTAATCCGCTGAAAAGCCCGGCATAGAAAAGCCGGGCTTTTCCCATTTTGGTCAATCTACCGACTTTTGGACAGTCCCTTCCCATTTTACTCTGCTATTTGCAACTTTCTAAAAATCAAGGAATCTCTTATAATGGAAGTAAGGGTTTTCGACATGTGCGGAGTAAAAATGAAAAGGGGGAAATCTTTTATGGCGGCGCTTTTGCCGATCATGCTGGAACGTGCCGGCATTCTTGTCATTGCTGCTTTTTTGTTGTCACGCCTAAAAACTTTCCGGCAAATCATCCATCAGGAATACGGGCGGAAAGAAAAGCTCGTGCTTATCCTTATTTTTGGCATCTTCGGCATGATCAGCAATTACACCGGGATTGTGATTGAACACGGGAAAATTTCGGAAGCTTTCGGGCATAGCCATTTGTCGGTCGAAAGCGCCATTGCCAACACGAGGATCATGGGCGTCGGCATCGCCGGGTTATTGGGCGGCCCTGTTGTCGGCATCGGTGCAGGAGTTTTCGCGGGCATCCACCGGTTAACATTGGGCGGCTATACAAATATTGTGTGCAGCCTGTCCACCATCATTGCGGGCATTTTCATGGGTCTGCTCGGCAAACGGTACAATGTGCGGGGAAAATATGCCGCTTTGCAGGCGGTTTGTGCCGGAATGCTGATGGAAATGCTGCAAATGGCAATTATTTTGTCGGTTGCAAAACCGTACGAAGATGCGCTTGAACTCGTCCGGTTGATTGCGGTGCCGATGATTACGATTAACGGGTTCGGGACGTTCGTTTTCATTTTGATTATCCAAACGATTTTGCTTGAAGAAGAGCGGACAAGGGCGTGGCAGACGCACAGGGCGCTGCAGATTGCCCAGGAAACGCTTGCCCATTTCAGGAAGGGGCTGAACACCGAATCGTGCAAAAAGGCGGCGGAGATCATCCTAAAACGTACATCAGCCGATGCGGTGGCGATTACGGACCGCGAGAAGGTGCTGGCACATGTCGGGGCAGCGTCTGACCACCATATTCCGCTGCAGAGCATGTCGACGAAATTGACGGAAAAAGTGCTTGAACAGGGAAAAATCATGGTTGCAACATCGAACCGGGAAATCCAGTGCACGCATGAAGGGTGTCCGCTCCAGGCGGCCATTGTTCTGCCGCTTTTAGTCCGTGAGCAAGTGGTGGGCACATTAAAGCTGTACTTTAAAACAGCTGGACAGTTAAGTTCGGTTGAACAGGAGCTTGCCGAGGGCTTAAGCAAGCTTTTTTCAAACCAGCTTGAACTGGCGGAGGCGGAACTGCAGAGAAAGTTGTTAAAAGATGCGGAAATTAAGGCGCTCCAGGCCCAGGTCCATCCGCATTTCTTTTTCAATGCGATCAACACCATTACCTGCCTTGTCCGGACGGATACCGATAAAGCAAGGGCTTTGCTTATCCAGCTCGCCGCTTTTTTCCGTAGTAATTTGCAGGGGTCAAGAAAAATGCTGATTCCGCTCGAAAAAGAGCTGGAGCATGTGAAAGCGTATCTAGCCATCGAGCAGGCGCGGTTTCCGGGCCGGTATGATGTTGTTTTTGACATCGATCCGTTTTTAAAAACAGCGATGGTGCCGCCCTTTACTCTCCAGCCATTGGTGGAGAATGCAATTCACCATGCATTTTCCCGGCCGGGTGCCCAAAAACCTTCCGTCGCGATCCGCGCTTTTGTCAAAAACGGGAATTTTTACATGGTTACGGAAGACAACGGTAAGGGGATCCCGGAGGAATTGGCGCGGTCTCTCGGAAATGTAGCAGTTGACTCATCCGATGGAACGGGAACAGCGCTATGGAACATAAAGAAAAGGATGGAGGAAATTTACGGCCGGGGGGCAATGTTTCACATTGAAAGCAGGGAGAATGCGGGGACAAAAGTGACCATTTCCATACCGCTTGATGAGATGTGGGGGGAAGAATATGCTAAAAGCATTTGTAGTTGACGACGAGCTGCCGGCCAGGGATGAACTGATTTATTTGCTGGAAAAAACCGGAAAAGTGGAAATAGCGGGGGAAGCGGAGTCGGTAAAAGAAGCGCTCCGGAAGCTTGAAGAAACGGAAGCGGATGTATTATTTGTGGATATGATGCTGACTAATGAACATGGAATGGATCTGGTTGAGGAAATCAACCGGCGGCCGCGGCATCCGTATATTGTATTTGCAACGGCATACGATGAATATGCCGTAAAAGCGTTTGAACTCAATGCAGTGGACTATATATTAAAACCTTTTGAAGAGAAAAGGGTGGCGCAAACGGTTGATAAGATGGAAAAATTGCTGGAGAACGGCCGCTCCGCCCCGCCTAAAAATACGGGCAAATTGGCCGTTACAGTGGATGAACGGATCGTGATTATCCCGATTGAAAAACTGTTGTACGCAGAATCGGTTGAAGGTCGCACGATGATTGCCACCGACAATGAAAAATATACGGTAACAGAACCGCTTGTAAATGTAGAAAAGAAACTGCAATCTACATCCATTGTCCGTGTCCACCGCGCCTATCTCGTCAATCTGGATGCGATCGTGGAAATCCGGCCATGGTTCCATTCCACTTATAATCTCATCATGCGGGACGGGGCAAAGATCCCGGTCAGCCGCACATACAAGCATGTGTTAAAGCAGTTTATCCGGATTTAGCTTGCAGCTCATCCTGCTTTTTTTCCCTCCTACCTTTAAATTCTTGCATTTTATACAAAAAACAACTTATCCACTGTCATAAACTTATAAAATATAAGCGATGAGGAGAATAAAAGGAGGCTTCAAGGAAATGAATGCGATTACAATCGTAATCGGCGCCATCTGTATTTTAATCATTGCTTATCGTTTATATGGCACGTTTATGGCAGTAAAAGTTTTAAAGCTGAATAATGATACGCTGACACCAGCACATGAATTCAACGATGGGAAAGACTACGTGCCGACCAACAAGTGGGTGACGTTCGGGCACCATTTTGCGGCGATTGCGGCAGCTGGCCCGCTTGTCGGCCCGATTTTGGCGGCACAGTTCGGCTATTTGCCGGGCCTTTTATGGCTGTTGATCGGTGCAGTCATCGGAGGTGCCGTGCATGACGCTGTTGTGCTGTTTGCTTCGATGCGACGGAAAGGGAAGTCGCTTTCCGAGGTGGCAAAAGAAGAAATGGGCCCGGTTGCCGGCTTCTGTACGGGCCTTGCAATGCTGTTTATTATCGTAATTACGATGGCGGGTTTGTCCATGGTCGTTTTGAACGCGCTGCAAAATAACCCATGGGGCACGTTTGCCGTGGGCATTACGATTCCGATTGCCATGGGGGTCGGTTTGCTGTACAAAAAAACCGGCAATTTGAAACTGTCTTCCACGATTGGTTTCCTGCTGATTATGGCTGGCGTTTTTTCCGGGCCGTGGATCCAGCATTCCGTCATTGGGGAGTGGCTTACCTTTGATGCGAAAACTTTGGCTATTATTCTTCCTGCTTATGCATTTTTTGCTGCGGCGCTCCCGGTATGGCTGCTTTTGGCCCCACGCGATTATTTGAGCAGTTTTATGAAAATCGGCGTGTTCGTTGCCCTGATTATCGGTGTATTTATCATTAATCCGCCGATCCATATGCCCGCGCTGTCGCAATTTATTCATGGTGGCGGCCCGACGATGACAGGTCCGGTTTGGCCGTTTATTTCAATTACCATCGCTTGCGGCGCAATTTCGGGATTCCACGCTTTTATCGGATCCGGGACAACACCGAAAATGCTGGATAAATGGACGGATATTAAGCCTGTTGCATTCGGCGCCATGCTTGTTGAGTCCCTGGTCGGGGTGATGGCGCTGGTGGCCGCGACTGCCCTTCAGCCTGCCGACTATTTCGCGATCAACTCGACGCCTGAAGTCTTCAAGACGCTCGGCATGCATGTTGTTAATCTCCCGCATTTGAGCAGTGAAATCGGGATGGATTTGGCGGGCAGAACAGGCGGCGCTGTCACGCTGGCTGTCGGCATGACATATATTTTCACGAAGATCCACTGGTTCAGCAACCTGGCGCCGTTCTTCTATCAATTTGTCATCTTGTTTGAAGCGGTGTTTATCCTGACGGCGATTGACTCGGGTACCCGCGTGGCGCGCTATTTGCTGCAGGACTTTTTGGGTGAGCTGTACAAACCGCTGAAAAAGACGGATTGGCAGCCGGGCACCATTTTTACAAGCGCTTTGGCCTGCTTCATGTGGGGTTATTTGCTCTACTCCGGCGACATCGGATCGGTTTGGGCGCTGTTCGGCGTGTCGAATCAGCTGATGGCTTCAATCGGACTGATTGTGGGGGCGACGGTGATTTTAAAAATTGCCGACAAAAAGCGGTATGTGTTGACCTGCCTTATTCCGCTCGCTTATCTATATGTCACGGTCAACTATGCCGGTTATTGGATGATAAAAAATGTTTACCTGAACCATGCGGCATCGGGGTACAACGTGCTGAATGGCATATTGTCCATCATTATGCTGATCCTCGGGCTTGTCATTATGGTTGCCGCTTTGAAAAACTGGTACAATTTGATCAAAGCCCCCGCCATTCCGGATTTGGAAACTTCGGCAAGGAAAGCTTAACCACTGAAAAAATCGTACCGCTCTTTTAATGGAGCGGTTTTTTTGTATGGGGAAAAGGAATTTCGTGTTACCGGCAATAGAAATTTAGTACAGACATTGATCCTGATAGCGGCTAATCAAAAAATTTTTAAAATTTAATTAACCCTCTGGTAATTCGGAGGTAAAATTGTTATAATAAATCGAAAATAATAACTTTATACATTGGAAAGGGATGCTTTCGGTTTGAATCAGGTTATCGAATTAATTAAAGCAGATGTGAAAAAAGAAAAACCGGCTGTAGAATCATTAGGATTTGGCAAACACTTTACGGATTACATGTTTGTCATGGACTATAATGATGAAGATGGCTGGCATCATCCACGAATTACACCTTACGCTCCGCTTGTATTGGAACCTTCGGCGATGGTGCTGCATTACGGCCAGGCTGTTTTCGAAGGATTGAAAGCCTACCGCGCAAAGGATGGAAGGGTTCTGCTGTTCAGGCCTGAAAAAAATGTTGCCAGGCTGAATATGTCTTGCGCGAGATTGAGCATCCCGCAAATAGACGAAGATGTTGTACTAGATGCGATTAAACAGCTTGTCGAACTCGAAAAAGATTGGATCCCGAATGAAGAAGGGACTTCGCTTTATATCCGTCCGTTTATCATTGCGACGGAATCAAGCCTTGGCGTGCATCCGGCACATGAATATAAACTAATGATCATTCTTTCTCCGGTAGGGTCCTACTACGGAGATCAATTGAAACCTGTCAGGATTTACGTTGAAGACGAATATGTCCGCGCCGTTCCGGGAGGCGTCGGTTTTACGAAGACTGCCGGAAACTATGCGGCAAGCCTGAAAGCGCAGGAAAAAGCGGAACAGATGGGCTATGACCAGGTGCTTTGGCTGGACGGCGTTGAAAGAAAATATATTGAAGAAGTCGGAAGCATGAACATCTTCTTTAAAATCAACGGGGAAGTTGTCACGCCGAAGCTGAACGGCAGCATCCTCGGCGGCGTCACAAGGGATTCGGTCATCCAGCTGCTGCAATATTGGAATGTTCCTGTCAGAGAAGTTCGGATTTCGATCGATGAAATTTATGAAGCTTACCAAAAAGGCCAGTTGGAAGAAGTATTCGGAACAGGGACAGCCGCTGTCATTTCCCCTGTCGGCGAGCTCGGCTGGAAAGACATTATAATGGAACTCCCGAATGCGGAAGATCCGGATACGATTGCCAAGCGGCTTTACGATGCATTAACCGGCATCCAGCTTGGGAAAACGGAAGATCCGCTGAACTGGACGCTAGAAATTAAATAATTTTAAGATTGAGAGGGCCGGTCCCCAGCATAAAGGGGCCGGCTTTCCTAATGATGGCGGGCTGTACTGGAATTTACCGGTCCAACTGTGGTTTAATTAATGCAGAAATGTAACATGGGGAGAAACAAATGAAACTTAGCCAGGAAGAAGCTCACCAAGTGATGCAAGTATGTTTATTGGCTGGAAAAATTATGCTGATGGGTGGAGCGGAAACTTACCGCGTGGAGGATACAATGTCTAGAATCGCAGCCGCTTGCGGAATCAGCGGGTCGCACAGCTTTGTCACGCCGACCGCCATTATTTTTTCGCTTGATGGCGCTGAACTGACAAAACTGATCCGCATTTCCAACAGGTCAACAGACTTAAGGAAAGTCGACCAGGTGAACAGCATCTCAAGGAAGATCAGCAATCGCACGCTCACGCTCCGGGAAGCATATGACCAGTTAAAAAAAATTGAAAAAGAGGAAGAAGCCTACCCTCTATGGCTGCAGTTGCTTGCCGCTTCCATTGCGAGCGGCTGCTTTGTGATCATATTTTTAGGCGGCTGGGCGGATTTTCTGCCGGCATGTATTGTTGGCGGGCTCGGTTTCCTCAGCACACTTTATGTGCACCATTTCGTAAAGGTGCGGTTTTTTGCGGAATTTGTCGCTTCACTCGTAATCGGCATCACGGCATACGGCCTTGTCCAGGTCGGAATCGGCCGGGAATTGGATAAAATCATCATCGGTTCGGTCATGCCGCTTGTACCAGGGCTTGCCATCACAAACGCGCTGCGCGACCTTATGGCGGGCCATTTATTCTCCGGCGTCTCAAAAGGCGCTGAAGCATTTTTGACCTCTTTTGCGATCGGCGCCGGCATTGCCATCATATTAACGATTTTTTAAAAGGGTGATGTATGTTGTTCCAGCAATTGTTGACCAGCTTTTTTGCCTCGGCAGGATTTGGGATTATTTTTAACGCACCGAAAAAGTCGCTTGTCCAGTGCGGGATTGTCGGCATGATCGGCTGGGGGATTTATTTTTTGTTTTATATGTTCCAATTGAACGTGGTTTACGGCACGTTTATTGCGGCTTTTTTCGTCGGGGTCATCAGCCAGGTTTTTGCCCGCCTTTATAAAACGCCGATCCTGATTTTTACGGTCGGCGGGATTATTCCCCTTGTGCCGGGCGGTTTGGCTTATGATGCGATGCGGCATTTTGTGCAAAACGATTATAACGGCGCGGTATCGCTTGCCGCGAAAGTGCTGCTTTTATCGGTTGCGATCGCCATTGGTCTTGTGGCATCAGAAGTCACGAACCAGTTCATTAAAAAGATGCCGGATAGGCGGTCAAAATTTGTAAAATAAGCCGGATCCTGCTGTAAGGCGGGACGACTTTTTCTTTTTTTAGGCTGAAATTCATTTCAGTCCTCCCCGCCCGGCTACCCTTTACTGCTCTCGCCTATCCCGCAAATTTTGTGATCATCGGCTACAAAGACCTTGAACGTGAGCCATTCTAAAAATGTCCGACACAATTTGTACATTGACACGGGCAATGCCGGTTTTTATAATTAGTTTACTTAATTAATTAATTAATAAACAAATTAAATGTGAAAGGAGCGGCAGCCTTGGCAGATCAGGAGGATTTGTCGCAGGAGTTGATGCATACATTGTGGCAATTAAGAAAAGTGAAGCCGCATGCCTTTTTTTATTCCGGAGAGATGAAACCGAGTGAAATGCGCCTGCTATTGGCCGTCCATTCCGGTCCCCAGGATACCGGAATCAGCGTCTCGGAATTGGGCAGGCGGCTTCACGTCACTTCTTCGACCGTGACGCAACTGATCAATGAAATGGAAGAAAGCGGTTTAATTGTAAGAAAAACAGATAGGCGTGACCGCCGGATGGTGCGGGTCTTTTTAACAGAGAAAAGTAATCATGCTATCCGCCAGGTTGAAGAAGCGGCAAATCGTTTTTTTCGGGGATTGGTCAACCATTTGGGGGAAGAAGAAACAAGAAGATTTATTGCTTATTTAAAAAAGGCTTACCATTATTTGGATACGTTAAGCTGTTAAAGGAAGTGTCTACTCGCCTATGATAAAGTTATTTCGTTATCTAAAACCGTTTTGGATGCAGGTGGCGCTTGTCATCGTGCTTGTTTTTCTGCAGACGATGTCGGAACTGTACTTGCCGACATTGATGTCCGATATTGTCGACAAAGGCGTTGTAAACGGCGATGTGTCGTATATTTGGAAAATAGGCGGCTATATGCTCGCAGTGGCGGCAGCCGGCATGCTCTGCTCGATCGGGGCAAGTTTTTTTACGGCAAAATCGGCCACCGGATTTGGGCGTGTGCTGCGCAGTAAAGTTTTTTCCCATGTCGAAACGTTTTTCCAGGAAGAAATCAACCAAATCGGCACTGCTTCTTTGATTACGAGAACAACGAATGATATTTTCCAAGTTCAGCAGGTGCTGACGATTATGCTGCGGATGATGGTCATGGCGCCTTTAATGTGCATCGGCGGTATCATCATGGCCCTTACGCGGGATGTAAAACTTTCAGGCGTTTTGGCGGTGGCGATCCCTGTGATTGCAATTGTCATCCTTTTCGTACAGTCAAAAGCGATCCCGCTGTTTCAATTGATGCAAAAAAAATTGGATGCGTTAAACCGCGTCATGCGCGAAAATCTGACCGGCATCCGCGTTATCCGGGCGTTCAGCCGCACGGATTTCGAGAAAGAACGTTTTGACCATGCAAACGTGGATTTGACAAATACGGCAATCCGCGTCAATAAAATAATGGCCGTAATGATGCCGATGATGATGCTGATCTTAAATTTTTCCACAATTGCGATTGTCTGGTTCGGCGGGCACCGTATTGACAGCGGGGCGATGGAAGTCGGCGATTTGATGGCGTTTATCCAATATGCAATGCAAATCATGTTTTCATTCATTATGCTGTCGGTAATGTTTATTATGATTCCTCGTGCGTCCGTATCGGCGGGGCGGATCCGGGAAGTGCTCGATTTGAATACAAAAATCATCGATCCTAAAGAGCCAAAGCAGGCAAATGAAAACTTGTCCAGAACGATTGTGTTTGACAATGTGGCGTTCCGTTATGAAAATGCCGAACAGCCGGTGCTATCCAATATTTCGTTTCAGGCCGGTCCGGGTGAGGTAACGGCTATAATCGGCGGGACAGGATCGGGGAAGTCCACTTTACTGAACTTGATTCCAAGGTTTTATGACGTAACAGAAGGCAGGATTTTAATCGACGGGACAGATATCCGCGAGATGAAGCAGGAAGATTTGCGTAAAAAAATCGGGTTTGTTCCGCAAAAAGCGGTTCTGTTCTCGGGCACGATCGCGGAAAATATTCGCTACGGCAATCAGCAGGCAACAGATGCCGAAGTGGAGCACGCCGCAGAAGTTGCGCAGGCCGCCTCTTTTATAAAAGAAATGCCGGACGGGTTCCAATCAGTGATTTCCCAGGGTGGCACGAACGTTTCCGGCGGGCAGAAGCAGCGCCTGTCGATTGCCAGAGCGCTCGTGAGAAAAGCGGAATTTTATTTGTTTGATGACAGCTTTTCGGCGCTCGATTTTAAAACGGATGCCGCTTTGCGCAGGGCGCTCAAAAAGGAGACGGGAGAATCTTGCGTTTTGATCGTGGCACAACGGGTGAGTACGGTAATGGATGCGGATCGGATTATTGTGCTTGATGAAGGGAAAATTGCCGGGATCGGGACGCACCGCGAACTGCTGGAAACTTGCGGCGTTTACCGCGAAATTGTTTCATCCCAACTGGCAGAGGAGGAATATGCATGAGCGGGGAAACGAAACAAACGCCTCCTGTAAGAAGGGGCCCGGGCGGCCACATGATGGCAGGCATGCCTGCGGAAAAGGCGAAAGATTTTAAAGGTACGCTCAAACGGCTTTTAACGTATTTAAAACCGCAATGGCTGCGGCTTGTGACGGTGCTTTTTACGGCAATTTTAAGCGTCATTTTTACGATTGTCGGGCCGAAAATTATGGGGAAGGCGACAACAAAACTGTTTGAGGGTATGGTCATGAAAATGAAAGGCGTTCCGGGTGCCTATATTGATTTTGATTATATCGGCAAAATTCTTATTTGGCTGGTCGGGTTTTATGTGATCAGCTCGGTCTTTAGTTTTATTCAGCAATATGTGATGGCTGGTGTTGCGCAAAAAACGGTGTACCAGCTGCGTAAAGATGTCGAAGAAAAGCTGGCGCGGCTGCCGCTGAAATATTATGACGCCCGTCAGCACGGGGAAATTTTAAGCCGCGTCATCAATGATGTTGATAATATCAGTTCGACGCTGCAGCAAAGTTTGACGCAGCTGATCACATCGCTTGTGACGATTATCGGTGTCATTGTAATGATGCTATCGATCAGCCCGCTCATGACGCTGATTGTGTTGCTGACGATCCCGCTCAGCATCTTGGCGACGGCGTTTGTGGCGAAGCAATCGCAAAAACATTTTATCAGGCAGCAGCGGGCGCTCGGAGCGGTCAACGGCCATGTTGAGGAAATGTACACGGGCCACCAAATTATCCGCGCTTTCGGCCATGAAGAAAAAACGATTCGCAAATTTGAAGAACTGAATGATAAGCTGTATGAATCAGGCTGGAAGGCGCAATTTATTTCCGGGACAATGATGCCGCTAATGAATTTTGTCAACAATATCGGCTATATGTTTGTCGCTGTTGCCGGTGGCATTCTTGTCACAAAAAACAAGATTGAAGTCGGCGATGTGCAGGCGTTTATCCAGTATTCGCGGCAGTTCTCACAGCCGATTACACAAACGGCCAACATTGCGAATATCATCCAGTCGACGATTGCTTCTGCAGAACGCGTATTTGAAATTTTGGACGAATCGGAAGAAGTGCCGGATGCAAAAGATGCGAAAATACTTGCCCGTCCAAAAGGCGATGTCGTTTTCGACCATGTCCGCTTCGGCTATAAAAACGGCGAGCCGGTCATCGGCAATATGAATATTAATGTCAAGGCCGGCCAGATGGTGGCAATCGTCGGGCCGACCGGTGCAGGGAAAACGACACTGATCAATCTGCTGATGCGGTTTTATGAACTGGACGGCGGCAAAATTACCATTGATGGGATCGATATCCGCGATCTTAAGCGGGATAATTTGCGGACGACATTCGGGATGGTGCTTCAGGATACGTGGCTGTTTAACGGCACGATCCGCGACAATATCGCTTACGGCCGTGAAAATGCTACGGAAGAGGAAATCATCCGGGCAGCAAAAGCGGCGCATGCCGACCATTTTATCCGCGTGCTGCCGGACGGCTATGATACGGTGCTCAATGAAGAAGCAACAAATATTTCCCAAGGGCAGAAGCAGCTTTTGACTATTGCCCGCGCGATTCTCGCCGACCCTGCAATTTTGGTTTTGGATGAAGCAACAAGCAGCGTTGATACGAGAACGGAAGCCGCAATCCAAAAGGCGATGGCCCACCTGATGAAAGGGCGCACGAGTTTTGTTATCGCCCACAGGCTGTCGACGATCCGCGATGCCGATTTGATACTTGTGATGAACCACGGCGATGTGATCGAACAGGGTACCCACCAGTCCCTGCTTGAAAAAGGCGGCTTTTACGCTGATCTTTATTACAGCCAGTTTGCGGCAGGAAGGCAGATTGGTTAAAAAGTTACTTCAGGATATAATGAAAACGGGGCTGTCCCAAAAGTTGGTTAACTGACTTAGGGACATCCCTTTTTCATGCAATGTAAAAATTATCAGAGATTGTTGATGATCGCGAAATTCACTCGCTTTCCTCACGCGTCGTGAGCCTCCTCGCTCGTCCCTCAAGCGCACTGGGTCTCTTCTTGCTCGCTTTTCCCGCAGGAGTCTCGTGAATTTTGCGATCATTATCAAACTACTTTTCAGTGCTTTGGGACAGCCCCTTTTAGTCTGAAAAACAGCATAAACGAACATGCATCGCCGGGCTGTCTTTCTTTAAAATCAGAATCTGATGATTTAATCATCAATACAGGAATGTCTGAATGTTGGACAACGTAATGGCTGACGCTGCCAAGGAATTCCTTAATGCCGCTTCATCCCCTGCTTCCCATGGATGATCAGGTCGCATTATAGGAAGAATTATATTTAATCGTACCGGCAAACCACCGTCTGGCCGGGATCGAGGAAATAGATTTAATAGAGGTGGCAGACGAACCGTTTATTCTTTTTAAGGATGACACTGCACTTCGAGAGGTCATTGATAAACTATGCGTTGAGGCGGGTTTCGAACCAAAGGTGGCCTTTGAAGGATTGGAGGAACGAACTGTCGCAGATCTTGTTGGAGCTGGTTTAGGTGTAGCGCTTATTCCGTTTATCCCCGATGTGAATGAAAGTAAAATCTCAGTCATACGGGTACGAAATCTCCAATGCTCCCGCAGAATTTACATGGTGTGGAAAGCGGAAGGCTATATGTCCCCGGCAGTTACATCTTTTAAGAACTTTATCATTAAAAATCTGTAAATCGTTTTAAGCTGACGGATCATAAAGCGGTGTAGGATGACAAATTCAAAGTTTTGTAGTATGATTAATATGACAATTGAAAATTCTTATCAAGAGTGGCGGAGGGAATGGCCCAATGAAGCCCGGCAACCGCAGATGTCTATCTGAAAGGTGCTAATTCCAGCAGGATTGATTCCTGAAAGATAAGAGGCGTTTGATTGAAAACTTCTTCTTATCGGGGAAGTTTTTTTTCATACATACACAAAGGAGAGGAACAACAGATGAAATACGGCTTTTGGCTGCCGATTTTTGGCGGATGGCTGCGGAATGTTGAGGATGAAAACATGCTGCCGACGTTTGATTACGCGAAAACAGTGACCCAGTCTGCTGAAAAATGGGGATATGACACGACTTTAATCGCAGAACTCTACTTAAATGACATAAAGGGACCTGAAAGCGATTCGCTCGAAGCATGGTCGACGGCTGCTGCACTCGCAGCTGTTACGGAAAAAATCGAAATTATGGCAGCAGTCCGCCCCGGTTTCCACAATCCGGCCGTTACCGCAAAAATGGCGGCAAACATTGACCGCATCAGCAACGGCCGCTTTACCTTAAATGTTGTTTCAGCATGGTGGGAAGGCGAAGCGAAGCAGTACGGCGGCATTTTCACCGCCCATGATGAGCGCTATGACATGACGGAAGAATTTGTGGATGTGCTGAAAGGAATGTGGACAGAAGAGACGTTTTCGTATGACGGCCGTTTTTACAAAATTGAAAATGCGCATCTTGCGCCAAAACCGGTGCAAAAGCCGTATCCGCGTCTTTATGCGGGTGGGGAAAGCGAGCGTGGCAAGCAGGCAATTGTGAACGGTTGTGATGCTTACGTGATGCACGGCGGCACGGTGGAAGAACTGCGCGCCAAAATTGCGGACATGAAAAAGCGACGTGAAGCGGCAGGCAAAAAACCGTTTGAATCGTTCGGCATGGCGGCTTATGTGATTTGCCGCGATACGGAAGAAGAAGCGCAGGCGGAACTGGCCCGGATTACGGATGTAAAGGAAACGAGCGGGTATGCCGGCTACAAAGATTTTGTCAGCAAATCGCAACTTGAGCAGCAAGTAAAATTGTATGATTATTCCGTCTCCAACCGCGGGTTGCGGCCGAATTTAATTGGCACGCCCGAGCAGATTGCTTCCCGCATCAAGGAATTTGAAGATGCCGGTGTTGATTTGCTGTTGTTGCAGTTTTCCCCGCAACTGGAAGAGATGGAACGTTTTTCAAAACAAGTCATGCCGTTATTGGAATAAACAAAAACTGGAAAATAGGAGGAAACTGCGTGGCTAAGATTTATGTTTTGCATGAAAATCAGGAATGGACGGACCATTTGGTAAAGAGGTTCGAAGAATTGGGCCTGTCTTATGAGCTTTGGTTCTTGGATGAAGGGACGGTGGATCTGACTTCGGAGCCGCCGGAAGGGATTTTTTTCAGCCGGATGAGCGCTTCCTCACACACGAGGGAACATACCTATGCCCCTGAACTGACATCGGCCGTTTTGGCTTGGCTCGAGCGACACGGGCGCCGGGTCATCAACGGTAGCAGCGCGCTCCGGCTTGAAGTGAGCAAAGTGAACCAGTATATGGAACTGGAGAAATACGGGATCCGCACGCCGAAAACGATTGCCGCGGTCGGAAAGAAACAAATGATCAAAGCCGCAGAAAAACTTGGGGCCTCTGCTTTTATCACGAAACATAACCGCGCGGGCAAAGGACTCGGCGTCCAGCTTTTTCATTCGGTTGATGCGCTCAAGGAGTATGTTGAAAGTGATGTGTTTGAAGAACCGCGGGACGGCGTGACACTTGTGCAGGAATACATTGAATCACCGGAGCATTACATTACCCGCTGCGAATTCATCGGCGGAAAATTTGTGTACGCGGTCCGGGTGGATACGTCGGGAGGTTTTGAACTCTGCCCTGCCGATGCCTGCCAAATCGGCGGCCTGTTCTGCCCTGCCGGCGAGGAAACGGAACAAAAACCGAAGTTCCAAATTATTGACGATTTTAACGAGCCGATTATTCAAAAATACGAAGAACTACTGCGCGGCAACGGGATCAAGGTTGCGGGCATTGAGTTTATCCGCAATGCGGACGGCGAAATTTTTACGTACGACATCAATACGAATACAAATTATAATTCCGATGCCGAAGCGGCTGCGGGAAAATACGGCATGCTTGAATTGGCCAAGTTTTTGCGGGCGGAACTGGAAAATGTTTATGTGCAAAACTAAAAGAAAGGTCCCCCGAAAACTGGGCACATGGCTTTTGGGGAACCCTTTGTGTCTATAAAGGATTCAATGTAGTTTTAAAATTGGTGTATTGTTTTTCCTTAGTCGGTTGAAGGACAAAACTAACGATGCCGTCCCATAAATTGTCCTTCATACCTTACACCAACAAAATCACTACAAAATAAACCGCCATGGCAACAAGGCCGATCGGGAGCCCGAATCTGGCCCATTCCCGGCTTGTGATCCGCAGTTTTCCGGCGGAGATGATATTCGGGATATTGCCCGGCACGAGCATCCCGCCGCTGATCAGCAGTCCGAGTAAAATGGCCTGGACGGTTCTATTCGCCATTTTCGAACTGATCTCGGCAGCTGCCAATGTTGCATTGTCGAGCACAGCCGAAATCATATTGATCCAGTACAAAATAAACGGGCTTGAATCAAGCAGGAAACGGTTGATGAGCGGTTCAAACCCCGCCCCGAGCAGCGTCAGCCCCATGACAAACAAGTAAATTTTCACCGTCCGCAAAACGATATCCACATACGATTCACGGTTGTGCGCACTTTGAAGCCCCAATTCCGAGCTTTCCGGTTTAATCACCACCGCAGCCAAGATGCCGAAAATTAAAATAGCTGAAATCACTTCCGGCCCGATCAGGCGGATTAGATAAAAAAAGTCCTCGTTTAACTTGCTGATCGCAAGGGTCGAAAGTGGCTCGCCAATCGGGGTAAGCGCGGCGCCGAGCCCGATGGAAAAGCAGGAATACACCACCAGCTGTGTTTCCGATTTCCGGTCGAGCCGCAGGACGCTGACGATGACCACTAAAATCAAAGCAGAAATAATGGCGGTCACCACACTTGAAAGCAGGCCTAAAATGATCACAATCAGTGCAGCCAAAAGCGAAAACGGCATTACACGGTTAATGGCGGAAATGATTTTTTCAAGTGGCTTTTCCAGCCAGCGGAACAATAAGCCGGCAATGAACACCGCAATTGTAATTTTAACGGGATCCTCCAAAGCTTTTATGATCAGCGGCTTGTCCAGCACACCGCCGGCAATGGCCGCGACCCATCCCATAATAAATAAAAAAACTTCCAAATTGCGCTCGACAAGCGGCGCGAAAAAAGGCAAAAACAATACGAGCACCAATATGACGATTAATGCGGCAATCATCAGCTCATCCCTTTCTATAACCCAAAACATATGTTAATTGTACCATAAAAAATTTGGGCACGATTTTGCCCCATTCCATGTTCCATCATAGGACAACTCACATTCCGGGGTATTTGCCTATATACTAATACAGCCGAAAAGAAAAAATTGCACGGTATAGCGGCTTATAAGCATCAATGCCGCAAAACCGGAGAAATTCAGGAAGGGTGAGCCGGAATGTGCGGAATAACCGGATGGGTCGATTTTCAAAAAGATTTGCGGAGTGAAATCGAAACGGTAAAAAAAATGACGGAAACATTAAGCAAACGGGGTCCGGATGACACCAATATATGGCTTTCACCGCATGCGGCATTCGGCCATAAGCGGCTTGTCGTCGTTGATCCTTTATGCGGCGTCCAGCCGATGACGCGCCAAAAGGGCGGAAACACGTATACGATTTGTTATAACGGCGAATTGTATAATACGGAAGATTTGCGTGCGGAGCTTTTGAAAAAAGGTTACACCTACCGGGGGCATTCTGATACGGAAGTACTTTTGACTGCTTATATCGAATGGGGAGAAGCATGTGTTGAACGCCTGAACGGGATTTTTGCCTTTACAGTCTGGGACAGGAACAAAGAACAATTATTTGCCGCGCGCGACCGCCTCGGAGTAAAGCCGTTCTTTTATAAAGAACATGAAAGCGGCTTTTTGTTTGGCTCGGAATTAAAAGCGATGCTCGCACATCCGAACGTCAAAGCAGAAGTTGACTACGCAGGGCTCGCTGAAGTTTGGGGGCTCGGGCCATCCCGGACGCCGGGGACGGGTGTTTTCCGCGGCATGGAAGAACTGCGCCCGGCCCATGCGCTTACTTTCTCCAGGGACGGGTTGAAAGTTTGGCGTTATTGGAATGTGAAAAGCGCGCCGCATACGGATACGGTGGAAGAAACGGCTGAAAACATCCGCGCGCTTATTCAGGATGCTGTTGTCAGGCAACTGGTTTCAGATGTCCCCGTTTGCACGTTCCTGTCGGGCGGCGTCGATTCGAGCGCCATTACCGCTATTAGTGCCAATCATTTTAAACAAGAGGGAAAGGGCAGGCTGCACACTTTTTCCATCGATTATGAAGAAAATGAGCGCTATTTTAAGGTGAGCGATTTCCAGCCGAATGCCGACGGGCTGTGGATCCGGAAAATGTCGGAAGCGTTTGATACGGTTCACCACAATTGCGTGATCAGGCAGGAAGACCTTGCCGAGTACTTAAAAGAAGCCGTCATTGTCCGCGATGTGCCGGGGATGGCGGATGTGGACTCCTCGCTTCTCTGGTTCTGCCGCGAAATCAAAAAAGATTTTACCGTCAGCCTTTCCGGTGAGTGCGCGGATGAGATTTTCGGCGGCTACCCGTGGTTCCGGCGTGAAGATGATTTGAACCGTGAAGGCTTCCCGTGGATGCGGTCTTTGGATGAGCGCGTCAGCCTGTTAAAAGAAGGCTGGCAGGAAAAATTGCAATTGAAAGATTATGTGATGTCAAAATACGAAGCATCTGTTGCGGAAACCCCGCTCCTGAACGGGGAAACGCCGCTGGAGGCAAAGCGCCGGAAGCTGTTTTACATCAATATGCTTTGGTTTATGACGACGCTCCTTGACCGGAAAGACCGGATGAGCATGGGGGCAAGCCTTGAGGTGCGCGTGCCGTTTGCCGACCACCGGATTGTCGAATATGTATGGAATATTCCTTGGGACATGAAAATGTACGGCGGCAGGGAAAAAGGCATTTTGCGGAAAGCGTTGGAGGGCATTTTGCCGGAAGAAATTTTATACCGGAAAAAAAGCCCGTACCCGAAAACGCACCACCCGGCTTACACGGCGGCGGTAAAACAATGGCTCAGTGAAATTTTGGAGAAGAAGGATTCCATTTTGTATGAGTTTCTGCTCCGCGATCAATTAATGGAATTGGTGAACACAAACGGGGAAGCGTTCCAGACGCCGTGGTTCGGCCAGCTCATGACCGGCCCACAGCTGCTTGCGTATCTTGCCCAGATCCATTACTGGTTTGAGGCATACAGGATTGATATCAAACCATAACCGGCCCTGTCAGCCGGTTTTTCTGCATCATCAGCCGAATAAAGTTTTTGTAAACCGGATCCATTCTTTTACAGCAAAAGAAAGGTATTGGTGCTTCGGCCAAATGATCGCCAAATTCCATGGAATGACCGGGTCGACCAAGCTGATGATTTTTACGCGTTCCGGGTTGAATGCATGGCAGATTGTATTCGGCAGCAGGGCAATCCCAAGGTTGGATGCAACGAGTTCACAGATCAGGTCCCACTGGGTGCTTTCGTAAATGATTTTCGGCATAAACCCGAGTTTCAGGCATTCCTGGATAATCTGGTCATGCAGGGCAAAATCTTTATGGAAAAAAATGAACTCCTCATCTTTTAACTGCGCAAGCCCTACACGGTTCTGGTCCGCAAGCGGATGGGACGGGTGCACAAGAAGAACAAGCTGGTCATGGACAAAAGAAAAATAGCTGAGCAATTCATGATTGACCGGCATGACGACGGCGCCAAGATCCAATGTACCGTTCTCGACATCATGGATTACTTTTCTTGTGACATCCTCCACAAGCTGGATTTTGATGTTCGGGTATGTATGGTGGAACTCATCAATCACCCGGGGAAAATAGCGCGATCCGATCATCGGCGGGAGCCCGATCCGGATCGTGCCTTTTTTCAGGTTGGCGACATCATTGATTTCTTCCGTCAGCTGCCGGAAAGCTTTTAATGTTTTTTGCGCCTGATAAAAAACAGCTCGTCCGGTATCGGTCAAAACGACTTTTTTCCCTGAGCGGTCAAACAGCTGGACCCCGAGTTCATCTTCAATGCTTTTAATCATTTTGCTGATCGTAGGCTGCGACACATAAAGTTCCTGGGCGGCCTTTGTGAAGCTGCCGTGGATGGCAACGGAAACAAAGTACTGCAGATGCTGGATGTCCAACTTTATCCCTCCCTGTGATAGATAAAATGCATGCTCAGCATACTATATATTCATTTTACCTATAAATGTTTGCGCGGTAAACTGGTTTTAGAAGGTGAAAATATTGAAAAAGATTGGGATAGGCATTTTGCAGGTTGCAGGACTTTATTTGTTCGCTGAGGTCATGGGCTTTGCGGCAAAGCTTCTGCACATTCCGCTGCCGGGAAGCATGCTTGCGATGATTGCACTCTTTCTCCTTTTGCAATTCGGTATTGTCAAAATGAGTTGGATCGAAATCGGGGTAAATTTTTTATTGGCGGAGCTGCTGCTTTTTTTTATTCCGTCCGCTGTCGGGATGATCAAGTATAAAAGCCTGCTTTTGAAAAACGGCCCGGAAATCATCATTGTGATCATCATCAGTTTGGTCACCGCCATGGCCTGTTCAGGGTGGATCGCGGATAAAATTGCTAACCGGAGGAGCGTGAAGATGCGTGGCCATTAAAGTAGTATGCCTGATGTTTACTGTTGTAAGCTATTGGGTTTTTAAGAAACTGTATGCGAAATACAAAAAAGTGTTTATGTCCCCGCTGCTCGTGACGCCAGTTTTATTAAGCGCGTTTTTGCTCGGAGAAAATATTCCGTACAAAGATTACCAAAAAGGCACAGCGGTTTTGACGGATCTGCTGCAGCCGGCCATTGTTGCATTTGCCGTGCCGCTCTACCGCAACTTCAACGTTATCCGGAAAAATGCGGCGGAAATTTTGATCGGGATTGCGGCCGGCTGGATGATGGCGATTTTTGTTTCGTCCAGTATCGCAGCGCTTTTTCATTTTAATAAAAGCCTTGTGCACAGCTTAATTCCGTTTACGATCACAACGCCGATTGCAATGGGGGTTTCTGAAAAAATCGGCGGCGTACCGTCCGTTACGGCCGTTTTCGTGATCATTAACGCGATCATCGGTTCAACCGTTGCGCCGTGGATCATTAAGAGCCTTCGCATCAAGAATGAAATTGCCCATGGCGTCCTGCTTGGAACGCATGCGAACGGAATAGGCACCTCAAAAGCGTTTGAATTAAGTTCTAAATCCGGCGCGATCTCAAGCGTCAGCATGATTATCGTCGCTGCTATCTCCATTTTTGCCACGCCGTGGATGGTTTCCCACATCATTCATTAACCGTCTCTGCATATTCCTTTCTTTTTAACAGCAAAATATAGCTGTAAATAGGAAAGGAGCATGCAGATGGGAAGGCAAAAATACGGCAACCAGAATGCCGAAAGAAATAAAAATGCGAAACTCGGTAATGAAATCGCGGAAGAACTGGTGGAGTTTTCAACCGGCAGCCGTGGTGATATGAACCAAAAAAAGAAAAAGGGAGTACGTAAATAGATGTGATCCGACTGACCTGCCTGTGCGGGTCGGCTTTTTGCTTTTTATGGAAAATTCCATCCAAAACCGTTACACTTTTATTAGAAGCGTTTTAAAGGATGTGGTCAAATGGCGAAAATCGCGAAAACGAATGCAATGCGGCTGCTGGATGCCCAAAATATTCCATATGGCATGCTGTCGTATGAGGCAAAGGACGGGAAGATAGACGGCGTTTCCGTTGCGGAGAAAATCGGGAAGCCGCTTGAAAAAGTATTTAAAACATTGGTCACGCAGGGGCACAGCCGGAACCTTTATGTGTTTGTCATCCCGGTTGCAGCGGAACTCGATTTGAAAAAAGCGGCCAAAGCGGCCGGCGAGAAAAAGATCGAAATGATCCATGTAAAAGATATTCAAAAATATACCGGTTATATCCGCGGCGGCTGTTCACCCATCGGCATGAAAAAAAACTATCCGACATTCGTGGATGAAAGTGCCGCTCCACTTGACGAAATCATTGTGAGTGCAGGCAGAATAGGGACACAAATCGTTCTGTCCCCGCATCATCTCTTAAAAGCCGCAAATGCAAAATTAGCCGCTTTAACGCATTAAGGTGAGTTCCCTTTTTGCGCCAAAGCGGCCGGCCGCAATTATTTTGCTGAAGTCTGTGCAGATGTTTTCGCCGGGCTGTTATAGACCATCTTGCCGCCGTAATGGCCGGTCAAAGTTAAAGTTGTGGTGCCGGCTGTGCACAGAACAATGATGAGCGGCATCATCCATTTAAACGGTTTAAAGTACATAAGCAGTTTTAAAAATAAGATTGCCCCGAAAATGATCATCGTGATCAAGGCATAATGTTCATGCGTTTCGACCATTGAACGTGTGGCTTGTCCCCATTTTTCCCGTGCATCCGGGATGGCGGAATCCCCTGTCATATAACTTACAATTCCCATCACAAAACCGCTGCCAAATAAGTACAGCGCCATTTTATTAAAAAAATCTTTTTTCCAGAGCGCAATAAATTGGAAGATTACCCCGAATATCAGTAGGGCAATTGGAAAGTGCACCAACAGCGGGTGGATTGGTGTATTCATCATGTCCATTCCTTTCTTTTTTACTTCAAGCTTAGTATAGCGGCTGTATCTGAAATGAATCTGAAAAATCACCGGCAAATTGAATTTACTTCACATCATTTGTTTTGCGTCCATGGTATGATAAAAATGTGAATGTTTTTACCTCCTTATCAAACACCTGTGAGGGGATAAGCGTGAAAATTTTACTGGCAGAAGATGACAAGAGATTCGGTAATCTGCTTTGCCATATGCTGGAGAAAGAAAAACACCAGGTAGCTTGGGAACAGGACGGCGTGCGCGCTTACGATGAGGCGTTATTTGTGCCTTATGACATGCTTATACTGGACTGGATGATGCCCAGGCTGGACGGGCTAGAAATCTGCCGGAAGCTGAGGGAACAAGGTTTTCAGGGCGGCATTATCATGGTTACGGCGAGGGATGCTGTGAACGATGTTGTGGCGGGCCTTCGGGCGGGGGCGGATGATTATATTGTTAAACCGTTTGCGTTTGAGGAGCTGCTGGCAAGGATTTATGCACTGCAGCGGAGAGAATGGAAAACTTATAAAGAGACGTTGTCATGCGGATACTTGACGCTGCATTTGGAATCCAAACAGGCCGAAGCACACGGTGAAATGATCCCATTGACGAGAAAAGAATATCAGCTTTGCGAGTACTTAATGAGGAATAAAAATCTCGTGGTTCCGCGCGAAAAAATAGTGGAGCAAATTTGGGGCCCGGAAGAGGATGTTTCCGATAATGCGCTCGATGCGCTCGTTAAGCTTTTGAGAAAGAAAATCGACAGGAAAGGGGATAGTTCCTTGATTGAAACAGTACGGGGTATCGGGTATAGGATGAATGATGGTCGCCATGTTTAAGCCGATCCGCAGAAATTTAACGATACTGTATATCCTTACATTTTTCCTGTTTCTAGTATTTATATTGGTGATTATGTATTTTACCGTCCAAAAAGTGGCGGAAAGGGAACAAATGAAAGAAATCAGCCAGTATATGAAACAGGAAAAAGCCATCAGCAAAGCCGGCCTGGCGCGTTTGAAGGAAAATGCATCCGGAAGTAAAGTGCAGGAAGCCGGCCACCCTTATTTTTATTATATTTTAAAACCGGGCGGCAAGCTGCTTGAAGGGGAGGAATTGATCCCGGGGCTGCATTCGGAAATGAGGAAACTGGCAGCGGAGGGCAATCTCCGTTCTGGTTACCATGAAATTGAATATAATGAGCGCAACGCCATGTATCATGTTGAAGCGGTACATGCGGAAACTTCCGGAACCGTGTATGTTGTGTTTGGGATTGAGACGACAGGCGCACATCATGTGATGCAAAAGCTTCTCGTGTTGTTTCTGCTCCTCTCGGCCGTTTTTACGGCAATCCTGGCGCTCTTAAGTTATTTTCTCGCCGGAAAAGCCATTGTCCCGATCCATGTGGCTTTAGAGAAACAGCGAAAATTCGTTTCGGATGCTTCCCATGAACTCCGGACGCCGATCAGCGTGTTTTACAGTTCGATCGAGTTGCTGGAAAAAGAAGAGGGGGAACATTTAAGCACGTTTGGAAAAGAAGTCGTGGCCGATTTAAAAACGGAAGCAAAATTAATGGCAGAGATGCTGGAAGATTTGCTGTTTTTAGCAAGAAGCGACCAGGAAGTCCAGCAGTACCGTTTTGAAGAGGTGCAGTTGTATGATTTGTGTGCCTCCATTGCACGGCGATTTCAAGCCGGGCTGCCGAAAAATATCCTGCTCATCAATAATTTGCTGGAACGCCCTGTTGTTTGGGGGGATCCGACAAGGTTGCAGGAGCTCATTTATATTTTTCTTGAGAATGCCAAGCAGTACACGGAAAATGGGTTTATAAAACTGTCATTGTACCGGAAGGACAATTTTGCCGTCATTGAAATTGAAGACAGCGGAAGCGGCATTGATGAGCATGACTTGCCCCATATTTTCGAACGGTTTTACCGCGGCGATAAAGCAAGGGTACGGGACGGGACCGGGCTCGGTTTGTCGATCGCCGAGGCCATTACCGAAAAGCACCGCGGCAGGATTGAAGTCAAAAGCAAAGTGGGGGAAGGCACTGTTTTTAAGGTCTTTATTCCATTAAAGGGGGAAGAAACATGAATAAACGGGATGTGGAGTACCAAATTGCCGATTTAAAAGCGGATTATGTCCGTTTACAGCATGATCTTGAAAAGCTGGAGTATGTAAAAGGGAACCTCCATCCGCTTGAAAAACAGCTGGCCGACATTGAACAGGAGCTCCGGAAATTGTACGAAAAGTTTGACCAGTTTGATGAATAGGGAACGCAAAAAGCGGCGGATACTGCCTGTTGCTGTGCCCGCCGCTTTAAAAAGTCTTATTTCTCTTTCCAGAGGAAGTTCCCAACCATATGGTCCACCTTTTTGTTTTCATGTAGGCGGCTGTGCTGCGCATTTTTGCCGTAAACAATTTTGGAAGTGTACCGGCCGGCCGGAACAATTGATTTGCCGCCGAGCGCGCTGTCAAGGGAAACAAGCGTGTCCCCGGAAGCCGGATTTTTTACCACACCTGCAATCGCAAGGACTTCGATCTTTCCGCCGAACCGGTTTTTATTGGCAAAAAGAGCTTTCAACGCGTTTGAGCCCGGAAGCAGATCGCGGGCGGCGGCGCCGGTATTGTTTGGATTTTGCTTAAACCTTTGGACAAGGACGCCGTGATATGGGCTGCCGATCGTCACCAGTTTGCGGATCACCGGATAGTTTGGCTGATGGGACGTTTCCTCAATATATTTTGTACAAATCAAACCGCCCATCGAATGCCCGACAAGATATGCCTCTTTCACATCGTATTTGGTGTAAAGAATATGCATGACTTTTTCAAGCCATTCCGCTGTTTGCCGGAAGCTGGACCGGTTTTGCGACAAAATCACCTGGATCATCGGATGCCGGTCTTGCTTTGATACTTGCCCATTGGCAACGATCAGCCCGTCTGCGGTCACATGAATGACCATTGCTTTTTCAGCCACCCCGCTTTCCTCTAAACGGTTGAGCATGCCGCCCAGCGAATTGGCTGTACCCTTATAGCCATGCACGAAAACGGTCGGAATCGGATCGGCTGCAGGGCGGGCTGCAGCGGCATTTCCTTTTGCTGTAAGGTGGTTCTGGAAAAACCATACGGCGGACAGGCTCATGGCGAGGAAAAAGCAAATGCTGATAAGGATCGCATGCCGATGTTGTGAATAAGGCATCTTAACACTCCTTGATGAAATACCTGATGTGAAATTCCTGCGAAATGATGTTTATTTTACCATATAAAACGGCCGCTGTGAATAGAAGAACACGCAAATCCGACTGATTTATGTGGCATGGCGTTGACGGCTTGCCGCAACCATTCTATGATTAAAGAAAACGCTGCACTGGGGCTGGAATAACTGTAATGGAGGGGAATCCGTCCCCAGTATACCTGTTTTTACTATGATGGTTGTAATGGAGGAAAATGTGTGGATTCATTATTGGATAGAATTCAGAAGGAGCTGCATCATTTGACCTGTGCCGAAAAGAAAGTCGGCGCTTATATTGTGCAACATCCGGAAATGGTTCCGAATATGACCACCAAAGATTTGTCGGAAAAAACCGGGGTAAGCGAGTCGACTGTTGTGAGATTTTGCAAATCCATTGGTGTGGCAAGCTTTAAGGCGTTTAAACTGGAACTCGTGAAGAACTTAACGTTGTCGGAAATCAATATGACCGATTTTTCCATTTTACAGCAAAAAGATTCCCCGTATGATTTATTCCAGAAAGTTACTTACGGCAATAAAAAAGCCATTGAATCGTGCATTTCGACACTTGACAGGAGGGAGCTGGAAAAAGCCGCGGATGTAATGGAGAAGGCGGGAAAAGTGGTGTTTTGTGGCGTCGGTGGGTCCGTGACGGCCGCAGTGGATGCCCATTATAAATTTTCCAGGATGGGTTACCATACGATATTTTCACAAGATTTCCATTATTTGCTATCCATCATTCCATATTTAAATGAAAAGGATGTGCTTGTTGCGATCAGCATTTCCGGCAGAACAAAAGATGTGCTGGAATTGTCCGGTTTTGCAAAAAGGAAAGGGGCAAAAATCATTGCGATTACGAATATGGAAAAATCCCCCCTCTATAAAGAAGCCGATATTAAGCTGTGCACGCCGGTCGCTGAGCAGGATTTCCGGATTGGGACGACTTCTTCCAGAATGGCGCAGCTGAATATTATAGATGCCCTTTATTTAAGTGTTTTTCAGCGGAGGGGCGAAAAAATTCTGGAATACTATTATGAAGCGAGAAACGAATATATCAAACTGCGCAGGTGAACATTGCTTTGTAAACCTAATATTTATATTTCTTTTACAATTCCAACATACTTCCTTTAAACTCTTTTTTTACAATCATTCGTGTAATGAGAAATCAAGGGAAGGGGAGGAAGCGAGTTGGAAAAGGGCAAAAGAAACGGTTTGGTGAAAGCGGCAATGGCATTGACGACTATTGCGGCATTGGGGGTGTCCGGCATCGCAAGTGCAAAATCTTATCAGCCTTCACAACACATGCACACCCCATCGCACGAAAAGGCGAAAAGCGTCATCCTGTTTGTCGGGGACGGCATGGGGGCCGTGCAGCGGGATGCCATCCGGCTGGCAACGGTCGGCTTAAACGGGGACCTTGAAATGAATAAAATGCCGTATGCGGGGATTGTACATACAAGCTCAACGTCAACTGTGACCGATTCGGCAGCCGCCGCAACAGCCATGGCATCGGGTGTCAAAACGTATAACGGGGCCATCGGGATGGATGCCAATAAAGTAAGCAAAAAGACAGTTTTGGAAGAAGCGGAAGAAGCCGGCAAGTCAACCGGCCTTGTAACGACCAGCCAGATTACGGACGCAACGCCGGCAGCATTCGGCGCCCATGTTGCAAACCGCTCCGAGCAGAGCAAAATCGCGAAGCAGTATTTGGAAAACAGCAAGGTGGACGTCCTGCTTGGGGGCGGGGAAGATTACTGGTATCCTGCCGGCAATGCAGGCGCATACGAAGACCATCCGGCAAAAGATCCGTCAGAGGCAAGTAAGGGGACGGAAGGTAATCTAGTGGAGGAAGCAAAAAAACGCGGCTACCAATATGTAATGAACGCTTCCGGGCTGCAAAAAGCAAACGGGAATAAGCTTTTGGGCCTGTTTGCCAATGAAGAAATGTTTGAGCAGCGCCCTGAAGGGGACGGCGACCAGTATGACCCGGTTGTTTCGCTTCCAACGATGGTCGAAAAAGCGATCGGCACACTGTCGAAAAATAAAAAAGGTTTCTTTCTGATGGTGGAAGAAGAAGCGATCGATGAAATGGCCCATGAAAACAACGCAACCCAGCTGATCAAAGCGGGGCAGCAATTGGATAACGCGGTAGATGTGGCAAAAGATTACGCGAAAAAACACCCTGACACTTTAGTGCTTGTGCTGGCCGACCATGATTGCGGCGGGATGGCGATTGAGGGCGTAGATAACAGCGATGAATCCGGTGACGGCATTTCAAAAGAAGATGGCCCGTTCCAGGTAGCCGGTTCCGACCAGCAATTTATGGTGGACTGGACAACATCCGGCCATACGGCAGCCGACATTCCTTTGACGGCTATGGGCCGCGGGGCTTCCTTGTTTGAAGGGACCTATGAGAATACGTATATCCATGATGCTTTGTTAAAAGCAATGGGTTTGGGAAAATAAATTCTAAAAAAATGTGCCGGGCCGTGCAAGTTTTGAAGGCCCGGTTTCCGTTTTCGGACATGCCCGCCGTTACTGCGCCCAAAAAATCTGATATAATAAAGGCAAGTTTTGCTTGAGGACTGGTGCTATTGGAGGGGGAAGGCAGCATGATCGAATGCATCGCATCCGATATGGATGGAACGTTGTTAAATTCTAAACAGGAAGTCAGCCCGGCAAATGCCGAAGCGATCAAACTGGCGCAAAAAAAGGGCATCCATTTTGTCGTTACGACCGGGCGTTCTTATGAAGAAGCAAGGCTGGTGCTGGATCCGGCCGGCATTGATTGTACAGTGATCGGATTAAACGGGGCGGAAGTAAGGGATGAGGAAGGAAGACTGCTCAAAACAAGTGTCCTCAATCCAAAAACGGCTGCCCGGATTGCAACCGTATTCGACAATCTCGGCATTTATTATGAATTTTTTACAAATGAAGGCACTTTTACCGAAGATTACGAGGAAAACATGGATATGCTTGTCGATCTGTTCCATTCCGCCAATCCGGAAGTGCCGGTCGAAGAAGTGCGCGCCCATATCCAACAGCGCGGCATTCGGCGCTACATCCATAATAAGGGCGAAACAAGGGATATTTTCCACAACCCGTCCATTCTCTTTTATAAAATCTTGGCGTTTAATGAAGACGAACACCGGCTGCGGAAAATCGGAAAAAGCCTGGAAAAGGACTTCCCGGATATTAAAGTCACTTCGTCGGGTTTCCGGAATATAGAAGTGAACCATGTTTCAGCCCAAAAAGGAATTGCGTTGGAGGAGTATGTGAAAAAACACGGGCTGTCCATGAAAAAAACAATGGCGATCGGCGATAATTTAAATGATATCTCGATGCTAGAACGGGTCGGATATCCTTTTGCAATGGGAAATGCCGAAAAAGAAGTGCTGGAACTTTGCCGCTACCGGACGGAAAGGAATGATGACGACGGCGTGGCAAAGGCCATATACAGGGTGCTCGAGATGCCGTGAATTTCGCGACCATCAGAGCAACAAAAACCCCGCCGGGAAAAATGAATTTCTCAACGGGGTTTTTTATTGACCTTTATTCGACCCGGTCATTGTCCCAGTCATACGTCCAAAAGTGTTCGTAATGGAGCCAGCGGAGCGTTTCCGGGTCTTTTCGTTTCAGTTTTTCTTCCCGTTCCCTCATCATCCAGCCGGTTTGGGAGAGGTGGGCTTTCATGGCTCCAAGTTTTTGCTCGGATGCACCGCTTACATCATTGACGATATCCGGTTTTCCGATTTCTGCCTCATGGTTTTTCGAAAATGCGACGCAGTGGAGTTTCGGGCGTTTTTCGTCCGGGATCTGCCTGAGTGCGCGGACAACGGCCCTTCCTGTTGCTTCATGGTCGGGATGGACGGAGTAGCCGGGATAGAATGTAATCACAAGTGATGGATTCAATTCATTGACGAGGTTCAGCACCATTTTTACCATTTTCTCATCATCTTCAAATTCCACCGTTTTATCGCGCAGCCCCATCATGCGTAAGTCCTTGATCCCCATGATTTCCGCCGCTTTTTGCAATTCTTTTTTGCGGATATGCGGGAGCGATTCTCTTGTGGCAAAAGGGGGGTACCCAAGGTTTCTCGCCATTTCCCCGAGCGTCAGGCAGGCATACGTGACCGGCGTGCCGTTTTTGACATGGGTTGCAATCGTTCCAGAAACGCCGAATGCCTCGTCATCCGGGTGTGGGAAAATCACCAGAACATGGCGCTCTTTTTCCATTTCTTTCATCTCCTTATTCAAAAGGTGTTTTGCTCAATTCAAGTGCAACCGCAAGTTTTCCGTCATAACCATGGCCGGCAAACAGCAGGCGGCCGAACTCGTCTTTTTCAAAATGCGTCAAGCCTTCAGCGTAGACCCAGCCGATTTTCATTTTCAATCCGATCCGGTAAGGGCCATCTCCGGCAATTTTTCCGTGTTCGTATGAAATTTGCGCATTGCGGATGTAGGCGCCGGCGGAAAAAAAAGACTCATTGACATGGGAGGCATAGGCGCCGTTTGTCGTTTCCAAATGGATATACAGCGGCTGATTGGCAAATTCATTGAGCCATTTTTGTGCTTCATGCGTACGTATCGGTTCCATCGTCTTCCTCCTTTTTTCTGTCCGCCAATCGTTTCTTTTCAATTATAGCAAATCGGCGGGACGTCCGGTCAAAATAAAAACCGGCTCCTCCGTGAAGATTTTTGCCGGAGGGGCCGGTTATTAGAGGTTTATGCATTGGAATGCGAAAAACGGGTGTACGCGCCGTGCATGACAGGGCCGACATATTCGTTCAGCTTAAAGCCGTGCTCGATTGCCATGTGGACGAATTCTTTCGCCACTTTTACAGCACCCGGAACAGTATTGCCTTTTGCCAATTCAGCCGTAATGGCCGCGGCAAACGTGCAGCCTGCGCCATGGTTGTAAGTCGTGTCCACTTTCGGCGATTCAAGGATTTCGAAATCTTTTCCGTCATAGAACAAATCGACGGCATTTTCCGTATCAAGCCCTTTTCCGCCTTTAATGACAACATTTTTTGCGCCCAGTTCATGGATTTTTACCGCTGCTTCTTTCATATCGTCAACGGTTTTAATCGGGCCCGTTTTTGCCAACTGCCAGGCCTCGAACAAGTTCGGGGTTGTGATCGTTGCACGTGGCAAAAGCAATTCGCGTATCGCTTCCGTATTTTCCGGCTGCAGAACCTCGTCTTCGCCTTTACAAACCATGACAGGGTCAATGACCACTTTTTCCAAATGGTATTCATCTATTTTACGGGCTGCCAGTTCAATAATGTCTACAGAACCGAGCATGCCGGTTTTCATTGCGTCAATTCCGACAGAAAGGATCGTTTCGAGCTGCGGTTCGACAATTTTCACATCGATTGGGAACACATTATGGTGCCATCCGTTTTTCGGATCCATCGTGACGATGGAAGTAATGGCGGACATGCCGTAAACGCCCAGTTCCTGGAATGTTTTTAAATCCGCCTGAAGCCCGGCACCACCGCTGGAATCAGAACCGGCGAGCGTAAAAGTTTTCTTTAAACCCATCACGCACCCATCTCCTTTTTTCAATATAGCTTCACACTATTTTAGGATATAATACTGCCCGGAAAAAAACAAATATGGGGGACGGGGGGATGAATAGGTAAAAAATGTGCCTGCTGCTAAACTTCAGCCGGCCTGCGCTGGTTAACAGAAGGCGCCCGATATCTCCCGGGTCTTCGTTTTTGTCCGCAGCAATGACGGCAACGGGACCTGGCCCAATCCTTTTTCGTACTGTTCCATATCCGTCAGCCCGGGCACCTGCATTTTCGATCTTAATTTATCGCCGCGCTGCGGAATACATTTCCGGCCATATCGATGACGCCTTGCTCCCCCATGCCGGCCGATCCGGTTTCTGTTACATCTGCCAAATCTTTCGACCCGTTTTGTCGTGCGCGAAAATATAAAGATGATCTTTCGAAAATCCTTCATTTTCAAACTTGGTCACAACATACTTCCAAGCCGTTATCAACCACTTCCACTTTATACATGAACAGCCCCCTTTTATCAGGCTGTTGCAAGACTTTGTGTACTATATATCCGCTTCCGGGTGTCCCTAAACAAAAAAGTTTTTCGTCCGCCCACGGGGGAAACTGGTAGAATAATAGTATGGAAAGAAAGGGGCTGTTAACGAGTGAAAGCTATTTTGAAAAATGACTGGGGCCCGCTTTTAAACGAAGAGTTCCAAAAACCGTATTATTTAAAATTGAGGGAATTCCTGAAAAAAGAATATGCGACAAAGCGGATCCATCCGGATATGTATGATATTTACAACGCGTTCCATTATACGCCTTACCGCGATGTCAAAGTCGTACTGCTCGGGCAGGACCCGTATCACGGCCCGAACCAGGCGCACGGGCTCAGTTTTTCCGTCAAGCCGGGCGTGGATATCCCGCCATCGCTCCAGAATATTTTTAAAGAACTGCATGATGATTTAGGGTGTCCGATCCCGAACCATGGCTGTCTTGTCAGCTGGGCGAAGCAGGGCGTCATGCTGCTAAACACAGTGCTGACAGTGCGGGAAGGGCAGGCCCACTCACATCAGGGAATGGGCTGGGAAATCTTTACGGATGAAGTTATTAAAAAAATCAATGCAAAGGAAAAACCGGTTATTTTTCTTTTATGGGGCAGGCCGGCACAAAGCAAAAAAGCTTTAATCGACACGAACAAACATTATGTTTTGACCGCTGCCCATCCGAGCCCATTGTCCGCAAACCGCGGTTTTTTCGGGAGCCGCCATTTTTCAAAAGTAAACCGGATTTTGCGGGATTTAGGGGAAAAAGAAATCCAATGGCAGCTGCCGGAACAGGAAAAGGCATAAAATACGCCGCTCCGATCAAAACCGACAATGTTTCACGTGGAACATTGTCGGTTTTTTGAAATGTTTGTACGTACGGATATATCAGATCATCAACATTGTTCGATATTATTGCCTTTGCTACAATAATCCTAAAGAAAATGCGATTGAGGTGCGGAAATGGCTATCACAACGAAAACGCTTTTAGCAAAAATCGAGCAGGAACTGGCAAAGGCAAAACAGGGGGAGTCGACGAAGAAAATCAGGGAGCATGTCTATGCAATAAAAGCGTTGTGCGAAATTCTTCTGGAAAGCGGGGAGGAGGAAAAGGCCATTTCTTCTTCCGTATCCATGCCTCAAACAGTGCTGAAGACGGAGCCGCTGAAAATGGAAGATGGTGCAAATGGCGACTCTATTTTTGATTTTTAGCAGGCCGTTCCGATAGAATAAGAATAAAAGATTATATATGAGCGGGAGTGCGTGAAGATGAAAATATTTGTTTTGCTCGGCGCCATCAATGCGTTTTTGTCCGTAGCATTAGGGGCATTCGGCGCCCACGGGCTTCAGGGCAGAATGGAGCAGAAATATTTGGACATTTGGGAAACCGGCGTGCGCTATGAGATGTACCATGCGCTAGGTTTAATGGCAATCGGTATTTTGTCGGGTATGATCAAATCATCGGCATTGCTGAACTGGTCCGGATGGCTGATGTTTATCGGTATTGTCCTTTTCTCCGGCAGCCTGTATGTTTTATGTTTAACGAAAATCAATGTACTCGGTGCAATTACACCGATCGGGGGCATCGCGTTCCTCGCCGCTTGGGTACTGCTCGGGACGGCAGCGGTGAAATGGATGTAAAAGAAAGAGGCTGCCCGTAAACAAGAAAACCCGCCGGAATAACATCATTTTTCCGGCGGGTTTTCCGAGTTATGGAATTTTTGTAAAGTTATCCCCGTGGCGGATAGGTGGCCAATTGCTGGCCTGCCTGCGGTGTCCCGAAAGGATATTCGTACTCGATTTCCTCAGAGAATGTAATGTAATCGACATACACCATCGGAATTAAATAACGTTGTCCGGTTTGCGGATCGCTGAGGATGACATGGTCGCGCCCGGCCGCTTCGATAATCCCGTTGAATACTTTTGCGTTCCATTCGCGGTTGTTTTCAAAAGTGGCGTACAGCGTGATCATTTTTCCTTTATTCAGCCGCAAAATATTTTCAATATAAGACTGTTCGAGCGGCAGCTGTCCAGGCAAATTTTGCGTAGGCGAAATTTGGGTTTGCGGCCCCATCGGAACTTGGTACTGCGGAAAATAAGTCCCGTAGTAAGGCTGGGTGGACTGCCGGTAGTAATAGTAATAAGGATACCCGTAAACAGGCGGTGTGTAATTCCCGTTTTCCAATTGATTTCCCCCTCCATTTTTACATATCTGAAGCCTGAACGCGGCTCCTGCCGTGCTTTCGCGCGGCAGTATAAGTAGGGCCCTCACTACATTCATGTGTATGCCGCCGGAAAACGGGATATGCTAAAAAATCCTTCCAGCATTCTGGAAGGATTTTGGTTACCCGATATGTAACAATGATTTTAATTTCTCTTCATCAAGCAGGCTTCCGACATAGAAAGAGCCGAATTCGCCATATCTGGCGCTTGCTTCATCAAAACGCATTTCGTAGACGATTTTTTTGAACTGCAGGGCATCATCGGATAATAAAGTGACACCCCATTCATAGTCGTCAAGCCCTGTAGAGCCGAGAATATACTGTTTCACTTTTCCGGCGTATTTGCGCCCGATCATGCCGTGGCTTTTCATCAATTCACGGCGTTTTTCCATCGGCAGCATATACCAGTTGTCATCGCCTTGGCGCCGTTTATCCATCGGGTAGAAGCAGAAATATTTGGATTTTGGCAGGGTCGGATACAGGCGCTCTCTGACCTGCGGATTTTCATATGCGTTTTCATCCGCCTTGCCGCCGCGCACATAGTTGCTTAACTCGACAACGGCGACATAAGAGTAAGCCGGGATGGTATAGTCAGCAATTTTTAATTTATTAAAGGCCGTTTCAATTTTCTCAAGGTCTTCTAAAGCCGGCCGCAGCGTCCATAAGACAAAATCGGCTTTTTGGCCTGTGATCGTGTATAAAGCATAAGCTCCTTCATGTTCGTTTTGAATGGCTTCTAATTTTTTAAGGAACTGCTGGAACTCTTCAATTGCAGCTTCCCTTTCCGCGCCCGGCAGTGCCCTCCAGCCCGCCCAGTCGATAGAACGAAAATTATGCAACGAGTACCAGCCATCCAATGTTTCTGCTGCTTCGCTCATCTTTTTCCCTCCAAGCTTTTTTTCTTACCTTACTATAACATAGGTTGGATAAAGGAACAAATAATACGCGCTGTGTGAAATGTTCAGAACAATTTCATCTTTTGCCTTTGATTTTTGGGGAGAATGGATTATCCTAAAAAAGGACATAGTCATAAAAGGAGTGATCGACATGAGCGAGTTTTTCGACACCGTTAAACAAAAAGTGCGGGGGCACAATAAAACCATTGTTTTTCCTGAAGGCCTGGATGAAAGGATTTTAACCGCTGCTTCCCGGCTTGCCTCTGAAGAAGTCATCCGCCCGGTGTTAATCGGGAACCGGAATGAAATCGAAGCAAAAGCACGGGAAATCAGCGTTTCGGTTGAAGGAATCCCTACATATGATCCGGAAAACTATGAGGGTTTTGAAGAGATGGTGCAGGCTTTTGTTGAACGGAGAAAAGGAAAAGCGACGGAAGAAGATGCGCGCAAGATTTTAAAAGATGTTAATTATTTCGGCACAATGCTTGTCTATTTGAAGAAAGCGGACGGACTTGTAAGCGGCGCCATCCATTCCACGGCGGACACGGTACGGCCTGCACTGCAGATCATTAAAACAAAACCGGGGGTCAAAAAAACGTCGGGTATCTTCATTATGGTAAGGGATAAAGAGAAATATGTATTTGCCGACTGCGCCATTAATATCGCGCCGGACAGCCAGGATTTGGCGGAAACGGCTGTGGAAAGCGCCAAGACGGCAAGAACGTTTGATATCGAGCCGAGAGTCGCCATGCTGAGCTTTTCAACAAAAGGTTCGGCCCATTCTGATGAGACGGAAAAAGTGGTGCAGGCTGTAAAAATGGCAAAAGAACTCGATCCGGATATTGTGCTGGACGGTGAGCTCCAGTTTGATGCAGCATATGTTCCGGCTGTCGCGCAAAGGAAAGCGCCGGATTCCGTCATCCAGGGGAATGCGACTGTGTTTATTTTTCCGAGCCTTGAAGCCGGCAATATCGGCTATAAAATGGCGCAGCGGCTCGGCGGCTTCGAAGCGGTCGGCCCGATCCTGCAGGGGCTGAATGCGCCTGTCAACGACTTATCGCGGGGCTGCAATGCTGAGGATGTTTACAATTTGGCCTTGATTTCAGCGGCGCAAAGTTTGTAATGTCCCTATTCCTGAATGCCGGGATTTACCGTTGGAATTTAGTTCCGGTTTGGCTTGGCTGCATCCTGCACAATGGCCAAATCCTTTTTATGTTTTTGGAAAAAGCAAATGGAGGAATGGACGGATATGGAAGAAGCGCTGCAATTGCTGAAGCAGCCGGAGTGGAGGATAATCGACCAGTCCTGCCTCGGCCCGCAGTTTGAAGCGGCCCAGTCTTTTGCAATGGACGATACATTATGCACATCGGTTGGGTCACACCTGTCTCCGGCGGTTGTGCGGACATGGGTGCACCACCAAACAATCAGCCTCGGCATTCAGGATACGAAGCTGCCTTTTCTGGAACAGGGGCTTAAATTTCTTGAAAGCATGGGTTACCGGTATCTTGTCCGCAATTCAGGCGGTCTTGCGGTTGTTTTGGATGATGGTGTGCTGAACGTTTCGCTTGTTGTGCCGGACACGGAAAAAGGGATGGACATCAACCGCGGATATGAGGCGATGTGGAAGCTTATCCAAATGATGTTTGCCGATTTCCCCGTGCAGATTGAGGCAGGCGAAATTGCCGGCTCGTACTGCCCAGGTAGCTATGACTTAAGCATTGAAGGGAAAAAATTTGCCGGCATCTCGCAGCGGCGTGTCCGAAAAGGGGTGGCTGTCCAGATTTATTTATGCATCACAGGCAGTGGTGCGGGCAGGGCGCGGCTCGTCCGGGGATTTTACGAACAGGCAAAGCAGGGTGCTGCGACAAAATTTCAATACCCGATGATACAGCCTGAAGTGATGGCGTCGCTGTCAGAGCTCCTGCAGGAAAATTTGGCGGTACAGGACGTTTTTATGCGGCTGCTGCAAACGCTGCAGGAGCTCGGAAGCCGGCTTGTGTCCCGGCCGCTGACGGAGCAGGAAACGGAATGGTACGGCCAATATTATGAACGCATGCTCGAACGCAATGCGCGATTTTTATAAGGTTTGCAGGTATGATTGGGTAGGAAAGCATGGTTTGGCACTTGCTTTACCAAACTTGGATTATAAAGACAAAACTTTGATCTGCAAGCAGAGAAAAGACTTTTAGCAGCCTTATAAAGTACAAAATGGTGTCCTTGGGGCGGCAAAAAGTCTTTTAGGAGCGTTATAAAGGACAGAAGCAGGTTCGTGGAGTATCGAAATGTCCCTTAGAAGCATTATTGAAGGACAGAGCGCCGGCCCTATAATGGGAAAAGTCTTTTAGGAGTGTTGTAAGGGACAAAAGCATAGCCTTGGGACAGCGAAAAGTCTTTCATAAGCATCATGGAGGACAAATGCCGTTCGCAACTCAGATAAACGTTCTTCAAGGGAAGAATTGAAGCATCTATCCCCAAAGTCACTAAACAGGCGGAAACCCATCGAGATCATGTTTCTCAATGGGTTTCCTTGTTTAAAAGAGCTTTTGGGATCGCGTTTTGCAATGGCAATGTCACTCCGCCATTTTCTCCAGGTTCCCGTTCCGGTCCATTTTGAATTTGGTTGTGCCGGTGTCGTCTTCTTCAAAGAGGACATATTTTCTGGCGCGATTCATGATTTTCATCAATGTTTCGTAATCTTCCTGCATCGTGACGGAGCCTTCTTCCAGCTCTTTGATGCGTTTTTTCAGCTCTTCCGTTTCTTTTTTTAGTTCCTGGTTTTCATGTTTCAATCTTGCATTCTCGCTTTTTAAAACCGTTGTCTGGAATTGCGTATTGTTTAAGTATTGCAGATAGCTGATGACTTTGACCAAGTTCATTTCCCCATTGTCCGTGCCTTGTGCATCTTCTCCGGCCTGCCCTTCCGCCTCCGCTTGGTCCGTAACCAACGGTATTTCACCAAGTTCTTCAAGCGTCGGTACTGGCGGCTGGTAAAGTAGTTTCTTTTTCCCACCCTGTTCTTTTCCAAGCAGGCGCTGGCGCTGCTTTCGCTGTTTTTTGGCAAGTTGCAAAGCTTGTTCGTAGTTGTGGCGGACGACCGCATTCCAGCGGAAACCACAGGCGGCCGAAGTGCGGTTCAGCTTATCGCCGACTTCCTCAAAAGCATTCAGCTGTGTGCTGCCTTCGCGCACATGGCGCAGCACCGTTTCGGCAAGCAACAAATCATCTTCTTCGCTCCACGCGTCTTGACGTGATTTCATTCTCATTACCCCCAATTTGAATTTTTGTTTTGATACTAAGAGAATGGACAAAAAATGCATTTTTTATACCAATATGGTAAAAAAATAATAGAGTTTTAGTGCGCGGCGGTGGAAAAATCCCTTTTTTCGGTTTGCGTACAGGCGCTTTTTTTCTTCTTTTGATCCCGGTATAATAGAATTACGACAGTAGGAAGAGGGTAAATCATGGAATACGCCAAACTTAAACTCAGCGAGGAAAAGGTATTTAAAGACCCTGTCCACCGTTATGTTCATGTGCGCGACCAGGTGATATGGGACTTGATCGGGACAAAAGAGTTCCAAAGGCTGCGCAGGATCCGGCAGCTCGGCACGACTTTCCTGACCTTTCACGGGGCAGAACACAGCCGGTTCAGCCATTCGCTCGGCGTATATGAAATTGTCAGGAGAATTACGGATGATGTATTTAAAAACAGGCCGAACTGGAACGGGAAGGACAGGCTTTTATCGCTTTGCGCCGCGCTTTTGCATGATCTTGGCCACGGGCCATTTTCCCACTCGTTCGAAAAAGTCTTCGGCATGGACCATGAAGAATTTACAAAGCAAATCATTTTAGGAAAAACGGAAGTAAACGAGGTGTTGCGGCGGGTCGGCAGGAACTTTCCGAAAAAAGTGGCGGAAGTCATAGCCAAAACTTCCGAAAATAAGCTTGTTGTCAGCCTGATCTCGAGCCAGCTCGATGCGGACCGGATGGATTACTTGCTGCGCGATGCCTATTATACCGGGGTCAGCTACGGCCATTTCGACATTGAACGGCTGCTCCGCGTCATGCGCCCTCATGAGGACCAGGCCGTTTTTAAATACAGCGGCATGCACGCGGTGGAAGACTATATTATGAGCCGCTACCAAATGTATTGGCAGGTGTATTTCCACCCGGTCACAAGGAGCGCGGAAGTCATCTTAACGAAAATTTTGCAGCGGGCAAAAGCCTTGTATGATGCGTCGTATGATTTCAAACACGAGCCCAGGCATTTCCGCTCGCTTTTTGAAGATCACCTTTCCCTTGAAGATTATTTGAAGATGGATGAACATGTGATGCTGTATTATATTGAAGTGTGGCAGGAAGAAGACGATTCGATTTTGCGGGATCTTTGCTCACGCTTTGTGAACCGGAATTTGTTTAAGTATGTTGAATTTGATCCAGCAAAAGAGTTTAAAGTACATAGCCGGTTGGAGAAACTTTTCCAGGAAGCCGGGATCGATCCGAATTATTATTTGGTGATTGATTCGTCGTCTGATCTTCCTTATGATTTTTACCGGCCAGGCGAGGAGGGGGAACGGCTTCCGATCAATTTGCTGATGCGGAACGGGGACTTGAAAGAATTGTCTAGGGAATCCGATATTGTAGATGCGATTTCGGGGAAAAGAAGAACCGACCATAAATTGTATTTTCCGCTTGATTTGATCAAAGACGAGACGGAATACGGCGAAAAGAAAAGGGAAATTGCCGCTTTGTTAAAGCTGTCCCAGAATCCGGAAATTTAATCAGGAGATGAATGGTTTGTGTTAGAAGATCATGTGAAATTAATGGGTGCGCTTGCCGTTTCGGGGGAGATTGTCGGGCGCAAAAAACTGCAAAAAATGATTTACATTGCGAAAAAATTGTCGTTTCCGTTCCAGGAAAAGTTTGAATTCCATTTTTACGGCCCGTACTCGGAAGAACTGACGCTGAGGATAGAAGAACTGACCAATCTCGGCTTTGTGAAAGAAGTCAAGGAGAAAAAAGGCGGATATGTCCAATACCGTTATACGGTTACTGATGAAGGCCATGAATTTTTAAATATGTACGAGCAGGAGCTGCCCGGGCTTGATGCCTGCCTGATAGAAATGAACGGGCAAAACGCGCGTTTTCTCGAACTCGTTTCAACGGTCATGTACTTTGATGCGCTCCCGAAGGACGAAGTGAAAGAAAAAATCTTTACGTTAAAAGCAAAGCAGCACTATACGGAGGAAGAAATCAGCCAGGCGTATGACTACATCGAAAAATTAAAAAAAATCGCTAAGCCTGTGCAAAGGGCTTAGCGATTTCCCTCTTTATTCGTCGCTTTTACGGACGCCGCCTACGGCATAGTGGTTTTTCGACATTTCTTCAATGAAAACCGTGATGTTTTCTTTCGGGGCGTTCACCGTTTCGCTGACAGCGGCGGTCACTTTTTCAACCAATGCTTTCTTTTGCTCGTCAGTACGGCCTTCCAGCATTTTTACCGTTACATATGGCATATGGCTGCATCTCCTTTTTGTTGATCGTTTCCGTTTAAAATTGTAAAGATTTTTTTGCCCGCCCGCAAGTGCCTACCGGTGGCAATCAAATGAATATACTGCGCAAATTTTGTATACTATTAATAATATCATTTTAAAAGGGGACCGGTTTGTGGAACCATTACAACATTTTTTGGCATATCCGTTAAGGGATATCCCGATTGTCGCAGCGGTGCTGATCATTGCCTTTACCATCCATGAGTTTGCCCATGCTTATACAGCTTACCTGCTTGGCGACCCAACCGCCAAGCGAGAGGGGAGGGTGACGCTGAACCCGGTGCAGCATATTGACCCGCTTGGGGCGCTGCTGATTTTTGTAGCCGGTTTTGGCTGGGCGCGCCCTGTCCCGGTGAACCGATTCCATTTCCAAAATCCGCGCCTTGCCGGTGTGCTCGTGTCTTTCATGGGCCCGGCCAGCAATTTTTTGTTGGCTTTTCTAGGGAACATTATCCTGTATATATTGATTGCGACCGGGATCGGCGCCGGCCTGCCGTGGTTTGTGCTTTCGTTTTTCAATTATTTTGTCTGGCTGAATCTCGTTTTATTTATTTTTAACTTAATCCCGCTGCCGCCATTGGACGGCTACCGGATCATTGAAGACTTGGTTTCGCCATCGGTACGCGCGAAAATGACGCAGTATGAGCAGTACAGCATTCTGGTCTTTTTGGTTTTTCTCGTGACGCCGCTAGACCAGTATACGATTTCGCCGCTCATCAACAGCGCGGTGCCGTCGATTATGAGGGGCTTTCAAACCATTGTTTCTGTTTTTAGTTAAAAAGCGGTGCGCCCCGCTTAGCAGGATATGGCGCCGGGTCACACGGAATATCAAAAAAATACGGGCCGGCCCCCATACTGCGAAACAGTACGCCGGCCGCCGGAGCCGGTCAAAAACAGCGGAGGGTGCCGCGGTGCCCGGCGTTTGCATTTCAGGGCTAAAGTCTAGGGCCATCATTTGAGAAAGGGGATGTAAAAAATGGCTGAACAAAAGAAAAAAGCAGAGTTTAATATCATTAAAAATGCGCCGACCGACGGGCACCGGGGTTTTGGTGTCGGGGCGCTGAATCTGGAGAATGTGTCCCCGGTTATTATTGATATCAATGAAGGCACGGCCGTTGTCGATATCGGAGCGATGCATGCTAGGAGCGCCGTGGAAAAAAGGGTCAAATTTTCCCATGACCGTTCGGAAGTGCCGGAAGAAGGGGCAAAACCTTACTGGCTTGTGTGGGTGACGATTGAACGCGGCGAAAAAGGGCCTTATTATCATGGGGTGACGGCTTGCGAAATGGTGGTCAACAAAGAAAAACGCCGCGGCTATAAATCGCTGCCGGAACATGTCAACCGCCTCGACAAATCGATGAAAGGCCATATTATCGTCGACCATATGGATGACAAATCGAAAAAAGTGTTGGCGGATTTCTTAAAGGGACACAGTAGGGAAATGTGGGATTTATCAAGCGACGAACTGAAGGAAGCATTAAGGGTCTGACCGCCTTTGAGCCAGACCCTTTGCTTTTTAGTGTGCCGATTATTTAAAAAACGGAAATAGTTTTTGCAGCCAGTTGTGGTGCTTGTGTGGATATAGGTCATTTTCTGCCGTATCAGGGTGTTTGCTGCACGGTTCAACCGGTTCGGTGCCGGAAATAAAATAGGTGAGCCTCGCCACCGGGCAGTTGGGCGTCGCCAGTTTGCCGGTTGAGGGGTCGATTTCCACGGCGGTGACTCCTTTTGGCGGTTTAAATTCCTCTACCGGCTGATGAGCCAGTGCTTTTTCCATAAAGTGGGCCCAAATTTTTTTGGCGTACATTTTATCGGCGGCCAAAGTGATTTCCTGCCCGTTGTCATAGCCGACCCACACGCCTGAAACGAGCTGGGGCGAAAATCCGATCATCCAGCTGTCGGTGTTGGTGGAACCGGATTTTCCGGCATACGGGCGGGTGATGTCTTTGACAATGGAGGCGCCGGTTACACTTGCATATCCGTTTAAACGCTTGTCAAACATACCTGTCATCATTTGCGAGGTGACAAAAGCCGCATCCTGATTTAACACCCGTTTTTTCTCCGGTTTGTACTCGTATAAAACATGGCCTTTGTAATCTTCGACTTTTGTGATAAAAACGGGCCCGTTTTCGATTCCGTTGTTGGCAAGCAGGCTGTATGCATGTACCATATCAAGCAGGTGCACGCCGGAAGTGCCCAATGCAAGCGAAGGCACTTTTTCCATCGGCGTCGTCAGACCGAATTGCTTTGCGGTATGGACGAGTACATTTTCCCCGAGCAGCAAATGGGTTTTGACCGCATAAATATTATCCGAAACGGCGAGCGCCTGTAGCATCGTAATGTTCCCGTCCGCATACTGGCTGTTAAAATTATGCGGTCTGTATACGGACTTGCCGCCATCGAACCGGAAAACGGTCGGTTCGCTTTTCAGCATCGTTACCGGGGTGAAACCGTGGTTCAGCGCGGCATAATATAGGAGCGGCTTCATTGTGGATCCGGGCTGCCGCGTCGCCTGTGTTACCCGGTTATAAGGGCTTTCCCCGTAATCCCGGCCCCCGACGAGCGCGGTCACAAAGCCGTTTTTCGGGTTGATGGCCGCAAAACCGAGCTGGACCTGTGAAGAATCCGGGATGGTTTCCTTCACCGTTTCTTCAGCGATCTTTTGCTGCCGGATGTCTAAAGTGGTATATACTCTCAGCCCGCCAAGCGCGATCGTTTGGTCATCAAATCCCAGTTTCGTTTTCAATAGTTTTTTGACAATATCCTGGAAATATGGGGCGGTCCGGGTTGTGTCCGGTTCGGCTTTCCGGACGATCGTTAATGGTTCATTGGCTGCTTCCGTCGCCTGTTTTTCCGTAATATAGCCGTTTTTCACCATTGATTGCAATACGGCAAGCTGCCGTTGTTTTGCTTTTTCGGGGGAAATGACGGGTGAGTAGATCCCCGGGCCGTTCGGGATTCCGGCAAGCATCGCAGCTTCGGCAAGTGTCAGGTTTTTGACGTCTTTTCCGAAATAGTATTGGCTTGCGGCCTGTATCCCGTACTTCCCATGCCCATAGTTGATTGTATTTAAATAGCCCTCCAAAATCTGGTCTTTACTGTAATTCGATTCAAGCCTGACCGTATAGAAAGCTTCTTTTAATTTCCTTTCCCATGTCTTATCCATCGTTAAAAATAGGTTACGTGCGTACTGCTGGGTAATGGTGCTCGCCCCTTGCACTTTTCCCATTGCCTTCATATCGGCAACCAGGGCTCCGGCCATGCGCCGGTAGTCAAAACCGTGGTGGTGGTAAAAGTTGCGGTCTTCGATTGAGATGGTGGCGTCAACGGCATCTTTGGATATGTCCTTCAACGGAACCCAATACCGTTGCTGGCCGCTGTTTGTTTCCCCGATCAGTTTGCCGCCTTTTGCGTAATAAAGGGTGGATTGCGGGACGGAAAGCGGCGGCGGCCCGAGGATTTTTGCATAGAAATAGACAGCCGCTGCCAAGGCGGACAGCAGGATGGCGAAAGCAAAAAAGGCAAGAAGCAAAATGCGCAGGCCCCATTTTGCTTTCTGGATCTTTGGTGTTGTAAGTGTCTCCATCATCCACACCTCTTTTTTATTCTTATTTCCTTAGTATTTAGTAAGAAAGGAAATTTTAAACACAGAAGCAAGAAAAATGAAAGGAAGCAAAAAAATTCTTGCTTTTTTCCGGAAATCTACTATACTTTTTTTCATGTGTTTGGGATGAATCATTCCTATAAGGGAAGACATAATAGAAACTAGATATTACGCGATTAGAGGAGGACATGATCATGGGCGGACTGTGGTTTACAGAAAAACAAACGAAAGATTTCGGGATCACGATGCGGGTGAACCAAACTTTACATACCGAACAGACCGAATTCCAGAAACTCGATATGGTGGAAACGGCCGAATGGGGCAATATGCTCATCTTGGACGGCATGGTGATGACATCGATCAAAGATGAATTTGTTTACCATGAAATGATCGCGCATGTTCCGCTTTTTACCCATCCGAATCCGGAAAATGTGCTCGTTGTCGGCGGCGGGGACGGCGGCGTGATCCGCGAAATTTTGAAGCACCCTGAAGTGAAAAAAGCAACGCTTGTCGAAATTGACGGCAAGGTCATTGAGTATTCGAAAAAGTTTCTGCCTGAAATCGCAGGTGAACTGGATAACCCGCGCGTCGAGGTAAAAGTCGATGACGGGTTTATGCATATCGCAAAAAGTGAGAATGCGTATGATGTGATCATGGTTGATTCCACCGAACCGGTCGGCCCTGCTGTCAACCTGTTTACAAAAGGGTTTTACGCCGGCATTGCAAAAGCTTTAAAAGAAGACGGGCTTTTTGTCGCGCAGACGGACAACCCGTGGTTTAAAGCGAACCTGATCCGTGAAGTGCAGCGCGACGTGAAAGAAATTTTCCCGATTACAAGGCTGTATACAGCCAATGTCCCGACGTACCCGAGCGGTATGTGGACGTTTACAATTGGTTCGAAAAAATATGATCCGCTTGAAGTCAGTGAAGGACGGTTCCATGAGATTGAAACGAAATACTATACAAAAGAACTGCATAAAGCGGCGTTTGTGCTACCGAAATTTGTAGAAGACTTGACAAAGTAAGCAAAGTAAGAAGAGGAGAACAGACATGAGATTTGACGAAGCATATTCAGGCAATGTTTTTATCGGCGCCAATCCCGATTATGAGACAAGCCGGGTTGTCATTTACGGCATGCCGATGGACTGGACGGTCAGCTACCGGCCGGGGTCCAGGTTCGGCCCGACGCGCATCCGCGAAGTATCGATCGGGCTTGAAGAATACAGCCCGTACCTCGACCGCGAACTGGCCGAAGTAAAATATTTCGATGCCGGCGATATTCCGCTCCCATTCGGCAATCCGCAAAGAAGCCTCGATATGATTGAGGATTATGTGAAGATTTTGCTGAAAGACGGAAAATTCCCGTTCGGCCTTGGAGGGGAGCATCTTGTTTCATGGCCGGTGATCCGTGCCGTCTATCAAAAATATCCGGATTTGGCGGTGATCCATTTTGATGCCCATACCGATCTCCGGACGGAATATGAAGGAGAGCCGCTTTCGCATTCGACGCCGATCCGCAAAGTGGCTGAGCTGATCGGGCCGAAAAACGTCTACTCTTTCGGCATCCGTTCCGGCATGAAAGAAGAGTTTGATTGGGCAGAAAAAAATGGCATGCACATCTCGAAATTCGAAGTGTTCGGGCCGCTCAAAAAAGTGCTGCCGGAACTTTCCGGCCGCCCGGTATATGTGACGATTGACATCGACGTGCTTGATCCGGCATTTGCGCCGGGGACGGGTACGGTGGATGCCGGCGGGATTACTTCGAAAGAACTGCTCGCATCGATCCATGCGATCTCAAATTCGAAAGTAAATGTCGTCGGCTGCGATCTTGTCGAAGTGGCGCCGGTTTACGACCATTCCGAACAAACCGCCAATACGGCAAGCAAACTGGTGCGCGAAATGATGCTTGGCTGGGTGAAATAGGAAACGCTATGGCCCGGTGCTGCAGCCTTACTTGAGGCCGGCGCCGGGCTTTTAAAGTTCCTCTTGTGGAATGCCGCGGTTGTTTTGTATGATAAAATAAAGATACAGGCGATGTTATTCTTCCAGTGGAAAGGTTATAATGGATAGACAACAAACGGAAAGTTTCTCTAAGGATGTGGGAAAATGGCGGAAGAAACCGTTTCTTGCCCCGTAAAAATACATATGGTGACGGAATTTTTCCAAGAAGAAGAACTTGTTTTATTCGGCCGTTATTACGAAAAAGGCGGTGCGGCTTATCTAAAATACAATGAAATGCAGGAAACGGGCGAAATCCATACGGTTGTAAAAGTGGGCGGTGAAAAAGCACTGATTTTAAGAAGCGGAACGGTTTCTATGCGGCTTGATCTGCGACCCGGCGAAAAGCGGCCGGGTTCTTATGGCAGCGGGTACGGCACTTTTCCGCTTGAAGTAATGGCAGATGATGTGGCACACCGCCGTACAGGGTATATGCATGGGCAGTTTTCCCTTGGTTACAGGCTTTTTATACAGGAGAGACAGGTCGGTACATACAAGATGACGATCCATTACGAGGAGGTACAAGAGGCAAAATGAACATAACGGAACAAATTCAGGAAATATTAAAAGCGGAAATCAAAGAAGCTGTCATAAAAACCGGCCTTGTACCGGAAGAAGACATTCCGTCAATTGTGCTGGAAAAACCGAAAGAAAAGGCGTACGGCGATTATGCCGCAAACATTGCGATGCAACTGGCGCGCGCGGCGAAAAAAGCACCGCGTGTCATCGCGGAAGCCGTTGTGGGGCAGCTTGACAAATCGAAAGCGTCCATTGAAAAAGTGGAAATCGCGGGGCCGGGCTTCATCAATTTTTACTTGGACAATGCATATTTGACGCAGCTTATTCCAACGATTTTGCAGGAAGGCGATGATTACGGCCGCTCGGATGCCGGAAAAGGGGAAAAAATTCAGGTTGAATTCGTATCGGCCAACCCGACTGGCGACCTTCACCTCGGGCATGCGCGCGGGGCGGCAGTCGGCGATTCTCTTTGCAATATCCTGGAAAAAGCGGGCTATGATGTGACCCGTGAATACTACATCAATGATGCCGGAAATCAGATCCACAACCTGGCATTGTCGGTCGAAGCGCGTTACTTCCAGGCGCTCGGCATCGAGAAAGAAATGCCGGCAGACGGCTACTACGGCCAGGATATCATTGATTTGGGGCAGAAACTGGCAAAAGAATACGGGAAAAAGTTTGTAGATGCAGATGAAAACGAACGTTATGAATTTTTCCGCCGGTATGGCCTTGATTATGAAATGGATAAACTGAAAAAGGACCTCGAAGACTTCCGCGTGCGTTTTGACGTCTGGTATTCGGAAACTTCCCTATATAAGAGCGGGAAAATTGACGATATGCTGAAAATTATGCGCGAAAAAGGGCATATTTATGAAAAAGACGGGGCGACCTGGTTCCGTTCGACAACTTTCGGCGACGACAAAGACCGCGTGCTGATCAAAAAAGACGGGACCTACACCTATTTGACCCCTGATATAGCGTACCATAAAGATAAATTTGACCGCGGATTCAATACAGTGATTAATATTTGGGGCGCCGACCACCACGGTTATATCCCGCGCATGAAAGCGGCAATGGAAGCCCTCGGATATGATAAGGACCATCTTGAAGTCGAGATTATCCAGCTTGTCCATCTTTATAAAAACGGCGAAAAAATGAAGATGAGCAAACGGACGGGAAAAGCGGTGACAATGCGCGATTTGATCGAAGAAGTCGGCCTCGATGCAACCCGTTATTTCTTTGCGATGAGAAGTTCGGATACACACTTGGACTTCGACCTTGATCTTGCCGTTTCGCAGTCCAATGAAAACCCGGTTTATTATGCGCAGTATGCCCATGCCCGCATTTGCAGCATTTTGCGGCAGGCAGAAGAGAAAGGGCTCGGTCCGGATACGAGGGGGGATTTTTCCGCGATCCGCTCTGAAAAGGAAATGGATGTCCTGAAAAAATTGGGCGAATTCCCGCAGGTGATTGCCGAAGCGGCAGAAAAGCGGATCCCGCACCGCATCACCAAATATATCAACGAGCTGGCGTCCGCGTTCCACAGCTTTTATAATGCGGTAAAAGTGCTCGATCCGGAGCATGAAGCCGCCACAAAAGCGCGCCTTGCTTTGATCAAAGCCGTCCAAACCACGCTGAAAAACGCTTTGCGGATGATCGGCGTTTCAGCACCGGAAAAAATGTAAACAGCACATCAATCCCCCGTCCAGATACCGACGGGGGGTTTCTTTTTTATGATGATGTTGATGGATTTTATAAAAATTCTTCAATTGCCCGTGCGCCCCACTCTTTTGCTTTTGAAAACCAGCCGGGGTGGTTGATATCTTCAAGTGTGAGCGGGATGGCGTGCCTGGTATCTTCCATGAACACCTCGCGCATTTTTTGAATAAAGCCGGCATCATAAACGAGGCAGTTGATTTCAAGGTTCAAAAGTACGCTGCGTCGGTCGAAATTGGCAGTCCCGATATCGCAGACGGCTTCGTCTATGATCACAATTTTGGCATGATAAAAACCGGGGTTGAATAAATAAATTTCCGCCCCTTTTTTGAGCAGTTCGCGGAAAAACCGGAAAGCGGCCTCTTTTACAAGCATATGGTCGGCTTTTCCGGGCGCGAGCACCACCAATTTTACGCCGCGCTCCAACGCCCTGACCAGTTTTTTTTGGATTTTCGCGGTCGGAATAAAATAAGGCGAGCCGATAAAAATGGAGGAGCGCGCCCGGTCAATCAGCCCGCACAACAAATCCTCAAGGTCAATCCCTTCTGTCGGAATGATTTGGTGGCGCAATCCCTCCGTTTCGGCACGGGGTGTTACCGCCATTGCAGCGGACATTTTCTCTTTGGCGGCTTCGTTCCAATTTAAGATAAATTCCTGCTGCAAATCGCCGATGCTCCCACCTGTCAAGCGGAAATGATAATCCCGCCAAGGAGAAAGTGCCGGATTTTCACCAATGTATTCTTTTCCGACATTAAATCCGCCGATATAGCCAATCTTTCCGTCAATCACGGTGATTTTCCTATGGTTCCGCTGCTGGAGCGAAAAAAAGAAAAACGGGAATGTTGGCCGGTGGCTGACGGCAAAAGATGCGCCCGCTTGTTCGAGCTGCGAGATCATTTTTTTCGTGACCCGGCGGCTGCCCGCCCAATCGAGCAGCACCTTGACATCAATATCTTCCCGCGCTTTTTTTGCCAAAAGGTTGAATAGATCCCGGCTGATGCCGTCATTATTCACAATATAAAAAAGGACATAGATGCTTTCTTTTGCGTTTCCGATATCGGAAAAATATTGCGGAAATAAATCTTCCCCGGACGTAAAAATGGTAAAGTCGCCTGCCCGGATGGGATATTCCCGCTTATGGCAAATGCTGCAAAAATGTTTTTTTCCGAGCGTGTAATCGGTAATGAGCCAGATGACGAGTGCTGCTGCCGCTGAGAGAGACAAAAGCAAGATCATATCATTTTCCCCGTTTCACAGATGTTCATATCCGTTAGTCTACCCAAAAGGCGCCGATTTTACATATGGATAACACACAAAATGGGAAACGTCTTTTCAGAAAATCTTAAAAAAATCAAAAAAAGGATTGACTGAATGCTCATTCATTATATAATAGGAGTAAGCAAGATTCGGAAAATTTCCTGTTTTCCTTAACGTGCAGCACGAATGATCGAAGGGAGTGTCGGGGGAAAGATGCACATTTTATTATGGTTGAACTGGATTGCATTCCTGTCTGTAACCGCTTACGGTATTGGCCTGTTTGTTTATTTGGTGAGGACAAGGGTGCAGTATATCAAATTGGGGAAGAAGCAGGAATTTGACAATAACGTAAAGGAGCGGCTCAAGAAAATCTGGGTGTATGTCTTCGGGCAGAAAAAGCTGCTCAAAGATAAAAAAAGCGGCGCCATCCACGTCATGATGTTTTACGGGTTCATTCTCGTCCAATTCGGCGCCATCGATTTTATTTGGAAGGGGCTTGCGCCGGGCACGCACTTGCCGCTCGGGCTGCTTTATCCTGGATTTACCTTTTTCCAGGAAATCGTCACGCTCGTCATTTTATTTGCGGTCGGCTGGGCGTATTACCGCCGCTATATTGAAAAGCTCGTGCGCCTGAAACGGGATTTTAAAGCGGGGCTTGTGCTTATTTTTATCGGCGGGTTGATGGTTTCCGTCCTTGTCGGAGGCGGCATGGGTCTCATCTGGCACCAGGAGGAACTGTCATGGACGGAACCGGTCGCATCAGCACTTGCCGCGGCTTTCGACTGGATCGGGCCCCGAGCAGCGGCTGTTGTCTTTTACATTGCATGGTGGATGCACCTGCTGCTGCTTTTGACGTTCCTCGTCTACATTCCGCAGTCGAAGCATGCCCACTTGATTGCTGGGCCGGCGAATGTGTACCTGAACCGGCTTGATGATGTCGGCAAGCTCCGCCCGATCGATTTTGAGGATGAGTCGCAGGAAAGCTTCGGGGTCGGCAAAATCCAGGACTTCACGCAGCTGCAGCTTGTCGATCTGTATGCGTGCGTCGAATGCGGGCGTTGCACGAATATGTGCCCGGCGACCGGGACAGGCAAGATGCTTTCGCCGATGGATCTGATCATTAAATTAAGGGATCATTTAACGAATTACGGTGCGGCTGTCACGTCCAAGCAGCCGTGGGTTCCGGCCTTCGCTTTTTCGCATACGAAAGGGAACCAGCTCGCAATGGCAAGCGCAACCCGGGGGGCTGAAGAGGCGGCAGCTGCTCTTTCTTACCGGCCAAGCCTAATCGGCGATGTTATTACGGAAGAAGAGATCTGGGCGTGCACGACATGCCGGAACTGTGAAGACCAGTGCCCGGTAATGAACGAGCATGTCGAAAAGATTATCGACCTCAGGCGCTATCTTGTGCTGACGGAAGGGAAAGTGAACCCGGATGCGCAGCGGGCGATGCAGAACATTGAGCGGCAGGGCAACCCTTGGGGGCTGAACCGGAAAGAGCGGGAAACATGGCGCGAAGGGCGGGAGGATATCCAAGTGCCGACCGTAAAAGAAATGAAAAAATCCGGTGAGGAATTTGAATATTTATTCTGGGTCGGTTCGATGGGCTCCTATGACAGCCGCAGCCAGAAAATCGCACAGTCGTTTGCGAAGCTGCTCAATGAAGCAGGCGTCAAATTTGCCATCCTCGGCAATAAGGAGAAAAACTCCGGGGATACGGCTCGCAGGCTTGGAAATGAATTTTTATTCCAGGAGCTGGCCGGCCAGAATATTGCCGAGTTTGAAAAAAACGGTGTGAAAAAAATCGTAACGATTGACCCGCACGCATACAATACGTTTAAGAAGGAATATAAGGATTTCGGGTTTGAAGGGGAAGTGTACCACCATACCGAGGTGCTGTACCAGCTGCTTAAGGAAGGACGCTTAAAACCGAAATATGAAGTGAATGAGGCTGTAACGTTCCATGATTCCTGCTATCTTGGCAGATACAATGATATTTATAACCAGCCGCGCGAAATCTTAAAAATGATTCCGGGCGTAAAGCTGGTGGAAATGGAACGGAACCGTGAAACGGCGATGTGCTGCGGGGCCGGCGGCGGCTTAATGTGGATGGAAGAAGATACCGGGCACCGGATTAATGTGGCACGCACGGAGCAGGCGCTTGCCGTCAATCCAACCGTCATCAGCACGGAATGCCCGTACTGTCTGACGATGCTGTCCGACGGCACGAAAGCAAAAGAAGTGGAAGACAAGGTCAAAACGCTTGATGTGGCGGAAATTCTTGAACTTTCGGTTTGCGGCGTGCCGGGGCGGGCAACTGCAGTATCTTAATCGAGCAACATCATACGATAACGGCGGAGAATGGCAAACTTGGGAGGCAGCATGCAAAAGTTTGGGGAAGTTTCTCCGCCGTTTTATTTGAACCTTGGTTTGAAGCGCCTCCGCGTTTCGGTTGACCGAGCGTTCGTTCATTTTTGGGAGCTTACAAAATATTTTAATTAAAGGGGAGAAGATGGTTGAAAACGGTCATTGTGAGCGGGGCACGTACGCCCTTTGGCAAATTCGGGGGAAAATTGAGCAGTTTGACGGCATCCCAGCTTGGCGGGATTGCCATCAAAAGCGTTTTGGAAAAGGCAGGTGTCCAAAGCGGCGATGTGGATGAAGTCATTATGGGAAATGTCCTGCAGGGCGGCCAGGGCCAACTCCCGTCCAGGCAGGCGGCGAGATACGCCGGGATCCCGTGGGAAGTCAAAACGGAAACGATTAACAAAGTGTGTGCTTCCGGGATGAGAAGCGTAACGCTCGCGGACCAGATTATCCGCTCCGGGGATGGGGAAGTGATCGTGGCCGGCGGCATGGAATCGATGTCGAACGCCCCATACTTCCTGCCGAAAGGAAGATGGGGATTGAAAATGGGTGATGTGCAGCTTAAAGATATGATGACGCATGACGGCTTGACCTGTGCTTTTTCAGGTGTACATATGGGCACATATGGAAACCGGACAGCGGAAGCATTCGAACTTTCAAGGGAATTCCAGGACCGTTGGGCATTAAGGAGCCACCAAAAAGCATTGGAAGCGATCCAGGCCGGGAAATTTGCCGAAGAAATCGTACCGGTCGAAGTGCCGCAAAGAAAAGGGCCTGCTCTGCTGGTGGAACATGACGAGCCGCCGCGCCCGGATACGACACTGGAAAAGCTGTCGCAGCTGCCGCCTGCCTTTGATCAAGACGGCACCATTACAGCGGGCAATGCGCCGGGGGTCAATGACGGCGCAGCCGCACTAGTGCTGATGAGCGGGGAGCGAGCCGCAAAAGAAGGATTGAAACCGCTTGCCACAATTATCGCCCATGCGGAAGTGGCGGTCGAGGCGCAGCACTTTCCACAAACACCTGGGCTTGTAATCAATGAAATTCTAGAGAAGACCGGGAGAAAGCTGGAAGAAATTAATTTGTTTGAAATCAATGAAGCATTTGCCGCAGTTGCGCTTGCCAGCAGTAAAATTGCACAGCTTGATCTCGAAAAAGTCAATGTAAACGGGGGTGCGGTAGCTTTAGGACACCCGATCGGGGCAAGCGGCACGCGCATCATTTTGACCCTTGCCCACGAGCTGAAACGGCGCGGTGGGGGAATTGGCATCGCGGCGATCTGCTCCGGCGGCGGGCAGGGTGATGCCGTCATGATTGAAGTACAGTGAGAGGTGATCAGAATGGAAAAACAGACTGTCATAGTGATCGGGGCTGGGCAGATGGGGTCCGGGATTGCCCAGGTTTTTGCGCAGGCGGGTTGGCACGTATATTTAAATGACCTTCAAACGGAACTGATTGAGAGGGGTCTGGCAGCCATCCGGAAAAATTTGGCACACCAAGTGGAAAAACAAAAACTTTCCAGTGAAGAAAGGGACGCGGTTTTATCCCGCCTCACCCCTTCCACAAGCCTGGAGGACGCTGCCGGGGCCGAAATGGTTGTTGAAGCGGCAACCGAAAATATGAAAGTAAAAAAAGAGATTTTTAAGCAGCTGAGCGGGATTGCGCCAAAGGATGTCGTGCTTGCGACCAACACTTCATCCTTGCCGATTACGGAGCTGGCTGCTGTGACAGACAGGCCGGAAAATGTGATCGGTATGCATTTTATGAATCCTGTTCCGGTGATGAAGCTAGTGGAAATTATCCGCGGGCTCGTAACAAGCGACCAGGTGTACGAAAAAGTGTATGATACCGCCGCGGCGCTCGGGAAGACGGCGGTTGAAGTCAATGATTTTCCGGGCTTCGTTTCCAACCGGGTTTTAATGCCGATGATCAATGAAGCGGTTTACACCCTTTATGAAGGGGTCGCCACAAAAGAAGCAATTGATGAAGTGATGAAACTTGGCATGAACCATCCAATGGGCCCGCTTACGTTGGCGGACTTTATCGGGCTCGACACTTGTTTGTATATTATGGAAACCTTGCACGAAGGGTTCGGTGACGATAAATACCGCCCTTGCCCGCTCCTGCGGAAATACGTCAATGCCGGGTGGCTCGGCAGAAAAACAGGGAGAGGTTTCTATACGTATGAATGACCACCCAAAAAGGGGGCCGCGCGATGGACTTTCATTTTACGGAAGAACAGCTTTTGTTGAGAAAAATGGTGCGTGATTTTGCGGAAAAAGAAATTTTGCCGCTCGTTGGCAGGATGGAAAAAGGTTGGTTTCCACGGGAGATTCTTCATAAGATGGCATCCTTCGGCCTAATGGGGATGACGGTGCCCGAAAAATACGGCGGGGCCGGGCTGGATTTCACATCCTATATATTGGCTATCCATGAAATTTCAAAAGTCAGCGCAACAATCGGCGTGATCCTCTCCGTCCACTCTTCGGTCGGCACAAACCCGATTTTGTATTTCGGGAATGAGGCGCAAAAAGGGAAATATTTGCCGAAATTGGCAAGCGGGGAATATTTAGGCGCTTTTTGCCTGACAGAAGCCGATGCGGGTTCGGATGCGAAAAACCTTAAAACGAAGGCAGTCAGGAAACGTGATTCTTATGTGATAAACGGTTCAAAAATGTTCGTTACAAACGGGGGAGAAGCGGATACGTACATCGTATTTACCCGGACGGAAGACGGTAGCATTACCGCATTTATCGTTGAGAAAAACATGCCGGGCTTCCGGGTCGGTAAAGAAGAGAAAAAAATGGGCCTGCACGGGTCAAAAACGGTTCAACTTCATTTTGAAAATCTGCATGTTCCGGCTGAAAACCGGCTCGGAAAAGAAGGGGAAGGCTTAAAAATTGCCATGGCCAACCTGGACGCGGGCCGGATCGGGATTGCGGCGCAGGCATTGGGCATTGCGGAAGGCGCTTACGGGCTTTCGCTTCAATATGCGAAAAACCGCTGGCAGTTCGGCCGCCCGGTTCATGAGTTTCAAGGGGTCGGGTTTAAACTGGCCGATATAGCTACACGCATCGAAGCAAGTAAACTGCTTGTCTACCGGGCATCGCATTTACGGAGCAGGGGCTTGGACTGCAAAAAAAAAGCATCGATGGCCAAACTGTTTGCTTCTCAAACGGCGGTCGATACGGCAATTGCAGCGATGCAGATTTTCGGCGGAAACGGTTATACGGAAGATTATCCGCTTGAACGGTACTTCCGTGATGCAAAAATTACACAAATTTACGAAGGCACAAGTGAAATCCAAAAAATGGTGATCAGCAATCAGTTCTTACGGTAAAAGGGGCTATTCTGGTTCCGCAAATCATCAATGGGGGGGAGAATAAATGGACTTTCGTCTGAATGAAGAACATCAAATGATTCGGAAAATGGTGCGCGACTTTGCGGTGAAAGAAGTGGCGCCGACAGCGGCGGAACGCGATGAAAATGAACGATTTGACCGTTCAATCTTTGATAAAATGGCGGAACTCGGCTTGACGGGCATCCCCTGGCCGGAACAGTACGGGGGGATCGGGAGCGATTTTTTGGCCTACTGCATTGCGGTGGAGGAGCTGTCGCGCGTGTGTGCCTCGACCGGCGTCACATTGTCGGCGCATACTTCGCTTGCCAGCTGGCCGCTGTTTAAATTCGGGACTGAAGAACAAAAACAGAAATACCTTACTCCGCTTGCCCGCGGTGAAAAAATTGGTGCTTACGGCTTGACCGAACCGGGATCGGGTTCAGATGCGGGCTCGATGGTGACAACGGCACGGCGTGAAGGGGACCATTATGTTTTAAACGGTTCAAAGATTTTTATAACAAACGGCGGTGTGGCAGATATTTATATTGTGTTTGCCCTGACGGATCCTTCAAGCAAACACCACGGAACAAGTGCCTTCATTATAGAAAAAATTTTTCCGGGTTTTTCAACAGGCAAAAAAGAAAAGAAAATGGGCATCCGTTCTTCTACGACAACGGAAATTATTTTTGAAGATTGCATTGTGCCGGAAGAAAATTTGTTAGGGGAAGAAGGGCAAGGTTTTAAAATCGCCATGATGACGCTTGACGGCGGGCGCAACGGCATCGCGGCGCAGGCAGTCGGCATTGCCCAGGGCGCGCTCGATGCGGCCGTTGCCTATGCGAAAGAACGGAAGCAGTTCGGCAAACCGATTGCGGCCAACCAGGGCATATCCTTCAAACTTGCCGATATGGCAACCGCTGTGGAAGCTGCAAGACTGTTAACATATCAAGCTGCCTGGCTTGAATCGAACGGCCTGCCGTACGGGAAAGAATCAGCTATGTCGAAACTGTTTGCCGGAGACACCGCGATGAAAGTAACGACGGAAGCTGTCCAGATTTTCGGGGGCTACGGCTATACGAAAGACTATCCGGTTGAGCGGTTTATGCGCGATGCCAAAATAACGCAAATCTATGAAGGGACGCAGGAAATCCAAAGACTTGTCATTTCTAGAATGCTGATAAGAGACTGACGGAATGGACCGCTTGTTGAAGAAGGGAGACCGTTTGTGAGCCAAAAGAAAATTGTTCCGGCATCAGTAAGGGATGAAAAATTGGTTGAACTGCGCAGAAACCAAATGATCAATGCGGCTGTATCGCTTTTTAAAGAAAAAGGATTCCACCGGACGACAACACGGGAAATTGCAAATAAGTCAGGTTTTAGCATCGGTACGCTTTATGAATATATCCGTGCAAAAGAAGATGTGCTGTATTTGGTGTGCGACCGGATTTACGATGAAGTGCGCGAAAGGCTGCTCGGCATGGATGCCGGGCAGGGGACGCTTGAAAGTCTGAAGCTTGGCATTGCCCATTATTTCCGGATTGTCGATGAACTGCAGGATGAAGTGCTCGTCATGTACCAGGAAGCAAAATCGCTGACGAAAGAAGCGCTGCCTTATGTCCTGAAAAAAGAACTGGAAATGGTCGGCATGTTTGAAACGATGATCCGAAAATGCGTCGAAAACGGCGAACTTAATTTGGATGAAAAACACGTGGAGATGCTCGCCCATAATATTTTTGTCCAGGGCGAGATGTGGGCTTTCCGCCGTTGGGCATTTAAAAAGAAGTTTACGATTGATGATTATATTGAGCTGCAAACGAACCTGTTGTTTTCCAATCTCTAAAAGATAGGGGGATTCTATGGCTGCTGTAGAAGTATACCACCCGAAACATGCGGTCCGGTTTGTTACGGCTTCCAGTCTGTTTGACGGTCATGATGCTTCCATCAATATTATGCGGAGGATCCTGCAGGCGAGCGGTGCCGAAGTGATCCATCTGGGGCATAACCGCTCAGCCCGCGAAATCGTCCAGGCAGCAATCCAGGAAGACGCCCAGGGCATCGCCGTTTCGTCTTACCAGGGAGGCCATCTCGAATTTTTTAAGTATATGTATGATCTACTGCAGGAAAATGACGCTTCCCATATCTGCATATACGGCGGCGGCGGGGGCGTGATCATTCCGCGCGAGATCAAAGAGCTACACGAATACGGCATCGCACGTATCTTTTCACCCGAGGACGGCAGAAAGCTCGGCCTCCAAGGGATGATCAATATTATGCTCCGGGAGTGCGACCGACCTACGATTACGGAAGAGGATTTCGAAAAAGAAGCCAGACGTTTAAAAGAAGGGCGGATTAAATCCGTTGCCAGGCTGATTTCGTATGCGGAAAATCACTTAAACCACCAGGAAGCGCTCGCCGGACTTGAATCCGTTGCGTCAGCTGTCCGGGAAGCGCCGGTCGTGGGCATTACCGGAACCGGCGGCGCAGGGAAAAGCTCATTGACCGATGAACTGATCCGCCGTTTTCTCCGTGATAATCCGGATAAAAAAATTGCCGTCTTATCGATTGACCCTACGAAACAAAAAACGGGCGGGGCATTGCTCGGTGACAGGATCCGGATGAATGCCATTTTCCACCCGAACGTGTATATGCGGAGTTTGGCGACAAGGGCATCCCGTTCCGAACTCTCCCTTGCCATTGAAGATGCGATCCGGATTGTCAAAGCGGCTGGATTTGACTTGATTTTTGTCGAAACGAGCGGAATCGGACAGGGGGATGCGGAAATCACTAATGTTTCCGATGTTGCCATGTATGTCATGACAAGCGAATTCGGCGCTCCGTCCCAGCTTGAAAAAATCGATATGATTGATTATGCCGATTTGATTGTGATCAACAAATTTGAGCGGAATGGTTCTGAAGATGCGAAAAAGCAGGTGCAAAAGCAGTACCAGCGCAGCCATATGCTGTTTGACCAAAAGCTTGACGATATGCCTGTATATGGCACCATTGCCAGCCGGTTTAACGATGCAGGAACGAACGCATTGTTTGCCGCCCTCATTGAAAAAATCAACGGGAAAGCAGGAACAGATTTCCATTCTTCTTTTTCAAAAGAGCAGGCGCCGGGAAAACAGCATGTCATCATCCCGGGAAGCCGCGTACATTACTTGCGGGAAATTGCGGAGACGGTCCGCCGTTACCACAAAAAAACGGAAGAGCAGGTCCGTCTTGCGAGAAAACTGTTCCAGCTGGAAGGGGCAATTGCAGCTGCAAAAGAAAGCGGGGCGGCACGTGATGTCATCGAGTCTCTTGAAACGCTGTGCAACGAAGCGGAAAAAGGGTTAACGGAAGAATCGAAAGCGATCCTCGAAAATTGGCCGGCGCTGAAAGAAAAATACAGCGGTGAGACCTTTACGGTTAAAATCAGGGATAAAGAAATCACAACCGCGATCAGGACAACGAGTTTATCCGGTCTTGCCATTCCGAAAGTGGCGCTGCCGAAATGGGAAGATAAAGGCGAAATCTTAAAATGGGCGTATAAAGAAAATGTGCCCGGGGCATTTCCGTTTACGGCAGGCGTTTTCCCGTTTAAGCGCCGGGAGGAAGACCCGAAGCGGCAGTTTGCGGGGGAAGGGACACCGGAACGGACGAACCGGCGCTTCCATTATTTATCGAAAGATGATCCTGCCAAACGGCTCAGCACGGCTTTTGATTCAGTGACGCTGTACGGAGAGGATCCGGACGAACGACCGGATATTTACGGGAAAGTCGGCGAGTCGGGCGTCAGTGTCTGCACATTGGATGATATGAAAAAATTATATGAGGGCTTTGACCTCTGCGCTCCTTCCACCTCTGTATCGATGACGATCAACGGTCCGGCGCCGATCATTTTGGCAATGTTTATGAATACGGCGATCGACCAGCAGGTGAAAAAGAAGAAAGCGGAACTCGGGCGCACCTTGACAGTGGAGGAATTTTCCGAAGTGCGCAGGAAAACGCTGCAAACGGTCAGAGGCACAGTGCAGGCGGATATTTTAAAAGAAGACCAGGGCCAGAATACATGTATTTTTTCAACCGAGTTTGCGCTCCGGATGATGGGCGATATCCAGCAATATTTCATCGAACATAAAGTGCGCAATTATTATTCTGTGTCGATTTCCGGCTACCATATTGCGGAAGCCGGTGCCAATCCGATTTCCCAACTCGCTTTTACGCTCGCAAACGGTTTCACCTATGTGGAGTATTATTTGAGCAGAGGGATGAAAGTTGACGACTTTGCCCCGAACCTGTCCTTCTTTTTTTCCAACGGACTTGACCCGGAATATACGGTCATTGGCCGAGTCGCCAGGAGAATATGGGCGATTGTGATGCGCGATTTATACGGGGCGAACGAACGGAGCCAGAAACTAAAATACCATATTCAGACCTCGGGCCGGTCGCTGCACGCACAGGAGATTGATTTTAACGACATCCGCACAACGCTGCAGGCTTTGATGGCGCTTCAGGACCATTGCAATTCGCTCCATACGAATGCGTACGATGAAGCGATTACGACGCCGACGGAAGAATCGGTGCGCCGCGCAATGGCAATCCAGTTGATCATCACGAAAGAGCACGGTTTGTCCAAAAACGAAAACCCGCTCCAGGGGTCTTTTATTATTGAAGAGTTGACGGATCTTGTTGAAGCGGCAGTGCTGGAAGAATTTGAGCGGATCAATGACCGCGGCGGCGTGCTCGGCGCCATGGAAACCCAGTATCAAAGGGGGAAAATCCAGGAGGAATCGATGGAGTATGAAGTCAGGAAGCATTCGGGAACTCTACCGATTATCGGCGTGAATACTTTCCTGAATCCGAACCCGCCAAGCGAAGATGAGGTGAACAATATGCAGCTGGCGCGCGCAACGAAGGAAGAAAAGGATCTCCAGATTAAAAATTTGCGGGATTTTCAGGCGCGCCACAAGGGAGAGGCTGAAGCGGCACTGGAAAAATTAAAACAAACGGCTGTGGAAGGCGGCAATATTTTCGCGGAGCTCATGGAAGCCGTAAAATCCGCAAGCCTCGGACAAATCACCAACACCCTCTATGAAATCGGCGGCCAGTACAGAAGAAATATGTGATGAGAAAAGCGGAGGGCGCTCGCCCATCGGCGTACGGATTTTTTTACCTCTGACTGAGATAAAGGAAACACGGCGAGGTAACGAGCCGATGTTGACTTATCGTAGGGAAGAGGCCGTAAAATCCGCTAGCCGATAGCTCCCGGAGCTGGACAATAAGAAAAGCGGAGGGCGATACGTAATGGACTGTCCAAAAGTCAGCAACTGACCTGAGGGCAGCCCTTTTTTAATGCAAGGCTATAATTGAACCACGATATTTACGAGATTCCTGTGGGAAAAGCGGGCCAGGCGAGGCACGCAGTACGGCATCGTGCGAAGAGGCTCGCGGATCGCGATCATCAAAAGTAAACAAGAAACAGAGAAAACTTGTTAAGAACAATGATTATTCCGATGTGTTTTTTATTTAAGCGTAAGCGGGCTTTTGGGATAGCCCCTACACAAAAAATTAGGCAGACCAATGCCGATTTTTTTGCAAGTTTCAAAGGCCGGATGCACTTCTGCGAAAATTATTTAGCTTTCTGTCTATAATTTTATTGTGTCCTTCAGCAGGATGGATGTACAATGGACAGGGGTAAAAAGAGATTTTTTGCCAAAAGGCGGATGCGATGGAAGCGGGCCAATCACATCGCTTATTTTTTTCAAAGGGATGTGGACTGTTTGTCTCCTTTAGTGAAAATCGTTTTAACATGCACCGGTCTTGTATTATTTCTTCCGATTGGGTATTTTTTATATAATAAAGATCTTGGTGCCATCCCTTTTCTTATTCTGTCTTTTTTATTATTTTATCTTGCATACCGGCTGATCAGGAGCCCCGGCCATATGAAAGCACGGAATAAAAACAGCCGGAAAGGGACGCGGGGCTAGCATAAATGCCTGTATTTTGTATATAATGGTAAGTATGTTTTTTTAAAATCATGCAAAGGCATTGCCATTTTGCCTGCCATATACCAGTTTGATCAATTAGAAAGGGTGTGCGACGCTTGAGCTTGCGACAGTTGCCAAAAGAAGAGCTGAAGGAAATGTCTTTTATCGAGTTGGCGGAACAAATATTGGAAGAAAAAAAACAAACCATCTCCTTTCAAGATTTGCTTGCTGAAATCGGCGGAATTTTAGGCTTGCCAGATGAAGAATTGCGCAGTAAAATGATCCAGTTTTACACCGATTTAAATATTGACGGCAAATTTATTAGTCTTGGGGACAACAATTGGGGGCTCCGCGCCTGGTACCCGGTCGACCAAATTGATGAAGAAGTGACCCACACCGTCAAAACAAAACGGAAAAAGGCAAAAGATCCTGATGAAGACGATGATTATATCGATGAAGAAGACCTCGACTTCGATGATCTCGATGATATCGTTGAAGATGAAGACGATGAGTATGCCGATGAAGAAGAGGAAGATGAAGACTTGATCGATGAAGAAGACCTTGTCGATTCGGATGATTTCGATATTGATGAGGATAAAGAGGTCTTTGAGGACGAAGCGTTGCTTTCCGATGACGATTACGGAATTGCCGATGAAGACGAAGAAGATGAAGACTTTGATGATAAAGACAGAGATTAGGCTTGACTTCTTTTCGGGACAACGGTAGTATGTTATTTGGGCTCCTTTGAAAAGGACGGAATATCGCAAATCAATAAGCTCCCCCTTGCAATTTGTTTGCAAGAGGGGCTTTTTGTTTTTTATAAAACTGCAAACCCGCCCTTCAAAAAGCGGGGAGGCGCTCTCTTTAAAGGTTTTGTTTATGTTGCGGGACTCCCGGGAAAGCGCTTGGAGGGAAGGACCGCGTGTGTTGAAAGCGCGGAATTCGCGGCGATGGCGGATGAAGCGATAGGTTGTGGTGAACAATAAAGTTACATTACAGGAGGGGACAACACGTGACAAAATATATATTTGTAACAGGCGGGGTCGTTTCCTCGTTGGGAAAAGGGATTACCGCTGCGTCATTGGGGCGGCTTTTGAAAAACCGGGGGCTGAATATTACGATTCAAAAATTTGATCCGTATATCAACGTCGATCCGGGAACGATGAGTCCGTACCAGCACGGTGAAGTGTTCGTAACGGATGACGGAGCGGAAACAGACCTTGACCTCGGCCATTATGAACGTTTTATTGATATTAATTTAACGAAGTACAGCAGCGTGACAACCGGGAAGGTTTACTCGGAAGTCATCCGGAAAGAACGCCGCGGCGAGTATCTCGGCGGAACCGTGCAGGTTATCCCGCATATTACAAATGAAATAAAAGAACGCGTATTCCGCGCCGGCAAAGTGACCAACGCGGATGTAGTGATTACCGAAATCGGCGGTACGGTCGGCGATATTGAGTCGCTCCCGTTCCTGGAAGCGATCCGCCAAATCAAAACGGATGTCGGCATCGAAAATGTCATGTATATCCACTGCACGTTAATCCCGTACTTGAAAGCTTCGGGCGAACTGAAAACGAAGCCGACCCAGCACAGCGTGAAAGAACTGCGGAGCCTCGGGATTCAGCCGAATGTTATCGTCGTGCGGACGGAAAAGCCGATTTCGCAGGAAATGAAGGATAAACTTGCGCTGTTCTGCGATATTCAGCCGAATGAAGTTGTAGAGTGCATTGATGCCGATACTTTGTATGCCGTTCCGCTAATGCTGCAGGAACAAAAATTGGACCAGCTTGTTTGCGACCATTTAAAACTACAGTGCCCTGAAGCGGATATGTCCGAGTGGAAAGCCCTTGTCAACCGCGTAAGGAATCTTTCGAAGACGGTGAAAATTGCGCTTGTCGGCAAATATGTCACCCTGCAGGATGCGTATCTCTCCGTCGCTGAGGCGCTCAAACATGCCGGTTACCAGTTTGATGCGGACATTGATATCAACTGGATCAATGCCGAAGATGTCAATGAGAGAAATGTGGACGAACTGTTAAAAGACGCGGATGGCATTTTGGTGCCGGGTGGTTTCGGCGATCGCGGGATCGAAGGGAAAATCCTTGCGATTAAGTATGCGCGCGAAAACAAAATCCCGTTCCTCGGCATTTGCCTCGGTATGCAGTTGGCTTCGATTGAATATGCCCGCAATGTGCTTGGTTTGAAAGGTGCGCATTCTTCTGAAATCAACCCGGATACGCCTTATCCGATTATTGACCTTTTGCCGGAGCAAAAAGAAATTGAAGATCTTGGCGGTACTTTGCGCCTCGGGCTTTATCCTTGCAGGCTGGCAAAAAACTCCAAAGCGTATGAAGCATACCAGGATGAAGTCATTTATGAACGGCACCGCCACCGTTATGAATTTAATAACCAATTCCGCGAGCAAATGGAACATGCCGGTTTCGTCTTCTCCGGAACAAGCCCGGACGGCCGTTTGATTGAAATTATTGAACTTGAGGACCATCCTTGGTTTGTCGCATCCCAGTTCCATCCGGAATTCACATCGCGCCCGACGCGCCCGCAGCCGTTATTTAAAGGGTTTATTGAAGCGTCGATCAAAGCAAAACAATAAAAAAACCCTCGCTTGGGAAATAAAAATTCCCGGCGGGGGTTTTTTTTAGGCGCTTTGTCAAATTTTACCGTTGATTCTCGCGAAATTTGCTTTGCTCATCCCGTGTTGCGAGTTTCTTCAGTCAGGAACCACTCTCCCGGGTCCAGGCTCGCCTTCCCGCAGATTTTACGAGAATCAACAATGACCAATAATATAGCTTTCTTTTAAAAAATTTGACGGCCGCTTTCCCGACTTACTTTCTCACGTCTATATGATTTGAAGATTGATATCATCCGGAAGAAAAGTCTTCATCAATCAACGATGGAGGTGGAAGTGCCTGGATTCAAAAGTTTAGGTTATGTATATGTAGATGACGTGCAATTATTCGGACATAAGCTGAAGGTTCTGGCAAACGGCGATTCTCCGGAACCCCATCTTTACACAATAGATCTGCGTTTAAAGAAACTCGTGGGAGAAGAGCACGTTACAACCAATACAGAATCGGTCAACATTCCAAGGTAACAGAACTGAATCCACAAAAGCCGCATAATGGAATTGTCCTGCTGAAACAAAAGTTGGACAAAGGAAAAACGGTGGATCAGGCACTTGAAGTTTATGACTATCAGACTAGTACAAGCAGGAACATACGGCTTCCAAAATATTTTTCCGGAAACACGTCTGCAGAAAGCAGCTATTTTTACGGAAAATCAAGTGTTTATACAGCAGCTGTTTTGCCAAAAGGGGTACGGCTGCTTGAATATGATATCCGTACATTGCAAAAAAGCGTGATATCACCTTCCCGGCAGAGCAGGGCCCAAATACGGCTATAAAGATTAGGGGAGGAAAACTGTATGTGCTTGTTTTGGCACGAAAATCCGGGGGCCCGGTATACTTTTCCGCCTATGGAATTGCAAGCGGGAAATTGCTTTACAGTGGAAAAATCGGTCAGCCGCCAAAATCAAACGAAGACTGGAATATCGATGCAATTGATTTTGATTTAGGTGAATAAACGGAGGGACTCTTCACGGTTCCTCCGCCATTCTTTTAATCCTCGTAATCCGCCATCATTTCGTCAATCGCAAACTGCAGCCCGTAATAAATAAACGTCGCCGCCATTGTATCAGCAAAGCCGACCCTACCGCCGTTTTCCCCTGGAATCAGCCCTCTTGCCACGTGCGTTTGGATAAACACATCGGAAAGGGACTCCAAATCTTCGCCGTCTGTTTCCGTTTTTCCGGCAACAGCGATAAACGGAATGCCGCTGTCGTTCAGCTGTTTTGCCATTTCTGCTGCTTCCTTGTCATTGGAAAAACGGGTAAGCAGCAAAACCCGGTCGGCATCGATGAGTTCTTCCAGTTTTTCAAGTTTTTTCGCGCACCGCAACGGTTCAGGGCCTTCCAATGCAAGCACTTCCACCGCCTGCATTTCCTTCCAACCTTTTATATAAATATTTCCTTCCCCGACCGCCGCCTGTGCGAGCAGGCGTGCGCCGTCTTCCAGCGCATATTCTTCCGATTGCTGTATTTTTTGAAAAATTCCTGCACATTGCGTTGAGAACATTTTTAACATGTTTTGCCATTCCCTCCAATGGGTAAATAAATGCAGCACCATCACCCGGTATATGGTCATTTCTTTATTTTACCACTTGTAAAAGAAGGAAAAAAACAATCCGAAAGAGAAATAATTTGTTATATCATAAAGACAAGGGGAAAAATTTTTCTGAGAGCCAAAAATACATAAAGATTTTGTTTAAATGTCATGTGACGGAGGGGAAAAATGAGAAAGCCTAATATTTTAATCGTCGACGATCAATTTGGGATCCGGATTTTGCTGACGGAAGTACTGCAGAAAGAGGGGTATGAGACTTTTCAGGCGGCAAACGGTGCCCAGGCGCTTGACCTCGCCGCAAATCGGGAAATTGATTTGGTCCTTTTGGATATGAAAATCCCCGGCATGAACGGCATTGAAATTTTAAAAAGGCTGAAAGAAATGAAACCGGATATCCGCGTGATTATCATGACGGCTTACGGGGAATTGGACATGATAGAGGAAGCGAAAGACTTTGGGGCGTTGAATCACTTTGCGAAGCCTTTTGACATTGATGATATCCGGGAAGCTGTGCAAAAATATTTGGCTATGTAAGCGGATAATGTGAAAAAAGTCTCAAACCAAAAAATTTTGATAATTTTATTTCTTTTCCCGGACAAATAAAGTTCATTGGTAAATCCTAGTTTTGTTTGATATGATGGATAAGAAATTATCAATATACAAGTATGAAGTTAAAAAGATTGTTTATTATAAAAATGAATTATTATCCCGGCAATCTTTTTAACTCAAATGATAAGGAGGAAAACCCATGCCTTTAGTTTCGATGACTGAAATGCTCAATAAAGCAAAAGAAGGGAAATATGCAGTAGGCCAATTCAACGTAAACAACCTTGAATATGCCCAAGCTATTCTTCAAGCAGCAGAAGAAGAAAAATCTCCAGTGATTCTCGGGGTTTCCGAAGGAGCGGGCCGTTACATGAGCGGCTTCAAAACCGTAGTAAAAATGGTTGAGGGCTTAATGGAAGACCTGAACATCACTGTTCCGGTTGCGATCCATCTTGACCACGGTTCCACTGTTGAAAACTGCAAAAAAGCGATTGATGCAGGTTTCACTTCCGTTATGATCGACGCTTCCCACCATCCATTTGAAGAAAACGTCAAAATCACTTCCGAAGTGGTTGAATATGCCCATGCCCACGGCGTATCCGTTGAAGCGGAATTAGGTACTGTCGGCGGCCAGGAAGACGATGTTGTCGGCAAAGGCATCATCTATGCAGATCCGGAAGAATGCCGGAAATTAGTAGAAGCAACAAAAATTGATGCCTTGGCTCCTGCGCTTGGTTCTGTACACGGCCCTTACCATGGAGAACCAAACCTCGGCTTCAAAGAAATGGAAGAAATCAGCAAAATCACCGGTATGCCGTTAGTGCTCCACGGCGGGACAGGCATTCCTGAAGACGACATCAAAAAAGCCATTTCTTTAGGAACTGCGAAAATCAACGTAAACACGGAAAACCAAATTGCTTCCGCAAAAACAGTCCGCGAAGTATTGGCTGCTAATCCGGATTTGTACGATCCGCGTAAATATCTCGGGCCTGCACGTGAAACCATTAAACAGACCGTTATCGGCAAAATCCGCGAATTCGGTTCTAACCAAAAAGCATAATGCTTTGAGGAAAAGAAGGTCTGGCGCTGTCCAAGCGTGCCGGGCCTTTTTTGCTTTATGTTAAAAGGCAGGGTATGGTGAATCATCGCGGAATTTGCCTGTGTTTCCCTCAGATTTCTTGGTAATGCCGTTATGAAAATGAACAGCACCCATCCGAATTTTTATCCCTTTTTGCAGGGAAACGGTGCATCCGTGTCCAATACATACCGGTGTGGAAAAAACGGGTTTGTTTTTCTGAACTTTCTTTTAGTTTCGTGGTATATTTGTATTGGGTACATAAGAACTGATCAAAGGAGCTGTGAGGAAACATGAAATTTTTTATCGACACCGCCAATTTCGAGGAAATTAAAGCTGCAAATGAATGGGGGATTTTATCCGGTGTAACGACCAACCCATCGCTTGTCGCAAAAGAGAATGTTTCTTTCCACGAACGTTTAAGAGAAATCACGGCTTTGGTGCCCGGTTCTGTAAGCGCTGAAGTCGTCTCCGAGGATGCGGAAGGGATGTTAAAAGAAGGGAGAGAGCTTTCGGCGATTGCCCCGAATATTACCATCAAAGTTCCGATGACGCCAGAAGGGCTGAAAGCGGTCCACCAGTTTTCGCAGGAAGGCATCCGTACAAACGTGACCCTCATTTTCAGCAGCAACCAGGCATTGCTGGCGGCAAGAGCCGGCGCTTCCTATGTTTCGCCGTTCCTTGGCAGGCTGGACGACATTGGGCATGACGGCATACGCCTGATCTCTGAAATTGCAGAAATCTTTTCCATCCACCATATCGATACGGAAATCATCGCCGCTTCCATCCGGCATCCGCAGCACATCACACAGGCGGCGCTGGCAGGGGCGCATATCGCAACGGTACCGTATAAAGTGCTCGTGCAGCTGTTCAAACACCCGCTGACAGATAAAGGGATTGAACAATTTACGCGCGATTGGAACAACCGTACGCAAAAATAAGGACGTGTTGTAGTAAATATTTGAAATTGTCCATGATTTCTTGCTTTCTCCGCAACGGTTTGATTTCTAGCCTTATAGGATATGCTGATGCTGGGATATGCACAATTCCCGGCAAGTTTTTTGGGAAATGGTTTATGTTGAATTGAATATGCGAAATATCGACAACGTTTGGGAACGACTTCTATACCCGTTAAGGAAGGGAGCTTAACATGGAAAAGCTAAAAATTGCAGGTGGATATCCCCTGAAAGGCACAATTAAAGTCAGCGGTGCAAAAAACAGTGCTGTTGCCCTTATTCCCGCAACAATACTGGCGGAATCCCCTGTAACAATAGAAGGCTTGCCTGAAATTTCCGATGTCCGGACTTTAACCGGTTTACTGGAAGAAATCGGGGGAAAGGTGATGGCACGGGATGGGAAAATTACGGTTGACCCCCGCCGTATGATTTCCATGCCGTTGCCGAACGGTAAAGTCAAAAAACTTCGGGCTTCTTATTACTTGATGGGGGCCATGCTTGGAAGGTTCAAAAAGGCGGTCATCGGGCTGCCGGGCGGATGTCACCTGGGACCGCGCCCGATCGACCAGCATATCAAAGGTTTCGAAGCATTGGGCGCAAAAGTGACCAACGAACAGGGCGCGATTTACCTGCGGGCGGATGAGCTTGTTGGTGCGCGCATTTATTTGGATGTTGTAAGCGTCGGTGCGACGATTAACATTATGCTCGCGGCGGTGAAGGCAAAAGGCAGAACAGTGATCGAAAACGCGGCGAAAGAACCGGAAATTATTGATGTGGCAACGCTCCTGACCAATATGGGGGCAAAAATAAAAGGGGCTGGGACGGATGTGATCCGGATAGAAGGGGTTGAGCATTTGAGCGGCTGCCGGCATACAATTATCCCGGACCGCATTGAAGCTGGCACCTTTATGATTTTGGCGGCGGCAACGGGCGAAGGGGTGCTGATTGACAATGTCATCCCGCAGCACCTCGAATCGCTCACAGCCAAGCTCAGGGAAATGGGCGTCCCGGTTGAAACGGGAGATGAGCAGATTTTTATCGGAAAGCCGGACAAGTTGAAAGCCGTCGACATTAAAACGCTTGTTTACCCGGGATTTCCGACCGATCTGCAGCAGCCTTTTACGGCACTTCTGACAAAAGCAGAGGGCAGTTCTATTGTGACCGATACGATCTATTCCGCCCGGTTTAAACATATTGACGAGCTGCGCCGAATGAGCGCGAATATTAAAGTCGAAGGGCGCTCGGCGATTGTGAACGGCCCTGTCCGCCTGCAGGGTGCAAAAGTAAAAGCAAGCGATTTGCGCGCCGGAGCCGCCCTTGTCATTGCCGGCCTGATGGCAGACGGGATCACGGAAGTTACCGGTGTGGACCATATCGACCGGGGTTACAGCCATCTCGTTGAAAAACTAAATGGCCTTGGCGCCACCATTTGGCGGGAGGGTATGTCGCAAAAGGAGATTGAACATCTGGAAAATTCCTGAGCCGCCGGTTTTTCCATCCCCATAAAATTGATAAATATACCGTATACTGGGTAAATTGTGACACAATAATTTTGTAAATGTGATATACTAATTACAAACATCTATTTATGGGGGTAGTAAAATGGAAAGAAGTTTGTCAATGGAATTGGTTCGCGTTACAGAAGCGGCGGCGCTGGCATCAGCCAGATGGATGGGACGCGGATTGAAAGATGAAGCGGATGATGCTGCAACTTCCGCAATGCGCGATGTATTCGACACCATTCCAATGAAAGGGACAGTCGTCATTGGGGAAGGGGAGATGGATGAAGCGCCGATGCTGTATATCGGTGAAAAACTTGGAAATGGATACGGCCCCCGTGTGGATATTGCAGTAGACCCTTTGGAAGGAACCAATATCCTCGCATCCGGCGGCTGGAATGCGCTTAGTGTGCTTGCGGTTGCAGACCACGGGCATCTGCTCCATGCGCCGGATATGTATATGGATAAAATTGCGGTAGGTCCGGAAGCGGTTGGGATGATCGATATTGATGCACCGATCATCGATAACTTGAAGGCTGTGGCAAAAGCGAAAAACAAGGACATTGAGGATGTGGTGGCAACTGTTTTGAACAGGCCGCGCCATGAAGAAATTATTGCGCAGCTGCGTGCGGCCGGAGCCCGCATTAAACTGATCAATGACGGGGACGTGGCGGCTGCCATTAATACCGCCTTTGATCATACGGGCGTTGACATCTTATTTGGATCCGGTGGGGCGCCTGAGGGGGTCATTGCGGCTGTTGCGCTGAAATGCCTCGGCGGTGAAATCCAGGGACGGCTCTTGCCGCAAAATGATGCGGAATATGAGCGCTGTCTCAGCATGGGGCTTGATGTAAACAAAGTGTTAAGGATGGACGACCTTGTTTGCGGCGATGATGCCATTTTTGCGGCAACGGGCGTCACGGACGGGGAACTGCTGCGCGGCGTCCAGTTCAAGGGCCCGTATGGATCGACGCATTCTGTCGTCATGCGCGCCAAGTCCGGGACGGTGCGTTTTATTGATGGCCAGCACAGCTTGAAAAAGAAACCGAATCTCGTCATTAAAGCGTAACCCTGGGCGGATAGCGGGTTTCAGGAAACTTTAAGGGCGTGCACCCGAAAAAACGGGACAAGCCGGGGCCTTATGGATCGCCATTCCCCTATTTTACAGGCACGGAATTGCGGCCATTAAAGCGCCTTTTTTATCAAAGGAGCGCGCCCCGCTTTCTGCCAAAAGATTTTCAACATCTCCCTCCTTTTTTGTTGATTTTCCCCGCTGGTAGGGTTACAATAAATGCGGCTTAATTCATGCATTTTTATTCATGTATTATTCAAAATGATTCGTCTTCTATTTCTTCCGTACACGGTGCGGCTCCATAGATATAAGTGCTGCAAAACGGCCTCTTTGCAGCCGGCTCATGTCTTCTATTAAGAGCAAAACTGTGGATACTCATCTTGCCTTCACATTCCTTTATCGGTAGGTATGTTCATTTCCATTTGTATTACGTTCATCTATAAGACGTTGGGGACAAAACACGGATTTCGTATGATTTCGTTTGAATACAGGCAATATTAAAGAAGCGGAAGAAATGCGCTGCATTGCTCTACCCGTACGGAAATTTAAAAAGTGTGGTGTTTATATGGAAGGTTTATCGATTTCAAGTTTGGAGAATATGACGTTAAAAGAGCTTTATGCTCTGGCAAGGGAGTATAAAGTTTCCTACTATAGCAAACTGACGAAGAAAGAATTAATTTTTGCAATTTTAAAAGCCCGGGCAGAGCAAGAAGGCTATTTTTTTATGGAAGGCGTGCTGGAAATCATCCAATCGGAAGGCTTTGGGTTCTTGCGGCCGATTAATTACTCCCCCAGCTCGGAAGACATCTACATTTCCGCATCGCAAATCCGCCGCTTCGATTTAAGAAACGGAGATAAAGTTTCGGGAAAAGTCCGGCCTCCTAAAGAAAACGAACGTTATTACGGCCTGTTGCATGTCGAAGCGGTAAACGGGGAAAACCCTGAGACGGCCAAGGAACGGGTCCATTTTCCGGCATTAACACCGTTATACCCGAACCGGCAGATTGTCCTTGAAACGTCTCCCGAAAAGCTGTCCACCCGGATTATGGATTTAATTACACCGGTCGGTTTCGGGCAGCGCGGATTAATTGTTGCGCCTCCGAAAGCCGGGAAAACGATGCTTTTAAAGGAAATTGCCAACTCCATCACGATCAACCATCCTGAAACGGAATTGATTGTCCTTTTGATCGATGAACGGCCGGAAGAAGTGACAGATATTGAACGTTCCGTGCAGGCGGATGTGGTCAGCTCCACTTTTGATGAAGTGCCGGAAAACCATATTAAAGTCGCGGAACTTGTGCTGGAGAGGGCAATGCGTCTTGTCGAGCACAAGCGGGATGTCGTGATTTTGATGGACAGCATTACGCGCTTGGCACGCGCCTATAACCTCGTAATCCCGCCGAGCGGGCGCACGCTCTCAGGGGGGATTGACCCTGCTGCGTTCCACCGCCCGAAACGGTTCTTCGGTGCGGCCCGCAATATCGAAGAAGGGGGCAGCCTGACGATTTTGGCCACCGCCCTTGTCGATACCGGATCGCGCATGGATGATGTCATTTACGAAGAATTTAAAGGGACGGGGAATATGGAACTTCATCTTGACCGCTCGCTGGCGGAAAAACGCATATTCCCGGCGATCGACATCCGGCGTTCCGGGACACGGAAAGAAGAGCTGCTACTGCCGAAAGACCATTTGGAAGTATTGTGGGCGATCCGCAAATCGATGTCCGATTCTCCGGATTTTGTTGAGAAATTCCTGCGCAGGCTGAAACAATCGAAATCAAACGAGGAGTTTGTGGATATGATTAAGTCGGAATTGAAAGCTGCCCCCGCCAAGAAAATTTTATAATCCTATTGCTGCCGGCCACCCGCGGGGCAATAGGGAAAATAAGGAAAACGTTTTTTGATTTGCAATGTTGCATTTCATTCTTGGAATTGCTATAATAATCACAGTTTGTTTGTGGGATTTTCCGGGTTTTTGGCCCGTAAAAACCATAGAACTCTGTTTCGTAATGACTCAGGGCTGAAGGAGATGAAAAGAATGAAAGCTGGAATTCATCCGGAATACAAAAAAGTAATGGTCAAATGCGCATGCGGAAATGAATTTGAAAGTGGTTCTGTAAAAGATGAGCTCCGCGTGGAAGTATGTTCCGAATGCCATCCATTCTATACAGGACGCCAAAAATTCGCGACTGCTGCCGGACGCGTTGACCGCTTCAATAAAAAATACGGCCTTAAATAAGCAATTCAATGAAAAACAGGCGATGAACGTTTGCCTGTTTTTTTTATGGAACAAGCTCTGTGGATATTCGCGAATAAGTGGGGGATCGGTCGGGAGAGGTATGCCGGCGCCCTGAGCGGACAACATTGTTCAAAGAATAAGGAGCGAGAACGATGGCGCAATTATTTTTCAAATACGGTGCAATGAACAGCGGGAAATCGATTGAAATTTTGAAAGTGGCCCATAACTATGAAGAACAGAACAAAACTGTCCTGATTTTTACATCGGGAATCGACACGCGTGATGAAGTCGGGTATGTTTCAAGCAGGATCGGCTTGCGGCGTAAGGCCATTCCGATTTTCAATGATACGGATATTTTTGATACGGTGAAACAATACCGGCCGCAGCCTTACTGTGTTTTAATTGATGAAGTGCAGTTTTTGAAAAAAGGCCATGTGCTGCAGCTTGCCCGGATTGTCGATGAGCTGAATATACCGGTTATGGGCTTCGGTCTGAAAAACGATTTTCAAAATGAGCTATTTGAAGGAAGCAAATATATGCTTTTATACGCGGACAAGATCGAAGAAATGAAGACGATCTGCTGGTTTTGCGAGAGAAAAGCAACGATGAATCTGCGTGTTGATGAAAACGGGAAACCGGTGTATACGGGGGATCAGATCCAGATCGGGGGAAATGACACGTATTATCCGGTCTGCCGCAAATGCCACGAGCATCCGCCGATTTAGTTTTGCCGTTTTGTAAATAAACCGCCTCCCATGCGGGAAACCTATCTGGCAGGGAGGTGTTTTTTTATGGCAAAACGGCTAATTTGCCTGTTCCTGATTGCCTCACTTGCAGGCTGTTTCGAGGAAAGCAGGGATGATGCCAAGCCGCACCCGATTGAAACGAGACAACTAAGCACAACGGAAAAGGGCGGGCATGTGAATCAAAATGATGATAGATCTTCCGTTACTGCCGATATTCAAAAGGCCAAGGAAGCCGTATGGAAAATGAACGGATACATACCGCATTCCGTTTTCATTAACGGGAAAGATATGTGGGTGAACGTCCACACCGAATACACACTGAACCACCGGGAGAGGATGGAAAAAGAAAGTGAAATCCGGGACAGGCTTTTGAAAATTCTGCCCCGGTATGACATCCATGTCAAAATCGATGTGAAGTAGCTTTTCCCGGTTTTCCCCCACCGGGTTTCGCTTTAAGTTTTCCATTGCGTATACTATAATAAATTTGGTATGCTGTTAGCCGGCTCTAAACGGGCCGTCGGGCGGAAACGGAAAAAGTAGTGAAATGAGGTGGGGTTCGATGTTCGATCGGCTGCAGACCGTGGAAAATCGGTACGAAAAGCTGAATGAGCTTTTAAGCGATCCTGATATCGTGAATGACCCAAAAAAATTAAGAGAGTATTCGAAAGAACAGTCGGATATACAGGAAACCGTGCAAGTTTACCGTGAATATAAAGAAGTGAAAAAGCAGCTCCGGGATGCCAAGTCCCTTCTGAAGGAAAAACTCGACCCCGAAATGAAGGATATGGTGAAGGAAGAAATCAATGATCTGGAGCATAAAATTTCAGAATACGAAGAACGCCTAAAAATTCTTCTCCTGCCGAAAGACCCGAATGACGAAAAGAACGTGATTGTGGAAATCCGCGGGGCGGCCGGCGGGGATGAAGCGGCATTGTTTGCGGGTGACCTGTACCGCATGTATACCCGCTATGCCGAGTCGCAAGGTTGGAAAATCGATGTGATTGAAGCCAATGTAACAGGGATCGGCGGCTATAAAGAAATTATTTTTATGGTGAACGGAAAAGGGGCTTACTCCAAGCTGAAATTTGAAAACGGCGCGCACAGGGTGCAGCGTGTGCCGGAAACGGAATCGGGAGGCCGCATCCACACATCGACCGCAACGGTTGCGGTTTTACCGGAAGCCGAAGAAGTTGAAGTGGAAATTAACGAAAAAGATGTCCGGGTTGATACGTTTGCATCGAGCGGTCCGGGCGGGCAGAGCGTCAACACGACGATGTCGGCTGTCCGCCTGACCCACATTCCAACCGGGATTGTCGTTTCCTGCCAAGATGAAAAATCGCAGATCAAAAACAAGGAAAAGGCGATGAAAGTGCTGCGCGCCCGTATTTATGACAAATACCAGCAGGAGGCGCAGGCGGAATATGATGCCAACCGGAAATCCGCCGTCGGGACGGGTGACCGTTCCGAACGGATCCGCACGTATAATTTTCCGCAAAACCGCGTGACGGACCATAGAATCGGTTTAACGATCCAAAAGCTCGACCAGGTGCTGGAGGGGAAACTCGATGAAATCATTGATGCTCTCATTCTCGATGACCAGTCGAAAAAGCTGGAAAGTGTGAATGACTGATGGAAAGCCCGATGAAAGTATATGAAGCCTTGCAGTGGGCTTCTTCTTTTTTAACGGAAAAAGGCCGCGATGCGAATGCCGGCGAACTGTTGCTGGAACATTTTTTGCAAATGGACCGCACCCGCCTGCTTTCGAACTTAAGGATGGTTTTGCCGGAAGAAGTGCAGGAGAATTTCCGGAAAGCGGCGGAGGCCCATGCACAAGGGGTTCCGGTCCAGCACATTACGGGGTATGAGTATTTTTACGGGCGCAAATTTATCGTCAATCGTGATGTGCTCATCCCGCGCCCTGAAACAGAGGAACTGGTCCAAGGCGCCATCGAAAGGATCCGGTGGCATTTCGGGAAAAACCGGTGCCTTAAACTTGCGGATATCGGAACGGGAAGCGGCATTATTGCGATTACCATGAAATTGGAGTGCCCCAATCTTTCCGTGAGCGCCTCCGATATTTCGGAAAAAGCGCTGCGGGTGGCAAAAAAAAATGCAAAAGCACTGCGAGCGGATGCCCGGTTTATTCAAGGCGATCTGCTCCGGCCTTTTTTGGCGCGCGGCGAAACTTTCGATATTATTTTATCCAATCCCCCGTATATCCCGAAACGTGACCGGACATCTTTATCGGTTGTTGTCAAAGACCATGATCCCGAAACGGCTTTGTTTGGCGGAGAAGACGGGCTTGATTATTACCGCCGTTTTATGGAAGAGCTTCCGCAGGCGTTAAATGGGAGTGCGCTTGTAGGGTTTGAAATTGGCTCGGGGCAGGGGGATCGTGTTTCTGGCCTCCTCCGCGCGGCTTTCCCTGGCAGCCGGGTGGAGACGGTGCGCGACATTAACGGGCATGAGCGGATGGTGTTTTGCATGAAATAACAGACTCCCCGCCGATTTTTTTCAGATTGATAGTTTAAAATCTCATTTTCTTGTCCACAATGTGGATACGAAGGGACGGGGGAAGAAAATGAGAAGAAAAACGATTGTTTCGTTATATATTGTGATGTTATCCATTGCAACGATCTTAAGTTTATATGCGCCGAAACAAAAAGCGGCCGCAACGGATACGGTCGTCATTCCGAAAGATGCGATCCGGCTGAGAATACTGGCGAACAGCGACAAGCCGGAAGACCAGGCGGTAAAAAGGAAAATCCGTGATGAAGTGAATGCGGAAATCACCAAATGGGTGGGAAATTTAACATCCAAGGATGAGGCCGAAAAAGTCATCCGCTCCCATTTACCGGATATTGAAAGGATCGCCAAACGGGTGATAGCGGAAGAACGGATGAACCAATCTGTAAAGGTGGAGCTCGGGAAAGTGGCTTTTCCTACGAAACTGTACGGACAATATTTATATCCGGCCGGAAAATATGAAGCGGTTTTGATTACGCTCGGGAAAGGGCAGGGCGCCAATTGGTGGTGTGTCCTCTACCCGCCGCTTTGCTTCCTCGATTTTCCAAACGGAGTTGCAGTGGAAGGCGGTTTTGAGGAAAAACCTAAGGAAACAGGGAAGAATACGAAGGTAGCTGAACCGGCGGCGCACGCCGAAAAACCTGCAGGCGATACAGCGGTTAAAAAAACAAAAACTGCCAAAAGCGGGAATGAAGCCGCGCCTGAAAAGACAGATAATCACGAAGACAAGAAGTCCGTCCGTAAAGAAACGAAACACGAAGGGCGCAGCGGGCAATCCGTTTACATGAGTGAGAACGACGAAGTGAAGAAAAAATTGTTGGTTGTGGAAATCATTAAGAAATTGTTTTAACATTTGCCGGCCTGCGCTGTGGAAAAATTAGGAGTGCTTCCGGAAATAGACTAATTATCAACAGAATGAAGAGTATTATCCACAAGATGTGGATAATACTTGTTTCATTTTTCACATTTTTGTATACTTGCGGGGAGAAAGCTTGTTAAATAAATATCTTAACGGGGTTTGCGATCCGATGAAGAAAGGTGAAAGGTATGGATACAAAATATTGGTTTGTGGATAAAACTGTGGAAAATCTCCAATCTTATCCACAACTTGTGGAAGCAGCACAATTGTTAAAAGAGAAGCAAGCTGTAGCATTTCCGACTGAAACGGTGTACGGTTTGGGAGCTGATGCGACTAGCGATGAAGCCGTCGATAAAATATACAAGGCGAAAGGCAGGCCGAGTGATAACCCGCTGATTGTCCATATTGCAGATGAGGTGCAGCTGGAAATGTTGGCGGAAGAAATTCCAGATATGGTGCGGGCGTTGATCAAAGCTTTTTGGCCCGGCCCGCTGACACTGATCCTGAAAGTAAAAAAAGGAAAATTATCGCAAAAAGTGACGGCCGGCCTTGATACGGTCGGGATCCGCATGCCGGCCCATCCTGTTGCACTTGCGCTCATCCGTCTCGCCGGGTTTCCGATTGCCGCCCCGAGCGCAAACCGTTCCGGCAAACCGAGCCCGACAACAGCCGGACATGTACGCCGCGATTTGGACGGCAAAATTGCCGGCATTGTGGACGGGGGAGAAACGGGTGTTGGGGTCGAGTCGACCGTGCTGGACTGCACAGCAGATACCCCTGTCATTTTGCGCCCGGGCGGCATTACGAAAGAACAACTTGAAGAGGTGATCGGGGAAGTTCAGCTTGATCCGGGGCTTGAAAATGAAAATGTTGCCCGCCCGAAAGCGCCCGGGATGAAATATACGCATTATGCGCCAAATGCGCCCGTTTACCTAGTCGACGGCGGGGTTCCGTTTATGCAGCGGTTGATTGATGAAAGGCGGGAAAATGGTGAAAATGTCGGTGCGGTGGTGACAGAAGAAACCGCCGGCGAAATCCGTGCCAATACCGTTGCGGTTTGCGGCAGGCGGTCTTCACTTGAGACGGTCGCACATCATCTGTACGATTCATTGCGCTCGTTTGACGATCAGGACGTAGATGTCATTTTTTGTGAGACTTTCCCGCGGAAAGGGATCGGGCAGGCCATTATGAACCGGCTCGAAAAAGCTGCCGGGCACCGTTTGATATCGGAAAATCCATCGGGAAGGTGAACATACGCATAGACTGCGCCTATTCTAAAACGCCTTGGACGTGCATATGCTGGATTAGGCACGTCCAAAGGGGGAAAGGGTATGGCAGTCATCGCAGAAGTGGTTACATTAGCGATTATGGCACTGGCACTCGGGATGGATGCTTTTTCGGTGAGTCTCGGCTTGGGGATGATGAAACCGAGGATGAGGCATATCTTTTACATAGGTTTGACGGTCGGGATTTTTCACGTGATTATGCCGTTTCTCGGGATCATTGCGGGGCAACTTTTATCCCATACATTTGGCATGTTTGCCCAGTATATCGGTGGCATTATGCTTGTTGTAATGGGCCTTCAGATGATTGTGTTTATATTTAAAAAAGAAAACGAATCGATGAGCCCCTCCGGCTGGGGAATTATCCTGTTTGCATTGAGTGTAAGTTTGGACAGTTTTTCTGTCGGGCTGTCACTTGGAATTTTCGGTGCACGGATGGCTGTGGTGATGATTTGTTTCGGGGCGGCGGCAACAGCATTAACCTGGCTCGGCCTGTTGATTGGAAGAAAATTCCATGTTTGGCTCGGCGCATACGGTGAAGCGCTCGGGGGAATGATTTTAATTATTTTCGGCGTTAAATTGCTTTTATCTGTTTAATACGTTGGGCAAGGACCTGGTTTCCAAGACGGATGCCGGGATTTTTTCGTGCGGGGAAGTTCAGCTTTGTATTCGGTGTCTTTTTTACTATAATATTAGTAGATAAAAATACCGGACAAGGAGGACGGGGGTTGAATATTCTTTTTGTTTGCACAGGGAATACATGCAGGAGTCCGATGGCAGAGGCGATCCTAAAGGCGAAGCAGCTGCCGGGCGTTGAAGTAAAATCAGCCGGCATTTTTGCATTGGAGGGGAGCGCCCTCTCAGCCCATACATACGAAGTGCTGAAGGAAAACGCGATTAAATTCCGCCATGCGGCCAAAAATCTTTCGGAAGAACTTGTGGATTGGGCGGATTATATTTTTACAATGACAAACGGCCATAAAGAAGCGGTGGCCGGGCGGTTTCCACGGGCCCGAAATAAAACGTTTACACTACTGGAATTTGCGGACGGCATCGGAGGTGATGTCGTGGATCCATACGGCGGCAGCCTCCAAATTTACAGAGCAACATATGGGCAATTGGACGGTTTAATCAATCGTTTGATTGAAAAATTAAAGCTGGGGAATTAGGGGCGAGTGTGTTGAAAGAAAGAAATTACAGATTCAGTTTGACGAAAAAAATCGTTTTGTTTGTCACCATTTTGTCTTTTATTACGTATACGTCCAGCGGCATTTTTATTTATGTGGTGTTTCCGTTCTTTTCAAATTCGATCAGCCAATCTTGGTTTATTGTGCTGACGCTTGCTTTAGGCATTATCTGGTCCGGGATTTTGAGTTATTTTGTGGCGCGTTTGATTGTTAAGCCGATGCGCAGGCTGGAAAGTGCGGCGATCAAAGCGAGCAGCGGGAATTTGCAGCATGAAGTTCCGGTGCCGAAATCCGGGGATGAAATCGAATCGTTGGCGTCCGCTTTCAATCGGATGATTGCCAATTTGCGGGAGATGGTCGCGCAAATTAACGGAAATGTGGAACATACAAAAGAAAAAGTGTCAGAAATCTCCAAAAAAACGGGGGTGGCCACAAACCAGGCCGAAAATATTAACCAGACGGTTGAAGAAATTTCCCTTGGGGCGGAACAATCTGCAGCGGCGACTCAATCCGCAGCCGATTTGGTGGAGGAAATATACCGGCTGGCTACAGAAGTCCGCGAAAAAGCGGATACTTGCAAACATTCGTCAGACCACATGCTTGGGGAGGTAAAAGCCAGCAAAGAGGCGATTGATTCATTGGTTACGGGCGTCGAGGAAATGGCGAAAGAAAATGCGGCTTCCCTTGAGGCTGTCCACCGTCTCGCTGAAGATACGAAAAAAGTGGAAGATATTGTTTCTTTTGTCGGGGAAGTGGCGGCGCAAACCAATTTGCTGGCGTTAAATGCTTCCATTGAAGCGGCACGCGCGGGCGAACACGGTAAGGGGTTTGCTGTTGTGGCCAATGAGGTCAGGAAGCTGGCAGATGAAAGCGCCCAAGCGGTACAAGGCATTGCCGGCCTGATTCAGCATATTGAGGAGGAAGTCAGCCATGTCGTGGGACAAATCACCGTCCAGGTGCAAAATGCGAATGATGAAGCGGTGAAAGGGAAACAGGCCAATGAGGCGATGGGGCAAATGACGGACTCCATCCTGCTCGTGGCCGGGGCGGTGGACAATATCGCTTCATTGGCTAAAAACCAAATGGAGTCCATTCAGGAGGCCGCCCGGCAGTCGCAGGAAGTTGCGGCAATCGCCGAACAGACTTCCGCCGGGGCGAAAGAAGTCACATCGATCACAAATGAACAGGCCCATGTAATGGAGTCCATCGAAAAATTAGTCGGCCAGCTGGAACGGGATGCGGAGAAATTAAAGGGAAATATCGGCCGCTTTCAAATCCGGTGAATAAGATTTTAGGCTTTGTTCCGTTTTCTTTTTTATGGCGATATGCCAGAATAGAATTAGTTGATTTTGTTGGAGACTATGTTAACCGACAATGACGGCCGCAAAATTTGCAGGGTGCCTGGACGGGCCGGGCAGGATCCATCGGCTAGGGCGCTGCGGGAGTCTCACGGAGGCGGATTTCGCGGCCATCAACCATAAAATGTAACACAGCCTCATAATACTAGGGAAGGCGGAAATAAAACGAGGGGGAAAAACATGAAAGTTGCATTGGCATCAGACCATGGTGGAATGAATCTACGAAGGGAAATTGCAAGTTTGCTCGATTCATTGGGCGTGGAATACGAAGATTTTGGCTGTGAGTGTGAAGGTTCTGTAGATTATCCCGATTATGCGTTGCCGGTGGCCGAGAAAGTGGCAGAAGGTGAATTTGACCGGGGGATTCTTATCTGCGGCACCGGGATTGGCATGTGCATTTCAGCCAACAAAGTAAAAGGCATCCGCTGCGCGCTCGTCCACGATGTTTTCAGTGCAAAAGCCACGAGGGAGCATAATGATAGCAATGTGCTCGCCATGGGGGAAAGGGTAATCGGGCCCGGGCTTGCGCGTGAAATTGTGAAAACTTGGCTCGGGACATCGTTTGAAGGTGGCCGCCATGCGCGCAGGATTGAAAAAATATCGCAATACGAAGAAAAAAACGCATGATCATAATAGAGGTGTGAAGCGTTGAAATCAGATTTTAGCCAGTTGGAAGAACAGTTTAACCGGATGCTGGATGAATTTTTCCGGCAAGTCCCCGTGAAAAAGGGGCAGGTTTTTGTCGTCGGATGTTCGACATCGGAAGTGATCGGGGAAAAAATTGGCACGGCGGGTGCAGCGGAAATCGCTGAAATCATTTTTAACGGCGTGCGGAAATTTTCCCGGAAGCTTGGGTTTTATTCGGCGTTTCAATGCTGCGAACATTTGAACAGGGCGCTTGTCGTGGATCGAACGCTTGCTTTGCAGAAGGGCTGGGAAGAAGTAACAGTGGTGCCTGTCCGAAAGGCAGGTGGTGCTATGGCTGCTTTTGCATACGGCCATATGGAAGATCCTGTTGTTGTTGAATTTATCCGGGCAGATGCCGGGATTGACATCGGGGATACTTTTATCGGCATGCATTTAAAGCATGTTGCCGTTCCTGTCCGGATATCGGAAAGGGAACTGGGCGCGGCCCATGTCACATTTGCCAGGACGCGCCCGAAACTGATCGGGGGTGCCCGGGCAGTATATGAAAAAGGCGGCACGTGCTAAGCAATCCGCAAGAAAGAAGCCGAGTCCCGGCAGTTTCCACGCGGGGGCGGGCTTCCTTTTTGATGTTTGTCCCAAAAAAAGGGCATGATTTCACAAAAAGTTATGGTAAAATAAAAAAGAATATGAAAAATGACCGTATGAGGGGGTTTCAATTTGAGCCATATTGCAAGACAAGACCAGGAAGTTTATCAAGCCATCCGGAAGGAACTGAACCGGCAAAGGAGTAAAATTGAGCTGATTGCCAGCGAAAACTTTGTTAGCGAAGCCGTTATGGAAGCGCAGGGATCCGTCATGACAAATAAATATGCTGAAGGCTATCCGGCCCACCGGTATTACGGCGGGTGCGAGTATGTCGATATCGTGGAAAATCTTGCGCGTGACCGGGCAAAGCAGCTTTTCGGCGCAGAGCATGTAAATGTCCAGCCCCATTCCGGTGCGCAGGCGAACATGGCGGTTTACTTCACTATTTTGGAACACGGTGACACGGTGCTGGGTATGAATTTGTCGCATGGCGGCCATTTGACGCACGGGAGCCCTGTGAATTTCAGTGGCATCCAATACAATTTTGTGGAATACGGCGTTGACAAAGAAACCCAGTATATTGACTATGATGATGTACTGGAAAAGGCGCGCATACATAAACCAAAACTGATCGTTGCAGGCGCAAGTGCATACCCCCGTACGATCGATTTCAAAAAGTTCAGGGAAATTGCGGATGAAGTTGGCGCTTATTTGATGGTCGATATGGCGCATATCGCCGGACTCGTTGCGGCCGGTCTCCACCCGAATCCGGTTCCTTATGCGGATTTTGTAACGACAACAACCCATAAAACATTACGGGGGCCGCGCGGCGGCATGATTTTGTGCAAAGAGGAATTTGCGAAGAAATTGGATAAGTCCATTTTCCCGGGAATCCAGGGCGGCCCGCTGATGCATGTGATTGCGGCCAAAGCCGTGGCGTTCGGCGAAGCACTCACAGACAAGTTTAAAGTTTATTCGCAAAAAGTGGTTGATAATGCCAAACGCCTTGCCGAAGGGCTGAAAAAAGAGGGTCTCGATCTTGTATCAGGCGGGACGGACAACCACCTGATCCTGATTGATTTGCGTTCTTTATCCATCTCGGGCAAGACAGCCGAAAAAGTACTGGATGACATCGGGATCACCGCCAATAAAAACACGATCCCGTATGACCCGGAAAGCCCGTTCATCACAAGCGGACTCAGAATCGGTACGCCTGCTGTGACGACAAGGGGCTTCGGCCTTGAAGAAATGGACGAAATTGCGTCGATTATTGGCACTGCGCTCAAAAATCCTAGTGATGAGGGAATTTTAAAAGGAGAAGCCGAACGTGTGAAAAAACTGACCGAACGTTTCCCACTTTATCCGGATCAAAATTAATCTCCTTCCCCGCGGAAGACGCGGGGCCTTTTCATGATCTGCCTTAAGAATTTATTTTGCCGTTCCTTGAGATTGGGTTCTTTTTTCGTGTAAAATGGTTGAGGCGAAGAAGTTTGTCGAATTTTATACCAACCTCTAAAAGGAGAGAATTTCATTGAGCACAGTTCATGTAATTAACCATCCGTTGATCCAGCACAAGTTAACGTATATCCGCGATAAACATACGGGGACGAAGGAATTCCGCGAGCTTGTGGATGAAGTGGCGACGCTGATGGCGTTTGAAATTACGCGGGATATGCCGCTTGAAGAGATCGAAATTGAAACGCCTGTCAGCAAAGCGAAATCAAAAATACTGTCTGGCAAAAAAATTGGCATTGTCCCGATACTGCGTGCAGGATTGGGCATGGTTGACGGTGTGCGGAAACTGATCCCGGCCGCGAAAGTCGGGCACATCGGGCTGTACCGCGATCCGAAAACATTAAAGCCGGTTGAATATTATATAAAACTGCCGAGCGATATCGAGGAGCGGGATTTCATTATCGTAGATCCGATGCTGGCAACGGGCGGCTCCGCAGTGGATGCGATCCAATCCTTAAAACAAAGGGGCGCGAAAAATATTAAATTCATGTGCCTGATTGCATCACCCCAAGGCGTGGAAGCGGTGCAAAAGGCGCATCCGGATGTGGATATCTTCATGGCCGCCCTCGATGAAAAACTGAATGAGAAAGGCTATATTGTACCCGGCCTCGGGGACGCGGGGGACCGTTTATTCGGGACGAAATAATTTGATCTCCTTCCGTCCGGCCATGCAAAATGAATCCGCTTAGTGTTTTACAAATTTGTTAACCTAAGGGAAATGGACTGGCAAAAAAATAAAAAGGGTCTATAATAACTGTATATTTTCGATGTAAATAGATGGAGGCGCCTTGTTCTTTCGGCATGCGGCCATTAAGGTGTCTCCAGGGATAGGGCACTTCCCTTTTTCAGCTTTTGCGTACCCGGGCGCTGAAGCGGTTATGAAAATCTTTAACGATTTTATAGGGGGCAGGAATTCAATGTTGTTTTACAGAAACTCCATTGACAATGCTTTAGTGCTATTGTATGCTAAAAAAGTGTACATTTTGAGAAGGTTTTCATAACTGGAAAGGGGAATCTTTTCTACTATTTACATACAGAAAATAGAACATAATGGCAGTGGCGGGCTACAGTACCTGTAACAGGTGGAGTTTTTGCGTATTGCCGTAGCCGGCTGGTCCCGCATTTCTGCTCTTTGCAGCGCCTGCTGTTGTAAAAGTATGGCAATATCCATTTTTCAGATGCGTGATAAAGAAAAAATACCTTGCTGTTAACGGTCCGGACTTTTACTCGGGAGTGTATTGATACTTATGCCGGAATTTATCCAGGTTTATAAAAGGCAGCGCAAGTATTTGGTGTTTCTTCTGCTGTTCTACCTAATGGGTTTAGGCCTGCCCCCATACCGTCCGGTTTTTCTGGGGTTGCTTTTAGGTACATCCGTCAGCCTTTTTAACTTATGGCTGCTGGCAAAAAGAACGATTTCGGTAACAAACTCTATTGATCCGGGGAAAAAACCGCGTGCAATGGGAACAGGCCTGAGAATGACGGCGGCCGTCATCGCGGTTTTGTTTGCATTGCGCTATCCGGGATATATAGACGTCCTCTGTGTAATTATTGGAATAATGACTGCTTATGTGGTCATTATGATAGATTTTTTTGTGGGTTTATTGCGGCAAAGAAAAATGTAAAAGTGAGGTGAGTTCTAATGGAACATAAGGCTCCAATCGTAGAATTCATGGGATTGTACTTTAACCTGGCCAATGTCATGATGATTACGGTTTCTTCTTTGATCGTTTTCATTATAGCGGTCGTCTCCACAAGAAAGCTGGCGTTGAAACCCACAGGCATGCAAAACTTCCTTGAATGGGTCATAGACTTTGTCAAGGATATTATTAAAAGCAATATGGATTGGAAAACAGGTGGAAGATTCCATATTCTTGGGATCACTTTGATCATGTATATTTTTGTTTCCAATATGCTCGGCCTGCCGTTCATGGTAGTGTTCAACCATTACTTATGGTGGAAGTCGCCTACGTCTGATCCGATCATCACATTGACTTTGGCGGTTATGATTGTAGGTTTAACCCATTATTACGGCGTCAAAGAAAGGGGAGTCGGCGGCTATTTAAAAAGCTATGTCCAGCCGATGGTATTCCTGCTCCCTATTAAACTGATAGAAGAATTCGCGAACACTTTGACAATGGGTCTCCGGCTTTACGGAAACATTTATGCCGGTGAAATTCTGCTGACGCTTCTTGCCGGGAGTTTGGCGACACATGTCGGAGGGACCATTGCGGCCATCGTGCCTACATTGGCATGGCAGGCTTTTTCCATCTTTGTCGGAACAATCCAGGCATATATTTTTACCATGCTGACAATGGTTTACATGTCTCATAAAGTTTCACACGAGGCATAGCCATTTCATATAATTTTTCTTTTTGAAAAGACAAGCCAATTTTTATATAACTTAAAGGAGGAAATATTCATGAGTTTGGGTGTTATTGGAGCAGCAATTGCATGTGGTTTGGCAGCAGTAGGCGCTGGTATCGGGAACGGTCTTGTAGTCGGCCGCACTGTAGAAGGGATTGCCCGCCAGCCTGAAGCACGCGGATTACTGCAAACAATGATGTTCGTTGGTATTGCGTTGGTTGAGGCTCTGCCAATCATCGCGGTTGTTATCGGGTTTATGGTTCTTAACAGATAGGAAACGGTTTTTATCAATGGCGAAGATCATCTAACGGAAACTTCGCCATTCCTTTATGATGGTGTTTTAACGGCGCTTGGTAACGATGGAAGCGGCTTTGGAAAGGAGTGAACCTGGGTGTTTGAAAACAGTTTTGTACTAGGATTCGTTGAAGGACATTTAAATACAGGCGATATCGTCTTTCAGCTTGTCATGTTTATCATTTTAATGCTCCTGTTGAAACGGTATGCCTGGAAGCCTTTAATGGGCATCATGCAAAAGCGTGAAGAACATATCGCAAAAGAAATTGAATTGGCGGAAAAAAACCGCGCGGAAACAAACAGGCTTCTTGAGGAGCAGCGCGCTTTGCTTAGCCAGGCAAGGCAGGAAGGCCAGGCTTTAATCGAAAATGCGAAAAAACAAGCGGATGCGCAACGGGAAGAAATCATTTCGACAGCTCGTGCGGAAGCGGAAAGATTAAAAAATGCCGCAAAGCTGGAAATCGAACAGGAAAAAGCAAAAGCTGTCGCTGCTTTGCGTGAACAGGTTGCATCCCTGTCTGTTATGATTGCCTCGAAAGTGATTGAAAAAGAAATATCGGAAAAAGATCACGAAAAACTGATTATGGAATCTATTAAAGAGGCAGGAGAAATGCGATGAGTCATGACGCGGTAGAAAAACGGTACGCTTCGGCGCTTTTCGAACTTGCGAAAGAGCACGGGCAGCTGGAAACAATTGAAAAAGAGGTGCGCGTGGTTAAAGAGGTTTTTGAAGGAAATGAACCGTTCAGAAAACTCCTTAAATCTCCGAAAGTGACACTAGAAAAAAAACAAGAAATCCTTAAAGATATTTTTTCCGGATTATCCACTTTCACATTGAATACGCTGCTGCTTTTGACAGAGCGCCACCGTGACGATTTGATTGCTGACGTTTGCCGTTCTTTTATCGAGCGGATGAATGAAGAGCGCGGCATTTCCGAAGCTGTTGTCTACTCAGCACGGCCGCTTACTGCCGAGGAGAGCAAGGCCATATCCGGCGTGTTTGCAGAAAAAGTCGGAAAGCGGTCCTTGAATATTGAAAATGTTGTAGACAGCGGATTATTGGGCGGATTAAAGATCAGAATCGGAAATTCCATTTTTGACAGCAGTTTGCGCGGAAAATTGGAACGTCTTGAAAGAACATTAATCAGTTAAGTGGGAAATGAGGTGCTGGATTTATGAGCATAAAAGCTGAAGAAATCAGCTTGCTGATCAAAAAACAGATTGAAAATTACCAGTCTGAAATTGAAGTTAGCGATGTCGGTACCGTTATCGAAGTTGGTGACGGGATTGCACGTGCTCACGGACTTGACAATGCAATGTCCGGAGAACTGCTGGAGTTTTCAAACGGGGTAATGGGGCTTGCCCAAAACCTTGAAGAAAGCAATGTCGGGATCATTATTTTGGGGCCTTACCGCGAGATACATGAAGGCGATGAAGTGAGAAGGACCGGGCGGATTATGCAGGTTCCGGTAGGCGAAGAGCTGATCGGCCGCGTTGTAAACCCGCTCGGCCAGCCGGTTGACGGCCTTGGCCCGATTAATACAACGAAAACACGCCCGATTGAGGCAAAAGCGCCTGGCGTTATGGATCGGAAATCGGTAAGCGAACCGCTCCAAACGGGGATTAAGGCGATCGATGCGCTTGTACCGATTGGCCGCGGTCAGCGGGAATTGATCATCGGAGACCGCCAAACCGGTAAAACGACCATTGCGGTGGATACGATTTTGAACCAAAAAGACCAAAATATGATTTGTATTTATGTTGCGATCGGGCAAAAAGAATCGACGGTCCGCAGTACAGTTGAAACCTTCCGCAAATTCGGTGCTTTGGATTATACGATTGTTGTTACAGCTTCCGCGTCCCAGCCGGCTCCGCTGCAATACCTGGCGCCGTACGCCGGTGTTGCGATGGGTGAAGAATTCATGTATAACGGCAAACACGTATTGGTTGTCTATGATGACTTATCCAAGCAGGCTGTCGCATACCGCGAACTTTCCCTGCTGCTGCGTCGTCCGCCGGGCCGTGAAGCGTATCCTGGTGATGTATTCTATTTGCACTCCCGCCTGCTTGAGCGTGCTGCAAAATTGAGTGACCGGCTGGGCGGAGGTTCGTTGACTGCGCTGCCGTTTGTTGAAACACAGGCCGGTGATATTTCGGCATATATTCCGACAAACGTCATTTCCATTACAGACGGCCAGATCTTCCTGCAGTCCGACCTGTTCTTCTCCGGTGTGCGCCCGGCGATTAACGCAGGTTTGTCCGTATCCCGTGTCGGCGGCGCTGCGCAAATTAAGGCAATGAAAAAAGTTTCCGGTACTTTGCGCCTTGACTTGGCTTCCTACCGTGAACTTGAATCATTCGCCCAATTTGGTTCGGATCTGGATAAAGCAACCCAGGCAAAACTGGCACGCGGACAGCGCACCGTTGAAGTGTTGAAACAGGATTTGAACAAGCCAATTAAAGTCGAAAAACAAGTATGCATTCTCTATGCTTTGACAAAAGGATTCCTGGATGACATTCCGGTTGAAGATATTCTCCGTTTTGAATCCGAATTCTATGCTTGGCTCGACCAAAACCGCGCTTCTCTGCTGGAGGAAATCCGTACAACCGGAAATCTTCCTGCTGATGAAGACATGGAAAACGCGATCACGGAGTTCAAGAAGACGTTCGTCGTTTCCGTGCAGCAATCTTAAAGGGTAAACACATAGATGAAGGATTTCAATCAGCAATATTGAAATCCTGATTAACTCACAAGGGTGGTGAAGCTCAAGTGGCATCCTTACGCGATATCAAAACCCGAATTAACTCAACGCAAAAAACAAGCCAAATTACGAAGGCAATGCAGATGGTGTCGGCCGCAAAACTGAACCGTGCCGAAATGTCTGCCAAGTCGTTTGTCCCATATATGGAAAAAATGCAGGATGTGGTTGTCAGCATTTCAAAGGGGACAAGCGGCGCCCAGCACCCGATGCTTGTTTCCCGCCCTGTTAAAAAGACAGGTTATTTCGTCATCACGTCAGACCGGGGACTGGCCGGTGCATTTAACAGCAATGTTTTAAGGCTTGTTACCCAAACCATACGGGAACGCCATCAATCCGATGACGAGTATGCGATTATCGTTGTTGGGCGTACAGGATATGAATTTTTCAGGCGTTTAAAGATGAATGTTGTGCTGCATATTGTTGGCTTGGCGGACCATCCGACATTTGCGGATATTGAAAATATTACAAAGAAAACAGTAGCAATGTATGAAGACGGGACATTTGACGAATTGTACTTATATTACAACCATTTTGTCAATACGATTACCCAGAAAGTTATGGAGAAAAAGCTATTGCCGCTTACAGATGTAACGACTACAAACCGCTTAATTTCCTACGAATTTGAACCGTCTCCAAAGGAGATCCTGAATGTCCTGTTGCCGCAATATGCTGAAAGCCTGATTTACGGGGCGCTTTTGGACAGTAAGGCGAGTGAGCATGCGGCGCGCATGACGGCAATGAGAAATGCTACGGATAATGCAACAGAATTAATCGATACGTTGACATTGACCTATAACCGTGCCCGCCAGGCATCGATTACACAGGAAATTACGGAAATCGTCGGTGGAGCAGCAGCACTGGAATAATTTCCGCTTTGGCAAACCGCTCTTTTGCCAAGACGGATCCGGCATGCCCCATCACGCAAGTTAGGAGGGAACAGTATGAGCATTGGACATGTTCTGCAAGTAATGGGTCCGGTAGTTGACGTAAAGTTTGAAAACGGTCAGCTCCCTGACATTTATAACGCATTAAAAATTAACTATAAAGCAAAAAGTTCCGATGAAGTCGATATCAATGTCACGCTGGAAGTTGCATTACACTTGGGCGATGATGCCGTCCGTACGGTTGCGATGTCTTCAACAGATGGCATCAGGCGCGGCATGGAAGTGGTGGATACGGGTGCCCCTATTTCTGTGCCGGTAGGGGAAGCAACGCTTGGCCGTGTATTTAACGTACTCGGTGAAGTCATTGACCTTGATGGAGAACTTAAAGGTGACGTCCGCCGCGATCCGATCCAAAAACCGGCGCCTTCATTTGAACAGTTGTCAACGCAAGTTGAAATTCTTGAAACCGGCATTAAAGTCGTTGACCTTTTGGCCCCTTACATCAAAGGCGGAAAAATCGGGTTATTCGGTGGTGCCGGTGTCGGCAAAACCGTTTTGATTCAGGAATTGATCCATAACGTTGCCCAGGAGCACGGCGGTATTTCCGTATTTGCCGGCGTAGGGGAACGCACACGTGAAGGAAACGATCTTTACTATGAAATGAAAGACTCCGGCGTTATCAACAAAACCGCCATGGTGTTCGGGCAAATGAACGAGCCGCCTGGTGCACGTATGCGGGTTGCTTTAACCGGTTTAACAATGGCTGAATATTTCCGTGATGAACAAGGGCAGGACGTATTGCTGTTTATTGATAACATTTTCCGTTTCACACAGGCCGGTTCTGAAGTTTCCGCGCTTCTCGGACGCATGCCTTCCGCTGTTGGTTACCAGCCGACGCTTGCAACGGAAATGGGCCAATTGCAGGAACGGATTACTTCGACGACAAAAGGTTCCATCACATCCATTCAGGCGATTTATGTACCGGCTGACGACTATACAGACCCGGCTCCGGCGACAACATTCGCACACTTGGATGCAACAACAAACCTTGAACGCCGGTTATCGGAAATGGGGATTTATCCGGCAGTGGATCCGCTCGCTTCCACTTCCCGCGCTTTAGCCCCTGAAATTGTCGGTGAAGAGCACTACAAAGTCGCCCGTCAGGTTCAGGCGACGCTGCAGCGTTACCGTGAACTGCAGGATATTATCGCCATTTTGGGTATGGACGAATTGAGTGAAGACGACAAACTGGTCGTTCACCGTGCACGCCGGATCCAGTTCTTCCTGTCGCAAAACTTCCACGTCGCGGAACAATTTACCGGCCAGCCGGGTTCTTATGTGCCGGTTAAAGAAACAGTACGCGGCTTTAAAGAAATTTTGGAAGGGAAATATGACCATCTTCCTGAAGATGCCTTCCGCCTCGTAGGCCCGATCGAGGATGTTGTGAAAAAAGCGGAAGCCATGGGAGTAAAAGTATAATACGGGACCAGGAGGAAGCAAAATGAGGACATATGAAGCCAGTGTTGTCACTCCAGACGGCCCGGTATACCATGGTGAAGTGGAAATGGTAATTGCAAAGGCCAAAAGCGGCGAGCTCGGAATATTGTATGGGCATATTCCATTGGTTGCGCCGCTTGAAATCGGGGCCGTCCGATTTAAAAAAGGCGAACAAGAGGACTTGGTCGCAGTCAGCGGCGGCATTTTGGAAGTACGGTCGGACCAGGTGACCATTTTGGCCCAGGCTGCCGAAACACCGGAACAAATTGATATCCGGCGTGCTGAAGAAGCGAAACAACGTGCAGAGCGCAGGTTGCAGTCCCATCAGGATGATATTGATTTCAAACGGGCGGAATTGGCGTTAAAACGCGCAATAAACCGTATTGATGTTTATCATCATTCAAGATAAGAACTGTTCTGCTTGATGCAGGCAGTCATATAAGCTGCATAAAAAATAAAAACACCTTCTGTTTTTTTTCGGAAGGTGTTTTTATTTGAGTGCAAAATTTGCGGGGCTTTTATGAAAAAAAGCCCTGTGTGCAAGGCGGCACGTATTGGTGGCCGGGAAAAGTCAACCAGATACGGCCCATTTTTCGGGAAAGGAGTGGGTGCCGATGACAGCCGGTTTCGGGACACAGGCCGTAATCAGCATCATTACCAATTTATTTTTCATCGGTATGACTTTTTGGATCCTTCAAGCTATCAACATTGAAAAGATTTTGAAGAAAAACCGCGTGATCCAGGCAAAACTGCTGTATATTTTTCTTTCAGTCGCAATCGGGTACAGCGTCAGCAATTTTTTTCTCGATTATTTACTTTGGGCGCAACACCTACCCTTATTATTTCATTTTATTTTTGCAGGATAACCCCTTTAACAAGGCCAATAAATGGTTCATTTTTCCTGTTCCCAAAAAATCATATATTGTCTACAATTTAGTTATGCTTTTTTAGACAAAATTCATTATACTAATGTATAGAGTGTCAAAACTTGACGACATTTACCTCGTATGTCCCCATGCTCTCTTGTTAACACTTTTAATAAGGGAGAGGGGGAAAGAAGATGAGAAAATTAGGAATCATTTGGCCGGTAATTGTTGCGGTTAGTTTGGCACTGATTGTAATGGGGAATAAGACAAATGCAGCCCATTTTACAGGTCAATTACAGCTGTTTCAGCAGTCCGTTGAACAGATGGGTGGCAAAGTGACTGGATGGTCTTTATATACGAGAGAAACCCTTGGCCAGCTTTCGCCGGAAGGTTGGAATGAAAAGGTGCGGGAATTGCAAAGACATTTCCCTGAAATGCAATGGCAATTCGAAAAGGACAGGCATTCAAAGATGCTTGTGGGCAAGTTGGCAAAAAGCCATTATGTCGAAACCGTAAAATTCATGTCGACCCTTACAAATCGCAAATCCGGTTCGTATTTAATTTACGAAGTGGAAGGGCAAGGCTGGGACGAAGCAGAAATGCGCAAAATCAATCAACTTGTGTCAGACCGGACAGGCATACTTTATGCGGAAAAACCCATGGTTTTCTCTTGTATCAAAGGCGAATTCAGTGATAAAATTGATAATGTTTTGTTGTATGAAAAAAAGGCATTGCTGAAACGTCTTGATGCTACAGAAATTGAAACAATGGAAGAAAAAAATTTTTATGCGGTTTCCGGATACTCGCCGAAGTTTTCGGAAGACTTAGCTGTAAAAAAAAGGGAAATGAATGTGCAAATCGGCTTAAGAAACAGCGGTTTGGGCGGTAAGACAACAGTCGTAATTGGCACACCTATCATTACGATTGAATATTAATATAGAGAATATGGACGCGGAGGGGAATACTCTTGGAAAAGATCATCGTCCGCGGCGGGAACAGGCTTCAAGGCACCGTACAAGTAGAGGGCGCAAAGAATGCCGTACTGCCTGTGATCGCTGCATCATTATTGGCAAGTGAAGGAAAAAGCATTATACGTGATGTACCAAAACTCTCCGATGTATTTACAATCAGCGAAGTACTGCGCCACCTGAATGCTGGTGTATCGTTTCATGAAAATAAAATCACTGTAGATGCATCAAGGGAGTTATCGGTTGAAACACCGTTTGAATATGTCCGCAAAATGCGCGCATCTTTTTTAGTGTTGGGCCCATTATTGGCGAGAACCGGAAAGGCGAGAGTGGCATTGCCGGGAGGCTGTGCAATCGGCTCCCGCCCTATTGACCTGCACTTAAAAGGTTTTGAAGCGATGGGGGCAAAAGTAAATGTAGGAAACGGCTTTATTGAAGCCACCGTGCCCGACCGTTTGCATGGAGCAAAAATTTACCTTGATTTTCCAAGTGTCGGTGCGACCCAGAACATTATGATGGCTGCATCGTTGGCCGACGGGCAGACAATCATAGAGAATTGCGCTAAAGAACCTGAAATTGTCGACCTGGCCAACTTTTTAAATGAAATGGGCGCAAATGTAAAAGGCGCCGGCACAGGAACCATTAAAATAGAAGGTGTAAAGAAGCTATACGCTGCTGATCATACCATCATACCTGACCGGATTGAAGCAGGGACGTTCATGGTTGCTGCTGCAATCACAAAAGGGAATGTATTGGTAAAAGGGGCAGTGCCGGAACATATTTCTTCCTTAATTGCGAAGCTCGAGGAAATGGGCGTAACGGTGATTGAAGAAGAAAACGGGGTCAGGGTGATCGGCCCTGAAGAACTGAAAGCTGTAGATATTAAAACGATGCCGTATCCGGGTTTTCCGACTGATATGCAATCGCAAATGATGGCATTACTTTTGTGTGCCAAAGGAACAAGCGTCATTACGGAAACCGTATTTGAAAACCGCTTCATGCACGTGGAAGAATTCCGGCGCATGAATGCTGATTTGAAAATAGAAGGGCGATCCGTCATTGTGAACGGTCCTTGCAATTTGCAGGGCGCTGAAGTTGCTGCCACCGATTTAAGGGCTGCTGCTGCTTTGATTATTGCGGGTCTGGCTGCAAAAGGCATTACCCGTGTAACAGAATTAAAACACCTTGACCGCGGATATTTGGACTTCCATCTCAAACTGGCTGCACTTGGGGCAGACATTGAAAGAGTCGACGATGAAGCGGAAGTTATGCTGGCTAATCAAAATCAAATGGTTGCCGACGCCAATCTCTAGTTTGGATAAAAATCTCTGTACATATTCCCCATGTGCAGGGTTTTTTTTTACCTGAAGCCATATTTCCAGTATGGACGCCTTAGGCAAATTTTAAACCCTGCCGCCTCCTGACTTTTTATTCATAAATGCTTGTCCAAAGCCATAAGTTGGAGTATAGGTTTTCCACCACCTAAACATATGGAGGCATCAGGCATGAAACCAATCAAACCCGTTATCATTGCATCCATCCTCGTTCTCGCCTTTTCCTTTCTCATCCCCGCCCTTGTTGTTCTTCCGTTCCAGAACGAAAAAGCCAGCGGGAAATTAAATGAAAAAAAACAGCCAAAGGGAGAGAAAGAAACGGATTCAATCCAAGTGTCAGTGTATAGAAGCATGGAAAAAAAGATTGACCGAATGCCGATGGAAGACTATGTAGCAGGTGTTGTCGCTGCGGAAATGCCGGCACAGTTCAGGATGGAAGCGTTGAAAGCTCAGGCATTGACGGCGCGCACATTCATTGTGAACCGGCTGTTATACGGCGGCAACAGCGATTTACCGCAAAATGCCGATGTAACAGATACGGTAAATGACCAAGTATATTTAAGCAATGATGAGCTGAAAAAGATTTGGGGAAAACAGTACCGGGCAAAATTAAATAAGATCAAAAAAGCAGTTTCAGCCACAAAAGGGGAAATTATCACCTACCACAACAAGCCGATTGACGCGGCCTTCTTTTCCACAAGCAACGGCTATACGGAAAATGCGGAAGATTACTGGACAAACCCGGTTCCTTATTTAAAAAGCGTTAAAAGCCCGTGGGATAAAACTTCACCAAAATTTAAAAAAGAAACGGTCATATCTGTGCCTGTTTTTGAACAAAAGCTCGGGATCAAACTTTCTTCCAACGATATGGGCACCGTTTTATCCAGGACAAAAGGGAAAAGGGTTGCAAAAATCCAAATCGCCGGCAATGTCTTTACCGGCAGGCAGGTCAGGGATAAACTCAGCCTTCCTTCGTCGGATTTTACATGGGTCAGAAAAGGCAATGAAATTGTGGTCACCACGAAAGGTTACGGGCACGGTGTCGGCATGAGCCAATATGGCGCAAACGGTATGGCGAAGGAAGGAAAGGATTATAAAGCCATTGTTACGTATTATTATAAAGGAGTGGAGATCGTACCGATTGATGCCATTGTCAATCCCCGCATGCTGGCGGAAAAATAACCCGGGGAGCAGCGTCTTAAAAATTTTTTAAAATCTATGTATAAACAAATAAAGAAATGTTCAGAATGGTTGCTGAGGTGATGAAAATGAGAGAGGAAGAAAAGAAACGGCCTTCTCAACCAAAGAACATAAAAAATTTCTTAAAAAAACGCTGGGTATATCCTGCGCTCTACTTAGCCAGCGCGGCGCTGTTAATTGCCGGGATTATTTGGTACCAATCGCTGGGAAGCAATTCGGCGAAAGAAAAATTCTCGAGTGACACATCCATCAGCCAGAAGAATTCCGAAAACCGGGCAATAGAAGTCAATAAAGCGGTTGAAAATTTCAAAATGCCGGTGAAACATCCTGAAATGGCTAAAATCGAGAAGAAATTTTACGATCCGAACGCATCGGTGAAAGATCAGGAAGCTGCACTTGTCGTATACGAAAACACTTACCAGCCGAACCAGGGCATTGACATTACGATGACAAACGGCAAATCTTTTGATGTTGTCGCGGCAATGAGCGGAACGGTAACAAAAGTGCAGGAAGATGCAGTTTTAGGGAATGTCATTGAAGTGGAACATGATAAAGGTGTCGTCACCGAATATCAATCGGTGAAAGACATTGCCGTTAAAGAAGGGGATGCAGTAAAACAAGGCCAACTACTTGCAAAAGCCGGCCAAAGCGAACTGAACAAAGCAGCAGGCACGCATCTCCACTTTGAAATCCGCAAAGACGATGTTGCAGTCAATCCGGAAAACTATTTCAATAAACCAGTCAGCGATGTCCAACTTCCGGATGCAACCTCCGGCAACAGCCAATCCAAACAAAACCAGGCTTCTGAAGACACGTCTGCGGGCCAGGGAAGCAAATAACAACTTTCCCTAAGGGATAGAGGACAGAAAGGCTCTATCCTTTTTTTATGCGTGCAAGTAGCCGTCCGGCCGGCCCTTTCTTTTGTTTTTTTGCATAAAATGTAATCCAAGCTAATAAACTGTTACAAACTTGACAAAAAGCGAGAGTGTTTGAGGTGAGGAATCGTTAAATACGGGAGCGTTTTCGTTACAGACTTGTTTATTTCTTGCAGCATCAGAAAGGAATTGACTTTCTGCCGCAGAAGCTGCCCTTGACAGGAACGACTGCGGGATACAGTACGAATCTGAGGTCAGCGAGTCTCATTTCACACTCCTCACATCCAATTTTGGGGAGGGCGAGTAGTGTGCACGATTACATCAAAGAGAGGACTATCAAGATTGGAAAGTATATCGTGGAGACGAGAAAAACGGTTCGCGTGATTGCGAAAGAGTTTGGCGTATCCAAAAGTACTGTCCATAAAGATTTGACGGAAAGACTGCCGGAAATCAACCCGGAACTGGCAAATGAAGTAAAGAATATATTGGATTACCATAAATCGGTCCGCCACTTGCGCGGAGGGGAAGCAACGAAGCAGAAGTATAAAAAGGAAGAATACCAAGTTACAGAATAGCAAAACGGTTGCATAAGCCCACCAGAGGCAGCCGGTTTCCACGTTCAAAAAGAAGCAACCGAAACAGGCGGTTGCTTCTTTTTGATGGGACAAAAAGTCCGCTTCTTAGAAAGTCCCTCTAAACATGTCCCCGGTGATTTCCGAGGCTGCAACAGCAGCAAAATGCGGAAAATAAAATTTGACAAATCCTCCCGAAACTCGACAAGAATGTGGTAAAATAGTTACTTAGAGAAAACAGACATTCATAGACTGCTTATAGATAAATCGTCCTATAAAGTATGGAAAATGAGGAAGGAGCACATTCATGTTTGCAAAGGATATTGGAATTGATTTGGGCACCGCTAACGTATTGATCCATGTTAAAGGCCAGGGCATCGTGTTAAATGAGCCGTCTGTTGTGGCAATTGACAAAACGGCCAATAAAGTGCTTGCTGTCGGGGAGGAAGCGCGCCGCATGGTGGGAAGGACGCCGGGGAATATTGTGGCGATCCGTCCGCTGAAAGACGGTGTCATTGCCGATTTTGATGTGACGGAAACGATGCTGCGGCACTTTATCAACAAGCTGAATGTCAAGGGCTTTTTATCCAAACCGCGCATTCTGATTTGCTGCCCGACGAATATCACAAGCGTTGAACAAAAAGCAATCCGTGAAGCGGCAGAAAAAAGCGGCGGGAAAAACGTTTATCTGGAGGAAGAACCGAAAGTGGCGGCAATCGGTGCCGGAATGGATATTTTCCAGCCGAGCGGCAATATGGTTGTAGACATTGGTGGAGGAACAACGGATATTGCCGTATTATCGATGGGCGACATTGTGACAAGCTCATCCATTAAAATGGCTGGCGACAAGTTTGATAATGAGATTTTGCAATATATCAAGAGGGAATACAAGCTCCTGATCGGTGAACGCACGGCGGAAAACATCAAAATCAATATCGGTACGGTATTCCCGGGTGCCCGTAATGAAGAAATGGACATCAGGGGGAGGGATATGGTTTCCGGCCTTCCGCGCACAATTACCGTCAAATCTTCCGAAATTGAAAAAGCATTGCGCGAATCGGTATCCGTGATTGTGCATGCAACCAAAAATGTATTGGAGAAAACTCCGCCTGAACTTTCTGCTGATATCATCGACCGCGGCGTGATTTTAACCGGCGGCGGCGCCCTCCTGCACGGCATCGACCAGCTGCTCGCCGAAGAAATCAAAGTGCCGGTATTGGTGGCGGATAACCCGATGAGTTCAGTGGCAATTGGGACAGGCTTAATGCTTGAAAACATTGATAAGATTTCAAAAAGAAGGCTTGTTTAATCAAACGTTTGATGAAAACGGAAAAGCACCCGTTACACTTTTCCAGTGAGGTGGATGGCGATGTTAAGAGGTCTCTATACAGCGGCTTCCGGAATGATTGCACAACAGCGGAAAACGGATATGCTCGTCAATAATTTATCCAATGCAGATACACCCGGTTATAAAGCAGACCAATCATCGATGCGGTCGTTTCCAAAGATGCTGCTCAGCTATATGAATAAAAACGGGACAACAGGCGAGATTGAGCATTCGGTCGGGTCGCTGGCAACCGGCGTTTACATGCAGGAGACCATCCCGCTGTTTACGCAGGGCTCCCTTGAAGAAACAAACAACAAAACCGATCTGGCCATTGTTGATAATCCTGCATCTACAGGCCGTTTATTCTTTCCTGTTGAAGACAGCGGTGGCAATATAAAATATACGCGGAACGGAAACTTTACGGTCGATTCACAAGGATATTTAACGACTGCTTCCGGAAATTACGTCCTGAATACTGCGGGTGGCCGCATTCAAGTCAACAGTACCGATTTTTCTGTTGATCCAACCGGCGCCATTACGGAAAATGGCCAATATGTGGATACAGTAGGGTTGGCGTATGCCCAAAATCCGGATTTGCTCGTAAAAACAGGGGACGGTTTATACACGCTCCAAAATAACGCACAGCTTCCAAATGCTTACGCCCAGCGGATCGGCTTCCAGATCAAACAGGGCTATTTGGAGGCTTCCAATGTGGATGAAACACAAACAATGACGGACATGATCAGTGCGTACCGCTCTTTCGAAGCCAACCAAAAAGTGCTGCAGGCTTATGATTCAAGCTTGGGCAAAGCGGTCAATGACGTCGGCAAAGTTTAATCGGAAATGAGGTGCCGCCATGAATCAATCCATGATCACAGCAACAAATTCGCTCAGGCAGTTGCAGAATAAAATTGATATCATCAGCAGCAATGTCGCAAACGCCGATACAACAGGCTATAAAAGCAAACAGGCGACATTTACGGATCTGCTTGTCCAGCAGATCAATAACCAGCCGGTTGTTTCAAAAGAAGTAGGAAGGAAAACGCCGGACGGCATCCGGATCGGCACTGGTGCAAAACTGGCCCAGACGGCTTACAACACTTCGCAAGGGCTATTGGAGAATACTGGCCGCGCCCTTGATATCGCTTTTACAAAAGAAAACCAGTATTTGAAAGTGCTCGTGCAAACGAACGGCATGAGCGAAGTGGAATTTACCCGGGCCGGTGCATTGGAAGTTACCCCGGTTGGGAATCATACAAGCATGCTTACAGACGGGAACGGAAATCCGGTTTTAGATGAGTATGACAACATGATCATGATTCAAGGTAACGTTAAAAATTATGCCATCAATCAGAATGGGAGGCTGCAGGTTACATACGCAAACGGCACAACAGGAAGTTTTAACCTTGGCGTTGTCCAAATGAATAACCCGCAAGTGCTGGAACAGGACGGGAATAATCTGCTGAAGCTGCCGCAAAATGTAAATGCCGCACAAATTTATACAGACTTGTCGGGTGCAAACCGCGGCCAGATCTCCATGCAGCAGGGCGCCCTTGAAAAATCGAACGTGGATCTTGGGATGGAAATGACGGACTTGATCAAAGCTGAGCGTTCTTATCAGCTGCAGTCGAGGGCCATTACAATATCGGACCAGATGATGGGTCTTGTGAACAGCATCCGTTCTTAACGGCCGATTTTTAAATGATGGAGGATTTGCCAATGCTTGATTTGCAACAGATTAAAGAAATTATTCCGCACCGTTACCCTTTTTTGCTGATCGATAAAGTTCTTGAAGTCGAAGAAGGGAAACGTGCGGTAGGCATTAAAAATGTATCGGGCAATGAAGAATTTTTTAACGGGCATTTTCCCGAGTACCCGGTTATGCCGGGCGTTTTGATTGTTGAAGCCCTTGCGCAGGTGGGGGCGGTCGCCATTTTGAAAAAAGAAGAAAACCGCGGCAAACTGGCGCTGTTTGCCGGAATCGACAAATGCCGGTTTAAACGGCAGGTAAGGCCGGGGGACCAGCTTCGTCTTGAAGTGGAAATCATCCGCCTGAAAGGACCGGTCGGAAAAGGCAAAGCCGTTGCCACAGTCGACGGCGAGCTCGCTTGCGAAGCTGAAATTATGTTTGCCCTGGGAAAATAGAAAAGCGGAGGGTCGTTTGCCTAATCGCTTTTTTTACATAAAAAAATCAGCTGTGCGAACAGCTGACTGAAAATATTTTGGGGATCGTTGGGGAGTCTTTGAAAAAATCTTTCTGATGGGGAAATTTGGGGAATCATTCGATAAGAAAGGAAAATGAAAAAGGAAAGTAAAAAAACTTAGTTTTTGTACTGCACTTGGACGGACATACTGCGGAGCTGCTTATCGATCCTTTTCATTTCAGCCATCAAGATGGTAAACTGCTGATTGATCAATCCTTGTTTGACAATCATGTCCGCCAGTACCCGTTCGAGCGCATCCAACCTTTTCGCAGCTTCTTCCAAAACATCTTACCCTCCTTGGCCGGCTTCCTGCAACGGTTTGTTTTCCGGCCGTCTGCTTAAAAATTGGACTGTATCGGCAATGACTTCCGTGACGTACACCCTTTTCCCTTCTTTATTGTCATAATGGCGGGTCTGGATTCTGCCGATAACGCCGAGTATCGAACCTTTCCCGCAATATTTGCTTGTATTTTCGGCAATTTTATTCCAAAGCGTACACTGGACAAAATCCGTCAGTGTTTCGCCAAACTGATTGCGGTAATGGCGATTTAAAGCTAAAGTGATATTTAAAACGGGTTTTCCGTCCGCGGTATAATGGAGTTCCGGGTCCTTTGTAAGCCTCCCGACCAAAGTGACCTGGTTGATCAACTGTGCCACCCCCTTTCTATTTCTATCTTAATGGCTTTACAATTTTGTGTAAAATCGGCATTTTTCAAAAATTGGGCATGCTGATCCGGCAAAATTCAATTTTTCCCGGGCAATTTTTGCATTTTTCGGCATGAAAAACAGCCAAAAACCGCAAATCCGGAAAATTTATAAAGGGTTTGCGGCAGGGAAGCTTTAGAAAAAGTATGGTATAATTTTGCCAAATGGACAGGGAGGGAAACGATGAAAACGTTTAAAATTGTATCGCTTTCCATTGTAAAATCCGGCGAACGGAAGAAAATCCCTTTTATTGACGGGTTGATTATCAATAAAGAAGACGGCAGAGGCACATGGCTGATTGAGGCTTATATGGACAGCGGGCAGGCCCCGTTTTTTGCCGAAGCCGAAAAAAATCAGCAAGAACTGGAAACGGAAGTCGTCATCACTTATGAGAACAACGACCCGGCCCCGCTGACGACCCATGTCCGCGGCATCAAAGAATTTGGCGGAACGGTCAGCGTTTTGCTGGAAGGGACAATGCGTTCGAGGAGGATTGCGCTTGCAGAAAAGGTATTACGGGATCTGGTTCAGAAAGGGTATGAGGGCGAGGCGTTAATCGAGGAATTTAAAGCAAGATTAAATGGAAAAAGCCGCTCCACATCATAGAAGATGCGGGCGGCTGCCCATTATCCTTCAAGCATGACCAAATGTTTCAGCTCGGCATTGGACAGTTCCGTGATCCAGTCGTCGCTTTGGATGATTTCGTCATTCAATGCCTGCTTTTTCTTGAGCATTTCATCGATTTTTTCTTCTAAAGTGCCGGTAGCAATGAATTTATGGACATGGACAAATTTCCGCTGCCCGATGCGATGCGCCCTGTCGGTTGCCTGGTTTTCTACAGCCGGGTTCCACCAGCGGTCATAGTGGATCACATGATTGGCTGCCGTTAAATTTAATCCTGTTCCCCCGGCTTTTAGCGAGAGTAGGAAAATAGGGAACGCCTGGTTTTGAAATTCCCGGATATAGTAATCGCGCTTTGCTTTCGGCATACTCCCGTTCAGAAACGGGACTTTGAGCCCGAATTGCTGTCTGATCATTTGCCGGATGATTTCGCCCATGCCGATATACTGTGTAAAAATCAAACACGATTCTTCCGTGTTTAAAATTGAATTCACCAATTCGGCCAGTTTTTCCAATTTATACGACCTTTCCAAGAGAAGGGAAGGCTTTTCTTCTTTCAGGAAAAGGGCCGGATGGTTGCACAGTTGCTTCAGGCGGTTCAGCATCTGCAAAATCAGGGCCTTTCTGCCAAATCCGCTTAATGTATCGAGTTGCTGAAGCGCGCTCTGTACCGTTTCTTCGTACAATGCCGCCTGCTCTGCCGTCAGCGGACAATATTCTTTCTGCTCCAGTTTTTCAGGCAAATTCAGCTCGACTTCCGGGTCTTTTTTCGTCCGCCGCAGCAGGAACGGCTTGATGAGCGCCTGCAGCTCGCGGATTTTTTCTTTAGACCCGTCTTTTTCGATCGGGGCAATGAAACGCTTTTGGAATTGCGGAAGACTCCCCAAATAGCCTTTATTGGTAAAATCAAAAATCGTCCACAGTTCCGATAAGCGGTTTTCCATCGGCGTGCCAGTTAAAGCGATATAGTGCCGCCCTTTCAGTTTCCGGATTGCCCTTGACTGCTTCGTTTGCGCATTTTTGATATTTTGCGCCTCGTCAAGGGCAACCGTGCTCCATTCAACACAAGACAGTTCTTCAAAATCAATATGCGCCAGCCCGTAGCTGGTTAAAACGATATCAGCATTTCCGTAATACTTGTCCAATTGTTCTTTTTCCCTGCCCGCTCCGTAATGGAGGGCAACGTTTAAATCAGGGGCAAATTTTTCAAATTCTTTTTGCCAGTTGCCTAAAACAGACGTAGGGCAAATGATCAGCGCCGGTACTTCCGGTTTTTCCGCATGTTTCACATGGAGAAGGTAGGAGATGAGCTGCACGGTTTTGCCAAGCCCCATATCATCCGCTAAAATGGCCCCGAAGCGGCAGTTCCGCAAAAATACTAGCCAATTCAACCCGAGCTGCTGATACGGCCTTAAATGCCCTTTAAACCCATCCGGAATTTTGACGGCAGGGATTTCCGACAGGGTTGATAATGTCCGTACAAATTTTTTTAATGACTGGTTCAGCTCAATTTGAATCTGGGTAAATGCGCGCGCATCCCCCTCACCGGGTGGTTCCTCTTCTTCGGGCGCTAATTCCTGCCCGAGCAGATCCTGGATGCGCAAGCCTTCTTTTTTGGCTTTTTCCATGAGCGCCTGCAGCGATTTGATCATCGCCGGATCAAGTTTGATCCATTCCCCGCCGGCTTTTACAAGGCGCCGCCCCCCGTTTACAAGGTTCCGGAATTCTTCTTCACTCAATTCCGTCCCGTTTAACGAGATGCGCCAATCAAAATCGAGTACGGTATTGAGGCCGAGGAAGGACCGGTAACTGGCGTGTTGTTTCATTTTCGCTTTCAGCCGCATATTGGCATCTTTGACGGAAGACCACCACGGGGGCAGCAGAATATCGACACCGAGCGAGAGCAGCTTTTCGCTGGCATGGATTAAAAATTCCCATGCCAGCTTTTCTTCCAGCTGTTCTGCCAAATTTCCGTTTTCGTCTTTAAGCCAAGGGAACAGTTTGATCCACCTTGCCTGCTCAAGCCGGATAGCATTTTCATATTCCTTCCATTTTTTGTAAAGTTTCTGCCTCGGATAGACGAGCATCCGATCCGGTTTGGCCCGATCCCTCAACACCGTTTCCAATTTCCATTGGCCACCATCATGGGCGGGTTCAGAAAGCCGGATGCCAATCGAAAAAGGGAGGCCGGCATCACCGGTCCAAATAGAGAAGCGCTTTTCGTCGAAATACAAGCCAAGTTCCTGTTTTGTAAAACCGGATTTCCGCAACATGCCCAGCTGCGGCTTGATCCCCGGCCGGCTATCGATAAAAGAACGCACGGCTTCCCCGTACCATTCGGCCAACACGGTTTTCAAAGGTTTCCCGCCAAGCTTCCGACTCCAAAAAAGCGGGACGAATTCATCCATCACCGCTTGCGGGAGTTCAAAAATAGGCTGATCTTCTTCTGGAAGGGATGCGGCTTCCGCAAGCCATCCGCCGCTTAAAACGGACTCGAGCAGAACAGGGGCGGCGGCCAAATAGATTTGTCCCCGCTCATCCCAATCCCACCGCAGCATTGAACTGAAGCTTTCTTTTCCAAGAAGGGACATGAGCATATAGCTGTCGATCCCGATGCCATGATGCCCGCCGTGAGACGTAAACGATATGAAAGAGCCGTAATAGCTTTCCTCATGCCAAATAAAAAGAGATGGCTTCCAATAAAGGGGAGCAATCTCTTTGCCTGATTCATCCTCGGCAAACAAAAAATAGCGTCCTTTCTGCAATGGTTCTATATTAATTTTTACATCATATTCCATCCGCATCGGTTAGTTTTCCCTTCCTGCATTCTTCCTGAAAAGCGCGCAGCCTTTTTGTCTGCTGCGTTAAAACATAAAAGAACGAATCCCACTTGTCTTCCTCTTTTTTCTTCCGATAAACCGCCCTTAATTTTTTTAAATACCGGACCGCTTTTTTGTAAGAACTGCGGTTTTTTTCTGCGATACAGGCATTTACCGCCCTATGGTAGAGCGGGAGGAGGGCTTCTGGTTCTTGCTTTGCAATCAAATTGAGTTTTTCTTTTTCAATGTCTTCAATCTGATTGCCGATCAAAAGCTGGAGCTCAACCCATTTGTGGTACCGCTCTTTGGAAAACAAATGATCGCCGTATTTCGCGGAGCTGGAGGGCAAAAACGTCCGGTACAGTTTTTCCAGCAATCTCGGTTGATGCTCCGCCAAAGCCTTTTCATCCACAGACCGGAAATAAAGGCGCATATAGGAAAGCCTGTCGTAAGCATCCCTGCATGTTTGTAAGAAGGCCGAAACCATCGGAAGTGAAGCGGAAATATAGCGGTACAGCCTGCCTTCCGAATGATGCATGTTCAATTCCGCCAGCCAATAAGGTATATAAACGGCCGTCATCATCCCGCTATTTGCCAGCTGTTCCAATGTGTTCAGGGCCGTATCGTCATTCCCGGACAAAAATGCCTGGTGGATGAAGCAGAGCACCGCAGCAGAAGAAAGCTTTTCTCCTGTGTCAATTCCGTTTACAATTTTCGCCCTTAAACGTTCGGCTTCCTGCTTTCTCCAATTGGCATTTTTAAGCAGTCGGGACCAGAGCATCCGGTAAAAGTCAACTGAATCGAATTCATATACGGATTCCCCGTCCGCAAGCCACCAGCAGTCATCGCGCAAATAACCGATAAACGGATCATAAGCAAACGGAATGGAACCGGACGACAGCCGGACGAGTGAGTCTTCTGCTTCCTCAACAAAAAAGCGCAGCAAGGAAGCTGATGAAAAAAATTCGTTTTCCCGGCAGATCCGGTTGAGATATTTAAACATTTCATAAGCGGCGATTAACCGGTACAATGGCTCCCATTCCTGTTCAACCGGCAAAAAACCGGTCAGCCGGTGGTATACCTGCCTTGCAGAAATATCCATCAAGTATTCATGGCGGTTGTTTATTTCCTGAAAAGCGGCATGAAAGTCAGCCAGCCATTGCGTGATGCTTGGTTGGGAGTAGGCATCCTTTTTCTGTTTCAGAAGCTCGCTTGCCCGTTTGACGGATTGCAGAATCTGCCCGGCAGCACTCCGGCTTTTCCACTGCTGCACCCAATCAAACACGCTGTTTTCTTCACTGTACGCAGAGAAAAATAAAGCGAGCTGATGGCGGCAAAAACCGTCCTGCGGGCAGGAACATTCGCAATCCAGCGGGTTTTCCAGATCCAGCCGGCACTCCACCGGCGAAACGTCCTGGACTTTCCCGGTTAAAAACCGCCCCGAAACCCGTTTTCCATAGACAAGATGCTGGCGGTACAACAACAGCCCTTTTTGGACAAGATTTTGGTGGGACTCTCTTTCAGGCTGAAGATAGCTTTGAAGTTTCATGGCAAAATCGTTCAACAGGCCGGACATTTTGGTAGGCACACTTCCTTGCATCCAGAGAATATGAGTATGGGAGAAAGCGGTAAATGGTGGCTGCATTTTTCTCCCGTGCATCCGAAATATAATTCAACTATTTATCGTAATATATATCCGTTGTGATGTCCAGTATAATCTTTTGGTACGAAAATATTTACAAGGTGCTGTCCGTTGATGATAGCGATAGAAAAATATCTATGAAACCCCTTACAATTTTCCTGATTTTTTGTTATATTAGAAATGAATCATGATGATCATACCTTTTGTCAAATCCACAGGCCTCTCACGAAAAAAACTGAGAATTTTAATAAAATCGTAAGGTATTTCGTGTAAGATATTGGATAAAGGGTAATACATAAGTAAGGAAAAATGTCGGAAGTAAAATATATACATGGGGTGATCATATGAAAAAAAATCATGATCATTTAAAAAAGGTCGTATCCAGTTTTTCGGAGATGGGTATCAAAACGGCCTGCACCAAATCCCGTTTAGAACTATTCGAAGTGCTGGAAGGGAGCAAGCTGCATCCGGTTTATAAAAAGAATTGAAGGCGTACGGGAGGACCGGAGCGCAAAAAAGCGTGGGCGATTATCATTGAATCGCCCACGCTTTTTGGGGTGCGCCTAGCATGGCTGCACGCTATAAGGTGAAAGTCCCGAAACGCG
>NZ_BKZP01000007.1 GCF_008974185.1 Weizmannia acidilactici
GAGGTTTGCCGCTCGCTTCCTTCAGATCCCGCATCACTACGGACACCCTTGCGTTAGGCTATCGCTACTACTGCCTTCGCGATTCGGGACTTTCACCCTATAGAGTGCAGCCATGCCAGGTGCACCCAAATAGAAAAAGCGGACCAGAACCGGCCCGCTTTTTCCTATCCATCATCATTTAATTATCGGGAAAATCCGCCTAATTGTTGTTCAGCCATCGAAACAAGGCGTTTTGTAATTTCGCCGCCTACAGACCCGTTCGCGCGGGAAGTCGTATCAGCGCCAAGGTTCACGCCAAATTCTTGTGCAATTTCGTATTTCATTTGTTCCAGTGCCTGTTCAGCACCGCTTACAAGCAATTGGTTGCTGTTGTTGCTTTGTGCCATGTGTCTCACCTCCTTGTGAGTATAGAATGTGCACAAACACATAGCAACATGCTGTAATGATATTGGCGGTGCTACCAGTTAATGGATTTTACAGCAGATCCGATAAGTCTTCTTCCTGCTTTTTTTGGTTTGGCGTGATAAAGACGGTTTCAGTATGCTGCACTGCTTCCTCAATCAGTGTTTCCATATCAAGCCGGCTTTCATAGAGCCGCGAAAGCTCCACCTTCGGCCGTGTTTTCGGCGCAGGCGGCGTAAAAATGGTGCAGCAGTCTTCATACGGAAGGCTTGAGATCTCGTACGTATCAATTTTTTGCGCCATCTCAATGATTTCCAGTTTATCCATTGAAATGAGCGGACGTAAAACCGGCGTCGTGGTCACGTCATTAATCGCCACCATGCTGTCCAACGTCTGGCTGGCCACCTGCCCGAGGCTTTCGCCGGTCACAATAGCAAGCCCGTTGTGGATCTTGCGCAGCCGGTCCGTAATTTCCAGCATCACCCTTCTCTGTACTGTCATGGAATAGCCTTCCGGAACGCCTTTATGGATTGTTTCCTGGATTTTTGTAAACGGAACGATGTGCACTTTGATCGATCCGCTGTATGCTGAAATTTTTTCCGCCAAATCCAGCGCTTTTTGCTTTGCCCGCGGGCTTGTGAACGGCGGGCTGTGAAAGTGGACGGCTTCCACCTTCACGCCGCGTTTCATCGCCAAATAGCCGGCAACAGGGCTGTCGATGCCACCGGAAAGCATCAGCATCGCTTTTCCGGATGAACCGACCGGAAGCCCGCCGGCGCCTTTAATCACTTCGGTCGACAAATAGACGCCGTTTTTGCGGACATCCACGAGCAGTTCGATATCCGGATGTTTAACATCGACCCGGATGCCGCCGATATTTTTCAAGATATAGCCTCCGACCAAATGGTTTAAATCATTTGAATCGTATTCGAAAGTTTTGTCGCCGCGGCGTGCCGATACTTTAAACGTTTTTCCTTCCCGAAAGCTATTTTTGACCAGTTCAAGACCTGCCTGCTGGATACTTTCAAGCCGTTTATCGGCCCGGACAGCAGGACTGAACGACTGGATCCCGAAAATCGATTTTAACGTTTCGATCACCTGTTCTCCGTTTGCCCCGTTCAACAGCACGTACATCCGGTCGTACAGCGCCTGGACCTGAATGCCTTTATAAGGCTTCAGCGCTTTTTTGATGTTGTCTTTTAAATGCCTGATGAAAAACTGGCGGTTATGCCCTTTTGTCGAGAGCTCGCCGTAACGAATCAAAATTTGGTCGTAATTCATTGATTTCTCCCCAACACTTGTTGTAGATTTTGGATCGTTTGTTGCAAAATGCGTATAAAATTTTCCGCTTCTTCCATTGTGTTTTCATAGGAAAGGCTGATGCGCGCCGCCCCCTCGGCTTCAGCTTTGGAAACACCCATCGCCAGGAGCGTGCGGCTCAGTTCCCGCGTTTTTGAAGAGCAGGCACTTGTTGTCGAAATAAAAATTCCTTGCTGCTCAAGCGCGTGCACCAACACCTCACCGCGGATACCGCCGGCCGAAAAATTAATGATATGCGGTGCCGACACTTCCGGGTCCGTATGCACGGTAACGCCCGGTATCGCTGCTAACTTTTCGATCAGGTAATCGCGGATTTGGGACGTTTTTTCTGCTGCCCCGTTTTCGAACTTTTCATGGATCAGCCGGAGCGCTTTTGCGGCTGCAACAATCCCACCCGTATTTTCGGTGCCGCTGCGCAGCTGGCTTTCTTGGTGCCCGCCGGTTAAAAGCGGTGAAATTCTGATATTTGCACGCTTATATAAAACGCCTGTCCCTTTTAAGCCATGGAATTTATGCGCAGAAATCGTACAAAGATCGATGCCAGCTTCATGCAAGGAAAGCGGGACTTTTCCGCACCCCTGAACATGGTCGACATGGAATAAAATTTTTGGATAGTTTTTCAGGAGGCGTCCGATTTCCTCAACCGGCTGGACCGCCCCGACTTCATTATTCACATGCATGACGGACACCAAAATCGTTTCGTCCGTGATCGCCGCTTTTAAATCATCTATTCGGATTCTACCCCTGCTATCCACAGGCAGATAAGTAATGCGAAAGCCCAGCTTTTCCAGCTGGCGGCAAGTTTCAAAAACGGAAGCATGCTCGACAGCCGTTGTAATGATATGCCTGCCCCTTGCACGGTACTCAAGGGCGGTTCCTTTAATCGCCAAATTGTTCCCTTCCGTGCCGCCGGAAGTAAAAACAATTTCGTTTTGGTTTACACCGAGAATGTTTGCAATTTGCTGTCTCGCCTGTGTGACGAGCTTCTCTGCCTGCGCGCCGAGGCTGTGCAGGGAAGAGGGATTCGCATAATAGTTTACCGAAGTTTTCACAAAAGTATCCAAAACTTCAGGGTAAGGCTTCGTGGTTGCACTGTTATCGAAATAAATCATTTGAACACCTTCGATCGGCATAAAGTTGTATCCAAATCTACATCATACCATAGATGCGAATGTTGGAAAAGCGGTAAAAAGCAAACGGAAAAGGCGGGTATCTCCGCCTTTTCCGTTTGCCTGCATGCCCGTTACAACGTTTCTTCCGTTTCAAGCATTTTTTCAATTTTTTTTAAGGCACCGGGCTCGACAGATTCCACTGTTGTGGCGGCTTCTTCCAGCGCAGCCTGGTAATTGTAGCTCCGGAAAGCATCTTCGGCGCGCTGCAACCCGTCCGCCACTTTTTTATATTTTGCGCGGTACCGGTTGCCGTATTGAATCACTTTTTCAGCCAATACAACATTTTCCAGCAGTTCTTTCGTACTTTTCTCAAGCCCGCTGACCGTGCTTTCCGCTTCAGCCAGATGACGGTTCACCGTTTCCATATTCAGCGGTTTTGCATCCAAGCTTTCCGCCGTCTCCCGGATGGCTTTGCGCGCTGCTTCAAACTGCTCCCGGTACGATTCCGGCAGCCCCGGGACATTGCTTCTGCCAACCTGGCGGCGCATCTCCTGGATTTGCCGCCTTAATGCGGCAATTTTCCCGCGCGCCTCCATTTCATCTTTTCGCAGGCTTTGCAGATACTCCGTAAATGTCTCCTGGTCATCCTGCAGTTTTTCAATCTGCCCTTCAATTTCTTTTAACTGTTCGCTTAAAACCGAATAAATCGACTGGTTTTCGGGAATTTTAGCCTCAAGGACTGCAAAACGCTTTGCCAGTTTTTCAATTTGTTTTTCCAGCTCATCCGGGACCGCCATGTTTTCCTGCTGAAGCTGATACGTCTGCCGGATGGATTCCGTTTCATGCTTCAGACGGCTGTTTTCCCCCTGAATTTCATCGAGCTGTTCTTTCACTTTCCGGTAATTCAGCAGCACATAGTTTTTCGCATAAGCTTCTTTTTCCAAAATATCATAAATCGTATCGATTCTTTCCTTTAATGACTGAATTCCCTCTTCCACACCGCCGGTATCCGCCATTTCCAGTTTCTGGTGGTATGACGCAAGCTTTTCTTTTATATCCTTCATTTCTTCATCAAACTGTAGATGATCCAGCACAAAACCTTGGGCAGCCATTTCTTTATAGCCCTCTGTTAATTCCGCAAGCTGCATCGGTAAAAGCGATCCCGTTTCCGCCAATAAATCCGGGATCTTCCTAGTATCCTCCTGAAGTTTTTTCACTTCGGCCTTTAGTTCATCTGCTAATTTTTTTGCTTCAAGATAATTGCCCGCTTCCGTCAGCTCCCCGTACCGGTCAAACTTCGCTGCCAGAGCATCCGTCTTCAAATCCAGATTTTTAATGGCTTTTCCGTATGTGTGGCGGTGGGTCAAAAGCTGCTTCTTAATTTCTTTAAAAACCTTCCCGGTCTCTTCCATTTCCTGCCGGCTTTGTTTTTCGGCATCGATCAGTTCATGGAGTTCCACAAGTATGTTTTTTATTTTTAATTCGGCATCATTGAGAAATGCTTCCGTTTCAGCCTGCACTTCTTTTGCCCTTTTGAACCGGTATTTGTCGGTGTGCTCTTCGATTTCGAAAAGCTTTTCTTCCACCGCGGGCAGCTCGTCATTTAATAGGTCTTCCCAGTTTTTGCGCCAGCGCTCAAACAATTCTTCCGTCTCCCCGGTCATGTTGAGCTGCTTCACTTTTCCCAATTCTTCGATGACAGGCCGGTTCATAATATCAATTTTCCAAGCTTCTAGCCTGTCAATCTCCTTGTAAAACTGCCTTCTGATGATAAATCCGTATATCAATAAGATTAAAAGCAATACAATCGCGCCAATGATGCCGTACATCATAAACTTAAAAGCCTCCCGTCCATCCACAAATCAAATCTATATCAACCGCTCATTATGTAAAATTTCTTCCGGGCTTTTTCCGCCCGGATTTTCCCGTATGGTATTTGTATTCTATGATACCATGTAACGACAATATTTGACTATGGAATTCGAGATTTTTCGCATCAATTTGGTTTGTTCTTCCTTCAATGTACAAAAAAATCCTTAAATAAACCGGCTCTGTTTAATAGATTGCTGGCTGCCGCGAAATTCCATACCACAGTATGCGGCGGCCAACAATCAATGAAACAGAGCCGGCCCGTTAAAAAGCGGTTTTTAATAAAGGTTATGTTAGTGATCAATATGGATGATCGCGAAATCCGCTTCGCATATGGCGCGTCGCGGCCTCCCCTCCCGATACCACAGCACGAGGGCCTCTTCTTGCCCGCTTATACTGCAGATGTCTCAGAAATGAACGATAATCAACAACAACAATTAACAGAGCCTTAATAATAATGATTCCGGCTGCCCCTCGCCGTTTTGCTTCAAGCTGCCTAGCCATTCCGTAATGGCACGGCTGTACTGCTCGGTGAAATAAGGTTCTTCCGGCTGCATGCCCCATACTTCGCGAATATATTGGCTGTTTAAATAAGGCATCGCAATCATGCTTCTGAGCTGAATCACCATAAAATTCAGTTTGTTTCCCTGCATCCCCAGGCCAAACCAGGCTTTGGCAAGCTTTTTCAACAAATAGCGCTCTTTCATCAAGTACGTGGAAGTGATCTCGCGGACAATCTGCGAATCGATCGTTACTTCCCTCCACACAAATCTTGAAAGCAGATGGTTTTCACTTTGGAAATAAAGCATGCGGCGGATTGCCCGAATCAGTCCTTCCCCGGGAAGGTTTTGGGCATCCTGCACCACCTCCTCAAGGCATGCAATATATGGTTCAAAAAAGCGGATAAAACACGCTTCCAGCAGGCCCTGCTTTCCGTTATAATAATAAGAGATATTGGCAGAATTGACTTTCGCGGCGGAGGCGATTGCCCTGATGGTTGTCCCCCGGTAACCGTACGTATGGAATAAAGAAATGGCTGTATTTAATATTTTTTCTTTTGCTGCCGCACCATTACCGTCCATGTGCTTCATCCTTTCTTCCTATGTTCATGCTTGCCGATTTTGCCCTTGTGTGATAAAAATATTCTATTCATAAGAATTCAATGTTTTGGGCCGGTTTCCTTTAAGAACTTCTCGACAAATTCTTATCCCGTGCCCCGTTTCTTGTTGAAAAATTTGTTGACGTGAGGATGATGGCCATGTTTCATGCAGATACATATCGAGGAACGAAAAAAGAAAATTACCAGCTTGTCGTAAAACAGCTTGAGGCGCTGACGGATGGCGAACCAAACCGAATTGCCAATTTAAGTAATGCTTCCGCGCTTTTAAACCACTCTCTGGACCGGATCAACTGGGTCGGATTTTATTTGGCGGACGGAAAAGAATTGGTGCTTGGCCCCTTCCAAGGCTTGCCGGCTTGCGTGCGGATTCCATATGGGAAGGGTGTGTGCGGCACGGCATGGAAAGAAAACAAGATCTTGCGCGTCGCCGATGTCAACCAATTTCCAGGGCACATTGCCTGTGACGCCGCTTCGCAGTCGGAAATCGTTGTCCCGCTTGTAAAAAGCGGTAAAGTGGTCGGCGTTTTGGATATTGACAGCCCCGAAAAGAACCGTTTTGACGAGGAAGACGAAGCAGGCTTAACCGCGTTTGCCGCCGCGCTTGTGAAAGTTTTGTAAAATGGCGTATGCCCAAAACCCCTTGCCGGAATTGCCGGGCAAGGGGTTTTACTCATTTGCTTTGATTTGCGTATTGCTGATCACAACCTGGTTTTTCCCTAAATTTTTGGCATGGTATAAACCGGCATCCGCCCTGTTAAAAAGGGATTCAGCCGTTTCGTTCATTTCTTTGTTCCAGTACGAAACACCGCAAGAAACGGTGATCGGCGGGTTTGTATTTTTCTCCACAGCTGTAAGTAATCTTTTTGCGACCTGTTCGCCCGTTTCAAGCGGCACACCGGGGAGGTAAATGGCCAATTCCTCTCCTCCCCACCTTGCGCCGACATCTGTTGAACGGATATTTTCTTTAATCAAACGGGCAACTTGAACCAAAATTTCATCCCCCACCTGGTGACCATATGTATCATTCACTTTTTTAAAATCGTCAATGTCCAACAAAATCAATGTACCCTGCTCATCTTCTCTAATTGATTCCTCCATCCTGCTGTTCAAATAATTTTTGGCAAACAGTTGTGTAAGTTGATCCGTGATTACCATCTTTTCCAGCCGCTCACGGAGCATCGAATTCGTTAAAGCCATGCCCGACTGGTAAATCAAAGATTGAAAGAGTTTGAACATATCAAAAGAAAAATGGTACGGTTCCTCGTGGAGGACGATGCAGAATCCTTTTAATGCATCTTCCTGGATCAACGGGACGGCCATCAGCGAAGCAAAACGGTACCCTCTTTCGGGATAGCGCCGGTTTAAATTGCTGATAAACAATGATTCCTTATTGTTGTCGGAAAAGGATTGGTTGACAAAGTCAATATAACGGATGCCCTCATTTTGTTCGAAGACAGGGCTGCTGCCCTCAAGCAGGTGGTACTTCCCGTCCTGGATCATGATAAAGCCGATTTCTTTCGCATCAAACGAGCAGGAGATTTGCGACATTAAAAAATCAACCGTTTCTTTTACATTCGTGCTTTTATTTAACTGCTGAGAAACCGAATTGATGAGACGGAGTTCTTCAATGGACTGCATCGACTGCTGGTACAACTTGGCATTTTCGAGTGCACTGCCCGCCGTATTCGCCAACAGGCTGATAAATTCGACATCGCTGCGGTTAAATTCATAGTTGGCAAACGCGATGACTTGCAAAACGCCATATACCCCCTGCCTCCCTCGAAGCGGGGCATACAGCAGCGTCTGGTTCGTACGCCACAAAGTTGCAATCTGGATCTGGCCGTTCACATACGAATCAAGCGCCATATCGTCGATTGCATCGTACTGGAGCGATTTGATCGGCAAATCCACATTATGATGATCATCATCAGACAGCATTAAGGAATATTCAAAAACCGGGTACACCCTTTGGAGCGTATAAATGATTTCTGCTAGGATAGTGTCTGTATCCATGGAAGAGTGGAATTTCTCGGTCACTTGAAATAATTCAATATAACGTTTCCGGTCGCTTTCCACAACAGATAACTCATATTTCAACTTCAAAAATTTCCGGCTCTCCCGGACGAATGCCTGCAGATCCGCGTTTGACAGCGTTTCTAAAATCTTCTTTGGAATAGAAAGAAAAAGGCAGCCGTCCTCCATCTCTTTATCCGGAATGGAAAAGGCAATATTAAACTGTGAAAAGTAAGGATCTTTTTGCAATTCCCTGCTAAAGACGATCGGGGATTTCCCTGTCAAAGCTTTTATTTTCCCAGATGGCAGGCTTGTTTTGACGGGTTGCTGGTAAGGGTTGTAAAAACCGCTGATTTTATAACATTTTGTATTTTCGGTGTCCTGTTTATAATATGCAATCTTTTCCGCGTTTAAACAGTCGGCCACAACCCCCACCCATTCATCCAAGCTGCTGCCCTCCTGCAAATTCATTAAATCCAATAAACGGGACTTGTAATATAGGATCAAATGACTGAAATTCTTTTCCATTACCTAATCACCTTGTTTCATGTAAAAACGAAAACAAACGCATCCACATATTGAAAATGAAGAAAATTAAAACAAAAAATCGCGTGGTGTACCGCGAAAAAGGAAAAAAGTCACTTAAATTAATACTATTATATTACAAAAGAACTATTAATGTACAGCATATCCAGCCGATATATTATATATACTCGGTCTAATGCAGGAAAAACGCGGCACACCGATTTCCTTGTTGACTTTTAGGGAATAAAAACATATAATCAACTTTGTGTAAAATAATGCAGCCTTAGTGGGCAGCTTTATGCCTGCATTTTGTTCCTTGGACGGGATGTCCCGCAAGGTGTATCGCGTAACCCTCTGCTGCTGGGGCGATGGTACATGAAAACAAAATGCGCATAAAGGAATGTCCATGATACCTGTTTTTATTTTACAACAAAATAAAAACAAAGGAGGAGTCTTTCATGGCTCGTTATACCGGCCCAAGCTGGAAATTATCCCGCCGTCTTGGCATTTCTTTAAGCGGTACTGGAAAAGAATTAGAAAAACGCCCTTATGCGCCAGGCCAACACGGCCCGAACCAGCGAAAAAAATTATCTGAATATGGCTTGCAATTGCAAGAAAAACAAAAGCTTCGCCATATGTACGGCGTAAATGAGCGCCAATTCCGCAATACTTTCGCAAAAGCCGGCAAAATGCAAGGTAAACACGGCGAAAACTTTATGATCCTTTTGGAGTCCCGTTTGGACAACCTTGTTTACCGCCTTGGTTTGGCACGCACACGCCGCCAGGCACGCCAGCTTGTGAACCACGGCCACATTCTCGTTGACGGCCGTCGCGTTGATATTCCGTCTTACCGTGTAACACCTGGCCAAACGATCGGCGTTCGCGAAAGATCCCGCAACTTGGATGTCATCAAAGAAGCAATCGAAACGACAACTTTTGTTCCGGATTACCTTTCTTTTGATGCAGACAAGCTGGAAGGGATCTACACCCGCCTGCCTGAACGCTCGGAACTTCCGGCTGAAATTAACGAATCGCTGATCGTTGAGTTTTATTCCCGTTAATTGGACGGCTGCGCAAAAAACCCCAAGCCATTATGGTTTTGGGGTTTTTGCATAGAGGGATTTTTTTATCCAAAAAATCTATATTACGAATATCGAGATTACGATAGCAGCGTTTTAATTGATAAATGAATATTTAAATTTGCCGATCAGTTTTTTCATAGGACACAATAGAAAAAAGGGGTGGCAGTAGAATGAGGGTATCAGGAATGATGGGAATCTTATTGGGCATTCAAGCATTGCTGCTCTATTTAAACCCGTTAAACCTTCCGATCCAGTCAGATACAAGGGTCATCATATGCTTAACGGTTGCAGCAAGTATTCTATATATCATCGCAGCTTCCGCTGATTTGCAACCGAAACGGGCCATCCACATTTTGGGAGGAGTCATCGCCGCGGCAGTCATCGCCCAAATCGTGCTGGACGCTTTCCAAAATTCGTTTTTTGCCTATACCTTTTTTATTTACGGCAGCCTTGTGTTTTTCAATAGTTTATTATTTTTGATCGCTTTTTCTATATTTTCCTAAATTTTCTGATCAAAAACACCGCTGTAATAAAATTGCACAACAAAATGTAAGGCAACAAAGAAGACGAATCCGAATCCAAAATCCGAATTTCGGCCGTCTTTTTTGTTTGCCCTTCAATATGGAAAGTATCATTGATATTAAAGCTCGTCAAACCCGTTCAAATCGCTTACTTTTGTGTACTGGCGCGATTTTTGTTCAAAAAAATCGGTTTTTGTGCCGTCAAAATTGTCAAGATAGGCGCGGATCCACTTCATCGGGTTCCGGACATTTTCCGGATAGATTTCACTTAAGCCGATCATGCGCAGCATTTTGTTTGCCCGATATTGTATAAAACCGGCCATTTCCTCCAAATCGATCCCCTCTACATCAGAAAGGACATACTGCGACCATTCCGTTTCCAGTTCGACCGACCGCTTGAATTGGGCATACACCCAATTTGCAAACCCCTCCGTATTCAATTCCGGATTTTCCGCCAATGCCGCGCGGATCAGTTCCGACACAAACCGGCCATGTTCCAGCTCGTCCCGATTGATGTAGCTGATCATCGTTGAGGTGCCGACCATTTTATTTTGGCGCGCCAAGTTATAAAAGAATGCAAAACCGGAGTAAAAGAACAACCCCTCCAACAAGGTCGAGTACACTAGCGTTTTCAGGATGTTTTCGACGGACGGCTCTTTTACAAACCGGTTATATTGCTCCATTAATGCCCGGTTCCGTTTCAGCAGCACGGGATTTGTCCTGCCGATCTCAAATGCATTGTTCTGTTTTTCCAATGAAACAACAGAAGATAAAATATAGGAATAGCTCTCATTATGGACCGCTTCTTGCTGGGCGATAACAGCCAGGATCGACTGCACGGACGGATCCGCGGCATAAAGCGACAGAAGCAGCATCGTCCTTGTCTGCGAGGAATCGAGCGTCGCCAGCAGGCTGATGATTTTCAGGAAAGTTTCCTGTTCCCACTTCGATAACTCCGGAAATTGTTTGATATCCGAGGACATATTGATTTCATCAGACTGCCAGTAATTTCCAAGCAGCCGTTTGTACATTTTATACCAGTGGGGATACGGGAGGTCATTCCAATTGAGTATCCCGCTTGATTTCCCGCCGAAAAGCGCGGTCGCTTTATTTGAATACATGGGCTCTAATGTCTTCACTTTTTCCTGCAAAAGCATCTTCCAGCACTCCTTCCAGCCATTTTTCAACTTTCTTCTCTTGGCTCCCTCTAGGGGATTGTTCAATTTTTAAAGGTTCCCAGCGGCTACCGTAAAATTTCGCGAGTTTAACGGCGGCAAGACAGAACAAGTCATCACCGCCGAACTGCGTGTCGCCTGTACCAAAAACAGCGACATTCTCCGGCTTATACCCGATTTCGAGGACAAAATCTTTCACTTCATCAGGTGTGCTCCCCATATCCCAAGTAAACGTCCCAATCAGGATGAGATCGTAATGTTCCGGGTTTACCGGAGGCGAAACACCGATCTGGTACATGTCCACCCGGATGCCGCGCGCTTTAAGCCCTGATTCGATGAGTTCCGCCGTTTCTTTTGTATTTCCGCTATATGACAAATAAGCGATTAAAACGTTCAGCTTTGACACCATTCGCACTCCTCTACATCATTTGAAGTGGATCGCACATAATAAGTCGTTTTCAGGCCTTCCTTCCAAGCCTGGAGGTGAAGATCAAGCAAAACCGCTGCCCGGATGTTATGCGGCACATAAAAATTGAACGAGATGCTTTGGTCGACATGCTTCTGCCGGGCTGCGTTCTGCCTGACGGACCAGCGCTGGTCGAGCACATAGGCGGATCGTCGATAAACCGCGTAAGTGCGGTAATTTAAATCCGGCGCGGTGACCGGCATTTTATAATCCTTTTTCTCCTCAAAGTAAAAAGGCTTGAAAACCGGATCAATGCTCGCGGTGGATCCTGCAATGATGGAGGTCGTCGCGTTCGGGGCAACCGCCATTAAATAACCATTGCGGATGCCGTATTGTTTCACATCTTTTTCAAGTGCCTTCCAACGTTCACTTGTATAGCCTTTTTCTGCAAAATAGGCACCTGTGCTCCATTTGCTGCCCGGAAAAACCGGATAGCAGCCTTTTTCTTTGCCCAGTTCCATGCTGCTTTTAATCGTAAGGTAGGCGATGTCTTCATACAGCTTGTCCGCGTACTGCACTGCTTCTTCCGATTCCCATTGGATATTTTCTAATGCCAATAAATGATGCCAGCCGAAAGTGCCAAGCCCGACCGCCCGGTACTTTTGATTGGTGATTTCAACCTGCCTGATTGGAAGGGTGTTGACATCAATGACATTATCAAGCATGCGCATCTGGATTGGGATGAGCCGTTCAAGCACCCCGTCCGGCACCGCTTTTCCCAAATTGATGGAACTTAAATTACAGACAACAAAATCACCCGACCGGTATTTTTTTACAATCATATTTTCTTTTTCCACATATTCTTCCAACCATACCGTCGGGGATTGGTTTTGGGCAATTTCCGTGCACAAATTGGAGCAGTAAATCATCCCCTGATGGCTGTTCGGATTTTTCCTGTTCACTTCATCACGGTAAAACATGAACGGCGCTCCCGTCTCCAGCTGCGATCTCATGATGCGTTTCATGATTTCAATCGCAGGGACTTTCTTTTTCGATTTGAGGTCCGCTTTAATGCACGCTTCATATTTTTCGCGCCACTTGCCGCTTCCTTTTGTTTCATCGTAAAAATCTTCAAGTGAGAACCCCATTGCTTCCCTGACTTCATGCGGGTCAAACAAGTACCAATCGCCCCTTTTTTCCACCTGTTCCATAAAATAATCCGGGATGCAAACACCGGTGTAGATGTCCCTTGCCCGCATCCGGTCATCACCGTTGTTTAATTTCAAATCCAAAAAATCTTCAATGTCAAGGTGCCAAACATCCAAATAGACTGTAACCGCCCCTTTCCGCGTCCCGAGCTGGTCAACGCTGACCGCCGTATTGTTTAACTGCTTGATCCACGGCACAACACCGCTTGACATGCCGCGGAAACCTTTGATGGCACTCCCCCGTGCGCGGATTTTCCCCATATATACGCCAATTCCGCCGCCGTTTTTTGAAAGTTGGGCAATATCCGTATTGCTGTCATAAATGGATTGCAGGCTGTCATCTACTGTATCAATAAAGCAACTCGACAGCTGGCTGTAAGTTTTCCCGGCATTGGCGAGTGTCGGAGTCGCAACGGTCATATACAAATGGCTGAGCGCCCAGTACGCTTCTTTCACATATGCCATCCGTTTTTCCGGCTTTTCATCCTGCATCAGGTACATGGCGATCACCATCCAGCGTTCCTGCGGGAGTTCATAAATGTTTTTTTCAAAATCCGCGGCAAGATACCGGGTGGCAAGTGTATAAATTCCGGGATACGTAAACAGATAATCCCTTTCCGGCCGGATCCATCCGCCAATTTCTTCGATTTCCTTCCTGCTGTATTTGGCGAGCAGATGTGGCGAATAAATGCCTTTTTTCGTCAGTTGTTCAATCAGTTCATAAAAGGGACCGTAACGCTGCTGCGGATCGTAATGCCGGTTTGCAGCCGCCTTCATGTAAAGCAGTTGCAGGTAAATCCTGGCCGCAAGGAACGACCAGTCCGCACCGGCTTCATCTACATTTTCGAGCGCGTATTTGATAAGCAAATCGGTTTTTTCTTCAAGCCGGGCATCCTGATACCAGGCATTTGCAACCTTTTCTTTATACTTTTCGGTTTGAAGATCAAGTCCGGCCGAAATTTCATCCATCCATTTCAAAACGCCCGCTGCTTGAGTTGAACATAAGTTTTCCATGTTTTTCCTCCTTTTTTGAACCATAAAAAAACCGTCCACCCCGGGGATGAACGGCGAAACCGACAGAAAAACTGCAATATGTATCCATGTTTTCCAATCGTTTCACCTTCCCACACCCCGGAGAATGGAAACTTCAAGCTATGGCAGGTCTCCTGGCTTGTGTATCATCCTACTAAAGCCCTTCCCATACCGCCGCCATGAAGCAGGGGGTACAGTGGATTTGCTCGTTCGTCCACACTTACAGTTGCGGGGGCAGCTCCAGCTTTCAACTGGATTCCCTTTTAAGGCATTGCAAAAAATGCCACCATCGCCTGATATACCATATTTAGTGTTTTAATAGCATTAATAATACTACATATTGTTAGGTTATCATAGCAAGGAAATTTTTTCAAGAAAAAAATAAATAGAGCCCGCTTTTCACCACAAAAGCAGGCTATAAGGGAGTCTTCTTGAATGGCATTAATAATTGATTTTTATATAAGTATGTTCCCATTCTTCAAATGGAAGCGTGCGGTCCGGGATGTCAACTCGGTTAAAGCGGATCGCGCGGGCACCGTGGTCTTTTGTAATTTCTTCATAAATAAAAGCATCATCAAATCCCGCATTTGCCGCATCCTTTTGATCGGCGGCAAAATAAACTTCTTTCGGCCTCGCCCAGTAGATTGCGCCCAAACACATCGGGCACGGCTCGCAGCTTGAATAAAGGATACAATCGGCAAGCTGGAAAGTTCCAAGATTTTGGCAAGCATCCCGTATCGCCTGAACTTCCGCGTGGGCAGTCGGATCATTGTTTTTCGTAACGCTGTTTTTTCCGATCCCTACAATTTCACCGTTTCCATTTACAACAATGGCGGCAAACGGCCCGCCCCCATTTTCGATATTTTCCCTTGCCATTTCAATCGTTACCTTTAAAAAATACGCATGATTCATTCGCATCCCCCCTTTTTGTTGATTATAACAATAGATCTTCCAATTTTTGAAAAGATCTGTTCACAATTCTGACAATAAAAATTCGGGTTGCCGAAAGCGGGGCAAAACAAAAAGGCGTGATAGATGCCCACGCCCTAAACAAACCGCCTTATTTTTTCTTTCCGCTTTTCCGCCACAGCAGCAGCAATGAAACAGCCAGTGCGCCGGTAAGGAGCGGCTCTTTTTTCAGTTTGTGATCTTTTGTATAAAAAACGTCTTTCACGATGAGATTGATATTTTGCGGGCGTTCGGCCAGACGCCGCATATAATAGCCGAACCAATCGTTCCCGAACGGCATATAAGTGGTGAAGTGGTATTTTTCCGCCAATTCGTACTGCATCTCCTGGCGGAAACCGTACAGCATCTGAAATTCAAATTTTTCATGGGAAATGTTGTTTTCCCTGATAAAATCCTCCAACGCACGTATGATGTTGTGGTCGTGGGTGGCAATTGATGTGTACGCATCGCCGAGCAGCCGTTTTTTTGCTAGTTTTAAATAATTCCTGTCGATTTCAGCCTTCGTTTGGAAAGCAACCGCTTCGCTTTCTTTATAAGCCCCCTTCACAATGCGGAGCCGGATATCCTTCAGCTCATCCATCACATCTTCGGCACAGCGCAAATACGCTTGAATCACCGTTCCGACATTGCCGTAATTTTGGAGCAGGATTTTTAACACATCAATCGTGGCCTGAAAATGGGCATAATCTTCCATGTCAACATTGATAAAAATGCCGTAGTGCTCTGCCCGCGCTAAAATTTCTAACATATTTTGAATGCAAAATTCACGGCTGATATCAAGCCCGAGCTGGGTCAATTTCACCGATACATGGCAATCCAGTTTCTCTTCGCGGATTTTGTCCAGCATATTCAATATCTGCCGTTTTGCGGATTCTGCTTCCGTTTTTTCGGACACAAATTCCCCGAGATTGTCGACGGTGCAGCTGATTCCGCGGGCATTCATCTCCTTGATCGTGCGCGTGACGCTGCCGATATCCGTGCCTGCCACAAATTTTTCGGCCCCGAAGCGGAACCCCCATTTTTGCGCGCTTTTATTTAAAAATTTGCTGTTTGAGAGGCAGATGAAAAAATCCCTCGTCCAGTTCACCACCAGCTTCCCTCCTTTCTATGGATCCGCCCCAAAGGATTAAAACATTTCCGATACAGATTTGGCTTCCATAAACAGCTTCAAATAATCCGGGCCGCCTGATTTTGAATCGGTTCCGGACATTTTGAACCCGCCGAACGGCTGATACCCGACAACGGCCGCCGTGCACCCGCGGTTAAAATACAAGTTCCCGACATGGAATTCGTAACGAGCGCGCTCCAAATGCTCCCTGTTTTTCGAAATGACAGCGCCTGTCAATCCGTATTCCGTGTTATTGGCAATGTCCAGAAGCTCGTCAAAATCCTTCCCTTTTGTAAAGGCAACAACCGGCCCGAAAATTTCTTCCTGCATGATGCGCGCTTTCGGGTCCACATCTTTAAAGATCGTTGGATGGATAAAGAAGCCTTTTGAATCGTCAGCTTCCCCGCCGAGGACAAGCTTACCTTCTTTTTTGCCGATCTCTATATAACTTGTAATCTTGTCATACTGCTTTTGGTTAATCACCGCTCCCATGTAAACATTTTTTTCGGACGGGTCGCCGATCGTTAACTCCTGCGCAAGCGCAATGGTTTTTTCCAGCACTTCATCATATACATCTTCATGGACAGCAACCCGCGAGCAGGCGGAACATTTCTGCCCGGAAAACCCGAATGCCGAATGCACAATTGCATCGGCCGCAAGATCGAGATCAGCTTCCTTATCAACAATAATTGTATCTTTTCCGCCCATTTCGGCCACAACCTGTTTCAAGAACTGCTGGCCTTTCTGCACTTTCGCGGCCCGTTCATAAATACGCAAGCCCGTCGCCTTGGAACCGGTAAAGTTAATCCAGCGCGTCTCTTTATGGTCGACGAGATAATCGCCAATTTCCGCCGGATCCCCTGGCACAAACTGGAGAACGCCTTTCGGGAGCCCTGCTTCTTCAAGAATTTCGACGAGTTTATAGGCAATGACCGGCGTGTTTTCAGACGGCTTTAACAGCACCGGATTCCCTGCCACAATCGGTGCGACTGTGGTGCCGCAAACAATCGCAAAAGCGAAGTTCCACGGCGGGATCGTCACGCCCGGCCCGATCGGCTGGTAAAAATATGTATTATGTTCATTTTCCCGCTGCTCCATTTTCTGCCCTTTCGCAAGCTTGAGCATCTCGCGGCCGTAGTATTCCAGGAAGTCGATCCCTTCCGCCGTATCGCCGTCCGCCTGGCTCCAAGGCTTGCCGGCATCAAAGACAAGCCATGCCGACAGCTCGTGCTTGCGGCGGCGCGCAATCGCGGCAGCTTTAAACAGCACATTCGCCCGCGCTTCCGGGGACATTTTCCGCCATGTTTGAAACGCTTCATTTGCTCCTTCAAAAGCCATTTCGATATGTTTTTTAGCCGCTTTCGATACTTTTCCGACAACCTGCTCTTTATTTGCGGGATTGACAGATATAAGTTGTTCGTCTGTATAAATCCGCTCGCCATTGATCACGAGCGGGTACTCCCTTCCGAGTTCAGCACGCACTTTTCCGAGTGCCGCTTCAAAAGCCGCGGCATTTTCCGGCTGGTTAAAATCTGTTAACGGTTCGTGTTTAAAAAGTAAAACCAAAGGAAAAACCTCCTTCTCTTCAAGCATTCTGCACATATACCTTGCAAAAATCATGCCAACGAAAATAAGACCTGCCATCCCAATCATCCGTACTGAAAATAAACCGCTTTCCATGTACAATATATTTACACAATTGTAAATTAAATGTACAATAACTTTACAATACAGGTCTGGAGGGGGATGGGATTGGGAAATGAGCGGTTTTATTTGCAGGCGGTGCTGTCGACGGAAAATGATGCCATTACGATCGTAGACGAAAACCAGGAAGTGATTTACTGGAATGATGCCGCTGTCCGGACATACAACATTCCAATAGAAGAAATTTTAAACAGAAAGATCACGGATTTTTTCCGGGATGACGATTTAATCGTGCTGAAAGTGCTGCGCACAAAAGAACATGTGTCCAATCAGTACCACCGCCCGCGCCATGATAAACATGTCGTTGTCAACGCCAAACCGATTTTTAACGATCAAGGCAGACTGATCGGGGCCATTTCGGTTGAGCGGGATATTACTCAAATTGTAAAGCTGAATGACAACCTTGTATCCACATCCATTGAACTGAACGAACTGCGGCAAAAAATGTATACAAACTTTGAAGAAACACCGTTTGCCAAATTAAAAGGCAAAAGCCGCGCGCTGCAGGAAACGATCCGGATCGCGGCGAAAGCGGCTAAAACAGATGCCGTCACGTTAATTCTCGGGGAAAGCGGGACGGGAAAAGAAATTTGCGCCCGCGCGATCCACGAAGCCAGTGCAAGGAAAAACGGCCCGTTTATTCCGGTGAATTGCGGGTCGATACCTGCCGCACTCTTTGAAAGCGAATTATTCGGTTATGAACCCGGCACATTTACCGGTGCAGAAAAAAAGGGGAAGCCCGGAAAAATCGAAGAAGCGGACGGCGGAACCCTATTTTTGGACGAAATCGGCGAGCTGCCGCTGGATATGCAGGTCAAGCTGCTCCGGGTTTTGCAGGAAAATGTCATTTACCGTATCGGGGATGCAGCGGGAAGGAAAATTAATGTCCGGTTCATTGCGGCCACCAATCAAAACCTCGAAAAAATGATGGAAGAAAAGAAATTCAGGTCAGACCTTTATTATCGTCTAAATGTCATTCAAATTATCATGCCGCCTCTAAGAACGCGGACCGAGGATATTCCGGTTCTTTCGCAATACTTTTTGAAACAATTTGCCATCCAATATAAAATGCCTGAACCGGAGCTTACCTCCGATGCCCTATCTTTCCTGCTACAATACCGGTGGCCCGGCAATGTCCGCGAACTCCGGAATTTAATGGAGAGAATTGTGATACTGGCGGAAAAACCGGTGATTGAAGGGGAATCCCTCCTTCAGTTTTTCCAAAATGCTCATGCGGCCGTGCCTGAATTTGCCGCGCTTCCAGCAGGCCATTCCTTGCCGATGGAGAAGGAAACGATTGAAAAACAGCTGATTGAAAAAGCTTTGCGGGAAGCGGGCGGCAACAAATCGGCCGCCGCCAGAAAGCTGGGCATTTCAAGGGTGACGCTGTACCAAAAGCTGAAAAAATACGGGATCAGCAGTTGATTCCCATCGAAAGCGGGATGGTGTTATGGTAAAATAGCCGTATGAAACGAATGAAGGAGATCAACTATGGAAGCCAAAACCAATGTCCTCAACTTTGTCAGCGTCGCGCTCATCGTGCTGGAGGCGATTTTTAAATTGAAGTGGATCATTTACTTGTATTTTGCTTTTATCGCCGTGTTCCTTGTGCTTGAGCTGCGCGCCAAGCCTCCAAAAGATACACTTGTCCGTGTTCTTTTAAATATACTCGTGTTGACGATCATTATGGTGGTCGTTGGTTTTACGGAAATATAGGCTGAAAAAAGAAGAAGCCCGGATACAGGCTTCTTCTTTTTTTCTTAATGCTTAATTAAGAAGTACTTCTTCTTCCCTTTCCTGATGACGGTAAATTCCCCTCCGACTTTGTCTGATTCTTTTATTGTGTAATTCAGGTCGGTTACACGGGCGCCGTTTACGTAAATTGCGCCGTTTTGAATATCTTCGCGCGCCTGCCGTTTTGAAGGCGAAATTTTTGCAGCAACAAGCAGTTCGACCAATTGCTTTTGCTCCTCATTTTCAATTTGAAAAGAAGGTACATCTTTAAACCCTTGTTTCATTTCTTCGGCCGAAAGTTTTTTCACATCGCCGCTAAAAAGCGCCTCCGTAATGTTCAGCGCCTGCTGCAAAGCTTTCTCGCCGTGGATGAGCCTTGTCATTTCCGCCGCCAGCGCTTTTTGTGCTTTCCGGAGATGCGGTTCGGTTTCAACCGATTTTTCCAGCTCTTCAATTTCTTCTTTTGATAAGAACGTAAAGTATTTCAAGTATTTCACAACATCCTGGTCAGCAGTGTTCACCCAGAACTGGTAAAACTCATACGGCGATGTTTTTTCGGCATCAAGCCAGACCGCACCGCTTTCTGTTTTCCCGAATTTCGTACCGTCCGCCTTTGTGACGAGCGGAATCGTAAGGCCGAAAGCTTTTTCTCCTTCCGGTTCCAATTTGCGGATCAGCTCAAGCCCGCTTGTGATATTGCCCCACTGGTCACTGCCGCCGATCTGCAGCCGGCAGTTATATTTTTTGTATAAGTTTAAAAAGTCGACCGCCTGTAAAATCGTGTATGTGAATTCCGTAAAAGAAATGCCGGTTTCCAGCCGTGAAGCAATCGTGTCTTTGGCAAGCATGTAGTTGATGCCGATATGTTTCCCGTAATCGCGCAGAAATGTCACCAAATCCATCGATCCGTGCCAATCGTAGTTATTGACCATGACCGCGCCGGTTTCGCCTTCAAAATCGAAAAAGCGTTCCAGCTGTTTTCTCAGGGCTTCGCCATTTTGTTTCACAGCTTCAATCGTCAAAAGTTTCCTTTCTTCCTTTTTGCCGCTCGGGTCGCCGATCATCCCGGTCGCACCTCCCAGGACAACAATCGGCCGGTGCCCCGCCTGTTGAAAGCGGCGCAACGTCAAATACGGCAGGAGATGCCCGATATGCATGCTGTCCCCGGTCGGATCAATCCCGCAGTAAAGCGTAATTTTTTCATTTTTTATCAGATCGGCCAGCCCTTCTTCATCGGTCTGCTGGTAAATGATCCCCCGCCATTTTAAATCTTCGAGTAAATCCACGAAAAACCAACTCCTTTTTTTGCAAAAATAAAAACGTCCCTCCGTTAAACGAAGGGACGATTGATATCGCGTTACCACCCTACTTGAGAATTGCTTCTCCGCTCATTATGCATAACGGCTGTGAACCGTCTGCCGCTAGCACACGGCAGAAGCTCCGGGGTGTAATTCGCCCACCTGTCTGTACCGGTTCGCACCGACCACCGGCTCTCTTCAATGCAACAACAGGAGGCTACTGGATCCTTTCAACGCTTCATTATCTCGAATTGTAAGTTATTTTTACCATACGCATAGCGAAATGTCAACCTTGCGATGGGAAACGCCTTTGCCGGCAAACGCATGGTATATAAAAAAGTTTTAACTGCTGCTGCAGGCGTATGCGGTGATGTTGGCGATCCGTTCCGGATGGGTATAAATATTCATCGACCCGTCCCTGATAAAACCGACAGTCGTGATGCCGAGTTCTTCCGCCGATTTCAATGCGAAAGCGGTCGGGGCGGACTTGGACAATATGATTTCGCAGCCGATTTTTGCCACCTTTAATAAAATTTCCGAGGAAAACCGCCCGCTGAACGCAAGTATTTTCCCTTTTGTGGAAACCCCGTTTTTGAGACAGTAGCCGTATATTTTATCGAGCGCATTATGGCGACCGATATCCATCCGGCTGATGTTGATGCCGCCAGAATCGCATAAAGCGGCATTGTGGACGCCGCCGGTTTTCTTGAATACCGCTGCGTTTTTCTGTAGTTCTTCCATGAGCCGGAAACAGTCTTCAATGGTGATTCTTACATGGATCCCGTCTAATTTTTTCGCGGCAAGCGCATCATTAACAAACACAAACGCCTGCCTGCTCATGCCACAGCACGAGGTGATATACCGTTTATTTTGCAACTGTTGGTAATACGGGTTGACTTTATCGGTCCGGATATTGACATAACCTTCTTTTTCATCCGTCCAAATCTCGCGGATATCTTCATAACGCTGGACGATCCTTTCCGAAACCAAATAGCCGACCGCCATATCTTCTATATATTCAGGTGTGCAAACCATTGTGACCCATTCCTGCCCGTTCACTTTTAATGTCACCGGAAACTCCGTAACCACCGTGTCGACCGTACGCTCCAGCTTCCCATTGCGAAAGCGGAGGATTTCCCTTTGTGTGTCCACGTTTTTCATGGCCTCTCCAGCCCCCTGCCTATGATTTTTCATTTTAAATCAATTCATATCAAAACGAAAGCCAATTGCTCCAACATACAAAACAGTCTGATGATTTGTTCATTTTAAAATTGACCGCTATATGAAGATGACAACACCGTTTAAAAAAAGGTTCACTTTTCTAAGTTTGATATAAGTAACAGAGCCAGCTTATTACGTTTTTGCCATGATCTGCATTTTTTCTGAAGGCTGTACCTCATGGTCAAATGTCTTCAAAGGAGGAAAAGAAAATGGAAGGAGAAACCATTCACATCAACATCGACGGCAAGGATTACATCGCTGCAGCCGGGGAAAAAATCATCGATGTGATCAACCGGAACAAAATCCCGCACCCGCAAATTTGTTATTACCCTGAAGTAGACCCGATCCAAACTTGCGACACATGCATCGTGGAAGCAAACGGGGCTTTGGTGCGTGCATATGCGACTTTGGTGGAAGACGGCATGAACATCCGCCGCGACGTTGACCGGGCTGAAGCAGCGCGCCACGAAGCGATGGACAGAATTCTTGCCAACCACCTTTTGTACTGCACGGTCTGTGACAACAACAATGGGAACTGCATCGTGCATAATACATGCGAAATGATGGGTATCGAACACCAGAAATACCCGTTTACGCCGAAAGTGGGAGAAAGCGGCATCGATTATTCCCATCCGTTTTACCGGTACGACCCGAATCAGTGCATTGCGTGCGGGCGGTGCGTGGAAGCGTGCCAGAACCTGCAGGTGAACGAAACACTGTCGATTGACTGGGAAGCTGAACGCCCGCGCGTGATTTGGGACCACGGTGTGCCGATCAACGAATCTTCGTGCGTCAGCTGCGGGCACTGCGTCACCGTCTGCCCGTGCAACGCCCTAATGGAAAAATCATGCTTGGGGAAGCCGGATTTTTAACCGGGCTTGACCAGAACCTGCTCCATTGCCAAGGCCCGCCATTACTGACACAAATAGGCAGGCGGCCGTCATAATGACGATAACCTGGCTGTGCTCTTCCGCGTTTTTCTCAATCGGCTTCATATATTTTATTGTTTGAAAGCGGTGACTTCTTTTTCATAACGCAACACTCCTAAGCCTTAAGATATTTTCACTATAAACGGAGAGGAAATTGAAAAATGTGACGTTTGTCACCAAATTTCAGATTGACACAAATCCGTCAAAAAGTGAAAAAAAGAACGGCTTAAGAATGCTTAAACCGTTTGCCCTTTTCAATATTCCATTCAGTTGATGACGCAGTATTCAACTGGGCAGCCTTCGCAGTTGATCTGCCGTTTTAAATAATCAAGGCTGTGGATGACGATTTTTCTTCCTTTCTTGGAGATCACCCCTTTGCTTTGTAAGTGGTTTAGTTCCCGTGTAATACTTTCGCGTGAAGTCGAGCTGAAATTGGCCAGTTCCTGGTGGTTGATCGGGATATCAAGCAAAATCCCGTTTTCGCACTCCACCCCATAGCTGTTGGCCATCCGGATCAAAGTGGAGTAGAGCGCACTTTTTTCCCGTATAAAACCAGATCCCGGAACTTTGTATGCTGTTTCCGGAAATGGTCCGTCATCATTTTCATAAATTGAGGGCAAAGTACGGGTTGACCAAAAGCTCTTTTTCGATTGTTTCGTTTTTAATAACAAGCACTTCGCTGTCTTCGAGCGCACGCCCGTTGAGCAAGTATTACCGTTATTGGAAAAAATCATCAATTCGCCGATGACGGCATTTTTTTCGCACAGCCTTAAGCTTAATTTTTTGCCGTCACCGGTAAATGGCTGATTTCAAAATTGTCGGTGACGACAACAAAAAAGTATTCCCCTTTTTGGTCTTCCTGGAACAGAAATTTTCCTTTCGGCACTTTTTCCGACATATACGCCAATGATTTCAGCAGTTCGATATTTTTTTCACTCATTAAATTGTTCATGAAAATACCCCGCCGTTTTAAGCAAAATATTTTTGATACAAAGAACGTGCTTCCATTCTGTTTTTTGTTCCATGTATGAGCATTCTGCCGTCCGGAAACAAAACTACCCTGTGGCCTTCGAGTTCTGTAATCATTAAATAGCCATTATATTTTACATCCGCGCCGCCCGCTTTCATCTGCTGCGCCATGTTTTCCAAATGGAATTCCCCTGTATGGCGGATGTGCACCGTATCCCTGCCGCACAGCACATCCACGGATGATTTTTCGTTCAACGCCGGGTAAACAGGATGTTCCCCGCAGGAAGGGCAATCCAGTTTTTTCAGCTTTTCTGCTTTGAAAAAATGGTGGTCGTTTTTCCATAAATCAAATACGGCAACCGTATCGCGCACCTTTCCCCCTACCAAAAGCTTCATCGCTTCCGCCGTTTGGTAGGCAGCCGTCATCTGCACGGCCGGCGCGATAATGCCGACTGTATCACATGTCATCTGGTAGGCAGGCAGATGCCCGATCATGCAGCGAAAACACGGGGTTTGGCCCGGAATGATCGGAAACGAGACGCCGTAACTGCCGACGCAGGAACCGTATACCCACGGAATCCGGTATTTCATCGCGAGATCATTGAGATAAAACCGCGTTTCAAAATTATCGGTCCCGTCAATGATGACATCGACCCCTTCCTCCAATATGGTAATGAGTTTCGGATCAAACGCATCGATGCAATAGGCGCGGATGTTGACATCTCGGTTGACGGCTTCTAGGCGTTTTTTGGCGGCAACCGCTTTTGGCAAATTGTCCCTTACATCCTGCTCGCTGAACAAACTTTGCCGCTGTAAATTCGTTTCATCGACATAATCGCGGTCGACAAGGGTGATCTTTCCGACACCCGCCCTTGTTAAACTTTCCGCATTGGCAGAACCGAGCGCACCAACGCCGACAATTAACACATGGCTGCCTGAAATTTTTTCCTGCCCCTCTTTTCCAATCGGGGCAAACAGCATTTGCCGGGAATACCGTTCCATGTTCATTCCTCCTGCCTTTTAAAATGCCCGCTCTTACCGCCTGTTTTTTCGATCAAATAAGTCGGACCGATGACAATGCTTTTGTCAACCGCTTTGCACATATCATAAACCGTCAGCGCACAGATGGAGGCCGCCGTCAAGGCTTCCATTTCAACCCCTGTGCTGCCCTTTGTTTTCACGTACGTATCGATTTCAAGCGCATACTGCCCGTCTTCGCACTCCTGCCAGCTGAAGGAAATATCCACACCTGTTAACGAGAGCGGGTGGCACATTGGAATGACGTCCGCCGTTTTTTTCGCGCCCATGATACCGGCAACCTGGGCAACGGCAAGGACATCCCCTTTTTTCATTTTCAATTGGATGATGTTTTCATATACTTCTTTTGATAAAACCACGCAGCTTTTCGCATGGGCCGTTCTGACCGTTTCCTGCTTTTCCGTTACATCGACCATTTTCGCGCGGCCCTGTTCATTCATATGCGTCAATTTTTCCATTTTTCAACCTCCGCTTACCGGTGGGATGAGGGCCACGACATCCCCGTCCCGGATGATGTCTTCATCCTGCGCAAATTCTTCATTGACCGCAATCATGACGGATGAAGCCTGCGGAAGAAAACCATCTTTTCCGAGCTTGGCGCGCAGTTCGCCAACAGTCATTTCATTCCGGTCAATCGTTATTTCGGAACGGTTCAATTGTTCTTTTAAATGGGCAAATAATAAAACTTTAATCATAAACCAAACTCCTTTGGAACCCCTGTTTTTTCATAGGAGACCGTTTCCTGCTGGTTTCCGATCCATTTTTCGCCGTTTTCCCAATGCTCTTTTTTCCAGATCGGCACCATTTCCTTGATCCGTTCAATCGCATAACGGTTTGCTCGGTATGCATCATCGCGGTGCGGAGCGGAAACGGCAATCGCAACAGCTATATCTGTGATCTCAAGGCGCCCTATCCGGTGCACGATGGCGGTTTTCGCATCGGGAAACTGTGTTTTGATTTCCGACCCGATTTGTTCCAGCTTTTTCTTTGCCATCGACTCATATGCCTCATATTCCAAGTACAAGGTTTTCTTTCCTTTTGTCATTTCGCGGACCGAGCCGATAAACGTCACAATCGCGCCCGTATTCCGGTCTGCAACCGCATCAATGACTTTTGACACATCGATCGGCCCCTTTACAATGTCAAACATTTTATCACCTCTTCATAAACGCTTCGATCCATTCGGTGCAGCGTTTCCGGTCCTGTATCGGCATGCAGCCCGTAAGCTCCGGGTTCAGACTAAAAGCGGCCAAAACATTTGAAAGCCCGAGCAGGTCCGCATCTTCTTCACCACGGAGGCAGACCGTTTTCGGATAAGGCGCCTGTTTATAGCCTTCAATGAGCAGAAGATCAAGCGGCAGCGCCTTATACCAGCCGATTAGTGCTTCAAGGCCCCAGCCTTTTTCACTATGTACGGCAAAAACAAACAGGCCGTCCCCATCCACACCGGCCGCCTGTGCCCCGGCTTCAAAGTGCCGCGTTGAATCTTTCCCGGCTGAAAGTGTTGGTCTGCCGCCGTGCCCGTGATGCTTCAATGTCCCGACGCGGTATCCTTTTTCTGCAAGCACCCGCGACCAAAGTTCAACTAAAGTGGTTTTCCCGCTGTCTTTGCAGCCTGCGATCTGTAATATTTTCATCCCATTCCGGCGCCCCTTCTTCATCTTCCAAAAGCAGCACATCCACCTGCAGCCCTTTTGTAAAACCACGTGACCCGCCCGGCAGCACGATGAGGGCATTTGCTTCAATTAAAGACGAAACGATATTCGATTTGTCCATCCTGACTGGGCCTGCGTGTATCACGCCTGCTTCATAAGACAGTTTCGCGCGCACAAACCGGGTGAACGGGTTCGGTTTCGGAAAATCTTCCCCAAGGGTTGCCTGCGCTCTTTTCAAATATACGTTCCGATGCCCGAGCATCGTTTTCAAATACGGGCGGACGAACAGTTCAAAGCCGACATAGCACGCGGACGGATTGCCGGAAAGCCCGAACAGGATTTTTCCGGCAAGGACGGCTGCCGATGTTACGCTGCCCGGGCGCATTGCCACTTTATTGAACAATAGTTCGGCGCCAAGTTTTTCATACACTTTCGGAATATAATCAAAATCGCCGACCGAAACGCCGCCTGTTGTCATGACGATATCCGCTTCCCCAAGCGCCCGTTTAACAGCTTCATAGGTTTCATTAAAATCATCTTTTACAAGGCGGTAAAAAACGGGTTCGCCCCCGGCGCGGATTACCTGACCCCACAGCATATAGGCGTTGCTGTTGCGGATTTTCCCTTTTTCGAGCGGTTCGTCGACTTCGAGCAGTTCCGATCCGGTTGCAATGATCGCGGCTTTCGGTTTTTTCATCACCGGCACATCCTGATATCCAAAAGTGGCGAGCGTTGCCATGACGCCCGGGTTTACCGTGGTGCCTTTTGGAACAAGGATCTCGCCTTTTTTCATATCCTCGCCGATCTCGACGATGTTCTCGCCTTTTTCGACTTTTCGTTTAATTTGCACATAAATTTTTCCGTCTTTTTCCAATTCTTTTGTGAGTTCCACCATGATGACAGCATCGGCTCCGTCCGGAATCGCGGCCCCGGTCATAATTTTGACGGCTTGATCAGGCTTAATCCCTTCATCCCATGTATAGCCGGCGCCAATTGTGCCGAGGACTTCAAGCAGAACAGGATGGTCCGCATTTGCTTCCGCCGTTGATCCGGAAAAAATAGCGTACCCGTCATACGGTGACCGTTTAAACCACGGCACATCATTCGTGGCCGTCAGATCTTTTGCCAGCACCCGGTTCAAACTTTCTTTGATCGGCACGGTTTCCTGACGGCCTGTTCGCGTCCATTCCATCACTTTTCGTATGGCCTCTTCGACTTTTATTGGTTTTCTCATGCAGCATCACCGCCTCGTTTTATTCTTTTATGGGATGACCGCGAAATTGCTTTGCTTAGCAGGCAAGTTGCAAAGCCTCTATCATCCACGGTCATTTTAAATCATCTTTTGTATTGATATTGGCAAACCATTTTTTCTGCTCAAAATCTATTATTTTCACTCGGCAGTCTTCAAAAAGGCTACGCATGCTTAAATTGCCTGTGTCCAGTTTTGCGCGGATTTTCTCTTTCGCCCGCCTGTGAAAGACGGAAATGAGCGGCTGGAGCCTTCCGCCCGCACGAGAGACAATCACATCCCATTCCGGAGCCCTCTGCGCTAGGAGTTTTTCGATCACACTTTGTTTGATCCATGGTGTATCACACGGCAAAACGGCGTACCATTCCGCATCGATTTCCGTCATTGCCGAATAAATCCCGGCAAGCGGGCCTTTCCCACGATACTGCGGGAGATCGAAAATCACGCAGATGCGTCTGGTCTGAAGGATTTTTACGGCGAGATCGGGCCTCGCCACGATCACGATATCATTCAACCCGGCAAAGGCTTCCACACTGTATGCGACCATTTCTTTGCCATTTATTTTTGTGAGCGATTTTTCACCGCCAAACCGCCGTGACATCCCGCCGGCCAGCACAATCCCTGCCGTTTCTTTCATTACCGGTTGAGCTCCCACACAATATGTTTTAATTCCGGCAAAATCAATTTTTTCATGGCAAGGGAAACAGCGTTGCTGGACCCCGGCATGCAGAACACCACTTTTTTGCCGATCGTACCGGCGAGGGCTTTGCTGAGCATCGAAGCGCTTCCGATCTCCTCATAGCTTAAGTAGCGGAATAATTCCCCGAAGCCCGGCATCTCCCTATCCAGCAGTGTGCGGACAGTTTCTACCGTTATATCCCTGTTTGTAAAACCGGTTCCGCCGTTTAATAATACGGCATTGACATTTTCAGCCGCCGATTGCACAGCCGGGCGGATTTCCGCCGCCTCATCTCTTACAATACAATATTCAACCGCTTCGATTCCCTCCTGCTTTAATAAATCCATGATCAACTTCCCGCTTTTATCAGTTTCTTCCGTCCGTGTATCCGAAACGGTAATGACCTTGCAAAAAACTGGGATATTAGCTTTATGTTTATGTTCTTTCGTGCTCAACGTTTTACCCCCCAATATACGACATTTCAATCCGCTTCCCCTTGTAGGTCGGATTTTTCCCTCTTTCCTGCGAATACCGGTCGCATCGGACATCCCAGACACACTTAATCTGTGCGGCCAGCTCCTCATCGCTGGCGCCATTCCGCATTGATGAAAGCAGGTCAGTCCCTCTTGCAGCAAATAAGCAAGTATAGATTTTCCCGTCCGCGGACAGCCGGCAGCGCGTGCAGTCCCCGCAGAATGGCTGTGATACGGAAGAAATAAACCCGACTTCGATATCCGTCCCCACATAACGGCAGCGTTTTGCGACCTCGCCGTAATAATTTTCTTTTAACGGTTCAAGCGGCATTTCCTTGGAGATCATGTTGTAAATTTCTTTGCTGGTAACCACTTCATCCAGCTTCCAACCGTTCAGGGATCCGACATCCATAAATTCAATGAAGCGGAGGGTGATCCCTTTTTCTTTAAAATAAGCGGCCATCGGCAAAATTTGCGAATCATTCATGCCCCTTTTAACGACCATATTGACCTTTACTTTCATCCCTTGCCGGACGGCTTCATCCATTCCTTCTAAAATTCTCGATGATTTTGCCCCGACGCCGTTAATGGCGGCAAAAACTTCATCATCAAGAGCATCCAGGCTAACATTGATGCGTTTCAAGCCTGCTTTTTTTAAAGACGCGGCATATCTTTTTAAAAGAAAGCCGTTCGTTGTCATCGACAAATCTTCAAGTCCTTCGATGTTGTCAAGCATGCCCACAAGCTGATCGATATCTTTCCGTAACAAAGGCTCGCCACCCGTTAAGCGGATTTTCCGTACACCCAATGAAACGAAAAGTTTCGCGAGGCGTACGATCTCTTCGAATGTCATCAACTCGGACCGTTTCATAAAACAATATTTCTGTCCTTCGTCAGCAGGCATGCAGTAAGTACAGCGGAAATTACAGCGGTCCGTCACCGAAATCCTTAAATCCAAAAGCGGCCGGTTCAGCATATCGGTCAGCATGTTTGTCTACATCTCCATTTTAAATTCTATTTCCATGTTACAAAAGTCAGGAATGGCAATAATGTGATGCACGTCACATTTTTTAAAAATTCACCAAAAGTTCAAGATAACCTCATGAGATGTTCTTTCGGTAACACCAGCTTCTTTTCCCCGCTTAAAACGGACCCGATCTCCCGCGGCGAAACGAAAGCCTCTACGGTAAACCACGGTGTTTCCACAGTGACAAGACAATTTTCAATCCCTTGGTGTATGGCCGTGACACGATAGTCAAAAGCATTTTCATCCGCATTGTCCGCAAATTCAATATAATGGGCATGGATACCGAGATAACGGGCTTCCTTCCCTATTCCGACCGCAATCCGCGCGCCGCCGATGGTGCAAAACGATCCCCCGCTCCTGTCAACTCTCAAAATATTCCGGCATCCGATAATCTTGGCCGCCACCGCTGACTCTGGCCTTGTGATCACATCTTGTTTCGGCCCGGCCTGGAGTACTTTCCCGTTTCCGTACAAAATGAAGTGGTCGCATAAGAGATTAGCCTCTTCCAAATTATGGGTAACCAATAGAACGGTGCCGCCAAAATTTTCTTTGAGAAACGATAAAAACTCATTCATCAAATACTGCTTCGTGTCGGGATCCACCGCCGAAAAAGGTTCATCCAGCAGCAGGCAGTCCGGTTCCCGGATGAGCGTCCTTGCAAGTGCCACACGCTGCTGCTGCCCGCCTGACAGCTCATTCGGATAACAGTTTTCATACCCTTCCAATTTGATCTTTTTTAAAAAAGCAGCCGTTTTCTCTTCTATTTCCTTTTTTGTCCTACCTTTTAAACCAAATGCGAGATTTTGTTTAACGGTTAAATGCGGAAAAAGCGCATAATGCTGGAACATATACCCCGCTTTACGGAACCGTGTTTTGACTCGGATGTTTTTTTCCCGATCAAAAATCACCCTGCCGTTTACTTCAATATGGCCGGCATCGGGATTTTTAAGCCCGGCAATGCATTGCAGCGTTAAACTTTTGCCGCTTCCGGACGGGCCTAAAATGCCGGTAATGCCGGGTAGTGCCTGAAAATCAACATCAAGCGCAAAACGTGGCAATGTTTTTTTAATCTTTACGAGCAGCATGCCTGTCTTCACCTCTGATTACCCGTTTTTCAAGCCGCTTGATCCCGTATAAAATGGCGACGGACAAAACCGTCATGATGATCACGAGGAGATCAGCCGTACGTGTATCTCCGTTCATCAGGGCATCATAAATGGCAATAGACATGGTTTCCGTCTGGTTGGGAATACTGCCGGCAACCATTAATGTCGCACCGAAATCCCCGAGCGCGCGTGCAAATACAAGCATCATACCGCTCGTCAAACCCCTCCATGATAAAGGGATGACAACGGAAAAAAATAAATTCCATTCCGAGCGCCCGAGCACTCGGGCGGCATGAAGGAGATCCTCATCAATGCCGGCAAAAGCCGTCCGCGCCGATTGAATAAAAAAAGGAATGGAAACGGCCAGAGCGGCGATGACCGCCCCTGTTTGCGTAAAAACAACCGTGATCCCGAAATGCTGTTCGAGAAAACGGCCGACCGCACTCTGCCTACCTAGAAAAATAAGCAAATAATAGCCGAGGACGGTCGGCGGCAGTACGATCGGCAATGTCAGCAGCGCATCCGTAAAATCTGCCAGTTTCCCTTTCGACCTGCTTAAATAATAAGCCGCCGGCAGCCCCAAAACCAGGGAAAAAACGGTTGCCAGCAATGCAACTTTAAAAGATAAGTAGATCGGGAAAAAGTTGAGGTGCGCCACCCTTTACTGCCCCTCAGGTACCGTGTAGCCGTATTGTTTCATGATTTTTTGCCCGCTTTTGCTTGTTAAAAAGCTGGTGAATTTCCGTGCCGCATCCTGTTTTTCGGAGCTTTTGACAACAGCTGCCGTCTGCTTCAGCGGATCATACAGGCTGCTTGCGATGTTTTGAACCTTCATGTTCTCCCCCTGCACAAGGGAAAGGGAAACGATCCCGGCTTCAGTATTGCCGGATTGGACATATGTGAGCGTATCCGAAATGTTTTTTGCATAGACCAATTTTGATTTTACCTTGTTCCAAATGCCGGCTTTTTGGAGCGCCTGTCTCGCAGCCATTCCATACGGAGCGGTTTTGGGATTTGCAATCGCAATTTTTTTCACTTTAGGTTTTGTAAGATCATCCAGCCCATTAATGGAAAGCGAACGGTTTTTATTTGTTGCGATGCCGATTTTCCCGTACGCATAAACGGTTTTCGTGCCTGAGGCGATCAGGTTTTTATCCGCCAGTTGGTTGACATAATCGGCATTAGCCGCTGCAAAGACATCATACGGCGCGCCGTTTTCAATTTGCTGTTCCAATTCGCCGGACGCCGCGAAAATAAACTTCACTTTGATGCCGGTCTGCTTTTCAAACTGTTTGCCGATTTTCTGGAAAGATTTTGCTAAATCGGAAGCTGCTGCCACATTGATTTCCACCGGTTTTGATTCCTTTTTCCCGGAGGCACTTTTCCCCGCCGAACACCCTGCAAGCAGCAAGATGCAAAGCAGTGCTAAACTTAATTTTTTCATCTAAATCACCTATTCCAAAACTCTACTTTATTGTGAAAAAATGATATGTATTTATCATTTATCATAGCAGATTTAATTTTCATTCTCAATTTTTTGGTACACCTGAAAATTTTACCACTTATGCCGATTACAATACCTTTTCCTATCAAAAAACCGGGCAGCGCAACAGCTGTCCCGGTTCTAACCTCAATCTTCCATTGTCGACAAATCACCGGCCGGCAGGTTCAATTCCCAAGCCTTCAGCACGCGGCGCATAATTTTCCCGCTTCGTGTTTTCGGCAGTTTTTCGCAAAACTCAATTTCCCTCGGGGCGGCATGGGCGGCAAGGCCTTTTTTCACGAACTGGCGGATCTCTTCCTTCAGCTCATTCGACGGTTCGTACCCGCCCCTTAGGGCGATAAACGCTTTAATGATTTCCCCGCGCACAGGATCCGGCTTGCCGATCACGCCCGCTTCAGCAACAGCCGGGTGTTCGATCAATTTGCTTTCGACTTCAAACGGCCCGACCCGTTCACCGGAAGTCATGATGACATCATCGACACGGCCCTGGAACCAGAAATAGCCATCCTCATCCATGTAGGCCGAATCCCCGGAAACATACCAGCCGTTCGGGAAAAAGTAAGATTCATATTTTTGCGGGTTGTTCCAAATCGCTGCCATCATCGAAGGCCAGCCTTTTTTAATGGCGAGATTACCCATCCGGTTCGGCGGGAGTTCATTGCCTTGGTCATCTACAATCGCCACTTTGATGCCCGGGAACGGTTTCCCCATCGAGCCCGGTTTGATGTCCATACACGGGTAGTTGCAGATCAGCTGCGCGCCGGTTTCTGTCATCCACCATGTATCATGGATGCGCAGCCCAAAAACTTCATTTCCCCAGCGGATGACTTCCGGGTTCAGCGGCTCGCCGACACTTAAAATGTGGCGGAGCGTCGAGAGATCGTACTGCCTCACGATTTCATTACCGGCACCCATCAGCATCCGGAATGAAGTCGGTGCACTGTACCAAACCGTGACGCCAAACTGCTCGATCGTTTTATACCACGCGGCAGGGCTGAAACGGCCACCGACAACGACATTCGTTGCACCGTTCAGCCACGGGGCAAAAATTCCGTAGGACGTTCCCGTTACCCAGCCCGGGTCGGCCGTGCACCAGTAAATATCATCTTCTTTTAAGTCCAGGACCCATTTTCCGGTTTGGTAATGCTGGATCATCGCATTATGGACGTGCAGGACGCCTTTTGGCTTGCCGGTCGATCCGGATGTGTAATGCAGGATAAGCCCGTCGTTTCTGCCCACCCATTCAATATCCAATTTGTCGGAAGCTTCTTTAAAATATTTCAGAAAATCTAAAAGCTTCCCTTCTTCCCCGACATTTTCCCCGACGACAAAGATCGTTTCGAGCGCCGGAAGCTGGTCAACCGGAACGCGCCCGACAAGGTCCGGGGTCGTGACGAGGACTTTTGCTTTGCTGTCTTCAAGCCGGTCTTTTACGGCCCCTTCCATGAATGCTTCAAACAGCGGGCCGACAATTGCACCGAGCTTAATTGCGCCAAGCGTGGCAAAATACAATTCAGGCGAACGCGGCATGAAGATAAAGACGCGGTCACCTTTTTGGACGCCTGCTTTTTCTTTCAACACATTCGCCGCTTTGTTCGTCAGTTTTTTCATTTCATAGAATGTATATTTCTCGTTGCGTGTGTCACTTAAATACATGAGCGCCACTTTATTTTTGCGGAAGCTTTCCGCATGGCGGTCAATCGCTTCATACGCCATATTGACGCGGCCGGTTTCCGACCATGAAAAATTTTTCTCCACGTCTTTCCAGCTGAAAGTTTTGTAAGTTTCCTCATAGTTTTTCAGATTATAATCCCCTTGCACCGTTGGTAACGCTTCCAGTTGCATGCACATATCCCCCTTTGTTTAGATTCATATACCCATTATATATGAAAATCAATTTATTCACAAATTTAATTAAATGGTGTACAAAGTCAACATTTTGAACAATTCGGGAATATCACTTTCCATGTATTGTTTTTGCCGGAAAAACATGAGATGATGAAGATGCATAATGAATGATCATTCATTGAATTGTTTTTCTTTTGATTTGTTTAAGGGATGGTGGAAAATGGAACATAAGAAAACCTATTATTCTAAGGAATTGGAAACAAAAGCCGGGTTGCTTGTGATTGAAGGGCCAATTCCCGGGGAAAAGCTGGCAAAAATGGAGTTCCATGGAGATTTAAAAGCTTTCCGTCCCGCCCCGAAACAACTTGAAGCGCTGGTTGAAATTGCCGACCTGCCTGAAGGAAGGATCATCATCGCCCGGGACGGCAATACCGTTGTCGGCTATGTGACATTTTTATATCCGGATCCGCTGGAACGCTGGTCTGAAGGCCATATGGAAAACCTTCTCGAACTCGGTGCCATCGAAGTCATCCCGAAATACCGGGGAAATGCTGTAGGCAAGCATTTGCTGAAAGTTTCCATGATGGACGATGCGATGGAAGACTATATCATTATTACGACGGAATATTACTGGCACTGGGACATGAAAGGAACCGGGCTAAACGTGTGGGAATACCGGAAAATGATGGAAAAAATGATGAGCGCAGGCGGCCTGAAATGGTTTGCCACCGACGATCCGGAAATTTGCTCGCACCCGGCGAATTGCCTGATGGTGCGGATAGGAAAAAGGGTTGGCCAGGAATCGATTGAGCAATTCGACCGGATCCGGTTTAAAAACCGGTATATGTATTAATTTTACGGCAAAGGGGATGGGAAACATGATTGTGGAAGAAATTATGCAAAAAAACGTAAAAACGCTCACACCTAAAAATACCGTACGGGACGCATTGCAATTGATGCAAAAGGAACGGATCCGGCATATACCGCTTGTCGATGGAAACGGCAAATTGGCGGGTGTCGTTACGGAGCGCGACATTAAAGAAGTGGCGCCCAATCCGTTTTTCCCGAATGAACAAATGGAAAAACTGGCGCTGCCTTTGGAAAAAATCATGAAAACCAACTTGCTGACAGGGCACCCGCTCGATTTTATCGAAGACATTGCGGCCCTCATGAACGACAACCGCATTGGCTGCCTGCCAATCCTTGAGCGGGGCAAACTGGTCGGGATCGTCACGGGAACGGATTTGCTCCAGACTTTTGTCGATTTGACTGGCGCCGGGCAGCCAAGCTCGCAAATTGAAATCCGCGTGCGCAACCGTACGGGCGTCCTCCGGGAAATTACGGAAATTATTTATGAACACCATATCAATATTTTAAGCGTGCTGATCTATCCGGACCGCAAGAACCTTGATAACCGCATTCTCGTCTTCCGCGTCAGCACGATGAATCCTGTAACCCTTATTTCGCATTTAAAAGAGGCCGGCTTTGATGTGCTCTGGCCGAATATGCCGGGGATGCCGAGATGAAAGAGGCTGTTTTCGTTTTTTCAACCGACTTATTGGCATACCGGTTCCGCAACGACCATCCGTTTAACCAGATGCGGCTCCAATTGGTGAAAGAATTGCTCGAAGCGATCGGTGCATTAAACCGGGAAGATATCGTGAAACCGCGCATGGCCAGTGATGAAGAACTTTTTTTCATCCACGACCCGTCTTACGTGGAGGCGGTCAAACTGGCTGGCCGGGGCAAACTTGATCCCGTAAAAGCCGAAAATTTCGGTCTCGGGACGGAAGATACGCCAATTTTTCCGAATATGCATGAAGCAAGCGCCCTGATCGCGGGCGGCACGCTGGCAGCGGCGGAAGAAGTCATGTCTGGCAGGGCGCGCCATGCCCTCCATTTGGGCGGCGGCCTGCACCACGGCTTCCGTGGCAAAGCTTCCGGCTTCTGCATTTACAATGATACGGCCATTGCCATCAAATATTTACGTGAAACATACGGGGTACGCATTCTCTATGTGGATACCGACGCCCACCACGGCGACGGGGTGCAGTGGGCTTTCTATGATGATGAAAATGTTTGTACGCTTTCCATCCATGAAACGGGCCGTTATTTATTTCCCGGCACCGGTAATGTCAATGAATGGGGCACCGGAAAAGGTTACGGCTATTCTTTCAACATTCCTGTGGATGCGTTTACAGAAGATGAATCATGGTTGGAATGCTATGCGGCGGCGCTGGAAGAAATTGCAGCGTATTTTAAACCGGATGTGCTTGTCACACAAAACGGGGCAGATGCGCACTACTACGATCCGCTGACCCATTTATCGGCCACGATGAAGATTTACAGGGAAATCCCGAAACTTGCCCATAAAATCGCACACCAATATTGCGAAGGGCGCTGGATCGCGGTCGGCGGCGGGGGCTATGATATTTGGCGGGTAGTGCCGCGTGCATGGTCGCTTCTTTGGCTCGAGATGGCGGAAAGGGATGGCGGGCAAGGTGAAATCCCGGCATCATGGCTTGAAAAATGGCAGAAAAAGTCCTCTTATCCGCTGCCGGCTGTCTGGGACGATCCCGCTGACCTATACCGGCCGATCCCGCGCAAACAAGAAATTGAAGAAAAGAACCGGAACGTATTAAACCGGATGCTGCAGTTCATCGGGCAGTTAAAATAAGGCCGGCACTGCCAAAAATGTATTTTTTGGAAGGCCGGCCCCTTTCTTATTTCGTCGAATTCCGGTATTCAATGCGGTGCGGCAGGATGACTTTGTTTTCCGCTACCGTTTCTTTATTCATGTATTTCGTCAAAAGCCTCATAGATACTGCCCCGATGTCATACAAAGGCTGGACGACAGAAGTGAGCTGCGGGCGCACCATTTCGGCAAGGCGCGTATTATCGGACGAAACCACTTCCAGCTCATCCGGGATTTTTACGCCTGCGTCCTGGGCGCCATGGATCACGCCGAGCGCCATTTCATCGTTTCCAACGAAAACAGCCGTAGGGGCTTTATCCAATTCCTGAAGCCGCTGCCATGCTTCTATACCGGAATCATATGTATAGTCCCCCTCTATAACATAGTCTTCATCGAATTCAATTCCCGCTTCGGCGAGTGCCTCTTTGTACCCTTCCAGGCGCAGTTCACGGTTGATCGCATCATGGAGAGGGCCGATGACCAAAGCAATCTCTTTATGGCCTTTTTTCACAAACTCGCTGATGACTTCTACCGTCGCCTTTTTGTAATCAATATTGACAGACGGAATTTTGTTGAACGGCTCAATTGAACCGGCGAGCACGATCGGTACGGAAGATTTTTCGAATTCAGCAATATGCTCTTCCGTAATATTGCCGCTCATAAACACAATACCGTCCACCTGCTTGCCAAGCATCGTATTGAGCAGATGCAGCTCTTTCTCTTTATTTTGGTCCGAATTGCTCAAAATAATATTGTACTTGTACATCGTTGCAATATCTTCAATGCCGCGCGCAAGTTCCGCATAAAGCATATTCGAAACATCCGGGATGATCACGCCGACCGTCGTCGTTTTTTTGCTGGCAAGCCCGCGCGCAACAGCATTCGGGCGGTAGCCAAGCCGGTCGATCACTTCCAAAACTTTCTTTCTTGTAGTTGGCTTAACATTCGGGTTTCCGTTTACAACCCGCGAAACGGTAGCCATTGAAACATTGGCTTCACGGGCAACATCATAAATGGTCACATTCATTTTTCCATTCACACTCCAATTTTACAGTCCTATTCATAGTTTTCACAATTCAGCCCATATTAAACATGGCAACGGCAATATTCCGGCAGGTCAGCGGTGTATGATCTAAAAAACGCCAAACCACGATCGTATTCGACATTTTTATCAGTTCATTAGACTTTTCATTATACCATATATAATAAGCCAGGGAAAAATTTCCTGCAAGTCTTGACACAAAATTGACACATTCTTCGCATGGATTTTCAAGGAATGGGGGACCTGGCGAAGAAAAAACCTTCTGCACCACGCAGAAGGCTGTTTCAAATAGGTTAAATTTTTGCAGGCAGTACAGCTTGGATTTCTTTATAAAATTCATCAAATTGTTTCAAATCCATTTGCTGTGCCGAGTCTGAGAGCGCCACAGCCGGATCTGGATGGACTTCCGCCATGATGCCGTCCGCCCCGATGGCGAGCGCCGCTTTAGCCGCCGGAAGGAGCAGATCCCTTCTCCCTGTTGAGTGGGTCACATCCACAAATACCGGCAAATGCGTTTCCTGTTTTAAAATCGGCACGGCAGTTATGTCGAGCGTATTCCGTGTCGCCCTTTCATACGTCCGGATGCCGCGTTCGCAAAGGATAATCTGGCCGTTGCCCCTAGACATAATGTATTCCGCCGCATTGATGAATTCTTCAATCGTTGCAGCCAGGCCGCGTTTTAAAAGGATCGGCTTTTCTATGGAACCTGCCGCTTTCAACAGTTCAAAGTTTTGCATATTGCGCGCGCCGATTTGGATCACATCAAGGTAATCCACTGCTTTTTCCAAATCAGCCGGCGTTACGATTTCACTGATGACAGCCAAATCAAATTCATCGGCGATTTGCTTTAAGATTTTCAGGCCTTCAAGCCCCAAACCTTGGAAATCATACGGAGAGGTGCGCGGTTTATAAGCGCCGCCGCGAAGCAATTTTAATCCCTTCGCTTTAACGGATGCAGCAACAGCCGCAACCTGGTCGTACGATTCAACCGAACATGGGCCAAAAACAAAATATTGGTTGCCGTCGCCCACTTTTTCACCTTTAATATCGACAATCGTATTTTCCGGCTTTTTCTTCCGCGAAACAAGCAATGCTTTGCGGTGGTCATCTTCCTGCAGTTCTAGTCCGGCTTTGAAAATTTCCTTAAAGAGATGCTCAATCGTAGAAATTTCAAATGGGCCATCATGATGGTCCTTAATCAAATTCAGCATTTCCCGTTCACGGACCGGATCATAGCGGTTCACCCCCTGTACTTCCTTCAGTTTCCCGATTTCCTGCACAAGTTTGCCCCGCCTGTTGATCAATTCCAGGAGTTTCAAATTCAGTGCTTCTACTTCTTTTCGCAATTGCTCAAGCTCTTGGTTCCCCACGTACCTCTCATCCTCTCTGTTGTCCTTTATAGAATTTTTTCTGGCGTCTTCCTGTTGTCAATTAAACTTACAAGTTATTAGCACTTATTATAGTCTATTCTTTTTAAAAAGTCACGGAAAAATTCTTTATCGGATAAACGCTTTTATGCATTAAAGCAAATAGTGAAGTTTATGTTTTGCCACCCTATTCTTTATTATTATTTTGTATCGGAAATGGTTCTTTTCTTGTATGAAAAAAGCGGCGCAAATGCCGCTTTTTTCCGCCTGCTTATTCGCCGAATGAAGAGGAGGCTCCGGGCTGATCCTGCATTTGTTTATTCATCTCTTCCATATCGAACCCCGCTTTGTCTTTTGCCTGCTGAGCCGTTTGCATCACATTGTCTTTCAGCTGGCTGCCTTTTTGCATGGCGAAATCCCGTACCTGCTTTGTTTTTTCGGCAGCCTGCGAAGCAAGTTTTGTTCCTTTTTCAGCCGCAAATTCGCGCCAGCCGTCGGTTTTTCCTTTAATGGCTTCCATTTGGCCGTTTAAATCTTCACGCAGTTCTTTACCGGATTTCGGAGCGAGCATAAGGGCAACCGCAGCACCGACAACACCGCCGACAATAGCGCCCGTCAAAAAATCTTTTGTGGACATTTGTTCATTAGACATATCCATTCCTCCTTATGAATTTCTTGCCCTTCTCAACTGCCTTTCTTCATCATGGACCTGTTCTTCCAAAAGCCGCTTCGGTTTCGGGCTTTTTGCAGAAAGCGGATGGGTAACAGTACTGTTGTCCTGGCCGGACGAATTTTTGCTTTTTTTATCCGACCATCTATTTTTAATTTCTTTTAACGCAGCGCCCCATTGCATGGCTTGCGCTATTTTATCCTGCCTTTTGCTGACTGCAGAGGCAATGGTTGTTGTCACTTTGCGCAGTGCCTGGCTCAGCTGCTGGACGGACACGCCGATGTCTTCGACGGCATAAACCACGCTGTTCAGCCTTTCTGATTTATGTTCGATGTCCTCTACCAACACATTGGTTTTTTCCAAAAGTTTTGTGGATTCCATGGTTATCCCGTGCAGCTGCCCTTCAAGCCCTTTGACCGTATCAGACAGATTGTCCAAAGTTTTGCTTAACGATTTGAGCGTTTTCGACAAGCTCAGTACCAAAATAAAAAAGGCCACAGCAATCAGAGCCACGCTCAAATAAAGTATGATAATCATTTTTCCATACCACCTCCATGTACAATCAAATTATCCCAAATCACCTGCATAAAACACGCAAGGCTTTCGATTTCTTTTTTTTAGCCTCTGCTCCCTCTATTTTCTCATACTTGCCGGGCACCTGCCAATTATAAATGGCAGGATTTTCTTTTTGATTATTATTTCGATTTTTATTCCTTTTTTCCTGCTCATTTGCTGCCTTTTTTTGCGGAAATAAGACAATTTAGTAGGAACGTGCCGGAAATGGCGTCGCAGGATCGTCCGGGAAATTGAAAAGGCGTTGTCCAACGTTTTTCCGGACAACGCCTTTTCTATTACTGGCTTACATGCCTTTGCAGCAATTCTTCGTATGCTTTTTGGTACTTTTGAATATCGCCGGCCCCCATAAAGAGGATGACGCTGTTTTCAATCCCGAGAAGCGGGGACATGTCCTCTTCTTTGATAATTTGGGAACCTTCAATTTTTTCCTGCAAATCATTGATGGAAAGCTTTCCGTAATGCTCACGGGCCGACCCGAAAATATCGCAGAGAAAGACCCGGTCGGCAAGGCTTAAACTTTCGGCAAAATCCGTCAAGAAAGCCTGTGTGCGGCTGAAAGTGTGCGGCTGGAATACCGCAACCAGCTCGCGTTCCGGATATTTTTTCCGGGTCGCATCAATCGTTGCTTTGATTTCAGTCGGATGGTGGGCATAATCGTCAATAATGATTTGCGTGCCGATTTCTTTTTCCGTAAAGCGGCGTTTTACCCCATGGAACGTTTTTAAATGCTCCTGCACCGCTTCTTTATCAATCCCTTCGTACTGGCAGAGGGCGATGACACCGAGCGCATTCAGCACATTATGGTTCCCGAAAGACGGGATTTCAAACGTGCCGTAAAAATTATTGCGGACAACCACATCAAATTTCGTTCCTGTTGGTTCCGTCACAATATTTCTCGCCTGGAAATCGTTTCCTTCTTCAAATCCGTAAAACACAACCGGGACTTTTGCCTGGATTTTTTGCAGCTGTTCATCATCCCCGTATGCGATGATGCCTTTTTTCACCTGCAGGGCCATTTCCTGGAAAGCAGAAAAAACATCGTCAATATTGGCATAGTAATCAGGATGGTCAAAATCAATATTGGTCATGATCGCATAATCCGGATGGTAAGAAAGGAAATGACGACGGTATTCGCAAGCTTCAAACACAAAATACTCCGCATCTTTTACGCCTTTTCCCGTGCCGTCCCCGATCAAGTAGGAAGTCGGCTTGATCGCATGCATCACATGTGCAAGCAGCCCTGTTGTCGATGTTTTTCCGTGCGCGCCCGTAACGGCAATGCTTGTGAACCTGGTGATAAAATCTCCGAGGAATTTGTGATAACGGATCACAGGAATCCCGCGTTTGAATGCCTCGTCAATTTCTTCATGCGTATCGGGAAATGCGTTTCCTGCAATAACCGTCAACCCCGGCTGTATATTTTCACGTTGGAACGGCAATATTTTGATGCCCGCATCCTCCAGCGCTTGTTGTGTAAAAAAGCGCTTTTCTACGTCCGATCCCTGCACCTCGTATCCGATGTCGTGCAGGATTTGTGCCAGCGCACTCATGCCCGATCCCTTAATGCCTACGAAATGGTATACAGTCATAATAGAACCTCCAACACTGTCTATATGTATGCAGTATATGATAAAAACCCATCATGTGCGATAGCGCACGTTTCTGCACCGGCTGCACTTGCTGCGTGCGGCCGGTTTCGATGCCCATCTTCACAAAAAAATTTATGCTTAGTCATTATATCACTTCTGGGCAGCTGTGAACACAAAAAACAGAAACTTTGCTTCACCCTGCTAAAGCGGCAAATATGTGCGGGAAGAGCACCCTTCACTTCCTAGCGTTGCCATTATCCCCGCCGCATATAAGGAAAAACTTTTACTCGCGGGCGGCACCAGCTTCCTGCATTTGCCTGAATTCGCTTTTTGAAACAAGGACGTCGCGCGGCCTGCTGCCTTTTGCTTCCGATATGATGCCCTGCTCCTCCATCATATCGACGAGGCGGGCCGCACGGTTATAGCCGATCCTGAAATTGCGCTGCAAAAGCGAAGTGGACGCGCTGCCCTGCTCAATGACAAATTCGCACGCATCCAAAAAAAGTTCGTCTTCCTCTTCATTCATTTGCGCCTGCACCATCAATTCTTCCGGCTTGAACAAATATTCGGGCTTTGCCATTTTTCTGGCGTGCAGCACAACATCATCGATTTCTCTGTCGCTTACAAAAGTGCCCTGCAGCCTGACCGGTTTGGAAGAGCCGTTTTCCAAAAACAGCATATCCCCTTTCCCAAGCAGTTTCTCCGCCCCGCCCGTGTCGATGATGGTGCGCGAGTCGACCTGCGAAGAAACGGAAAAGGCAATCCGTGTCGGAATATTGGCTTTAATTAAACCGGTGATGACATCCACGCTCGGCCGCTGCGTCGCGATGATCAAATGGATGCCGCAGGCGCGGGCTTTTTGCGCGATCCGGCAAATCGCATCTTCAACATCCGCTGGAGATGTCATCATCAAATCGGCAAGCTCGTCGATCACGATCACAATATACGGCAATTTCTCCGCAAAACACCGCGATTGTTCCGCCATTTGATTAAAGCGGTGGATGTCGCGCACACTTTCATGGGCGAACAGTTCATAACGCCTTTCCATTTCTTCCACCGCCCATTTTAATGCGGCCGTCGCCATCTTCACATCTGTAATCACAGGGCTAACCAAATGCGGGATATTGTTGTACGGTGCCAGTTCCACCATTTTTGGATCAATTAAAAGTAGTTTTAAATCGTGCGGCGCCGCTTTGTAAAGAAGCGACACCAGAATGGAATTGATGCAGACGCTTTTCCCGGACCCGGTGGCGCCGGCGATCAGCCCGTGTGGCATTTTTTGCAGGTCGGTCACAACCGGCTTTCCGGAAATGTCGAGGCCCATCGCAACGGTCAATGGCGAGGGGCTGTTTTGGAATGCCGGATCCCCGATAATTTCGCTTAACCGCACAGGGCGGCTTTTCACATTCGGGATTTCAATGCCGACCGTATGCTTGCCCGGGATCGGCGCCTCGATCCTTATATCTTTCGCGGCAAGGCTTAATTTTAAGTCGTCATTTAAGTTTGTAATTTTATTGACTTTTACACCCGGCTCAGGCTGTACTTCAAAGCGCGTCACGGATGGCCCCTGGCTCGCATTGACCACTTTGGCGCGGACATTAAAATTTTCAAGCGCCCGGTCAAGCGTTTCGCTTTGTTCGTTTATCCATTCAGCATCCCGGGTTTGTTTTACCGGCGGATCCAGCAGGGAAAGCGGCGGGAAAGCATACGGCTTCTCCCTGCCGTTTTCCGCCTGCGCTGCCATGCCAAGCGCCGGTTTTTCCTGCTGTATGCGCGGCGCTTCTTTTTTTGCAGCGATTTTTCTGCGGTCCTGGTTTAGCATCAATACATTAAATGGCAAGTGTTTCCTCTCTTTTTTAGGCTTCTCTTCCGTTTTTCCGGAAACATCCTGTGCTTCAATAGTTTCAACAGCCGCTGCTCCAACTTGTTCCGTTTCAGATGCCGTTTGCTGTTCTTCTTTCACCTGTTCCGTTTCAGATGGTTGAACGAGTCCGGATGCTTCTGTTTCTTTCTCCGCAGTCAACAGCTCTGTACCTTTACCGATAACATGCTCCTGCCGCTCTGTCCGGCCACCGGTTTCTTCCTGCAGGCTCGGGCCCGCTTCTAAAAACGCCTGTTCCCCGGCGGAATTTTCCAACGCATCAGAGGAGCCTTTTGTATAAGCTGCCGTTCCCGTTTGTGAAACGTCCTGCATCATTCCTTGCTGCGGTATCTCCGCCTCACCTTCCACAGAGAGGGGTCCCGGCGTTCCAAAAACCGCTTCAGGATCAGTTGTTGCTGCTATTTCCCCTGTCTGCGGATCCAATATTTGATCTGGGCTTCCCGTACCAGCTGCCCGGCCCATTGCCGCAGCTTCCCTTTGTTGCACTTTTTGAGCAGCCTTTTCTCCGGAAAGATTTTCAGACGTTTCCGATGGGGTCCCTGATATAGAATCTGTTCCGGTAAATGCCTGCACCTTTTCACCATGTGCTGACAAACCCGTTACTGGAGCCGCTTCCGCCGTATTTTGGCCAAAAACGGGTTCAAAATCAAGCGCCTGTTTTGTCACTTTTTCTATATCACAAATACGGATATCTTTTTGGTAATCGTCTTCCAGTTCATATTCAAAAACCGGTTCTTTCTGCTGAAGCGGCGGCCCGTTTTCCGGCCGTTTATACCCGTAAACCGGGGAAGGGATATCGGTCGGCCGGAAAGGATGGCTTCCCTTTTGCCCAATTTTTTCTCTTTTATAGCGGGTAACAGGCTGATGCGCCCTTAAATCAGGCTGCGGGCGCTCCAGCCCCTTTTTCGACGTACGGGCAGGAAGGGCGTCCTGATCCGGTATTACCGGAAAACGGAAATGGTTTTTCGGATATTGGTAAACCACACGGGTATCAATGTTTTTGTTTAACGTCCGGTGATTTTGGGCCGTTTCTGTTTCCTCTTCGTGCCCGCTGTCGTCTTTAAAGTATTTTGCCATTTTTTTAAACCAATTCACATTCATCACTCTTTCCCTTTGCTCCTGCGTCCGAAGAGTCCCCAAAAAATCCTGTCACTCTCCATTATACAAAGGAAACACATGTTTTTCGAGGGATTTTTTAACACAGCCCTTCCAGCATAAAAAAAACTGCGCTAGGCACATTATGATTGATACCATTTTAAAAGGAGGCAAGTAAATTGAAAGCTGCAAAAACATTGCTGGGCATCGGGCTTGCATCAGGCCTATTAATCGGATGCGGCAACAGCAATAACCGTTCTAACGTGGACAACAACAATACGCGCCCTGTCCGCTATGATAACACGGCTGATAACAATGATGTTCGTTACAACAACGTCCGTTATAACACCCGGAATGACAACGGCACAAACAATACAAACTTGTTGGATAATGATGCCAACAACAATATGACAAACACGCAAAACGTCAGGGTCGCAAACAAAATCGCCCGCCGCGTTGAAGATTTAAAAGAAGTGGATAAAGCGAGAGTCATCGCTACGGATGACAATGCTTACGTGGCCGTATTGCTGGACAACAAGCAAAATAATGACAAATTGAACAAAAGTTTAAAAAACAAAATTGCAAAAGTTGTCAAGCAAACAGATAAGTCGATCGATGATGTGTATGTTTCCGAAAACCCGGATTTCTTTGACCAAATGAACGACTATGTAAATGATTTTCGGAACGGGCGCCCGATTTCCGGCTTCTTTGACCAGTTTAATGATACGGTCCAGCGTGTATTTCCGAACGGCAGCCGTTAAAAATCCGGCCACGAACCGCAGAGCGGGCGTGGCCTTTTCAAATGGTTAAGCCGGTAGCGGAAATTCCCGGCCAACCTCGTATTCGTCATCTAACACAAGGATGCCTTTCTTTTGCGGTGCATTCGGCAGCCCAAGTTCACGTGCCGAACAAATCATGCCGCTAGAAGCGACGCCGCGCAGCGAAGCATCTTTGATAATCATCCCGTTCGGCATGCAGGCGCCGACTTTCGCAACGACAACTTTTTGGCCGGCCTCCACATTTGGAGCGCCGCAGACAATTTGCAGCGTCTCATTGCCGACATCGACCTGGCAGATGCTCAAATGGTCGGAATCCGGATGCTTCACTTTTTCTTTCACATATCCGACAACGAATTTTGGAGATAGGTCGGCTTCAAGCTTTTCATCAAACCCGTTTTCAGCGAGAATCCCATTCAGCTTATCCATCAGTGCTTCCGTTAACTTTACTGGGCCTTTTGCATCAATCTCCATGTATTTTGATGCCCCGAAAATGTTATAGCCGGTGGTATCATTTGTCTTTTCATCATAAATGCGGGCAACATTGCCTTTTTTTTCAAAAGCGGTATGCTCCATATCTTTGATCATGATAATCAGCGTATCGCCGATTCCTTCGCGGTTGTAAAATACATTCATGAAACGAACTCCTTTCAAGATTTGCGCTTTTTGCCCATAATAAAGATCGGCTCCAGTTCGCCGTCTTTGTATAAAAACGAAAGGGCTGTAATCGGCACATGGCCGTTTGCAAAAAAGTTCATCGTCATTTGCGCCATTACATCATACCCTGTTTCATTCCGGATGTCACCTATAATTAAAACATCCTGGTGGGGAACGGCGACAACCATTTCCCCCTTCACTTTTTCTGCCATTTCTTTTAAAAATTTTTCATTCAAAATCCGGCTCGCATCATAACCGTCATTTGTATTTAAAAAATAAAAATCATTACCGGCCACCGTATCTTTTTTCATCTCCGTGGAAAGCGAACGCACATTAAAACGCGCCGTTTCGCGTACATGCTCCCCGCTCCAGCCTTCTTCTTCCAACAGTTTGAGATCGATCAGCCGGTATGTTTTCCCGAGGTCCAGGGCGTAATAAATGCGCGTTTCCGCCGTATGTTCATCCGTCAAAAACAGAACACCTTCGCGGGCTTCTTTTGGAAACGAAGAGGAGCGGATGACCGGGAAAATATACTTTTCCCGGCCCGAAAGTGGGTGGGCTTTCCCCATGACATTGAGCGCTTCTTCGGCATAATACACGACTTCATCGATCACTTTTTCTTTTTGCATATTCCATTTGGCCACAATCTCCGGTAGGGAAATATTCATTCCCTGATGGGTTGCCCCGTTTTCCACGCGGAGCACGTCTTTCTCACGATCATAGAAAAAAATTCTTCCTCCTTTTTCCAGCCGTTTTTGCAGCTCTTTTCTCATTTGTTTCGTATCCATTTTTTACGCCGCACCTCCCTCTATAAAATTTAGTTTTAGATTGCCATGACATTCACGCTGATCCAAGCAACTGGCAGCCGCCTTCCGAAAAAATCCCCCATCGGCATGATGGAGGGAAAAGCCAAATCAGGCAAGGCCTTCAATAAAGTTTTCCACTTCTTCTTTTGTTTTCCGGTCTTTACTGACAAAACGGCCGATTTCTTTGCCGTCGCGGTATGCGATAAAACTCGGGATGCCGTATACATCCAGTTCCCCGCATAAATCAATGAACTTATCTCGGTCAACATGGACAAACGTGTAATCGCTAAATTCTTTTTCGATTTCCGGCATAAACGGATCGAGGAAACGGCAGTCCGGGCACCACACCGCCGAAAACAAAAAGATATGCGCGCCGCTTTCTTTCAATTCATGAAATGCTTCTACAGATTGCAAGTCTTCCATTCGAGTACCTCCCAGTTATTTTCTGTCTTTTATTGTAACCTAAAATCGTGTAATTTTAAAAAACTGCGTCCGAAGCCGTTTTGGCTCTGGGCCAGCAGATTCCCTGCCTGGCTCCGATTTAAAATATCGTTGGGCTTATTCAGCCGCGATTGGATTTTGTCACCGTTTTGATTGATGTTTTTGATGCTGCTTTCAGCGTTTTTCCCTTTTTCTTCATTGTAATATGTAAAGGATTTCCCTGTCGGACTGCGCAAAAAGCAGCTGGATCTCTGTTGCCATTTTTAGCTTTAAATAACTGTCCTGCACAATTTTCAGACATATTTTCATCAAAATGAGCCCAGTTGCTGCTGTGGCCAACAAAAAGGCGATGTTGCCAAAGCCTGAATATTGTTTTTTCTAAAAACCTGGGCTTTCTTCCTCCTGCCTTATCGGTCTGTGCTTTGCGTCACGTATCTAAACGTATTGTTTTATCCGTCCCTTACAACGTGCAGTCAGCCAGTTGTAATCTATTCCTCATTTTCCACACATTATACCATGTGTTTGTGACAATTTTGTTACAAAGCAGTCCGCCAAAAGTATGATTTTAAAAGCCGATCTTTTTTCCTAATGTAAAACAGGCAGGACTGCCCCGCCTGCACTGCAATCAATTGTTATGATACAAGTACTGTCCTAAAAGCAGTTTTGCAATATGGGTAAACATTTCCCCTCTTGTAACCAGCCCGTTTGTAAAAATACCGACCGCCCCTTCTTTTTCCCGGACATTTTCTTTTTGGGCGAAGTCTTCCATGACAGGGCCGAGTTCTTCGCCGCCGCGCAGTCGCACCGCAATTTCTTCGGGTAGAGGGATCCGCGCCCCGCCTGCAACATAAGTCCCGCCACCTTTTACCGTGAGTGCACCCCAATTGCATAAAAACATACCGTGCGGGGTCTCGGTGACGCCGCCTTCAAGCCCAATACCGATATCGGCATTTTTTAATTTGAGTACCGCTTTCGAACGGTTGACCGCGCCCGTAATCGTTTCTTCATCGGAAAACGGCTGCTCGTTAACGCCGGATGGAACGGCGGCAGGGGCAAATTCTGCTTTTTCCATCATTTCAAAAACGTTCCGGACGGCCGAAACTTTCGCCGGATTGATTGAACCAATTGCAATGATCAAATGTATTCACCTCAATGTTTTAACAATTACTTCCGCTGATGGCATCCACCGTTACCCGGTCGCAGGCCTGAACGAGTTTAATGATTAAAGCTTTCGCCGCCGCATAATCATCTACATGGAGGATTGATGCATGTGTGTGGATATAGCGGGCACAAACCCCGATGACGGCGCTCGGAATGCCTTCATTGGAAATATGGACGTTGCCGGCATCCGTCCCGCCGTTCGGGGCGACAAAATATTGGTAAGGGATACCGTTGCTTTCGGCGATATCAAGGACAAATTCGCGCATGCCCTTATGCGTCACCATTGTCCGGTCATAAATTCTCGGCAGCGCGCCTTTTCCAAGCTACCCGAACTGTTCCTTATCCCCGGAGGCGTCGTTCGCCGGGCTTGCATCAAGCGCAAAGAAAATATCCGGCCTGATCATCGCCGCAGCCGTTTTTGCCCCACGCGCCCCGACTTCCTCCATTACCGTTGCACCGGAATAGAGCGTATTCGGCAATTTCTTTCCTTGCGGTTCTTTTAATAATTCGATTGCTAGGCCGCAGCCGTATCGGTTGTCCCACGCCTTGGCAAGGATTTTTTTCGGGTTGGCCATCGGGGTGAAAGGGCAGACCGGCACGATCGCCTGCCCCGGCCTGATCCCGATTTTTTCCGCATCTTCCCGGGAATCCGCACCGATATCGATCTATTTTTGATGTCCATCGGCTTCGATTTTTGCGCTTCATACAAGAGATGCGGCGGAATCGAACTGACGACTCCGGCCACAGGACCGTTATCTGTCCAAATCTGCACGCGTTGGGCTAGCAGCACTTGGCTCCACCAGCCGCCGAGCGTTTGGAAGCGGATCAAGCCGTTATCGGTAATGGAGGTGACCATAAATCCGACTTCATCCATATGCCCGGCGACCATAACAACCGGGCCGTTTTCCTTTCCACGGCGGACGCCGAAAATACTGCCGAGATTGTCCTGCACGACTTCATCCGCATATTTTTGCAGCTGCTCTTTCATAAAATTCCGAACCGCATGCTCATTCCCGGGCGCGCCCGGAAGTTCAGTCAGCGTTTTAAATAATTCGAGCGTTTCTTATTCCATTTGTATGGCTCCTTTATTGGGTATGTACTTTTTTATTGTACAAGACGAAAAGGGAGGCTTCCAGTTTTTGAAATTTGGAGAGTGAATACGGAAACACCGATTTTCTGCAGATTACCGCTGATTTTTTTAAAGAAGGTATCTGCTGTTTTTCCGCTGATTAGGGGCCGCCGAATATGGCCACAATTTGTTGATACCGTGCAAAGATGCTCCCGTTTGTTAACTTTCCCTGCCGTTTCAGTGTATAATGATAGGCAAATGGCAATATATGCTGCAAAAAAGAAGAAAGGGTGGGCAAATATGAATTGGAAAACGTTTTTAGCAGGGATTGCAATTGGCGCAGCGGCGGGATATGCGGTCAATGAAACGGTGCACCAGACAGTGCCAACTTCTGCGGATTCAGTCCTTTCCAAAGTAAAAAAAGCGTTTAAAGAAAACGGACCGATCGACGGATCATGGATCCAAATGGCAGCAGAAGATTATGAAAAATACCCGTTCAAAACAAAGGTTTACCGCGGCGGGATTTCAATGACGGAAGGCGGCGAGAAAAAGCAGTACGAATTCATCGCCGATGCCAAAACCGGCATCGTGCTCGATGTGTATCCGATATAAGGGAGCCTTAAAAAAAAACGGTGGACATGCTAGGTGTTCACCGTTTTTCAGAAAATCATGATTCGGGATTTCTTTCCCTTTCCACTTTCGCAACAATATTCCCTTCCGCGTCCCATTTCAGCGCCCGGTAGATTGCATCGTGGTAAAATACAAACCAGGCATTTTCCTGTATTGCCTTATCAATCCATTTTTGTTTTTGGAAAATCGAAGTCATCGGATAGTCGTCATACGCCATGACCCACAGTGGATTGCGGTGCGCATGCGTCGGCAAAAGGTCCGCCATATGGATCCATTTTTCCCCGCCGGACTCCCCGGTAATTATCGCATGGCCGTCGCTGTGCCCGCCGGTATGGATCATTCGGACTGCACCTTCAATTGTGATCTCTTCTTTAAACGTCTGTACCTGGTCCTGCACAGCTTCCCAGTTTTCTTTCCAGTACGTGCTTTTTGAGCGAATGTTCGGATGGCGCATTTCCTCCCACTCGGTTTCCGGCACATAGATCACCGCATTCGGAAATGAAGGAACATGCCTGTCCGCATCCGGTATGGTCAATCCGCATGCATGGTCGAAATGCAGATGCGTCATCAGGACGATATCGATATCTTCCCGCGCCAGGCCGAATTCTTTCAGAGACACATCAATCCTCGATTCCGCCGTCACACCGTAATTGCGTTTCTGCTTGTCCGTCAATTTGCCGTTCCCAATGCCGGCATCAATGATGATATTATTCCCGTTTAACTGGAAAAAAATCGGGTCTGTTCGCAGTTCAATCTGGTTTTTATCATTATACGAGTATTTTTTCGACCAAAGCGGCTTCGGAACAACGCCGAACATCGCGCCGCCGTCCAGGTGCGTAACGCCGCCGTCCAGCCAGTACAGCACCATTTCTCCGACTTTTAAATGTTCCATGTTTTTTCCCTCCTGATTATGTAACCGTTTCCTTCAAATGTATTCGCCGTCACTTCTTTTTTTCCTTTTTTTCGCGGTACGAAAAAGCGCCCCGTACTGCAAAACTTTTTGCAGTGCGGCGCGCGTTCAATTCCGGTATTTTGCTTCGCAGCGGTATATGCGCTGCCCTTTGGCGGAAAATTTTTCTTCATATTCCGTCATAATATTGCCTTCAAAACCGCTGTTATGCAGATCAAGGCTGATATTTTTCAAAAGCAGGCCGTATTCGGAAAAACTTTGCAGCGAGTATTCAAACAGGCCCTGGTTGTCCGTTTTGAAATGGATTTCCCCGCCTTCCACCAAAATATCCTCATACAGTTTTAAAAACATGCGGTATGTCAGTCGCCGCTTTTCATGGCGTTTTTTCGGCCAAGGATCGGAAAAATTTAAATAGATCCGCTCTACGTCACCTTTCGCAAAAAAATCGCGCAGCCTGCTGCCGTCCACGTTTAACAGCTTTACATTTCCGAGTTCTTTCTCAATCAGCTTGTCAAGGGCGGAAACAATCACGCTCGGCTGTCTTTCGATCCCGAGAAAATTGATATCCGGATGTTGTTCCGCCATCCCTGCGATAAATCTGCCCTTGCCTGTTCCGATTTCAATATGGAGCGGCCGGCTGTTCCCGAATAATTCCCGCCATTTGCCGCGCCATTTTTCCGGTTCGGGGACAACATATTGGGGATACTGCTTTATTTTATCTTCCGCCCATGGTTTATTCCGTAATCTCATGAAAGCACCTCGATTTATGGATTCCATTTGCATAAAAAAACATGTAAATCAAACAATAAATGTGTATGAAGGAAGTTTACGCCCCGCGTGAGTTGCGGGGAAAATAGCATGAATCCTTCGTACAAGCGGCGGCAGCCGTTTATGATGATAGCACGCAAACAGCTGCATATCAAAGTGAAGGATGTGTTCCATTTGACACTCAGTCATCGCGACCAGTTGAATTTATTAACCGATATTTTGTACGACCATCAGACAGACTGCTGCGGATCTGTTTCGGAATGTGAACAGTTGGAAAGGCTGGTAAAATCATTGCTGGTGAATTCCGCTGTCGGGGAAGATATGAAACAAATGCTGACAGATGTGTACAGCTACAGCCAGGCGGGGAAATATGCCCAGCATTTGGATGACCATATTGAAGCGCATCAAAGCAAATTAAGTGAATGGGTTGACCAGTTAAACACCTATTTTTAATGCCGGCGCACGCCGGAAAAACGAAAGAGGAACCGTTCAGCGGTTTCTCTTCCCATTTTCACGGCCATGGTAAACGATCTGCAAAAAATCAAGCCAGCGGCGCATCTCTTCCAACCGGTTTTTTTCCTTATGCCACCGGATCATGGCAATGGTTTGGAATATCGCATGCCACTTCATTCTTAAAGCCAAATCATCGGTCATCCCAATACCGTATTCCATGAGCCAATTTTCCCATTTTTCCGGCGGGATATACGAATACAGCAGCATGCCGATATCCATTGCCGGATCGCCGATCAGCGGGCCGTCCCAGTCGATCAGGAAAAGTTCATTCTCATCAGACAAAAGCCAGTTGTTGTGGTTTACATCGCCGTGGCAAACAACATAATCCTCATATTGGATGTTCGGCTGTTCTGTTTCAAGAAATTGCAGGGCATCTGGCACCCCGGGCATCTCCAGCAATTCCTTCCCGATCCCGTGCTCCAAATCACCCAGCATATCGGCCGGCTTCATCGGCTCCATCCCAAGCCTCTGCAGCATATTCAAGAGCGGTTTGGACTCGTGAATTTTTTTCAGCAGTCTGGCAACGCGCTGTTCTTCCATTTCATAAGGTTCCAGTTCCCTGCCCTGCACCCACTGCTGGGCAGTAATGGTATCGCCATTTTCCATCCGTTTTGTCCAGACGAGTTTTGGGACAATCCCTTCGGCGGACAGCACCGCAAGAAACGGCGACGAATTCCGTTTTAAAAACAGGGTCTGTTCCTTATATTTGGCGTAGAAGGCTTCTCCTGTTGCCCCCCCGGCCGGTGTAATTTCCCAGCCATTTCCTAATATATCTTCCAACATCGTTCACCTTCAAATCCAGTAAGTCAACCTCATATCACTGTGATTCTATGTATACAATGATTTCCAAATACAAGCATTTTACACGAAAAATAAAGGATCTGTTAAAATTTTCTATAGTTTCCACAAAAGTTTCCGCAAACTTTGCAGGATCAACAACGGTCCAAAACAAAAAAAAGACAGCTATTGGCAAGTATCATTCAACAATAGCCACCTTTTAATAAATTTTATCTCTTTTTGACTTTTTTCGTCAAGCTGATTTTATCGTTTTCGTAGAATAATGGCGAAAAGCCAGATGCGATGCGTCCGGTATTTAAAAGGTTCCACCCTTCCGGGCAGATTTTCAATTCAATGGGGGTTCTGCCCACAATTTCCCCGTCGGCGTGGACGAGCAGTGGTGTGCTTGAAATGACTGACATTTTCGTTCCTGTAAAAGTGGACACTTCCTTAAAATATTCATGTTTCCCTAAAAAAACGGTGAAAAAGATCAACAAAAGTTTCAAGCGGGATAAATCATGCACGACTATCATATTCAGCATGCCGTCAGACGGATCCGCCACCGGGGAGATTTTCATGCCGCCCCCGTAATACGGTTGGTTGGAAACGGCCACCAACCATGTACGGCGGAAAACTTTCTTCACGCCATCCGCCGCAATTTCCACCGTCACCGGACGGTATTTAAACAGTTCCAGCACAAGGATCAGCACATAGGCCAGTTTCCCGAGAAGCACGCGGTTCAGCCATTTCTTCAGCTTCGAACGGTTGGCCCGTTCGGAAATGACAGCATCAAACCCGGCGCCGAGGCTGTTGACAAAATAGCCTTCTTTTCCGCCTGCCGTGAAGAAATGGCCGAGGTCATAAGCGGAGGGGCTTTCTTCAAGCATGCCGAAAATGGCGCGGATGCATGCTTGCGGTTTTTTCGGCAGCCTGTAGCCCCTCGCAAAGTCATTGCCGGACCCGGCCGGAATGTAGGCGACCGTCACATGGCTGAAATGATGCACGCCGTTAATGACTTCATGGATCGTACCATCTCCCCCGACCGCAACGAGCACAACCGGTTCCGCAAGCTTTTTTGCAAACTTTTCTGCTAGTTCTTTCGCGTGCCCCCTGTACTTTGAAAAATAAACATCATATTGCAGGCCTCCGAGCATTGCCTCCATTTTCTCCCATACTTTTAAACAGGCACCGTTTTTTGCCGCCGGATTGACAATAAAAATGAGTGGTTTCATACGATCATTCCCCGTCCCGTGAGTGATCTTCCAACTCCCGTCTTTTTCGTGCCACACTTTTTGCCAGACATTCGTTCAACAGCGCCTGTGCCGCCTTCAGCTGCATATATTTTAACGGCGACCGTAAATTCCGCTGGTGCCGGAACCACTCCATATGGGGCCGTTTGTCAAGGATATGCAGGCCCTGCGGCGCATCCGGCCAAGTAATGTAACCGTTCCGGCAAATCAGCCCTTTTTCAATCGGAATTGTGACACCATGCTGTTTCAAAATGCCGCGCACAATTTTCTCGGTCCGATCAAGCGCAATCACCGGGTTTAAAATTTTTTTCGCGTTTTTGCCTGCCCGCTTTTCCCAGAAATGGCTTTTTGAACCGAAAAAGACGGCATCTTTCTCTTCTTCCAAAAACGTTAAACACCATACTGCCAAAGGGGAAATCAATATCGTCTCCATTTCCAAAATGGCTTTTTTAAAAACAAAAACCGGTTTATACAGCAATAAAAATGTATCCGGAAATCTCTGCAAAAAATATTTTAAGTCCGCATCAAAATACAGGGCGGCTGGTATCGGGGAATCCTCTAGCAAAGTGGAACTTGCCCATTTGAGCTGGAACCTGAACAGCTGGTCCAAAAATAATTTTTTTAACTGGTCTTCCGTTTCCGGGAAAAACACGAGCTGCGGCGAAAATTGGAGTATACCCGGCTGAAAGGGGGCCACCGGTTCCGCGAGCTCTTCCATTTCAACTTCGTTCTTTTTTCTTAACCAATGTTTAATGCGCGAAAAAAGCTGCCGGGAATCTTCATCGGGGGCAGCCTCTTCTTCCTGTACCTCCTGCATTTGCCCTGCTGCCAGCCTGTTTTCCCAGTTTTCCCGGAATGTTTGCCACTGCTGTTTTTTCAGGCGTACAAATTGGTTTGTATAGCGGATGATATCCACCTCATACCGTGAAACATAATCTTGGATTTTCAACAACTGTCCCATAATCCGTCCCTTTACTTCAAATTCATGTTATTGGAGCCTAAGCGAAAAGACTGCTTCATTTCGTATTTCGGCATTCTGTCCAAATGCGTTTCATACAGCACGATCCGCTCAGCCTGGAAATGCGCAGGCTGCGGCAAAAAGCCGTCCAGCACCCCCGCCTGGAAAGGCAAATCTCCCCGCCATTTTCTTGCCAACGTGATATGTGGGTTAAAAGGCTTTTTATCAAGCCGGAAGCCCGTATCAAGGCAGCAGCGGGCCACCATTTTCTGGAGGCCGGAAAGGAGCTCTGAAGCGCGTGTCCCGGCCCATAACACACGCGGTTCATCTTTTTTGCCAAATGTTCCGAAGTGGTCAAGCACCAAAGGGAAACCACCATATTTTACAATTTCTCCGGCAATGGCCCGGTTTGCTTTTTCCAATTGGTCTTCTCCGGCTGCGCCAAGAAAGGCAAGGGTAATATGATAATCATCCCGGTGCACCCATCTTTGGAACGGCAGCCCCGTTTTCATATTTTCGGCGGCTTGCTGCAGCACGGTTTTGATTTCCTCTGGCAGCCATACCGCGTAAAAATAATGATTCACCATTTTTCCGCCCCTATCCTGTTTATAATCATATTTATTTTAACAAATGGCCTTTTCCGCAAACAATGCCGGGTAACGGGAAATCCGCCCCGCCATCACGCAGGGACCGGCGAATCATCAACAATAAAATTTACCAGCACCAAGCAAAAAATCGGGTCCATATGACATATTCCGCGAGCTTCCGCCATATGATCATATCAAGCAGAAAAGTTTGATTTATTCGCCCGGAGGTATATACAAGATTTAAGGAGGGACACGTGTGAGAATTGGAGACCATGTCACTTACAAAGGAGAAACTTGCGGAATCATTTTTATTTACAAAAACGGCTACTTTGAACTGAAAAAGCCGTACTTCCATCAAATCGTCCTTGCCCACCCTTCGGAGCTCATGGTCTTCGGCGAAGAAACCGGGCGCTGCAGCTAACAAGACCCGGCCCAACCAGGAGCCGGGTCCCCTTTTTATTCCATTGTGCCAGATGCGAGTTGTGCTGAAAGCCCGTTGATTTCCCGTTCAAACGCATGCTGCAGTTTTCTCGTAACCGCACCCGGGGCCCCGTCTCCAACCATTTTTCCGTCAATTTGCACAATTGGCATCACTTCGGACGTCGTGCTTGTGATAAACACTTCATCCGCCCCCAATAAATCGTCAACCGTAAATGCTTCTTCCCGGACGGGGATCCCTTGTTTCCGGCAAATATCGAGGAGAACCTGCCTCGTGATCCCGTTCAAAATGAGGTTGGTTGCCGGATGTGTGGCCAATTCGTCGTTTTTCACGATAAAGACATTGGATGATGAACCTTCCGTCACCGTTTCTCCGCGGTGCTGGATCGCCTCATAGCACCCGTTTTCCACCGCTTTTTGTTTTGCAAGCACATTGCCGAGCAAATTCAGGCTTTTAATGTCGCAGCGGAGCCATCTAATATCTTCGGAAAGCACCGCTTTTACGCCTTTCTTCATTTTTTCAAGCGGCCGATCGAGTTCACTCGTATAGGCAACATACGTTGTTTCGCTTTTCTCCGGAAAATGGTGTTTCCGCTTGGCGGCGCCGCGCGTAAACTGCAAATACACGATTCCCGTGCCGACCCCGTTTGCCTCCACAAGCTTCTCCAATTGCGCGGTCAATTCCTGCGCTGTATACGGGATACGGAGTGAAAGTTTTTCGGCGCTCAAAAAAAGCCTGTTCAAATGCAATTCATTTGTAAAAAGCCTCCCGTGGTAAACCCTCACCACTTCGTAAATGCCATCCCCGAACTGATAACCGCGGTCTTCAATATCAATACTTGCATTTTCCCTGTCCATCAGCCTTCCGTTTAAAATCAGTTTCTCCATCTCGAAACCCCTTTGTCATTATTTTTGCTGTTGCTTTCCCGCCAATTCATAAATCGCCTGCGCATAAATCGCTGTTGCTTTGAGCAGATCTTCCACATACATGTATTCATTCTTTTGATGCATCACATCTTCGCGCCCCGGGAACAGCGCCCCGAACGCCACGCCTTTATCGAGCGCGCGCGCATATGTACCGCCGCCGATCGCCAGCAGTTCGGCTTTTTCTCCGGTTTGCTCTTCGTATACTTTTTGAAGCGTTTTGATCAATGGATCATTTTTGTCGACATGATGTGGTTTGCTATCCGAAAAATTGCCGAAAAGCAACCCGTCCTCTTTCAATTTCGACTCAATTTTCGTTTTTCCTGCTTCAATATCAAAAGTAACGGGATAGCGCATATTTAATCCTATGCGTCCGCCCTTTTCCCGATGATAGTTCATAATGCCAACATTGATAGTCAAATCCCCCGAAATGTCATCCTCATACTGGATGCCGAAGTTTTCGCCGCGCGACTTGTCAAAAAATTGGTTCAACGTCCCGATAAATTTGGCGCCTTGCGAATCCAGTCCAAACCGGCTTAAAAAATTCGCCAGGTAAAGTCCTGCACTCTTCCCGTTCCGCGGTTCGGCGCCGTGGGCCGATATGCCTTCCAATTTTAAAATCAATACGCCACCATCCACAAAATCCTTACCCGAAAGGCCTGTTTCCTTTTGATAATCCTGGAACTTCTGCAAAAGTTCCGCTTGTTCGCCGCGGATGGTCAAATGGGCTTCGGCATAATCCGGCACCATATTGTAACGGCGCCCCGATTCAAAAGACAAAATTTCTGCAAACGCCTGCGTATCTTCTTTCATTTGCGGCTCCTGAATGATATCAAAATCGGAAATTCCTTTTTCCGCGTAAATAATCGGAAAGTCTGCATCCGGCGAAAATCCGATGGCAGGCATTTCCTCATGCGCAAAATAATAGTCCATGCATCTCCAGTCGCTTTCTTCGTCCGTACCGACAATGAGGCGCACCCTTTTTTCAAGCGGCAGCCCGAGTTCTTTCACAATTTTCATCCCGTAATAAGCTGCCATTGTCGGGCCTTTGTCGTCACTGGAGCCGCGTGCATAAATTTTTCCGTCTTTTACAATCCCGCTGTACGGATCGACAGTCCAGCCATCCCCTTCCGGTACGACATCGACATGCCCGAGGATCCCGACGATTTCTTTTCCCGAACCCATTTCAATATGCCCGGCCAGGTTTCCGGCGTTTTTTGTTGTAAAACCGTCCTTATCACCCAAGTCCAGCATATACTGCAGCGCATCTTTCACCCCCCGGCCAAGCGGGGCTTCATCCGTCGCGTGTTCTTCATCCAGGACGCTCCTGATTTTCAAAATCCCTTGCAGGTCTTGAATGAGATCGTCTTTTCGTTTTAACACTTCATCCATCCACTTGATATCGGCCATGGTTTTCCCTCCTTTTTATAAACCATATCGCTCTTATTTTACTTCTTTTTTATTTTTTATAAAATAACATTATAGGCGAAAATCGCTAATCTTGGAAGTACGCCTTAAAAGAAAGCGCTACCAATTGTGTTCATAAATCAGGGTGACACTACATATTGTGTAGTAACCCACTAAAATATTTGTCAATTCTCACAAAAAGAGTTACAATATAATTGTTTGACATCTTAGAAAAAAATTTATGAAGAAAAGGGGTTGTCTGAACGGTAAAAGTTTCCTAAAACCTTATCATGTTGTGAAGCTGTTTGTCGTCTTTGTCTTTGGAAAAAAGATGAGGGAGTGGTATTTTGAAACCATCAACAGACCGCATGCTTACTCGTATTAAATCGATTTATGTGTTTATTAAAGAGAAAGGGACAGTGACGACCCAGGAACTGGTGGATGAGTTCGGCATCACTCCTCGCACGATTCAAAGAGATTTGAATGTGCTGGCATACAACGACTTAGTCAAAAGCACACACAGAGGGATATGGACAACAACCGATAAGAAAGTTAAGATGTCATCTTAAAGAAAGAAACAAAACATATTTGGAAAGCGGCAGCGGACAAATGCATTGCCGCTTTTGGCATGTTACGGGCTCTTTCGGTACAGCTCCAAGAGCGCCATTTCCGCCTCCGTCAATTCACGGTACGCCCCTGGCCCGAGTTATGCGTCCAGCATCATGGGCCCGATTGACAGCCTTTTTAAATTTCCCACTTTTTCCCAACCGCTTTGAACATCCGCTTCACATGATGGCATTTTCCTTCCGTAATCGTTCGTTCGATTTCTGAAATTTCTCCTGTTATTAAAATTTTTAGTTCAGCCGATTTTTCCGTATAACCATCATCAAGGAGAACACTGTTAAGGAAAATGCCAGCATCTTCTTCGCCGGCCCTGCCTTGATAACCGCGATACGTTTTTGGGACATGCTTTTTGCGTTTTGTCAAAAACTTAGCAAGCCTCTTGCCCGATCCCCCATTTCTGTTTGTGCCCCCTGCACGATTTTCGCATAATCTGGAGTATCCCGCTTGATAGGAGTGAACCGTATGAACTGCCAAATGGATCCTGCCCTGGCGCAGATGCTCCGGGAAATCATCCGTCAGCTGGATGAACTGGACAAACGGCTGAACAGGACGAATTTGCGTATTACGCAAATCGAACATTACATCCTCTATTTACAAGAACAGGATATATTGCCACGGTAAGGAGGAGGAAAAAGTGGTCCCCCTCCGCATTTCTTTTTACCGCATGTGGAGGAGTGCCTTTACCCTTTGTACCCTGACCCCAAACAGTTTGTCGGCAAGCCTCGATTTTAAGCCGAGGTAGGCGTACACGGCGGCACCGGCCAATGCGCAGATCACAACGATTAAAAAGGCATGCCATCTTGAGGACGGGGAGATGGCAAGCGTCAATCCTTTGTAGATGACGCCCACCACCGCCAGCATAACGGCGTTAAAAATCAAAATCAGGATCGTGCGCCGGATCACCGTCCGGTACGGATAGGCGGCAAAAACTTTAATCACGATAAAGCTGATCAGGATGGACGCCATATACCCGATCGCCGTCGCATAAACCGCGCCGATAATCCCGTACATCTTAATTAACGGGATATTCAAGCTTAGTTTAAAAAGCAGCCCGACAAGGAGGCTCAAAATCGTCCAGCGCTGTTCATTAATCCCTTGCATGATTGCGGCCGTAACGGAATAGAGAGAAAACAAAATCGCGACAGGTGCATAATGCATGAGCACACTGACCGAAATGGCGTTGTCCGTATTGTAAAAAATCGCAAAAATTGGCCTGGCCAACAGCGACATCCCGAGCGCGGCCGGCACCGTAATAAATAAAAGGACCTGCAGCGTTTGGTCGACGGAACGGATCAGCATATCCCGCTGCCTTTTCGCAAATGCTTCCGTGATCATCGGGACGAGTGTCATCGAAAAAGCGGTGGCAAGCGATACCGGAATAATGACCAACTTATGTGACTGGAAGTTTAAAATCCCAAGCTGCGTTTCCCACACTTTCCCGAGATTGATCGCTTCCATCCCGCGTTTCACCGTCAGCTGGTCAATCATTTGGTAAAGAGAATTGGCGATCCCGACGAACACGAACGGCAGCGCCGAAAGAATAATTTCTTTGTACATACTGAATACCGAAACATGCATTGTTCCCCTGTCCTGTTTCAAAAGCCGATCAAGGTGCGGCTTGCGCTTGACCCAGTACCAAATCAGAATGAGGAGGCTTGCAATACCTCCGACAAAAGCAGCAAAAGTCGCCGCGCTGATCGCGGATACGATGCTGCCGTGCAGGACATGCAAGATCACATATGCGCCGATCAGCATAAACAAAATCCGGACAAACTGCTCCACCACCTGCGAAACAGCGGAAGGCCCCATCGACTGGTGGCCCTGGAAAAAGCCGCGGATCAGACTCATCACCGGAATAATGATCAGCGCAAAACTGACCGCACGGATAACTGTTGTCACATCGGCTTTTGTAAATGCTTGTGCATCCTGTTTCCCGGCCATTGCCAAATCCGTAAAATATGGAGCAAAAATATACATCACAAGGAAGCCCAAAATGCCGGTCGCAAGCATCAAATACACGCTTGTCCTGAAGAGTTTGCGGCTGACCGCATATTCTTCGAGCGCATTATACTTTGCTACATATTTTGCAACAGCAAGCGGGACGCCTGCCGTGGAAATGCTGATAAAAATATTGTAAGGGACGTATCCAAACTGGTACAGTGCCTCAGGACCCGAGCCGCCGACAATCGCATCAAATGGGATAACATAAAACACCCCGAGAATTTTCGAAATAATGGTCCCAAGCGTCAAAATAAACGTGCCCCGCAACAAATTTGAAGACATAGAATCCCTTCCCGACCGAAATGATCTTCCGGCCGCCCATATACGGACGGACCTTTTTTCACACACTATAATGTAGTGTACCGCGAACGCCTTCACTTGACAATTTTTTTATGAAGAAATTTTTCCGGCATTTTGCGGCAGTTGTTTCTGCAAATCAAGATTTGCACAGACATTCCTTATATTTTACAATAATGTGGACAAAAAAGTAAAAGAGGTTTGGACATGAAAAGCGATTATGATGTCATTGTAGTGGGCGGCGGGCCTGCGGGGTTAATGGCCGCAATTGCAGCAGGGGAAACAAAGAGCCGCACGCTTCTTGTGGATAAAGGCAATAAACTGGGCCGGAAGCTGGCCATTTCCGGCGGCGGCCGCTGCAATGTGACAAACCGACTGCCGATAGATGAAATCGTGAAAAATATCCCGGGAAACGGACGCTTTCTTTACAGCGCATTTTCCGTTTTCAATAATGAAGATATCATTGCTTTTTTTGAAAAACTCGGCGTAGCCCTCAAGGAAGAAGACCACGGACGAATGTTTCCGGTTTCGAATAAAGCCCAGTCGGTTGTCGATGCCCTATTGAAAAAGTTAAAAGAACTGCATGTTGAGATCAAGGTAAATTCCCCGGTGAAAAAAGTATTGTTTGAAAACGGTGCGGCGGTGGGCATCCTGCTTGAAAGCGGCGGGAAAATCCGGGCAAAAGCAGTGATTGTCGCATCAGGCGGCAAATCCGTTCCGCAGACCGGGTCAACAGGCGACGGCTACCCGTGGGCGAAAGAAGCCGGTCATACCATTACCGAACTGTTCCCGACTGAAGTGCCGGTCACATCGGACGAACCGTTTATCCGCGACAAGACGCTCCAGGGCCTCTCGCTCCGCAATGTCGGCGTGAGCGTACTGAATCCAAAAGGAAAACCGATCATCACCCATCAAATGGATATGCTGTTTACCCATTTTGGCGTTAGCGGACCGGCCGTCCTCCGCTGCAGCCAGTTTGTCGTAAAAGCGATGAAAAAGTGGAAGCTTGATCATGTAGAAATGTCTATTGATGCAATGCCTGAAAAAAATGAAGAACAAATTTTTCAAGAACTTACCAAGGCGGATCCGAGGAAAGCAATCAAAAATGGACTAAAAGGGTTTTTACCGGAAAGATATTTGCTATTTTTACTTGAAAAAAGCGGTATAGACCTGAACGCTCCCGCTTACGCCGTTTCCCGCGAGGCACTGCGCACGCTCGCCGGGGAAATGAAGCATTTCCGCTTCCGGGTGAACGGGACACTGCCGCTTGAAAAAGCTTTTGTAACGGGCGGCGGCGTATCCGTCAGAGAAATCGAGCCGAAGACAATGGCCTCAAAGCTCATGCCCGGGCTTTATTTTTGCGGCGAGGTGCTTGATATTTACGGTTACACAGGCGGCTACAACATTACTGCCGCGCTTGTCACGGGCCGCCTTGCCGGAATGAGTGCCGGCACCTATGCTTTACAAAAGTGAAAATTCGGGGCTGCCCAATGGTTAAGGCAGCCTCGTTTGATATGTTTTTAAAGACACATTGCCTGAAATGTTTGCTGTTCCAAAATCCCCGAAATCATTTATGGTACAGGATCATGGCTGAAAAGCAGTAAATTTGCTCATCGCCGGGTTCCATCATGGCCGCAATATTGTATTTAATGTCAATGAGCTGATCTTCATCCATTTTTTGCAAAAACTCGTTCATGCTTTCTTCAAGGTCTTTTTCATGCTCGCAGTCGAAAAGCTTTACTTGCACCATTGTGATCCCTCCTTTATTAGGATCCATTCTTTCCAATTTCAGAACATTTTAAACTGAATCTTCAATTTTTAAGACCCATTTTGAAAAAGAAAAAAATAACGGGAAACTAAGGCAGTATATAAGGAATGAGCAGAAAAGGTTCCACCCATTCAAATAATGGAACACGCCGAACAAATCGGAAATGCCTTCCAGTATCGTAGAAGCGGAAATCCAGGCCAACAGGTAAAAAATTTTAAACTGCTTTGATAAAAACCTCGGCAAAAACATTTTCAGTAAATTGATAAATATATAGCCATATAAAATGTACACCGAAAAATACATAATGATATCGAATAATTCATGCCGGTGGGAATCAAATGTGTCATAAAAATTTCCAGGGTACGTGACGCCGATGACTTCATCGGCAAAACAGGAAACAGCCGAGAAAAACAAACCGGTCGTGATACCAGCTGTGCGTGATACGGATTTTGGCAAAATCCATACGGCAAAAATGAGTGCAGCAAGGGATACAAGGACATAAATTTCATTTTGGTCAAATCGTTCAGGAAGCATTCTGGGCCGCCCCCTTTTTTCCAAAAAGCTTAAATAGCACATCCCCGGTATGGGCTGCAGCAAGCCCGAAAAAAAAGAAAACAAACAAATACCTCCAGGACCATTCCCGTGCAAACAGGACGCCGGAAAATTGCAATACCGCCAAATAGGCCGCAAATACGGGGAAGAAAGCGGCTGTTGTTCCGGATTTCAATGCAGGAAACTTTGTTCGATGCCAAAAATGTAAATAAAGGAGAAACAAGAACGGGAACTGAAACAGGATGAGCTGTCTTGAAATAAAAATGATCGGTATATGGCGGTCATGGATCCAGCGCAGATTAAGTTCCATTATCCTCAGGATATTGACCGTCCAGCAGTAAAGCCATAAGTAAAGCCCCATTGTTTTCAGTTTTTCTTTTTTGGCCGTACGACAACAAAATAAGAACAGAACAACCCCTGCAAAAACTGGGAATAAAATGACCATTTGCCCGTTCCCCTTTTTTATGAAATAAATGTTAAGCATAGTTTGCCGTTTCCTATGAAAAATTATGAATCTGCCTTCATATAAAAAACAGGCCTTGCAGCCCAATCGATGCAAAGGCCTGTTTTTTAAAGCGGTTAGTTCGCCACAATATTCACCAGTTTGCCTGGAACGACAATCACTTTGCGGACGATTTTCCCTTCTGTAAATTCTTTTACTTTTTCATCCGCCAACGCGAGTTTTTCCATCTCTTCACGGCCCATATTGCGATCAATCATCACTTTGTTGCGCACTTTGCCGTTCACTTGCAGGACGATTTCAACTTCATTGTCAACGAGTTTTGACGCATCAAACGTTGGCCATGCTTCGTACGTAATCGTGCCCTTGTGCCCAAGTTTTTCCCAAAGTTCTTCAGCAATATGCGGGCAAAACGGCGAGAGCATTTTCACAAAGCCTTCCGCATAAGCTTTCGGCAAAATATCTGTTTTATACGATTCGTTGATGAACACCATCAATTGCGAAATGGCCGTATTGAAATGGAGAGCATCGATATCTTCCGACACTTTTTTCACAGTCATATGGTACGTTTTTTCAAGCGCCGGGTTCGCTTTGTCCTGGATTTTTGCCGCGAGGCTGCCATCTTCGTCAACAAATAGTCGCCAAATCCGGTCAAGGAAGCGCCGCGATCCATCAAGGCCGTTTGTTGACCAGGCGATAGAGGCATCAAGCGGCCCCATAAACATTTCATACAAACGCAACGTATCGGCCCCGTGCGATTCGACAATGTCATCCGGATTTACGACGTTCCCCCTCGATTTGCTCATCTTTTCATTGTTTTCGCCGAGGATCATGCCTTGGTTGAACAGTTTTTGGAACGGTTCTTTCGTCGGCACAACGCCGATATCGTATAAAAACTTATGCCAGAAACGGGCGTACAATAAGTGGAGGACCGCATGCTCGGCACCGCCGATGTAAATGTCAACCGGCAGCCATTTTTTCAGTTTTTCCGGATCTGCCAGCGTTTCTTTATTATGCGGGTCGATGAAACGGAGGAAGTACCAGCAGCTTCCCGCCCATTGCGGCATTGTGTTTGTTTCGCGGCGACCTTTTTTGCCTGTTTGAGGATCCACCACATTGACCCAGTCTTCAATATTGGCAAGCGGCGATTCGCCTGTGCCGCTTGGCTTGATTTCGGTCGTTTTCGGCAGCATGAGCGGCAGTTCTTCTTCCGGCACAGCGGTGGTCGTGCCGTCTTCCCAATGGATGATCGGGATCGGTTCGCCCCAGTAGCGCTGGCGGCTGAACAACCAATCACGCAGGCGGTATGTCACTTTTTTCTGCCCGATGCCTTTTTCTTCTAGCCATTCGATCATGCGTGAGATTGCCGTTTGTTTGTCAAGCCCGTTCAAAAATCCGGAATTAATATGCTCGCCGTCACCGGTATAGGCTTCTTTTTCAATATTGCCGCCGGCTACAACTTCTTTGATCGGCAAATTAAATTTGCGCGCAAATTCGTAGTCGCGTTCATCATGGGCAGGCACCGCCATGATCGCGCCTGTCCCGTAGCTCATCAAGACATAATCGGCAATCCAGATCGGCATTTTTTCGCCGTTGACCGGATTGACCGCATAAGCGCCAGTGAACACGCCGGTTTTTTCTTTTGCGAGATCCGTCCGTTCAAGGTCGCTCTTCGATTGGATCTGTTCCAAGTAAGCCGCGATCGCATCTGCCTGTTCCGGCGTTTTGATTTTATCAACCAAAGGATGCTCCGGCGCCAGTACCGCATAAGTCGCGCCGAACAGCGTATCCGGGCGGGTCGTGAAGACGGTGAAGGTTTCATCGGTGCCGTCGATGTTGAATATCACTTCCGCCCCTTCCGAACGGCCGATCCAATTGCGCTGCATGTCTTTAATGCTTTCCGGCCAATCGAGCTCTTCCAAATCTTCAAGCAGCCGGTCCGCATAAGCGGTGATTTTCAGCATCCATTGGCGCATCGGCTTGCGGATTACCGGATACCCGCCGCGTTCACTCTTGCCGTCGATCACTTCTTCGTTGGCAAGTACGGTCCCGAGCGCCGGGCACCAGTTGACAGGCACTTCATCCACATATGCAAGCCCCCGTTTCCATAACTGCAGGAAAACCCACTGCGTCCACTTGTAATACTCCGGATCCGTTGTGTTAATTTCCCTGTCCCAATCGTAGGAGAAACCGAGCGACTTGATCTGACGGCGGAACGTGTTAATATTTTTTTCCGTGAAAACGGCCGGGTCGTTTCCCGTATCAAGCGCGTATTGCTCAGCCGGAAGCCCGAACGCATCCCAGCCCATTGGATGCAGCACATTGTACCCCTGCATCCGTTTTGTGCGCGCCAAAATATCGGTTGCCGTATAACCTTCCGGATGCCCGACGTGCAGGCCGGCGCCTGAAGGATACGGAAACATATCGAGCGCATAAAATTTCGGTTTATTTGAATCTTCGTCCGTACGGAAAGTTTTATGCTCTTCCCAGTACTTCTGCCATTTCTTTTCGATTTTCCGGTGATCAAAACTCATCTGAAACTCCTCCTTCTGTATGTATCCCGATTGACAATAAAAGCAATGCAAAAACCCCCCCATCCCAAGGAATTGGGACGAGAGGGCCACTCCCGCGGTACCACCCAGATTAGTGCAAGCACTCACTTCATTATCCTTAACGCGGAAAACGGCAAATACTAATGAATCCGTTCATATTTGCAACTCAAAGGCGAGTTCATGGGGGTTTCTGATTGGCTTGCACCCTCCGCCAATTCTCTTGTTTTCAGTCCCGCCATTACTGCTCCTTGTCAACGTTCTTCCATATTTATTCATTTTATTTACTATTGTACAGAAATTTATACATCGTTTCAACAAGATTTTCTTAATGGCACCGATTGCTCCGCTTTTTTTGACTTTAACGGGAGGTTATAGGCCGCGGTAAGCATGAGCGCCACCGCATACAGGACAATTAACACAGCAAAAAGCACGTTCATGCCGTACAAATCGGCAAGCAATCCGCCAATGACCGGCCCGATCATGCGCCCGGCCGTTGCCACGCTGTTGACAATCCCTTGGTAAAATCCTTCCCGCCCTTTAGGAGCCAGCTCGCCTGCAACTGCCGGAACCGACGGCCAGACGAGCATCTCCCCTAAAGTGAGGATAGCCATCGCGGCAACAAAGCCCTGAAACTGTTCCGCGATGCTTGCAACTCCGAATGAAACCATGAAAATGGCAATCCCCGCCATGATTTGCGCTTTTACATTGGACAGCCATTTTGTCGTAACCGGAATAAGGAAAGGCTGCCCGAGCACAATGATTGACCCGTTCAACGTCCAGAGCAAACTGTACTCATGAAGTGAAATATGAAGTTTCTGCGTATAAGCTGAAATCGTCGCCTGCCACTGTACATATGCGATCCAGCAAAGCAGGTATGATGTACATAATATGATCAGCGCCAGAAGTTGTGAACGGGTACCACTTGAAATGCCGGTACGTCCCTGATTCTTTCGCGCCAATTGTTCTTTAGACATTTTATTATAGCCGAACGCCGCAATCAGCCCAAAAACAATAAACATCAGCAAGTTGGCCGGAAAAATGTAATCAAATGAATAAGAGGCAATCGCGCCCCCGAGTGCCGAACCGACCGCAACGCCGATGTTTTGCGCAACATAGATGGCGTTATATGCCTTGCGCCCACCGTTCTTCCACACCGATCCCGCCATGGCGAACATCGCCGGCCCGATGATTCCGGAACCGAGGCCGATTAACGACAAAAAAATAACATACTGCGGCCAGCCGTGCCAAAAGGTAAGCCCGGTTAAGGCGGCTACGGTGATCACAATGCCGATCATCGTTGCGCGGTATCCGCCGATATGATCGTATAAAGTTCCCCCCGCAAGACTGCCGATCACGCTCGCCAATGAATTGAGCATTAATACAACCCCTGCGACGGATAATGTTTTTCCAAGATGATCATGGATGTAGATGGAATTTAACGGCCATAAAAAAGAAGAGCCGGTAATATTGATTGCCATCCCGATCACAAGGAGCCAAAGGACTTTGGCATGGCCATGCTCCCTTTCGTTTCTTCAATATTAATCTTCCAAACAGCATTTTATGTGTTTTTTTGTATTGGGGCAAGAAAGATTTGCTCTGAGACTGAAAGAAGTAATATTCCGCAAACTTAGTTGGCTCAGCATCTATACCATCAGAGGTATTTTTAAACCATCCGCTGATATTTTTGCCGGTTCCGCTGATATTTCAAGTTTTACGCTGATTTCTTCTCCATTTCCGCTGATATTTTTCAAAACTTTAGTCTGCTGCAGGTCCAATACCCCTTGAAAAGCGGGATGAACTGCTTTTCATCCCGCTTTTCTCCATTAATCCGGATTTTCGTTATGCTGTTTCGATTTTACCGGCTGGCTCTTTTTGCTGTTTTTCTTTTTCAGTTCCTTCACCGGGTCGTAATCGAGGACGGCTTCGATGTCCTGATTGTTCACGCCGTTTTTCGTTTTCTGCTCCGGATTTTGCTGTTTTGAACGTTTCCTTGGCATACCGTTACCCCCGTGCTTACATAATCGGTTCGTGTTCCTGTAAAATGATCTGGTTCTGCAACTGCTGGATTTGCAGGCGCATGCGGTGGAGGCGCTCACGCTGCTGGGAGTTGGCGCTGATCGCTAGTTTGCAAAGCTCGTTATAGGCATCTTCCAGTTCTTTCAAAGGCGCGGAAAAATCATAATAGCCATAGTTTTCTTCACGGATGCCTTCCATATACTGCTCGCGCGCCGAATGTATGGCATTTTCGCAGCGGCTGATGCAATTTTCGACTGCTTCCCGTGTAGCCATCACCAATTCCCCCTTTTTCTTTGAAGCATGCATGCTCCATTTGTATTGTGCCCAGCCGCACGCCCGCCATTCCTTTTAACAAACGATCTTTCATGGTAAAATGCTTAAGGAACCGCACGAAAGAGGCGAAAAAAGGAGGCCGTTTAAAATGGCGGAATCAAATCCATTTCAATATTCAAATGACAATAAACGTTACCATACATGGAATTACCATCTAAGAAAACATTTCGGCCATAAAGTGTTTAAAATTGCACTTGACGGCGGGTTTGATTGCCCAAACCGGGACGGCACTGTGGCATACGGCGGCTGTACGTTTTGCAGCGCAGCAGGGTCAGGTGATTTTGCCGGCGACCGCACGGATGACTTGGAAACGCAATTTCAAAAAGTGAAAGCACAAATGCACCATAAATGGAAAGGAGGAAAATATATGGCGTATTTCCAAGCCTTTACCAATACACATGCGCCGGTAGATGTGCTGCGTGAAAAATACGAAACGGTGCTCAAACAGGACGGGGTTGTCGGGCTGTCCATCGCCACCCGGCCGGACTGCCTGCCGGATGATGTCGTAGAATATTTGGCGGAGCTGAATGAACGGACATACCTCTGGGTGGAGCTCGGCCTGCAGACGGTCCATGAGCGCACGGCGCAGCTCATAAACCGCGCCCATGATTTTCAGTGCTATGTAGAAGGCGTGGACAAACTCCGGAAAAAAGGCATCCGTATCTGCACCCATATTATAAACGGCCTGCCAATGGAAGATTACGATATGATGATGGAAACGGCGCGCGAAGTGGCGAAGCTCGATGTGCAGGGCATCAAAATCCACCTGCTCCATTTGTTAAAAGGAACGCCGATGGTAAAGCAATATGAAAAAGGGATGCTGAAATTCCTCTCGTTTGAAGACTATGTAAAACTCGTGTGCGACCAGCTTGAAATTTTGCCGCCGGAAATGGTGATCCACCGCATTACCGGCGACGGCCCGATCCACCTGATGATCGGCCCAATGTGGAGCGTGAACAAATGGGAAGTTTTAAATGCGATTGATGCAGAATTAAAAAGAAGAGACAGCTGGCAGGGGAAATTTTACAAAAATACTTTGGAAGCATCGGCAAAATGAACATGCTTCCTGTTATTCCGTTCGCCCATTCACTGATGGAAATAGCAGTCAAAAAAGGCGGATTTGCGATTGACGCGACCGCCGGGAACGGGCATGACACCGTGTTTTTGGCAAAACTTGTCGGGGACAGCGGTAAAGTGTTCGCCTTTGATATCCAGCCGGAAGCGGTCATCCGGACAAAAGAACGCCTGCAAAAAGAAAGGCTGGACACGCGCGTGGAGCTGTTCCGCACCGGCCACGAGCATGCGGGCGAATGCATCCCGGCTGGATATCACGGGAAAATCAGCGGGGCGATTTTTAATCTCGGCTACCTGCCAAACAGCGATAAATCGGTAATTACCCGGCCGGAAACAACGATTGCCGCAGTAGAGCAAATTTTTGCCATGCTTGAAACCGGCGGGGTCATCGCCATTGTCGTTTACCACGGCCATGAAGGCGGTGCTTTTGAGCGCGACCGGCTCCTTGAGTATGTGAAAAAACTTGACCAAAAACAGGCGCATGTGCTGCAATACGGTTTTATCAACCAGGAAAACCATCCGCCTTTTCTGATTGCAATTGAAAAAAGGTAAGATTACAGCATTTCTTTTGCGATCAGTTCAAAAGACCGCAGCTTGTCTTCAAACCGGTACATATTGGAAACGAGCATGATTTCATCCGTCCCGTAAACATCGGCGAGCCTGAGCAGCGTATCTTTCACCTTTTTCGGCGAGCCGATCACCATATTCTTGCGGTTTTCCTCGATATGGGCCCGCTCGAAACGGCTGTACGGATAGGCGAATGCTTTTTCCGGGCTCGGGAGACCGTCTGACGGTATCCCCTGTTCAAGCAAAATCCTCGCCAGTTCCATGCTCGCATTCAGCCGCTGTGCTTCCTCATCCGTTTCGGCACAGCAAACAAAAACAGCCGCTATGTTTTTTGGCTCCTTTAAATAGGGGGACGGCTTGAACTGTTTGAGATAAGTGCGCATTGCCTCCGGGCCGCCTTCCCCGTTGATAAATTGGGCATACGCATACGGCAGCCCTTTTTCTGCGGCAAGTGCGGCGCTTTTCTGGCTTGACCCGAGCAACCACACTTCCGGGTTTGTGTTCGTTACGGGCGTCGCCTTTAACCCATACAGTTTATCTTCCGGATCAATCGCATCGTGCAAATACATCTGCAGCTCATCGATTTGCGCCGGGAACCGGTCAATGTTTCTCCTTTCCCCGTTATGCAGGGCATACGTCGCACGCGGCATGCCCCCGGGCGCCCTGCCGACCCCAAGATCGATTCGCCCCGGCGCGAGGCCTGACAGCACCCGGAAATTTTCCGCAACTTTAAATGCGCTGTAATGCGTCAGCATCACCCCTCCCGAACCGATGCGGATCCGGGATGTTTTCGCAGCAATATAGGAAATCAAAACTTCCGGCGATGAACCGGCAAGCGCCGCGGAATCATGGTGTTCGGAAACCCAAAAGCGGCGGTATCCCCATTTTTCCGCATGTTTTGCCAATTCCACCGTATTTTGCAGCGCTTCTTCCGCCGCCATTCCTTCCGAAACCGGAGACTGGTCCAAAATGCTCAAACTTAATTCCGCCAATTTTCATCTCTCCTATTTCACAAGTATTTTTGCAAGCCCGGCCGGAATCATGTTTTTAATTGCCCGGTACATTTTTCCATTGAAATAAAAAAATAAACTGATGGAACCCGCAGATCTGATCATTTTCCGCGACAATTTCCGGACGCTCCGCTGTTTCCTTACTTTATCATCGGATAAATATACGGCTAGCAGCCCTCGGTTAATCAGTTTATGGAATTTTTCATTCGGAAGTTGCCCTGTATGTTTGTCCGCTTCCCGTAAAAAATGCTTCAGCCGTCGGAAAAGCTGTTCTTCATTCGGGTAATAAAAGCAAAAATTCAAATCTCCGCCTTTCTTGTCTTCATCCTGATCAATAAAATAGTCAAGCAAAATATGCAGCCCCTGTATATAAGGAAAGTAGCCGTCACGGATAATTTTTGCATATTCGGGGCGGAAATCATCCCGGAGCGCATAAGAGACGAGGCAGAAAATCCCGAGGGTCGAACCGGAACAAGCCGAAAACTCATACCATCCCATATCCGGAAAATCGGCTTTAAATTGTGCGAACCAATTCTCAAGCCGCGGCACCCGCTCTTCAACCCGCACATGTTTATGTACCTGCAAATCCGAATAATAACGGCACAGTTCGAGCAAATAAGGTTTGATCGCTTCGTAATGGGGGATTGCTTTTAAAACGGATTGGCAAGTCGTCACGAGCTCGTGCAGATAACCACCGTCGTTTTGGTCTTCGCGGAGCCGATAATAATTTTTTAAATTTGCCCCAACCGTCAGCGCATCGCACATTGATTCATGCAATGCCCGGAAATCATCCGGATCGAGCGATGTGCTGCGGTCACACAAATTATCCAAATAATCGCTGATCGTTTGGTAGGCGACAATAAACTGAAAAGCCTGTGCACGTTCTTCCATTGCCAAAAGCCCCAGGATCGACCCGCCCTCACAATGGAACGTTTTATATTTGATGCTTGCAAGCGCCTGCGCCTTTAATTCTTCATTTGGAATTTGCCGTGCCCTTTCCCGCCAGTAGCGCAATTCGCGGTGGACAGCCGGCATCACCCTGCGGTAAACTTGGGCCATTAACGATATAGGGCAGGATGGGATTGTCATCAGCGGTTCACCTCAATCAATGATATAGCCTAAAGCGCGGAGCCGGTTTTCCACGAAGTTTTTCGCATAAAGAAAAACATCTTCCCTTTCCGGTTCATTAAAAATTTCATGATAGCATTTCGGCCATTCTTTGTATAATTTTTCCGACAGCGTTGTTTGGTTAAACCAATCCAAAACCGCTACCTTGTCCACGATTTTATCATTGCCGCCCTGCATCACGAGAAACGGCACATCCGGCAGCCGGATCACATCGGCATGAGCCAGACGCATCGCCGCAATCAGCTCGCGGTACCAGCGGACGGAAACTTTCGTTAACATCAATGAATCATTTGCCGTCTTCATCTGAATTTCCTGGTTCCGCGTCGCCATCTGTACAGTCAGCGGGCTATTAAAGCGTATGGTTGGCGCAATTTGGTTTAATCCGATCGAAAGCAGGCCAAGCAGCTTTGAAGGATAAGTGACAAGCCCGAGGCACGGTGCGGAAAGGATAGCGCCTGCGATTTTCAAGCGCTCCCTTTCAAGCAGCCGGATCACCGCAAGCCCGCCCATGCTGTGGCCGAGGAGAAAAATCGGCAATTCAAATTGGTAAGCCGCCGTCACCCAGTCTTTAATCTCGGTTGTATATTCGTCAAAGGATTCGATATGCCCTCTTTGTGCCCTTGATGTCATGCCATGACCGGGAAGATCGCCCATCACCACATGAAAGCCGCTCGATCTCCACATCTCGATCAGCCAGCTGTAGCGGCGGTGGTGCTCCATCGCGCCATGGACCATGACGATGACTGCTTTCGGATTTTCATCTGCTTCCCATTTCCACATTTTATTGCCTCCTTCAAAACTGCGATACGATCGCCTTCCTTTATTTTACCCATAATCCTCCCATTCTGAAAAACATATGCCGTTTCCATTCCAATTTATTCATAATTTGTTTACAATTCTTTATAAGGCAAACTAGCGAAAAAAACAAAGCAGATATTGCAGGAACCAACAGAAAAAAGCCTGTTGAAATCAGTTCTTTGAACAAGGAGTGGATTTGATGATTTACCCTTTTCACGGCAAAACGCCTGTCATTTCGCCAACTGCTTATATTGCTGACTATGTGACGATTACGGGGGATGTTGAAATCGGCGATGAATCCAGCATCTGGTTCAACACCGTAATCCGCGGCGATGTCGCCCCAACGAGAATCGGCCGGAGAGTGAATGTCCAGGATAACTGCGTCCTGCACCAAAGCCCTAACACCCCGCTCATTTTGGAAGATGAAGTGACAGTCGGGCACCAGGCCATTTTACATAGCTGCCACATCCATCCGAAAGCCCTGATCGGCATGGGATCCATTATCCTGGACGGCGCCGAAATCGGGGAAGGTGCGTTTATCGGCGCAGGCAGCCTTGTGCCGCAGGGGAAAAAGATCCCGCCCCGTACGCTGGCATTTGGACGCCCCGCCAAAGTGATCCGCGAACTGACAGAAGAAGATATACAGGACATGCGCCGGATTGTCCACGAATATGCGGAAAAAGCGCAATACTACAAAGGGTCTGTTCCCGTTTCCGAAAGCTGATTCCGGAAGCGGGGCAGACCCCCCTATTTGTTCCTGCAATTATTTCCGCTTTCCCGCAGCGGTTAACGTGTCGTGCGGTTTCTTGCCTAGCGCCTTCTGTATAGTGGAGCTCCGGCAAGCTGGCCGCGGGCTTGTTTTTGAAAATCATATTTGTCTTCCACGTATACAGCATGCCATACCATGAAAATCAGGACGGTCCAGATTTTCCGGCTGTAGTCAAGTTTGCCCGCGCAATGGTCTTCCAACAGTTTTAAGACATATTGTTTATTGATGATATCATCGGTCGGGCTTTCTTTTATCGTCTGTACCGCCCAGTCATGCATTTCCTCTTTCAGCCAGTGGCGGATCGGAACCGGGAACCCAAGTTTTTTCCGGTTCAACACATGGTCCGGCACAATGCCTTCTGCCGCTTTTCTTAAAATATACTTCGTCGTGTTATGGGACGTTTTTAAACTCGACGGAATTTGCGAGGCCACCCGGAACACTTCCTTATCCAAAAACGGCACGCGCAGTTCAAGCGAATGGGCCATTGTCATCCGGTCTGCTTTTAGCAAAATATCGCCGCGCATCCACGTATGGATATCGATATACTGCATGCGGTCAACCGGGTCATAACCTTTCGTCTCATTGTACAGCGGCCTTGTAATATCGCGGTAATCGAGATCGCTGCGGTAAGTCCTGAGCAAGTCCCTTTTTTCTTCTTCCGTATACATTTTCGCATTTCCGATATAACGGTCTTCCATCGGTGTCACGCCGCGCTCGATAAAACTTTTCCCTTTAATCCCTTCAGGCAGCACTTTTGCCAAAGCTTTCAAAAGCGATTTTCCGGCAACAGGAATTTTATCGAAAACTTCAAGAGACTGCGGTTCGCGGTAAATATTGTAGCCGCCGAACAATTCGTCTGCGCCTTCCCCGGACAAGACAACCGTGACATGCTTCCTGGCTTCGCGCGCCACGAAATACAGCGGCACACAGGCAGGATCGGCAAGCGGGTCATCCATATGCCAAATAATTTTCGGCAGTTCTTTCATATATTCCTGCGGCGTGATCACATAACTGATATTTTCGACACCGAGTTTTTCCGCCGTCTCTTTGGCGACGTCAATTTCGCTGTAGCCTTCGCGTTCAAAGCCGACAGAAAAAGTTTTAATCGCCGGGTGGAATTGTTTCGCGATCGATGCGGTGATCGAAGAGTCGATCCCGCCGGAAAGGAAAGCCCCAACCGGCACGTCGCTGCGCATATGGACTTTGACGGAATCAATGAGCACATCGCGCACTTCTTTAATAAATTCGTCTTCGCTTTTTTGCACCGGATGGAACGATGCTTTAAAATACCGCTTAATTTCCATCGGTTTACCGATTTTCTTGATAAAATAATGGCCCGGTTCCAATTTTTGAATGCCTTTTGTCATGCTGTAAGGTTCCGGGACAAATTGATACGTTAAATAATGCTGGACTGCATCGTAATTAAGTTCCGGATTTTCCATCGCGAGCAAAATGCTTTTCTTCTCGGAGCCGAAATACATTTCTTCCCCGCTCTGGTAATAGAAAAACGGTTTGATGCCGAACGGGTCACGTGCCCCGCACAACGTCTGTTCCTGCTTGTCCCAAATCACAAAGGCGAACATACCGCGCAGTTTTCCAACTGCTTTTTCGCCAAGATGGCTGTACAGTGCGAGGATCACTTCCGTATCGGAATTTGTTTCGAACGTAAGCCCTTCTTTTAGCAATGCCTCACGCAATTCGACATAGTTATAAATTTCGCCGTTAAAAATGATCCAATACCGTTCGTTTTCATATGTTAAAGGCTGGTGCCCCGCGGCAAGGTCAATAATGCTTAGACGGCGGAATCCGAACTGGATATGTTCGTCTTCGTAGTAGCCTTCATCATCAGGACCGCGATGCTCAATCATATTGTTCATGCTTTTAAACAGTTGCCTGTCTTCATCTGATAATGCAATTGGATGGTCATGGACGCAGCCAATAAATCCGCACATGAGGAAAGTCACCTACTTTGATAGTTTCGATACATTTTATTTTAAAATTTTTTCGTGAAAAAACAAATGAAGGAAGAAACCTTCTGACAAACCATTTTTATGGCAGCCCTTTTCCGGCGCCATTTTCAACACATGTAATATATATTAGCATTTTTTCCGGCATTTTTGCAGGAAAAAATACGATTTGTTAAAAAAGAAACAAACTGCATGGGAGGAACGTACCGGCCCGGGCCGTGTTGATGCATTCCGAGACTCCCCGATTTGGATCAGGTTCTCCCCGTTGCACCGGTTTTTCCCCTGTTTTGCCAATCTTTCTCCCCAAAGTGCCGCGCTTACTCGTCTGGCGGTTCTCCCCATTTCGAACCGGATTCTCCCCGGTTCACCTATTGGTTTTTCTTTACATTTTTCTAATTATTCTCTCCAATGCAGAACTTTTTGTCCAGCTCTTTCAAACATAAGAAAAGAGCGGCTGCCAAAATCAGGCCCCGCTCCTTATCTACATTAATTTTCCTTATAATTGTGCACAAACACACTCAACGCTTCGGCTTTATCCGTTTTTTCCCACGGCACGTTTAAATCGTTGCGGCCGAAATGCCCATACGCAGCGGTCTGCCGGTAAATAGGGCGGCGCAGGTCAAGCATTTTGATAATGCCGGCCGGTCGCAGGTCAAAGTTGGCTTGTACGGCTTTAATCAACACTTCCTCAGAAACTTTTCCGGTACCGAACGTATCAATGGAGATGGATACAGGTTTCGCCACCCCTATCGCATACGCAAGCTGCACTTCACATTTTTCCGCCAGCCCGGCCGCCACAATATTTTTCGCGACATAGCGGGCTGCATAGGTAGCGGAACGGTCCACTTTCGTCGGGTCTTTTCCGGAGAATGCGCCGCCGCCGTGGCGGGCATAGCCGCCGTACGTGTCTACAATAATTTTGCGGCCGGTCAAACCGGCATCCCCCTGCGGTCCGCCGATCACAAAACGGCCGGTCGGGTTAATGAAATATTTCGTGTCCGCATCAAGGAGATGGGCAGGCACGACCGGTTCGATGACATGCTTTTTCATATCTGCCTGAATCTGCTCAAGGCTGACGTCCGGATTGTGCTGTGTGGAGATGACAATTGTATCGATGCGGACAGGTTTATTGTTTTCATCATATTCAACGGTCACCTGCGTTTTCGCATCCGGGCGCAGATACGGAAGTACTTCCTTTTTACGGAGTTCGGCAAGGCGGCGCGCCAGCTTATGGGCGAGCGAGATCGGCAGCGGCATCAGTTCTTCCGTCTCATTGCAGGCAAAACCGAACATTAAGCCCTGGTCGCCTGCCCCGATCGCTTCAATTTCTTCATCGCTCATCTGGCCTTCGCGCGCTTCCAGTGCCTGGTTGACACCCCGCGCGATATCCTCGGACTGTTCGTCAATCGAAGTCAGCACCGCGCACGTTTCGGCATCAAATCCAAATTTCGCGCGTGTATAACCGATTTCTTTAATCGTTTGCCGCACCACTTTTGGAATGTCCACATATGTATTCGTGGAAATTTCCCCCGTAACAAGCACAAGGCCGGTTGTAACTGAAGTTTCGCAGGCGACGCGGGCATTCGGGTCTTTTGCCAGAATTGCATCCAAAATTGCATCGGAAATCTGGTCGCAAATTTTATCGGGATGGCCTTCCGTGACCGATTCCGATGTGAACAAATGCCGTCTTTTTGACATTCACTTTTCCTCCTTAAATGGGTTGCTGTTTTTATCCTCTTTAACGGTACTCATTACCCTTATTATGTCAGGCTCAAAATTAAATATCAAATTCCAAGTATACCTATAGGAAATAAAGCGGCCAATAATAAAAACCTTTCCGACCAATGGGAGAGTGGAAAGGTTTTGACTATTGCTTATCGCGCCTTTCACTCTTATCGTTCAAGGAATCCTTTCCTTGCTGCAGGTTAGCACCTTTGCCTGGAAGTTAAAGCGGCGGCTGCGTTGCGAGCGCATCGCCTGTTCCAGCGGCGGGTTGCTGGGTTTCATTGGGCCCGTCCCTCCACCAGCTCGGGATAAGAGTATCCGTTCAAAGTAAAATCATACGCAATTTACCGGCCAGTGTCAATGTTTTTTCATTGTCTGCGGGAAGTTTCCACGATCAAAAAGCCTGTTTCCCTTTCTTTCCTATTTCATCACATATTTCAATCAAAAGTATGTGACAATCAAATAAATATGTTATACTAATATCGTTTACAAGATAGAATAAGATTTTCAAAGGGGCGGTTTATCGAAATGGATCTTATTGGCACTTCTGATGATTTAAAACTTTTGCTTTCGGGGAAAAATGTACGCACTCAGCTTTCCGTACCACAATTAATGGAAAAAATATTAGTAAGGAAAGAAGCGGTGCTGACCTCTACCGGGGCCGTTTCCGCTGTAACGGGAAAATATACGGGAAGATCGCCGAAAGACAAATTTATCGTTGTCGACTCCGAATCAAAAAGCCGCATCGACTGGGGAAATGCCAACCAGCCGATCTCTGTCGGAGTGTTCAACAAGCTTTACAAAAAAATGGTGCAGTATTTAAAAAGCAGAAACGAGATTTTTCTGTTTAAAGGATTTGCAGGTGCCGATCCTTCCAGCCGCCTTCCGATCCAGGTCGTGAACGAGTTCGCCTGGCATAATTTATTTGCGCACCAATTGTTTATCCGGCCGGACGCGAAGGAACTGCAGGAACACGAGGCGCAATTCACCATTTTGTCCGCGCCGCTGTTCAAAGCTGACCCGGCTACAGACGGTACGCATTCCGAAGTCTTTATCATCATTTCGCTTGAACGGCGCATCATTTTAATCGGCGGAACGGAATATGCCGGTGAAATGAAAAAAAGCATCTTTTCTATTATGAATTATTTGCTGCCGCAAAAAGGCATCCTTTCCATGCACTGTTCCGCAAATACCGGTAAAAATGGCGATACGGCGCTGTTTTTCGGTTTGTCCGGAACCGGGAAAACGACTTTGTCAGCAGACCCGGACCGCGCGCTTGTGGGCGATGATGAACACGGCTGGTCGGACAGCGGCATATTTAACATCGAAGGCGGCTGCTATGCAAAATGCATCGGGTTGACGGAAGAAAAAGAACCGCAAATTTACCGGGCGATCCAATTCGGAACCGTCCTTGAAAATGTTGTCGTCGATCCGGAATCCCGCAGTCCGCAGTTTGAGAATAATACGCTTACCGAAAACACAAGGGCCGCTTATCCGATTGAAAACATCGGAAACATTGCCCGCTCCGGCATGGCCGGCCATCCGGGCACAATTATCTTCCTGACGGCCGATGCATCCGGTGTCCTGCCGCCGATCAGCAGGCTGACAAAGGAACAGGCGATGTACCATTTCTTAAGCGGCTATACATCGAAACTGGCTGGCACCGAACGCGGCGTCACCAGCCCGGAAGCCGTTTTCTCTACCTGTTTCGGCGCGCCGTTTTTGCCGCTTGAACCGGCTGTATACGCGAAAATGCTTGGAGAAAAAATTGAAAAGCACCATGTCCAAGTATTCCTCGTCAATACCGGCTGGACTGGCGGACCGTACGGCACCGGGGCGCGCATAAAATTAAGCTACACAAGGGCAATGGTCCGGGCCGCAATCGGTGGAAAACTGAAAGATGCACCAACGCAGCAGGATGACATTTTCGGTTTGCACATCCCGCTCCATATCGACGGTGTGCCGGATCACGTCCTGTTTCCGGCAGAAACTTGGGAAGACAAACAGGCTTACCGCCAAAAAGCGCTTGAGCTTGCTGCACGCTTCAAGGAGAACTTCTGGAAATTCGCGTCCATACCGGGCGAGATCGAAAAACTCGGCGGTCCACTCGTTTAAACCGGCGGGAGCCGCGAGAAAGGCGCCTCAGTAATCCGGCTATCCTTACGCATCCAAATAACGGACTTTAAAACCACATACTTGCCTGGACGGCGTTGATCCCTTCCTGAACGGCCCATTGGTGGTGGCCGCCGCTCATTTTTGCGGCAGCCTCGTGAAGATTTAGCCATTCCAGTTTTTGGCTTCCTTCACTGGGCTGTTCGATTTTTCCTAAATAAAACAGCCCTTCGTCTATCGTATGTTGCCTTGTGAATTGTGCAGCTTTTCCTAAAAAACTCCCGACTTCCAATTCCGCCCCGACCGTACGCTTGAGGCAGGCAATATCCGATTCCCCCTGCCCGATTTTACCTCCCGGCAGCACATAACCATTATATTTCAGAACCGCCCCGACCCTTTCTTTTTTTGCATCAAAAATAACGGCATAGGCGCCGCAGTCTTTCATATAGGTCCCTTTCGTTTCCATTACAGGCCACTCCTTTCCTGCTTTACAAAATAGTATTTGCTTTCGTGCCTCTTTCATTCAAAAAACATGCGCCGCAGTTCGAAACGCGGCGCATGTTTTAATTCGGCGTATTCAAAGAAACGAGTTCATAGCGGATGATGGTCGTATTTCGTTCCCATTCCATTTTCCGGATTACGGCACTTCCGCTTGGTTCGCTTTCCTTCTTTTTCCGGACTTCAATTGGCATATCAAGCGGATAAAGGCAGTAACCCGGTTTTTTCAGCACAAATAAATTTTGTTCAATCCGTTCTTCTTCCCCGTTTGTAATGAGGACCGTATCCAGTCCCATCAACATTCCCATTCGTCTCACCTCCGTTAGTATTTTCATTTTATCATGGCAATGCCCGTCTTTTCATCCACACGCATAAATCATGCACAATCCGGCGGTTCACAACAGGCGGAAAATGATGGGCAAACTGCGGGAAATACCATGTTTCCACCCGCTTATCCAAAGCCTCAAGCCCGCGTTCAAGGCGCCGCGCATGTTCCACTGAAACATTCCGATCTTGCTCTCCGTGGATAATAAGCACCGGGCATTGAATTTGATTAAGCGCATACAGAGGCGTCCGTTCCCGGTAACGGTCCGGGTATTTTTTCGGCGTGCCCCCGATGACGCGCTTCATCATTCTTCTTAAATCGACGCGTTCCCTATACGTTAGCGCAACATCCGAAACGCCACCCCAGGTGACAAGCGATGCGGCTGTCCTTGCTTCTGCGGTACTGAGTGCCATAATGCCGCCGCGGGAAAAACCGAACACATGCACTTTTCCGGAAACCCGATCGTGTTCCATCAGCAGGTCAAAACCAAAGTACGCATCGTGTCGGTCGCATCCGCCGAAATCTTCATCCCCCTCCCCGCCCCAATTGCCGCGGTAAAAAGGAGCAAAAACGATAAATCCTTCCAACGCAAACTGGCCGATGCGCGCCGGCCGCACCATCCCGACGCTCTTGATGCCACCGCGCAAATACAAAAACCCATCATATGTAAGCCCATCATCCGGTTCCGCCAGCATCCCTTTCACTTTCAAGCCGTCCGACAAATACGTGACAAGATACATGCGCACCCGCGGACTCGGGGAAGGAAAAAGCTGCTTGTCGACAATCAAACCCATGCCGCATCACCTTTTCAGTTTTTCATTGATTTGCCTTGCTCCAAACAATGCCCCTTAGTTCTCTTACCGGTTTGTTTCCTTCACATACCTAAAATCCTTCCACCTTCAGCTTCTGTTGCTAGTATGGCGTTTGGTTCAGGTGCCTGTCAAGTTTCCAGCAAAAACGTATGTGTCAAGTTTTTCTCGACATCGTTTAAAAATCAGTGATGTCCAGCCACTCTCGTATAATAAGTTTCGATCCTACTAAATGAGTCAATATCCAGTTGAATGATTGTTCTTTGACAAGTGAATCTTTGATGTTTTCGGGGCGAGCCCCGAAAACATCAATTTGGGACTTGGGCGTTTCGTGATGTTCCTAGATAATGGTCTTAGGATCATTTGGGTTAACGCTGAGAACACTCTGTAGCTTTGACTACTTAAAAAGTCTGCGTCCACAGGTTTTTGCCCGACCTTCTAACCCGTAGGCTGTTCCTCCGGTGAACACTTTTTGTACACTTTTGGCTACCGCACTTTGCTTCCCTGGATAAGGGCAATCCAAAAAGCCGTTAAACCGGGCATATTTTTGATGATCGCGAAATTTACTCGCTTGTCCTTCAAACACACTGGGTCTCTTCTTGCTCGCTTTTCCCGCAGGAGTCTCAGGAATTAGCAATCATCATATATTCTCAGCCTTTTAAAGGATTTTGCGATTGCCCCTTATCCAGGTGAAGATATGAAAACCTAAAAATCTTGCTCAAATTCCCTATTGTTGATTGAATGCTCATATACGGGCTTATAGATCCCTGTTTTGCCCCGATTGACGTGCGTACAGGCTGTTTTAGCAGCTGGGCGGGTTTGTCAGACCTGCTGACTTTCCAGCCCTCAACCTGTTTCTTTGCTTTTATGAGGCTGTCCATGCCGTAGATGTACTCGACTACAAGCGTACATTTAAATGATAGAGTGTCTTTCTATTTTTTTCCACACTTTAACCCCCGAGAAATATTTTACGCATACGCAAAAACCTTTCCAATTCTAAGCGGTTTCAGTACAATACAAATGAAGGAAAAATTTTTCAAAGAGCGTTTCTGCAAAGCGAAACATTTTTGCACCAAGATAAAGGAGATTGTTTAAAATGACGGCTTCATCCTATTATTTAGGTGTCGATATCGGCACCACCACAACGAAATCCGTTTTGTTCGGCGCGCAAGGGAAAGTAATCAGCATGCACCATGTCGGCTACCCGCTGCACAGCCCTTCACCTGATGTGGCCGAACAGGATCCGGATGAAATTTTCCGCGCCGTGAAAGAAACGATGAAAACGGCGATTGCAAAAGGCGGCATCAATCCATCCGATATTGAACTCGTATCTTTCAGCTCTGCCATGCATAGTTTGATTGCGGTGGATGCAGACGGAAAACCGTTAACCCGCTGCATTACCTGGGCGGACGCGCGGTCAACAAAATGGGCGAAAAAGATCAAAAATGAATGGAACGGCATCGACATTTACAGAAGAACCGGAACCCCGATCCACCCGATGTCACCGCTCGCGAAAATCACCTGGCTGAAGAACGATAAGCCGGATTTGTTCGAAAAAACATATAAGTTTATCGGCATTAAAGAATATATTTTTTACCGGTTTTTCGGGCAATATGTTGTCGATTATTCCATTGCCTCTGCAACCGGCCTCTTTCATCTTGAATCACTTGACTGGGACAGAGGCGCGCTCAAAGTGGCTGGCATTTCGGCGGATCAACTGTCCAAACCGGTTTCCACTACTTTTTTCCTCACCGGTTTGGATCCAATATATGCCCACGAAATCGGAATTCCGCAAGACACGCCGTTTGTCATCGGGGCAAGCGACGGGGTGCTGTCCAATCTTGGCGTAAATGCGATCGACCCCGGCGTTGTCGCGATCACGATCGGGACAAGCGGCGCAATCCGGACGGTCACAGACAAGCCGGCAACCGATCCAAAAGGGAGGATTTTCTGCTATGCGCTGACGGAAAACCATTGGGTCGTCGGAGGGCCGGTCAATAATGGCGGGATGACGTTCAGATGGGTTCGGGATGAACTCGCTTCCGCCGAAGTGGAGACCGCTAAACGTCTCGGCCTTGATCCTTACGAGGTGCTGACGAAAATCGCATCGCGCGTTGCCCCCGGATCAGACGGGCTCATCTTTCATCCGTATCTGGCAGGCGAACGCGCACCGATTTGGAATGCAAATGCAAGAGGATCATTTTTCGGACTCGGCCTGCACCATAAACGCGAGCATATGGTCCGCGCCGTATTGGAAGGTGTCATTTATAACCTTTACACCGTCATGCTTGCGCTCCAGGAAATGATAGGCGTTCCCCAGAAAATCCAGGCGACCGGCGGCTTTGCCAGATCCGAACTGTGGCGCCAGATGCTCGCCGACATTTTCAACCAGGAAGTCGTCGTTCCGGAAAGCTTCGAAAGCTCCTGCCTCGGCGCCATCGTCCTCGGCATGTACGCACTGGGTAAAATTGACGATTTCTCGATTGTATCCGAATGGGTCGGCTCCACGCACACCCACCGGCCGATCCCTGAAAATGTCACCATTTATGAAGAAATCCTCCCAATTTACATCCGCGTATCACGTCTGCTGGAAGCGGAGTACGGGAATATTGCGGCGTTTCAGCGGAAATGGGTGAAGGGTTGATGAGAACAGGGGCTGCCCAAAAGCCCCTTTTTAGCAAACTTTATATAAGGATGGGCAATGCAAATGAAACAAAATAAACCGCTATTTGAGATGAAGCAGCTGATCATTTGGAAAATCGCCATTGCATCTTCATTATCCTGGGAGATCGCAAAATCAGCCGGTTCCCATCACCCCTATTTGGCGCCTTTAACGGTCATTTTATGTATCAAAGCAATGCCGGATCAAACGATAAGTTTTGCAGTTAATCGTATGATTGGTACAATGGTCATCGGCACAAATGGCGGCCTTCAGTAAAATGTTCCAACAGTTGCTGGAAGGCGACCCCTTTGAATTGGATTCCCCTGTACAACCCTTCTTAAAAGAAAACCGAACACATCAATTTTCTATACCTTTGGCTGTACTCACAGAACAATTCATGAAATCCATAAACCTGAATAAACTTTATTATGATATTTGAAAGTGGTGAGCAGCTTGGAGGATATTTTTCAAATGTTGGAGCAACTCCCCTTTATAACGGAAAGATGTGTGATTGCAACAATACTGCGTGTTGAAGGCTCCGCTTATAAAAAAGAAGGCTCCTGCATATTAATGGGGAAAGCGGGGCACAAATCGGCATGTTAAGCGCAGGTTGCCTCGAGGAAGATCTGAAATGGAAAGCAAAACAAGTACTGGAAAGCGGAAAAGCACAAATCTACACCTATGATATGCAGGATGAAACAGACTTATCATGGGGGCAGGGCGCAGGGTGCAACGGTATTTTGCATATATTCATCGAACCTTTAACCCGGACTTTAAGGCAAAATTTAATGAAATTAAAAGCATTTTTGGATGCAGGGATTTCTGTTCTTCATATTAAACAGTTTAACGGGAATTTTGAGTTCCTCCGGGGTGGTTATTTTCCCCAAAACGGTGAACCCTTCGGCGATGCATTTCCGGCTTTTATGATAGAAAAACTTTTTGGCAAAAGCGACACACGAAGCACAGATAAAAACGGCCAATTTTATTCATACCATTACAGGTCGCGCCCCCGCTTGATATTGTTTGGGGCGGGGCCGGATGCAAAACCGCTCGTACGATTTGCGGCTCAGACCGGTTTTTCCGTAACAGTTTATGAACATAGGCCGGCGTTATGCAACCGTGAAAACTTTCCTGAAGCCGAACAGTGTATCACCGGATTTCCAGATGGTGCAGATCAAAACCTTGACATTGTCGAAAAAGATTTTGCCGTAATTATGACCCACAATTTTCAAAAAGATAAGGAACTTCTTCGCATATTGATGCACAAAAAATTATCTTATCTCGGTATACTGGGGCCCTGTAGGAGAACAGAAAGATTACTTGAAGGAAAAGAAATTCCGCCCTGGATCTCCTCACCGGCCGGAATTAATATACATGCGAAAGGGGCGGAAGAGATTGCAATCAGTATTATCGCCGAAATGATAAAAGTTTTAAGAAAACCGGAGAAAATATGAAAAAAATCATCGGCATTTCTTCCGCAGCCAAAAAAGTTATGACCAATTGCGCGTTTTGCGAAGGAGGGAAATGGGTTGACTCTCTTAGGAAAAAGCATGATACGGAAAGATGCTTTGGAAAAAGTTACAGGCGAAGCCAAATACATCCATGACCAATCCTATAACGGCTTACATGCTGCAACAGTTATAAGCCCGTTCGGCCATGCAAAAATCCGGAAAATAGATATGAAAGAAGCAAAAAAGATACCGGGGGTAAGGGCAATCATTACCGGGGAAGGTCTTCCTTTAACCGGTGAAGAGATCCGGGACCGGCCCCCGATTGCATTCGATAAAGTCAGGCATTGTGGGGAAGTCGTTGCAGTCGTTGTAGCAGATAACCTTTTGATTGCAAAAAAAGCGGCAAACTTGATTAAAATCGCATATCAACCATTGCCGGTTGTCCATTCCCCTACAGAAGCCTTACGTCAAGATGCGCCGCTTGTACATGAAAAACTGGGAAGCTATGAAAAATCGCACATGGTTTATCCAATACCCGGAACTAATATTGCAAACCTCCAGAAAATCCGCAAAGGGAATATGGAAAAAGGATGGCGTGAAAGTGAGGTGATTGTAGAAGCCTCTTTTTCTATTAAACCCTCCGACCACGCTGCAATGGAGACACGCTGTTCAACTGTCGAAATAAAATCCGACGGCACGGTGATCATTTCAACCACCTCCCAATCCCCTTTTATGGTAAAAAAATTAATCGGCCGTTATATTCACGAAAATCCAGGAAAAATCATCGTCAATACGCCGCTTGTCGGAGGCGCTTACGGAGGAAAAGCTTCGGTGCATACAGAACTGCTGGCTTATCTCGCCTCAAAGGCTGTTGGTGGGAAACCTGTGAAACTCTTTTATTCCCGCGAAGAAGATATGGTAAGTGCGCCGGGGCATATCGGACTGGATGCAAAAGTAAAGCTAGGCGCCACCCGTGATGGGAAATTAACAGCTGCTGAAATGACTTTTTTATTTGATGGCGGCGCCTATGCCGATAAATCCATTGACTTAAGCAGAGCTGCAGCAGTTGACTGTACAGGCCCGTACAATATTGAAAACATTCGATGCAATTCTTACTGTATGTATACCAATCATCCATACCCCGCACCCTTCCGAGGATTCAGCCATTCCGAACTTTTATTTGCATTTGAACGGACAATGGACATATTGGTGCAAAAACTGCAGATGGACCCGTTTGATTTGCGTTATTTAAACGCCATTCTCCCTGGCCACACAACGCCCACCCAAGTTCAACTGAATGAAAGTACGGTCGGAAATTTGAGGAAATGCATTGGCCGTGTAAAAGAATTAGCGAATTGGGAAGAAGGGCAGATTACAGAAATTGATGAACGTTACGTACGTGTAAAAGGCGCAAGCTGCGGATGGAAAACATCGACGATTGATTCAAATGCAAGTTCCGGCGTCGTTTTAACTTTTAATTCTGATGGCAGTGTCAATATTATTTCCGGCGTCATTGAAATCGGAACAGCCACAAAAACGATGCTGGCACAAATGCTCGCCGAACGTTTCCAAATGGATATCCATCAAATCCATGTCCGGATGAAGGTAGATACGCAGACAACCCCGGAACATTGGAAAACTGTTGCAAGCCAGGGGACTTTTATGGCGGGAAGAGCATTGATGGAAGCGGCTGATGATGCGGAAAGGCAAATGAAGGAAATTGCTTCCGCTGTCTTAAGATGCACACCGGAAGATTTAGCCGTTGCGGACTCCCGTGTATTCCTAAGAAGCAACCCCCGAACCGGCCTCCATTTTAAAGATATTGTATACGGCTATGTGTATCCAAATGGAAATGCCATCGGCGGCCAGATTATCGGCAGAGGGAACTATATTTTGCGCGGCATGACGTATCTGGACCGGGAGACCGGCAGAGGCAGGCCCGGACCCGAATGGACGGTATGCGCGTCTGTTGTGGAAGTGGAATTTGACCGCAGAGATTACACATATAAAATAATCAAAGCCTGTACAGTTGTCGATATCGGGAAAGTATTAAACGAAAAAACAGCAAAAGGGCAAGTGATGGGGGCAATGAGCATGGGGCTTGCGTACGGCGGGCGGGAAACGTTTATTTTCGATTCATTCGGAAGGGTATTGAATCCGCAGCTGCGAACTTACCGGCCGATCTATTACGGGGAAAATCCCGAGTATCTGGTTGATTTTATCGAAACGCCGCATTTGGAAGCACCATATGGTTTGCGGGGGGTTGGCGAACATGGGATTTTAGGAATGCCGGCTGCGCTTGGAAATGCTTTATCTCGTGCTGCCGGCGTATCCCTGTACAGCCTGCCGCTAACACCGGAATACATCTGGCGGGCAAAGGAAGAAGCAGCCAATGATACCATTTGAATTTGACTATTACCGCCCAAAATCTCTTCAAGAAGCTGTCTTTCTCTATCAATGGCTAAAAAATCAAGGAAAATCACCAAAATATTTTTCCGGCGGAACAGAAGTGATTACACTTGGAAGATTAAATGTATTGTATACGGACGCTGTAATTGACCTAAAGGAAATACCGGAATACAAAGTCCGTTTTTCAACTGAGGACAGCCTTATCCTCGGCGGGGGCCTTTCTTTAGCTGAAATTGAAGAAGAAGGATCATTTCCATTGCTGTCAAAAACCGTACGCGAAATCGCAGACCATACAGCCCGTACGAAGATCACGTTAGGCGGTAATATTTGCGGCCAAATTTTTTACCGGGAAGCCGTACTGCCTTTTTTATTAGCCGACAGCCTCATCATGGTTGCCGGGCCGTACGGCGACAAAGTGTTGTCGATTCATCAAGTTTTTCAGCAACATTTGCACCTCGATGAAGGGGTATTTTTCGTTCAAGTGAGTACCCAGCAGGAATTTATCCGGGCGCCGCATATGAGCATCAAAAGGCGCAGGCAATGGAATACCGGCTATCCCTTGATTACAGTTGCCGCCTTAAAAACCGGGAATCAAATCAGAGTGGCCATCAGCGGCTTAACCCCTTATCCGTTTCGTGCATTTGAGATGGAAAAAGCATTAAACAATGGGCGCTTAACCTTAAAAGAAAAAGTTCAAGAAGCCATCCGCCATGTGCCGGCGCCTGTATTAAATGATGTTGAAGGTTCTTCCGGGTATCGGATATTTGTTTTAAAAAATACTTTGGCGGATATTTTAACGGGTTTGGGAGAGGAGTGAAACCCATGGCTTTGATTTCTGCCATGTTGGATGTAAATGGCGAAAAAAAAGCAGTCACGATCCGATCTTCTGACATCCTGCTCGATGTGATAAGAGAACATTTAGGTTTAACAGGTGCTAAACCCGGATGTTTGAACGGGGACTGCGGGGCTTGCACGGTGATGGTTGACGGCCGTCCGATGAAGTCATGTTTAATGTTGGGTGCCGAGGCAGTCGGAAAGCGGATCACAACCATTGAAGGATTGAAAAATACCCCGATCCAGCAAGCATTTATTGAAAACTTTGCCTTCCAGTGCGGATACTGTACACCCGGATTCATTATGAATTGCCATGCACTCATTGAAACTCATCCTGATGCAACAGCCGAAGTCATACAAAACTGGCTTGAATCCAATATATGCCGGTGTACAGGATACAAGGAGATTGAAAAGGCGGTAAAAGCGGCAATGAAAAAACGTAATGGCTTGTACCCCCTATCTTAAAGTCAAAACTACCCCACCTTCACCGGCTCGCCGCCATAAAGCCCAACCGCATTGGTGCCGAGCATTTTTTCGGTTTTCGTTTCCGTGATGCCATTTTCGCGCAGGGCAGGGAGAATGTCTTCAAAAATATGGGCCGGGTGCAAGTTTTCCATAATTAATTTTTATGATCTGTTCGTTCATGGCCGGCGGGCGCCCGAGCCTTCATCATAACAGCCGGGCGCTCCTTCGAGATAATCTTCGGTTTCCACCATCAGCGTTTGGATCACGCTCCTGTTCGAGGAGGATGTCTTTTAACGAGGGGACTGGCCGACCAGTATTTTCTGCTTTCAGTAAGCCCTGCCCAGCCCATGAGCCAGTTTGAACGCAAATTTCATCGATTTTTCCTTTAACAAATGCGCCATGCCCATCTCCCTTACCATAAGCGGACTTTCAAAAGCGTTATCGAATACTAGTCGGTAGTGGTTTGTTATACAACCTCAAAAACAAAGCCGTCAACTTTTTAAAAAGAAAAACAGCCGGGCGCTCCTTAAATATGGATGCCCGGCTGCTGCCGTCAAAGGAACATATTCAAAATCAACGCCCCGGCAAATCCGGCAAGCGAAAGGATTGTCTCGAGCACGGTCCATGTTTTGAATGTTTCTTTAATCGATAAACCAAGGTATTCTTTTACCATCCAGAACCCTGCATCATTGACATGCGAGAAAATCAGCGAGCCCGCACCGGTTGCAATGACAAGCAGTTCGAGGTTGATGCTTGTTGTATGGGCGATGACAGGCGAGATAATCCCGGCTGCTGTCGTCAAGGCAACCGTTGCCGAACCTGTCGCAATCCGGATCAGGGCGGCGATCAGGAAAGCGAGAACAAGCGGGGACAGGGACAAATGCCCGGCCATTCTTGCGATCACGTCACCGACGCCGCTATCAATCAAAATCTGTTTAAATCCCCCGCCGGCACCGATGATCAAAATGATCGACCCGACCGGCAGCAGGCATTCTTCCGTAAATTTTTTAACCAGCTTCCGGTCCATCCCCTGCCGAAAACCCAAGAAATAATAGGCAAAAAAGCATGAGAGCAAAAGTGCAATGAGCGGGCTTCCGATAAACGCGAAAATTTTTTCAACGAGTTTCGGCACACGCAGGTAAGGTGCAGCCGTTCCGAGCACCATCAAAATCACCGGCATTAAAATCGTCAAGAAAGAAATGCCTGCGCTTGGCATTTTCGACTGCGACACATCTTCCACCTGGATCAATTTCGGTTCGCCTTCCGGAGTAACGCGTTTATTCACCCATTTGGCAAACAGGGGCCCGCCTAAAATCCCGGCCGGAATGGCAATGATCAAAGAATACAGCAATACTTTTCCGAGATTAGCGTTGTAAATGCCGATTGCCGCAATTGCGCCCGGGTGCGGCGGGACAATGCCGTGCACGATTGATAATCCCGCAATGGCCGGCAAAGCGATCAGCAAAATATTTTGTTTAGACGCTTTTTGGATCGATATGACAAGCGGCAGCAAAATCAAAATCCCGACTTCAAAGAAGACCGGTATGCCGATAATAAAGCCGGAGAAAAACATCGCCCACGGCAGTTTCTTTTCGCCGAACATTTTTATGAAATAATTGGCGATCTGGATCCCTGCACCGGATTTTGAAAGCATCTCGCCAAGAATTGTGCCGAGCGCCAAAATTCCGACCAAATGCCCAAGGACACCGCCGACACCGGTTTCGTAAGCGGTAACAATTTTATCCAAAGACATTCCTGAAAAAATCGCAAGAAACATGCTGGCAACAAGTAAACTGATAAACGCATGCCACTTAAACCATGAAACTCCTAATATAACGATGACGATTGCCAAAAATGTAATCAACAGCAAATAAGCATCCATGATGTCAACCCCTTTTCGACGCAAAATGAAAGCACTTTCAGCGATACTTTTATTATATGAAAAAATTTTTTAATAATCAAGTTTTACTGTAAAAAATTTTTAAACATTAGGCATTCACACAATCACTCCCCCTGGCATAGGCTGTAAGAAAAAAGCCCAATTATGAGGAGGTTCCCCGATGGTTAGATGGTTGAAAATCGGCTTTACGTTGCTGATGACTGCTATACTTGCATTCAGCTTAGGCGCATGCGGCGCTGGCAGTTCAGGAACGAAAAAGAAAGCATTGCAAAATGTACGGGTTGCCGAAGTGACGCGCTCCGTCTTTTACACGCCACTTTATGTTGCGCTTGCAAAAGGCTATTTCAAAGAGGAAGGACTTGATATCAAGTTAACAACCACCTGGGGCGGCGACAAAACGATGACAGCCCTGCTTTCCGGCGGGACAGATATTGCGCTTGTCGGATCGGAAACGTCCATTTACGTTTACAAACAGCAGGCAGCCGATCCGGTCATTAATTTTGCGCAACTCACCGCAACGGACGGCACATTCCTTGTTTCGCGCAAAAAAATTGACCATTTCTCTTGGAATATGCTGAAAGGCTCCACTTTCCTCGGCCAGCGTAAAGGCGGGATGCCGCAGATGGTCGGCGAGTATGTGTTGAAAAAGCACGACATTGACCCGCACAAAGACACAAAGCTGATCCAAAATATCGACTTTGCGAACATCGCCAATGCCTATGCGTCCGGGACGGGGGATTTTGTCCAATTGTTTGAACCGAATGCAACAGTGATGGAAAAAGAAGGAAAAGGCTATATTGTCGCTTCATTCGGCAAAGAGTCCGGCGAAGTGCCGTACACGACGTTCATGGCCAAACAAAGCTATTTAAAGGAAAATGAAACAAGCGCGGTGAAATTTGTGCGCGCCTTGTTAAAAGCCGGCAAATGGGTGCGGAAAACCGATCCGGAAGTCGTCGCCAAAACAGTACAGCCTTATTTTAAAGACACCAAAACGGATATTCTTGCTTCCTCTATTGAACGGTACCGCAGCCAGGGCTCTTTTAGTGATGACATGATTTTAAGCAAATCGGGCTGGAGCACAATCCAGGAGATTATGAAAGAAGCCGGCGAACTCGGCCAAACAGTGCCTTACAGCAAACTCGTCAATACAACGATTGTGAAAAAAGCTGCAAAATAATGGAAAGGGGGCGTGCCCTGCCCATCCGGCAGGCTGCAGCCATGAGTTTTTTGATCGTCCAAAATGTCAACCATACTTATTTCACGGCTAAACAGGCAACAAAGGCGCTTGAAAATATTTCGTTCAGCATCCGGGAAGGGGAATTTGTATCTTTACTTGGCCCGAGCGGCTGCGGAAAAACGACAATGCTTTCGATTATCTCGGGGCTGTTGCAGCCGACAGAAGGGGAGGTGCGGATCGACGGTAAAGCGCCTGATCTAAAAGCGTCGTCGATCGGATATATGCTCCAGCAGGATTATTTATTCCCGTGGAAAACGATTGAAGAAAACATATTTCTCGGGCTAAAAATGAAAAAACAGCTCAACGCAGAATCAAGAAAAAACGCCCTTCAACTTTTGCATGACATCGGCCTGCATGGCGTTGAAAAACAATTCCCGCGGCAATTGTCCGGCGGGATGCGGCAGCGGGCCGCATTGGTAAGGACGCTTGCCGTCAACCCGAAAATCCTGCTGCTTGACGAACCGTTTTCCGCACTCGATTTCCAAACAAAGTTAAAGCTTGAAGATTTGGTCTTTAAAACGTTGAAGCAATTCCACAAAACAGCCGTGCTCGTCACGCACGACATCGGCGAGGCGATTTCGATGAGCGACCGGATTCTCCTGTTTGCGGCAAAGCCCGGGCGGCTGCATAAAATTTTTGAGGTCCCGGAAGATCTGCGCCGCATCCGCCCGTTTGAAGCCCGCAGCAAAGAATCCTATTCCATTCTTTTCAACGAAATTTGGAAGGAGCTGGAGTCCCTTGAAAACAGTTAAAAATGTTCCGCTCCTGCACGAAGACTATCTCGCCGCCATCCGTAAAGAAAAACGCCGAGTCCGTTTTTTCCAGCTGTTGATTTTAATCGTATTTTTCTGTTTATGGGAAATTGCGAGCCGCCGCCACTGGATCGACCCGCTCATTTTCAGCTCGCCGTCAAAAGTGTGGGCGCTATTTGTGGGAAAAATTGAAGATGGCTCGCTTTACATCCATTTGGGGATCACCGTGTTTGAAACGATCATGGGCTTTATTCTCGGCACGCTGCTCGGCGCCGTGCTGGCCGCCATTCTCTGGTGGTCGCCGTTATTATCGAAAATTCTTGACCCGTACCTCGTTGTTTTTAACGCGATGCCGAAAGTGGCGCTCGGTCCGATTTTGATCGTCAGCATGGGCCCGGGGTTTTCATCCATTATTTCGATGGGGATTATCATCTCCGTCATCGTCACGACCATCGTGATTTATACGGCGTTCCGCGATGTCGACCCGAACTACATCAAAGTGCTGCGTTCGTTCGGCGCCACCCGGATGCAGGTGTTCCGTGAAGCGGTTTTGCCGGCATCTGTCCCAGTCATGATTTCAACGTTAAAAGTAAATGTCGGGCTCGCATGGGTCGGAGTCATTGTCGGTGAGTATTTAGTCTCCTCACAGGGGCTCGGCTATATGATCATTTACGGTTTCCAGGTGTTCAATTTTACGCTTGTGATGCTTTCAATGATCATGATCGCAATTGTCGCAACCATCATGTATCAGCTTGTCGACTTGCTTGAGAAAAAATTAATGAAAGACAGATAGGCTGTTCCGGTGCGCAAAAAACGCGCCGGATTTTTATTTTTCCAGGCGCACAATCACTTTTTCTACAACCCCGTCTTTCATTAAAAAACTGAATGCAGGTGACTGCAATTTTTCACGAAGATCCCCTTCCACGAGGACAGGCCCCTTTGTTTCCAAATAATTATCCTTTTTGTCTATCCGACTGATTTCGGCATAAAAAAGCGCTTTGGCAAACGGGCCGTTCTTCCGGTCTTCCACCATATATTCGCCGATGTATTCCAGCTTTTTCGAAACGCCGCCGGTTTCTTCATATAATTCGCGTAAGGCCGCTTCTTCAATCGTTTCGCCAGCTTCCCTTTTGCCGCCCGGGAATTCGAGCCCCCTTTCCGAATGGTAGGTCAACAGCCAGCTCCCGCTATATTTCGCAATCACAAGGACATGCTGCGGTTCAACCGGAAATGCTTTTTTCTCAAATTTTAATGTAACAGTATTGCCGTTCAGGTCCGTAAACTGGCACATACGATCCCTCCTATTTTACATTATACGGCAAACAGGCGCAAAAATTGGCGAAAATATTATTGAAATCGCATACATTTTTCGCTGTACATCTCGTGAACATAACCATACAATGTTTAAAAGCATATTTTTAGGGCTAGTAAATAAGAACTGGATAAAGGAGGAAAATGCCATGAGGTTAGTCGATGAGTTGTTTGAACTGTACCGGGACCGGCTGACAGGGGACGAAGAAGATTTGGGCGCCATCACAGCAGCCGTCATCGAAAACTACAACCGGAAAGACCTGCTCGGGATCGTCAACGAGATGAGCACCGCCGAACTGGAACATTTTATCGAGTTATACATATTGGAGAGTTTAAAAGATAAGTTTGCGGATTACGCCGGCTTTGACGCCTATCCGTCAACGAAATATTTGCAATGAAAAAATGCTGTTTCGGCGCACCGGAGCAGCATTTTTTCTATAATGAGGGCACCTGTGGAATCCAGGCCCCGGTTGCCCGGCCGGCGAATCCTGCCTTTCAAAATACCGAACGCCGGCCGACAAACGCTTAACGTCTTCCCAAAAACGCATTGAGCATCCAAATGTTTTTATCCAATGTTTCCTGGATGCCGATAAACATGTCGGCTGTTGCGTCATCGCCTGCATTGCTTGCAAGCCCGATCGCTTCTTCCAGTTCTTTTGCAATCATTGCAAAATCATTGGCAACGGCCTGCACCATTTCTTCCGTGCTTTCCCGGCCGCTTGCTTCCTGCACTGATGCAGTTGCCAGGCTCTCTTTCAATGTTGCAACCGGATTGCCGTTTAACGCCAGCAGACGTTCGGCCAATTCATCGATGTATTCATTCGCAAGATCGTATAATTCTTCAAATTTGGCATGGAGGCTTAAAAATTGCGGCCCTTTCACATACCAATGGTAATTGTGCAATTTTGTATAAAGCACTGTCCAGTTTGCCACTTGCTTATTCAATAATTCCAGCAATTGATCGTTTTCAGCCATGTTCAATCTACCTCCTGCTTAGTTTGTACCCTTTTGCCGGGCCTTCAAACGCCTAAACATATGTTGCGCATCTTTTTTTAAAACATGCTACAATAAACGCAGGAAAGGGGCAGATCGATGCTGAAGTTCATTTTGATTAAATTGATCCGTTTTTATCAACTGGTGATTTCCCCCCTGACGCCGCCAAACTGCCGTTTCCAGCCGACCTGTTCGAATTACGGCCTGGAAGCCATTAAACGGTTCGGGGCAATCCGCGGCGGGTATCTGACCGTAAGAAGAATTCTAAAGTGCCACCCGTTTCATGCCGGCGGGTACGATCCCGTTCCAGAACAGTGGCCTGTCAAAAAACATTAGATGTACGCCTCCGCTGCATACGTTTTTCTTTTTCTGAAAACGGTACAGATGGAGGTGCTTTTTTATGAAAGAAAATAAAGAGCAGCAGAAGAAAAACAGCAACAGCCAAAACGACTTTGGCGCGGATATCGACGAGCTGGCCATGAACGGATCTTACGGCATGCTGGAAACTGAAGAAGCAGACAAAAGCAGCGAGTAAACAGGCAATGGGGGCAGACAGATACTGCCCCTTATTTTTTTCTTGCCATGCGTGCCGGCTTTTAGTATTATATTTTTTGTGAGTAAATCGTAATCATTCCTAATTAAATTTTTACAAGAAAGGAATATCCGTTTTGAGAAAAATTTCTTTGATACTGCTTGCCTTTACGATGGTCGTCCTTTCAGCATGTTCGAATGGGCAGCCAAGTAAACCGGAAAATAAAATTTCCGTCTACACCACCGTGTATCCTTTGGAATATGTCACACAGCAAATTGGCGGGAAATATGTCACGGTCCAAACGATTTATCCACCGGGCACCGATGAACATACGTACGAACCATCGCAGAAGGATATTTTAAAACTTGCCGATTCCGACTTTTTCTTCTACATCGGCCTCGGGCTTGAAGGATTTGCGGATAAGGCAAAACAAGTTTTACAGGGGCAGAATGTCAAAATGATGGCGCTTGGGGACCGCCTCAATGTTCCGGAGAAAAACAGCCCGAATGTGGATCCCCATGTCTGGCTCGACCCTGTCTATGTGAAGCAGATGGCCGACATGATCGCGGAACAGCTGTCGAAAAAAATGCCGAAACAAAAAGCGTATTTTGAAAAGAACTACAAACAACTGGCCCAAAAGCTCGACAAAGTAAACGCCGAATACAAAGCTGCCGTCCAAAAATCAAGAAATAAAGAAATTGTCGTCTCGCACGCAGCTTACGGATATTGGGTAAAACGCTACGGCATCAAGCAAATTCCGATCGCCGGGCTGTCAACGTCGGACGAACCGTCGCAACAGCAATTGGAGAAGGTCATCCAAAAAGTAAAACAAGACCATCTTTCCTATATCGTTTTTGAGAAAAATGTTCCTTCTAAAATCGCAGATGTCGTGCAGCAGGAGACGAATACAAAACCGGTTTATATCCACCACCTCGGCGTACGGACGAATAAAGAAATCAAAGAACATAAAGATTATTTTACTTTAGTGAATGACAACCTAAAGGCATTGGAAAAAGCTTTGCAATAAGCGGGCATCTTTTGCGGCGGATTGCGGAAACTAATGCTTGTACCACATGCTTAAAGGGGGGTGCAGCATGGCAAAAGACGTCTTATGCGAAGTGAAAAACTGCGTATTTTGGCAGGAAGGGAATCTCTGTTCTGCAGAAGCAATCTATATTGTCAGCCATACAGGGAAGCAGGCTGAAAACCAGTACGAAACAGACTGTAAAACGTTCGAGTCGATTTATTGATCGGGAAAAGGCGCTTATCATTTGATAGGCGCTTTTTCTGTTGCCCGTATATTTTTGGCGACGCTGATCTCTAAGTTTGAGTCGACATTTGGCAAATCTAGCCTGCTCATCTGAAAGCCCAACAAAAAACTGCTGCAGATAAAGATACAGCAGTTTTTTTCTTTCAAAATACTTCCTTGTATATCCGGACTTTTTCCATATACGCCTGGTTCAACCCGAATCCGATTCCCGATTCATTCGAAAGCTGAATTTTTCCATTTTCTACCTTGATTTCGGGAACAATAATATCTTTTTCCCAAAAACGGCTTGAAGCAGAGATATCGCCCGGAATAGTGAAACCCGGCAAAGAAGCGAGCGCAAGGTTAAAGGCGCGCGAAATGCCGAATTCAATCATCCCGCCGCACCAAACCGGAATGCCTCGGGCCGCACAAAGATCATGAAGCCGGATGGCCGGCCACAAACCGCCGACCCGGCCGATTTTAATATTGAGCACCCTGAAACTGCCGAGGCGGAGCGCGCTTTCCGCATCATGGTACGTCACGATGCTTTCATCAAGGCAAACCGGCGTTTTCAACTGTTTTTGCAATAAGGCATGATCCACAATATCATCGGCGGCAAGCGGCTGTTCAATCATCATAAGCCCGTACCGGTCCAGTTTCTCAAGCTGGGGCAAATCTTCCAATGTATAAGCGGAATTCGCATCCGCCATAAGCGCCAAATCTGGAAAGTTGCGGCGGATCTCACGGATGAACGATTCATCATGGCCGGGCTTGATTTTTACTTTGACTCTTTCATAGCCATCGCCAAGAAATGATTCGATTTGCCGCAGTGCTTCCGCTGTATCATGGCTGCCGACCGCAACGCCGGCAGCCACCGTTTCCCGCGTGCCGCCGATCAGTTTCCATAGCGGAATGCCTTTCTTTTTTGCATACAGATCCCAAATGGCTGTTTCAATCCCGGCTTTTGCCATATGGTTGCGCCGGACTGCACGGAAACGTTCACTCACTTCTTTCGGGTGAAAGATTGGCTTTTTCATGAGTAGCGGGATCAGGACGTCTTTCAGTATATGGAAACACGTCCGTACTGTCTCTTCCGTATACCACGGCGTCGAAAAAGCGATGGCTTCCCCGTATCCGGTCACACCGTCTTTGTCCGTTACTTCAAGCATGATCGCTTCCCGTTCCACCACTTTTTCAAGTGCATTTTCAAACGGGGATTTGAGCGCCATTTTTATGACCGATAACTGGACCCTCTCAATTTTCATCATGACGGCAGCCACTCCAAAAGTTTTCTGCGCATCAATTTATTGGATGCATTGCGCGGCAAGTCCGATACGGTAAAAAATTTTTTCGGGATTTTGTATTTCGCAAGGCGTACTTCACAAAATGCCTGGAGTTCGCTTTCTAAAACTTCTTTTTTTGTGACAATAAAAGCCGCCGGCACCTGGCCCCATTTTTCGTCTTCCATCCCTACGACGCCGGCTTCCAATATATCCGGATGGGCCAGGAGCACTTCCTCAACCTCGGCCGGGTAAATATTTTCCCCGCCGGAAATAATCAGATCCGACCGCCTGTCCATTACATATAAAAAGCCTTCGTCATCGAGATAGCCGATATCGCCGGTAAAAAACCAGCCATCTCGGAAGCTTTTTTCGTTGGCATCCGGGCGGTTCAAATATCCGATCGTGACATTCGGCCCTTTGACAGCAATTTCCCCATGCTCAAACGGCTTGCATTCCCTGCCTTCAGAAACAATGTGAATCTGTGCAGGAAACAATGGTTTTCCTGCGGATCCGATTTTCCGCAGGCTGTCTTCCGGCGCAAGTGTCACGATTTGGGAGGACGTTTCGGTCATGCCATATGATTGGAATACAGAAATTTGCTTTTCGGCGCAAGCCTCAAGAAGCGGGCGCGGCGCCGGCCCCCCGCCGAGGAGCATACAGCGCACGTTCGGATGAAGCGATTTTTCCCCAAGTTCGTTTAAAATCCGCTGCAATGTGTTGGCCACAACCGACATGATCGTAATGCAGCCCGATTGCAGCAGTTTGACGGCCTCTTTTTCATTAAATTTTTCCATTAAATAGACCGGCATGCCGTAAAAAACGGAACGCATGAGGATAGAAAAACCGCTGATATGAAAAAGCGGCACTGCGCACAGCCATACATCTTCCTCCCTCAAGCCGAGATTCAGCGCAGATCCGGCTGCGCTCCACCAGTGGTTGCCGTAAGTCTGCAGCACGCCCTTTGGCTTGCCGGTCGTTCCGGACGTGTACATGATCGAGCAGACATCATCGAGTGTAAACTCTGCTGCTTCTTCGTAATCGGCAGAAGGCAAAGCAGCAAGCGTTTCTCGTTGAATGACCTGCACTTTCTCTTTTAGCACAACCGATTTTTCCTGAAAATCTTTTTCCGTAATCAGCCATTTTGCTCCGCTGTCCTGCAACTGGTACTGCATCTCAACTGTTGTCAAACGGTGATTGAGAAAAAGCGTGCGTACGCGCAGCTGCTGCAGGGCATGGAGGATGACTACTGTTTGCGGGCGGTTTTTTAATAAGACGGCAGCTGTATCTTCCGGCTGCATACCGCGACCAGCCAGTTTTTGTGCCGTTTCTTTCACCTGCTTGTATAACTCGACAAAAGTGAGTATTCCATCTTTAAACACAAGCGCCGTACGGTTCGGCGTCAAGTATGCCCGTTGTTTTAAAAAATTGGGTAACATATGATCACCTGAATTGAAATCGTTCATTTTGAAAAAAGCAGCTTGTTAAAGGAAGTCGCCTTTCATGACACAGTCTTCAGTATTCCTTCAAAAAGACAATTGCCCCAAAAACTGCCGCTTATATATTCTTTCTCCCTGCTGATTAAAAAACATTGATAAGAATTTAGGCTGCCTCAATCAGAGACAGCCCATTTTTCGATCACGGGAAACGCGGGAATTGGCCAAAGTCCGGTTTGCGTTTTTCCTTGAACGCGTCGCGGCCTTCTTTCGCTTCATCCGTTGTGTAATACAAGAGCGTCGCATCCCCCGCAAATTGCTGCAAGCCGGCAAGCCCGTCCGTATCAGCGTTGAACGCGGCCTTTAAGAAGCGGATCGCCATCGGGCTTTTCTCAAGGATTTCTTCCGCCCATTTGATCGTTTCTTCTTCAAGTTTTTCAAGCGGCACAACCGCATTGACGAGCCCCATTTCCAATGCTTCCTGCGCATTGTACTGGCGGCACAGGTACCAGATTTCGCGCGCTTTTTTGTGACCGACGATTCTTGCCAAGTAACCGGCGCCGTAACCGCCGTCGAAGCTGCCGACTTTCGGTCCGGTTTGCCCGAAGATCGCATTGTCCGCCGCAATTGTCAAATCGCAGACAACATGCAGCACATGGCCGCCCCCGATCGCATAGCCGGCAACCATTGCGATGACCGGTTTCGGGATGACGCGGATTAAACGCTGAAGATCCAGCACGTTCAAACGCGGAATATTGTCTTTTCCGACATAGCCGCCGTTGCCGCGCACTTTTTGGTCGCCGCCGGAGCAGAATGCCTTGTCCCCCATTCCCGTCAAAATAATGACGCCAATTTTGGAGTCATCGCGCGCCCTCGTAAAAGCGTCATACATTTCATTTACCGTTTCAGGGCGGAAAGCATTGCGCACATGGGGACGGTTAATCGTAATCTTGGCAATGCCGTTGTAAGATTCGTATAAAATATCTTCATACTCATGTTCCGTTTTCCATTCGACTGCCATGAAGTGTTCCTCCTTTATACGTACATTCTTTGACAATTTATCAACAATTTTTTAAAAATCCCTTTACCATTGTACCAAACTTTCGCGGATCTTCCGCATGAATTGCATGGCCGCAATGCGAAAAAATAATTTTTTTCGCATGCGGCATCCTCGCTTTCATTTCTTCGGCAATCCGGCAAAATTTCGGATCCCCTTCGCCGGCAGCAAGCAATACAGGAAAGTCAAGTTTCTGGAGGCAATCCCACCATGACGGCTGGGCTCCTGTTCCCATACCGCGCAGGCTGTTTGCCAATCCAACCGGGTCATTTTCCAGGCGTTGCGTACGGATTTTCTCCCGGACATCAGCCGCAAGCTTTTTCTGCGATTCAAACAGCGGAATATTTGTCCAATAATCTACAAACGCTTCGATCCCTTCCGATAAAATCCGGTCCGCCAGCTGCTCATCCTGCTTTCTGCGCGCCGCCCGTTCCGCCTCTGTTTTTAAGCCGGGGGACGCGCTCTCCAGCACAAGTTTTTTCACCATTTGCGGATACAGCACCGCGAATGTGAGCGCCAGCCGCCCACCCATAGAATAGCCAAGAACGGAGGCCTGGGCGATTCCAAATTGTTCCAAAACAGCACGCAGATCCGCTGCCGCTTTTTGAATCGCATAACGCCCTGCATCATCCGGTTTGGCTGTTTTGCCGTGCCCAATAATGTCGACGAAAATACAGCGGAACTCATCCTGCAGCAAAGTCGCTATTTCTTTCCAGATATCCCCATTTCCTGTAAAACCATGCAAAAGCAGCAGCGGCTCGCCCTTGCCGGCCGTTTCCACATGATATTCCAAGCCATTGATTTTCATTGATTTTCACCTTGAAAATAAGTTTCCATTTCCCGGGAAACTTGCATCCACATTCTCCGGTGGTTTTCGACGTTTTTGGCGCGGTCCGTCTGTACTTCGATGACTTGCAGCCCGTTTTCGTAACCGGAAAGCGCCCCGCGGAATTCCTTCCAATCACGCGGCTTTACATAGCGCCCGTCGTACATCTTTACCGCATATTCAAACTCAAGGCCGGTCGGAGTACCGAACAGCCTTTCAAAGTTTTTCGGCTCGTTTGATTGCGGCAAAAACGAGAAGATCCCGCCGCCATTATTATTGATTAAAATGACACAAAGATTGAGCTTGTGCATTTTTGCCATCAGCAAGCCGTTTAAATCATGAAAAAAAGACAAGTCGCCGATCAACAAATACGCTTTGCCGGCACTTGCGCTTACACCCGCCGCACTGGATACAACACCGTCAATACCGTTCGCTCCCCGGTTGGCCAAAATCCGGATATTTTTGCTGTTCACCTGGAAAAATGTGTCAACATCGCGGATCGGCATGCTATTGCCGACAAAAAGCGTGCTGCCATCCGGCAAAAGTTTGGCAAGTTCCGTTACCGTTTTTCCTTCATCGAGCCCTTTTTCCGTCTCCATCGCAATTTCCACAATACTCCGGGCCCGTTCGTTCAACGTGTGCCACATCGTGAACCATGAGGAATGGGAATCCATCGAAACAGCAGATGCCAATTTATTGCAAAAAGCGATTTCATCACAGTAAACGGCGGTTGTCCCGCGTTTGACCGGATCGCGCCAGCCGTTTCCGCCATCCACGACAAAATGGTCGACTGTTTCCAATTTTTTCAAAAGAAGCGTCAGCGATTTTGAAACCGGCATCGCCCCAAAGCGGATTACAACATCCGGTGCAAGGTAGCCCGCCCATTTTGGATCTTTTAACAAGGAATCATAATTTTCAATGATCCGTTCTTTCCCGTGCTTTCCGCTCCGCAGCTGCGACAGCGGATCTGCCAAAATCGGATAGCCGGTTTTCTCGCTGAGCGTGAGGACCGCTTCAGGAAACCCGGGTTCATCGATCGTTCCGCAAATAATCAGCCCCCGTTCTTTAGGACGGATGGCTGCGGCAATTTTTTGAATCTCGCCGCCTCCAAGCTCAAGTTTTCCAATCGCGCTTCCAATTGCCTGGTTTTCTTCCTTACAGGCAAAAGGGGGAGGATCCAAAACCGGCACCAAAGGTTCCCGAAGCGGGAAATTCAGATGTACGGGCCCTGCCGGCTGCTGCACCGCCGTTACAACCGCCCTGGTTGCCGTTTGCCGTACAAATTGCAGCACTTCTCCCCCCGCTTCCGGCAGTGGCATTTCCTCAAACCATTTGGCATGCGGACCGTACAGCCGGATCTGGTCAATGGCCTGCGGTGCGCCGACATTGCGCAGTTCATGCGGCCGGTCTGCCGTCAGTACAATCAGCGGCACCCGCGAAATATTTGCCTCCGCAACAGCCGGGAAATAGTTGGCGGCGGCGGTTCCCGATGTACAGAGGAGCACGACCGGTTTCCGCATTTCTTTTGCCATGCCGAGCGCAAAAAAAGCCGCCGACCGCTCATCAATATCGATATAAATTTGAAAATTGGGATGTTCCGCAAGCAGCATCGCAATCGGCGTGGACCGCGATCCAGGGCTGACCACGGCATGGCGGACGCCCATCGCGGACAGCTGCCTGATAAAAGTTGCCAAATACGTTGTCATGATTTCCTGGTGTTCCACTCTATTTTCCTCCTAAAGCACGCAGCATCGGGGTAAATTTGACACCCGTTTCTTTATACTCTTCTTCCGGTACTGAATCTGCGACCACGCCGCAGCCGGCATAGAGGTAAGCGTGGTCCTCTTTCAAAAGCCCTGACCGGATACCAACGCAAAACTCGCCATTGCCCCTGTAATCCACCCAACCGAGCGGCGCCCCGTAAAGCCCCCGATCCATTTTTTCCAGGCGGCGGATTGCTTCCAAGGCGCATTTCCGCGGGATTCCCCCGAGGGCAGGCGTCGGGTGCAACGCTTTTGCCAATTTAAAAATTGTCGTTTCTTTATCTTTAACCGTGCCCGTTACCGGCGTGTACAAATGCTGGATATCGCGCATTTTCATCAATACCGGCGCATCCGGCACAATGAGTTCGCTGCAAAAAGGTGCGAGCACATTTTGGATCATAGAAACGACAAAACGGTGTTCGTTTAAATTTTTCTTATCTGAAAGCAGCATTCCGCCCAATTTCAGATCTTCTGCTTCATCCCGGCCCCGTTTGATCGAACCGGCCAGGCAAGTCGATAAAATTTCACGGTCCGTTTTCCTGATCAGTCTTTCCGGCGAGGCCCCCACAAAACTTTCATTTTCCTCTTCCAGCACAAACAAATAGCTTTCATGCTGCTGTTCGGACAAAGCTAAAAGCACAGCATCAGTGTTCACGGCACCGTCATAAGCCATCTCCATTTTTCTTGCGAGCACGACTTTATCCATTTCACCTTTTTGAATGAGTCTTACCGCATTCGCGACACTTTCTTTCCATTTTGCCGCGCTGATTTCCCGCACATATTTTACTTTCGGAAGAGCCGGATCACGAGGACTTTTTGTTAAAAGCCTGCGTGCGGTTTCTTCCGCTCCCCGCATGCCGCCTGGCAGGTCCTGTCCATTTGAAATTGCATTTACGGTGAGGTAGACCGCATCTTTTTTAAAGGTAAAAAGAATTTGCGGAATGCGGAATATCCCCTGCCCGAATGCTGCCCATTCCCGTTTTCCGAGCGTCTGATCAAACGCAAAACCGCCGAAAAGAAGCGGGCCTGTCCCCATTTCCTGGATTTCCTGATCAATTTCCATCCGTCCCGCCAGTTCATTCCATTCTTTTTCAATCTGCGCAAAACCGTCCGCTTCCGTGACGCGAAAGGTGCGCACATCGCCGAATCCGATAAATACAATTTCACGCTGTGGATCCTGCCAATAAAACCGGTTTCCGTAAAAGAGATGAGCGCCCGCATTAAATAATTGAAATGGTCCGGGCACCGCTTGGCAGTTCACCACCTTGCTGTACAGTTTTTGGACCGGCGGATTTTTCTCCTTTAATATATATGAGTTATTTTTAGCCAAAAGATCTCCTCCAAACAAAATCATACTTAAGGCCAATCCATCTATTCCAGTATTCCGGAGCAGAAACATTACATTTTTGTGAACATATCCTTCTCTATTATATAGAATCCGTCAACCGAATTCAGCAAAACGGCTTAAAATAAGATTCTGTTACAAATACATTGACACTTTATGATTATTTACCTAAACTTTAAATGTACTAATTTTGTCATATATTTTTTGATAGAAAGATAAAGGAGAGAAAGATGATGAATGCGCAATCTTCTCCGGCAATCCACCCTGATAAAGGCTGGCGGATTTGGTGGCAATTGACGCGTCCCCATACATTAACGGCCGGATTTGTGCCCGTGATCCTTGGTACAGTGCTGGCTTTGGGCAAAACCCGCATAGATCTGATGCTGTTTGCGGCTATGATGGTGGCAACACTTTTAATTCAGGCTGCGGCCAATATGTTTAATGAATATTACGATTTTAAGCGTGGTCTCGACAATGAGCATTCCGTCGGGATCGGTGGGGCGATCGTCAGAAACGGCGTAAAGCCAAAAACCGTGCTGCATTTAGCACTTGCGTTTTTTGGCGCGGCCATTTTGTTCGGCGCCTATATTTGCGCAGAAAGCTCCTGGTGGATTGCACTTATCGGGTCTGTCTGCATGCTTGTTGCGTATCTTTATACGGCAGGGCCTTTCCCGATTTCATCCACCCCGCTCGGTGAACTGATTTCAGGCTTTTTCATGGGTGTCATTATTATATTACTATCATTTTTTATTCAGACAAAAACGATTACATGGCCGATTGTATTTGTCTCGATTCCGATTATGATTCTAATCGGTGCGATCATGCTGTCCAATAACATCCGCGATTTGGACGGCGACAAAGCAAACGGCAGAAAAACGATTGCGATCCTGCTCGGGCGGAAAGGCGCCATCATCCTTTTAGCCGTGATGTTTGCCCTTTCCTACCTGTGGATGGTCGGGCTCGTCTTATTCGGCGTTGTGACCCCGTGGGTGCTGCTCGTGCTTGTCAGCGCGCCGAAACCGGTCCGTGCCATTAAAGGATTTATCGGAAAAAGCGAACCGATCCAAATGCTGCCTGCCATGAAAGCGACGGCACAAACGAATACCATTTTCGGGCTGCTTTTGTCCATCAGCTTTTTAGTCGACCACTTTTTCTAAATACCATCAAAACAAAAAAAGCGGCGGGGATCATGCTGTTGGCATACTCCCGCCGTTTTTATAGCTACCTGCCCGTACTTTGTCCGGTAGACTTTCGCAATCGCCTGGACGCGGTCCGATTTTCTGTAAATGTTTGGGATGTGGTTCTTCACCGTATTGACGCTGATATTCAAATAATCCCCAACTTCCTGGTTATTGCAGCGTTCAAGCACCAAATAAAGCACATCTTTTTCCCTCGGCGTTAACGGAAATCCGGATATGCTGCCAAACCGTTTCTTTCTCCAAAGCCATCGCCTGCCCCAAAATACCTTCGCCGATATAAAATGTTTCTCCCAGCAGCGCAGGCATATTCGTTTTTTGGATTTGATACGCTTCATCTTCGATTTTCCCCGCATAACCAAGAACTTTCTATATTTCCAAGCAGAAGGTCAAATAGTTTTGAAAGAAGTTGGCTGATGCCCATTTTTCCGTCTGTAAAATCATTGATTAAGCGAAAAACAGGCTGGATGCCGCTGCAATGAATAAGGGAATCCCCCGCCATCGTAACAAGGTCCGGATTCAGCTTCGCATACTTTTCAACCGCAGTCTGTTCGTTTTTTACTTCATACACGGCTTTTGTAATCATGTCTCTCAATTGCATCCGCATGAATACGGCGTCATCCGTAAACAAATACTCTTCCCATTCCAAACTCCCTTTATCTCTGTCTGGTACTGGAACTAATCGAGCGTTAAAACAGGACCTCGATGACGAATTCCTTTTCCGCAAAACATCTGAATGTTCTTAATACGAAGAACGCACACAGGTTGAGCCTAAAGCGGAGGCTTTGGCGAATCAAAGGGAATCAGCTCTTGGTTTCTAAGGCAATTCGCTGCTGTGTATATGAGCCATCTATGGGAGACAGTGCACCGGGGTGACGGGTTTCATCGGATTTTTGAAGGACAGTTTGAATAATTTTGGAAGGGAGCTGGTATTCACCAAGAAAAAGAAAACAAAATGTCTTTATAAAATCTTAAAAAAGGACTGTCTCAGTTTGATATGCTCCCCTTAAGGTAGACAGATTAAAAATAAAAAATCTGTTTTACCTTAGGGGAGTTTTTCTATGTATAAGCAATATACTACAGAGTTCAAGCTTGAAGTTTTACTTGCATATGAAAATCGAGAATGTACCATTCAAGAGCTTTGTAAAAGGTATAAAATTACTAAATATTCTTTAAGACAATGGTTGAAGGAATTTGGAAAAGCGGGTTTAGAACGTGCTAATACTTGGAAAGGTTATACCAAAGAACTTCAGGAAGCAGCTGTAAAAGATTATTTATCTGGTGAATTCTCACAGTACGAGATTGTTAGGAAATATGGTATTTCAAGTAGATCAGTACTTCAACGATGGATTAAGGAGTATAATAGCCATAGAGAATTAAAGGATACGTCGAAAGGAAAGACAAGCTCTATGACTAAAGGAAGAAAAACGACTTGGAATGAACGGATACAAATTGTGCTTGATTGTTTGAGGAACGGAAAAGACTATAAAAAAACAGCAGAGACTTATGAAGTTTCTTATCAACCAGTATATCAATGGGTGAAGAAGTATGGAAATGGTGGGGAAGAAGCGCTTAAAGACAAACGAGGAAGAAAAAAAGAAGAAGCAGAGTTATCTCCAGAAAAGAAAATGAAACGGGAGATGAAAAAGTTAGAAAGAGAAAATGAACGCTTACGTGCGGAGAATCTATTTTTAAAAAAGTTAGAGGAAATCGAAAGGAGGCGAAAATAAACCAAATCCTATTTGAAGACAAGTATGTATCCGGGAACTTCATGAGAAAGAGCACCGAAGCATTATCTTATTATGTGAAATCGCAGGTATTTCACGAGCTGCTTACTATAAGTGGTTGAAACGTTCGTCTTCCTCCCGAGAACTTCAGAATAAAGAAATCAAAAAAGAGATGAAAGTTCTCCATGAGAAAGTGGACGGCATCTATGGTTACCGTCGAACGGCTTTGAATATAAATCGAAAGCTTGGTCAGCTCTTCAATCACAAACGTATTTACAGACTGATGAAAGTTGCCGGTATACAATTTGTTATTCGAAAAAAGAGGAAATATTTACATAAGTATCAGACATTTGAAGAATTATCTCTTGCGATTGATGAGTACGTCCATTTTTATAATTATGAAAGGTATCAAAAAAGACTAAACGGCCTTAGCCTCATGGAATATAGAGCTAAAGCCGTTTAGATATTTTTTTATTATTTCTACTGTCCACTTGACAGGGGGCAGTTCAGATTAATACTGAAACAGCCCTATTTTCTAATATGACCCGTACGGGATTCGAACCCGTGTTACCGCCGTGAAAGGGCGGTGTCTTAACCGCTTGACCAACGGGCCATGAATGGCGGAGAAGGAGGGATTTGAACCCTCGCGCCGCTAATCGCGACCTACACCCTTAGCAGGGGCGCCTCTTCAGCCACTTGAGTACTTCTCCATATGGCTCCGCAGGTAGGATTCGAACCTACGACCAATCGGTTAACAGCCGATTGCTCTACCACTGAGCTACTGCGGAATGGAATGGGCCTAAATGGACTTGAACCATCGACCTCACGCTTATCAGGCGTGCGCTCTAACCAGCTGAGCTATAGGCCCGTAATGGAGCGGGTGATGGGAATCGAACCCACGACAACAGCTTGGAAGGCTGTGGTTTTACCACTAAACTACACCCGCATGAAAGGGCGGATGATGGGAATCGAACCCATGAATGCCGGAGCCACAATCCGGTGCGTTAACCACTTCGCCACAACCGCCATACGCATGTAATTTTAAATTATATCTAAATGGTGGCTCGGGACGGAATCGAACCGCCGACACAAGGATTTTCAGTCCTTTGCTCTACCGACTGAGCTACCGAGCCAAAAATGAAGCGGTCCCGACGGGAATCGAACCCGCGATCTCCTGCGTGACAGGCAGGCGTGATAACCGCTACACTACGGGACCAAATTGCGGGGGCAGGATTTGAACCTGCGACCTTCGGGTTATGAGCCCGACGAGCTACCAGACTGCTCCACCCCGCGATAATAAGATAACAATGATATGGCGGAGGAAGAGGGATTCGAACCCCCGCGCGGTGTAACCCGCCTGTCGGTTTTCAAGACCGATCCCTTCAGCCGGACTTGGGTATTCCTCCGTAACGAATTCAAAAAAAATATAAATGGTGGACCTTGTAGGACTCGAACCTACGACCGGACGGTTATGAGCCGTCTGCTCTAACCAGCTGAGCTAAAGGTCCGGAAACATAGCGGCGGAGGGGATCGAACCCCCGACCTCACGGGTATGAACCGTACGCTCTAGCCAGCTGAGCTACGCCGCCATTATCCAATCTATATTTGGTGGAGCCTAGCGGGATCGAACCGCTGACCTCCTGCGTGCAAAGCAGGCGCTCTCCCAGCTGAGCTAAGGCCCCTTTTTTGTCATCATGGTCGGGAAGACAGGATTCGAACCTGCGACCCCATGGTCCCAAACCACGTGCTCTACCAAGCTGAGCTACTTCCCGGAAGGAAATTAAAACGCGCCCAAGAGGAGTCGAACCCCTAACCTTTTGATCCGTAGTCAAACGCTCTATCCAATTGAGCTATGGGCGCATATTTTATAATGTTAATGATGCCGAGGACCGGAGTCGAACCGGTACGGTAGTCACCTACCGCAGGATTTTAAGTCCTGTGCGTCTGCCTATTCCGCCACCCCGGCGGGATATATGGAGCGGAAGACGGGATTCGAACCCGCGACCCCCACCTTGGCAAGGTGGTGTTCTACCACTGAACTACTTCCGCAAACAGTGCGGGTGAAGGGAGTCGAACCCCCACGCCTTACGGCGCCAGATCCTAAGTCTGGTGCGTCTGCCTATTCCGCCACACCCGCGGAAATGGTGAGCCATGCAGGATTCGAACCTGCGACCCTCTGATTAAAAGTCAGATGCTCTACCGACTGAGCTAATGGCTCATTTTTGCCCGCCATATTTTCCTAAAATAACATTTAACCCTGCACTATCTCTTTTTTAACAACAAACCATGCTTGTCACAAAAAAGATTATACTATATCAGGTTAAATATGTACATAGCCAATTCTACTTTTTTACATCAAATATGGTGCCGGCCAGAGGACTTGAACCCCCAACCTACTGATTACAAGTCAGTTGCTCTACCAATTGAGCTAGACCGGCAGTCTCGCACTCGCATATAAAAATAG
>NZ_BKZP01000008.1 GCF_008974185.1 Weizmannia acidilactici
TTAATAAGGGTTTTTTTGCTTATTCCATTATTGACGATAATGAAATCATTTAGGCTACAGGCCAATACTCGTTTTCATGTAGTGGTGTTTACTTAGACATGAAGTTGTTTGGGACAGGCTCTTTTTTACAGGCGGAAAAATTTGTCTGGTTACCGGTTTCCCGCGAAAAAATCGATTATAATAGAGAAGACTATATTGAATAGAGTTGAGGTTGAGTCGAGTGAACAGACAGAAAAGCAAATACAGATGGGCAGTTTTCGCCGTGGTGCTTTTTTCTTACATGGTCATTGTCAGCCAGCGGACAGCGCCGGGGTTGATCCCGGATAAGCTGATGAGCGAGTTCCACATTACAGCATCCGTCATCGGTTTGTTGACGGGCGTGCAGTTTTTAGCTTATGCCGGCCTGCAAATTCCAATCGGGATTCTATCCGATCGTTTTGGACCCAACGTTTTTTTAATCACAGGGACATTATTCAGCGGGATCGGCACGTTTTTATACAGCATTGCGCCGAATGAAGCCGTTTTGCTCATATCCCGCCTGCTTACTGGGATGGGCGATGCGACGATTTGGGTCAATCTTGTCCTGATTTTAAGCCAGTGGTTTTATGCTAATGAGTTTGTCGGCCTTGTCGGATATGCCGGCATGACTGGAAGCGTCGGCTCTTTGCTGGCAACGGTTCCATTAACGGCATGGATATCGCTTGCGGGGTGGCGGCCTCCGTTTTTTGTGACCGGCATTATCCTGATCTTAAGCGCAGTGATGCTTTATGTTGTGCTGATTCAGCGGCCGAAAAAATGGGCTGAGCCGAAGAAGGCTTCTTCAAACGATAAGCATGAAAAAATGCTTTCGGTTTTGCGCCGTGTGCTTGCGAGCAGGCAGGCATGGGCTACTTTTTTATGCCACTTTGGAATTGTCGGCACATATGTCGGGTTTATCGGGTCATGGGCAGTGCCATACGGGATGCATGTATTCGATATGACGCGGTCCGGCGCCAGCCAGTTGGTCATGACTGGGCTAATCGGGGCGATCATTGGCGCTCCGCTCACCGGATGGATTGCCGGCAGGATCGGCTCAAGGAAAAAGCCGTACCTCATCATTCAATTATTCATATTTTTGGCATGGTCCGTTTTCTTTTTATGCAATGGCAAACCGCCTTTGTTTCTTGTCGTTCTTTTGTTTTTTGTTATTGGTTACGGAAACGGGGCAAGCGCGCTTACTTTTGCGGTGGTCCGCCATTCGTTCGAAGTGAAGGAAGTCGGTTCCGTGTCCGGATTTGCCAATACCGGCGGCTTTTTAAGCGCCGTTCTTTTGCCGAGCTTTTTCGGTAAAGTGCTCGACCATTTCCATTCAGCTGCCGCAGTCACCGGGTACCATTACGGCTTTTTAATCCCGGCTGTATTCTCCTTTTTTGGCGTGATGGGGAGTGCCATGATCCGGGAAATAAAGGAGGTGCCGGAGGAAGAACCGGCGGCATAACCGCACGATTGCTTAACGGAAGCCCAAATGATTTACTCTTCGTTAAGAATCTTTTAAACTATTTATAACTAAATAAAGCCGGCATGCCGTTTCGAAGTTTTTCAGATTTTTATTTATGAAAAAAATTTGCCAAATTAGTACACGGAACCCCTTAATTGTGTTATACTATATTTGCGTTGAGTATAACACAATTTCAGAACCATGCATAAAATAATATCGGGCAATGCGAGAGGGGTAATGGAAAAAACGAATATACATAAAGAGCAACTCATCGGCAATCGTGTCGCCTCAAAAAAAGGGTGTGGACAATACATGGAACAAAAAGAAATCGTGCATATCATTTCGGACTCGGTTGGGGAAACGGCCGAATTTGTCGTCAAAGCCGTTGCGGCCCAATTTAACGGCGGTTATATCGAAATCAGGCGGCATCCCCATGTGGAGGAAGTTGAGGATATCGATCCGGTCATCGAAGCGGCAAAACGGCAGAACGCCATCATCGCTTATACGCTCGTTGTCACATCATTAAAAGATTATTTGGACCGGCGTGCCGATGAAGAGGGGGTTATTGCGGTAGACCTGATGAACCCGCTCATGGAAGCATTTATGAAAAAGTTTCATAAAGAGCCGTACCACCGCCCAAAGTTAATGCGGAAACTGGACGAAGAATATTTTAAAAAAATCGAAGCAATCGAATTTGCGGTCAAATACGATGATGGCCGCGATGCAACCGGGTTGAAAAAGGCGGATATTGTATTGCTTGGCGTTTCCCGGACATCCAAAACGCCGTTGTCCATGTATCTGGCGCACCATAGCTTTAAAGTGGCCAATGTCCCGATTGTACCGGAAATCGATCCGCCAGAAGAATTGTTCACCATACCACGGGAAAAATGCGTCGGCCTGATGATTGCACCTGAAAAACTGAATGAAATCCGAAAAGAACGGATCAGGGCAATGGGATTGAAATCGGATGTCAATTACGCCAGCTACGACAGGATATACGAAGAACTCGCATATGCGGAAAAGATTATGAGAAAAATCAGATGCCCGATTATTGACGTCTCGAACAAAGCGGTGGAAGAAACAGCAAGTCTTATTATTGAAATGTTCAAGAATAGAGAGGAGCTGCTAAAATGACAAAATTCGTATATATGTTTAATGAAGGTAACAGCAACATGCGGGACCTTCTCGGCGGCAAAGGGGCCAACCTCGCGGAAATGACAAATATCGGCTTGCCGGTTCCGTACGGTTTTACGATTACAACACAGGCATGCAATGACTACTATGATAACGGCAAAAAAATTTCTAAAGAAGTAGAATCACAAATCGAAGAAGCGCTCGCAAAACTGGAAGAAAAAACCGGCAAAAAGTTGGGCGATACGGAAAACCCGCTGCTCGTTTCCGTCCGCTCCGGCTCGGTTTTTTCGATGCCGGGCATGATGGATACGGTGTTGAACCTCGGCATGAACGACCAAACGGTGGAAGCGGTCGCAAAATTAACGGATAACCCGCGGTTTGCGTACGATTCTTACCGCCGTTTCATCCAAATGTTCTCTGACGTTGTGCTGCAAATCGATGTGTACTATTTTGAACACTTGCTTGAGCATACGCGCACGCAAAAAGGCTACACAGCGGATCCTGAAATGACAGCCGATGACTGGAAGGAAATGATCGACGGCTACAAAAAAATCGTCAAAAAGCACGCGAAGCAGGATTTTCCGCAAGACCCGAAAACGCAATTGTTTTTGGCGATCAATGCTGTATTTGATTCATGGAACAACCAGCGCGCTATCGTGTACCGCCGCCTGAATAAAATTCCGGACCATTTGGGAACCGCTGTCAATATCCAAAGTATGGTATTCGGGAATATGGGAGACGACTCAGGCACAGGCGTTGCATTTACACGGAACCCGTCCACAGGGGAACGTGTGCTGTACGGTGAATACTTGATCAATGCCCAAGGCGAAGACGTCGTTGCAGGCATCCGCACCCCGCATCCGATCCAGGTACTTGCAAAAGACATGCCGGAAGTATACCGCCAGTTCGTAAAAACGAGCCAGCTTCTCGAAGAACATTACCAGGATATGCAGGACATTGAATTTACGGTTGAACGCGGCAAACTTTTCTTGCTCCAAACCCGGAACGGCAAAAGAACAGCACAGGCTGCGATCCGCATAGCCGTTGAAATGGTGAAAGAAGGTATTCTCGATAAAGAGACAGCGCTTTTACGCGTGGATCCGGACCAGCTCAATCAGCTGCTGCACCGTAGAATCGATGAATCAGCAGAGAAAAAACTTTTGGCAAAAGGGCTGCCGGCTTCACCGGGCGCAGCAACAGGCCAGGTCGTGTTCGATGCTGATGAGGCGGAACAATTGAGCAAAGAAGGCAAAAAAGTCATTTTAGTCCGCCCGGAAACGACACCTGACGATATCCACGGCATTGTCGCATCGCAGGCGGTTGTGACAAGCCGTGGAGGTATGACAAGCCACGCAGCAGTCGTTGCCCGCGGGATGGGGAAAGCTTGCATCTGCGGCTGCGAAGCAATGAAAATCGATCTGAAAGCGAAACAATTCTCGGTCGGCGATACGGTTGTCCGATACGGCGATGTGATCACCATTGATGGTTCGACAGGCGAAGTCATGCTCGGCGAAGTGCCGATGATTGAACCTGAACTTTCCGGTGAATTCAAAACACTGCTCGAATGGGCGGATGAGGCACGCGACCTCGGCGTCCGCGCCAATGCCGATAACCCGGTGGACGCGAAAAAATCGCTCGAATTCGGCGCTGACGGCATCGGGCTTTGCCGCACCGAGCATATGTTTATGGATATTAAACGTGTGCCGATAGTGCAGGAAATGATCCTTGCCGAAACGCTGGAAGAACGCGAAAAAGCTTTAGATAAACTGCTTCCGATGCAGCAGGGCGATTTTGAAGGCATCTTTGAAGAAATGGCCGGCCATCCGGTGACGATCCGCCTTTTGGACCCGCCAATGCATGAATTTTTGCCGGATAAAGAAGAACTGCTCGTTGAAGTAACGAAACTGCAAATCACGGCTCCTGACTCTGAAGAACTGAAGGAAAAAGAATACTTACTGAAAAAAGTCCAGCATCTCGCTGAATTCAACCCGATGCTCGGACACCGCGGCTGTCGCCTTGGCATGATTTTCCCTGAAATTTATGAAATGCAGGTCAAGGCAATCTTCTACGCTACAGCTGCGGTACAACAAAAAGGGATCCAAGTGCAGCCGGAAATCATGATCCCGCTTGTCGGCCATATGAACGAGCTGAAACGGATGCGTAAGTTGGTGAACGATGTCGCAAAACAAGTGATGGAAGAAAAAGGGCTAAGCTTTCATTACACTGTCGGTACGATGATCGAAATTCCGCGCGCGGCCCTCACAGCCGACCAAATTGCCGAGGAAGCCGATTTCTTCTCGTTTGGTACGAACGACCTCACGCAAACGACATTCGGCTTCAGCCGCGACGATGCGGAAGGAAAATTCCTGCAGCAGTACATTGAGCAAAAAGTCCTGCCGGAAAACCCGTTTGCCGTCCTTGACCAGGAAGGCGTCGGCAAGCTGATCGAAACCGGCGTCAATCTTGGCCGCCAAACTAAACCGGGCTTAAAAACCGGCATCTGTGGTGAACACGGCGGCGAAAAAAGCTCGATCGAATTCTGCTACAAAACCGGCTTGAACTATGTCAGCTGCTCGCCGTACCGCGTGCCGCTCGCAAGGCTCGCCGCTGCACAGGCCACCATCCGGAACAAGAAAGAAGACGCGGACAATGTTGCTGTTGCGTCAAAATAACGTTTTGATCAAGCACATGGGATTCGGCATGCCATGTGCTTTTTTGGTGCCAAAAGACAAAAACTGCAATTGGACAGGCAGAAAAGTTTCTGAAGAAGCGGGAAAAGGGGTAAAACGAGCGTCCGGCCAGAAAGAAATGTCTATAAGAGACTCGAGAGAAAAAACTGGAAACAGAAAAGAATTCATGTCTTGAATTCCACATTACAACATATTATCCGGACAAAAATGCATGCCTGCCCCGTGATTGGTTAAAGTAACAATTGGACCAACTGAAAGGAGGCAGAAAGATGGATAATACGCATGAGTATGTGCAGAAGCTGCAGGAACAACAAAAGAAACAGGAGCAAAACAAAAAGCGGCAGGGAAACGGGAGCCCGAGCGAAAAACTGCCGACCAAACAGCATTGACTCAAATGATTTTACATTTAAAATGGCGTGTGAAATTTCACGCGCCATTTTAGGCATTATGTTTACATAATAAAGTTATAGTCAAAACTTGTGCGTGTTTTGAATGATTTTTCAGGCATCACGTTTTATAAAACGGACAAAAATGGTCCTTTTTTATTTTTATTGGTTACCATTACTATTTTTTGTATTTCTTTGTTCATGCAAATTCCCCTTTCAAAGGATATCTAATCATATATTGTTGAAACCGATTTAACTTACTTAAAAAATACACGAGGTGCCTAGCTTTAATACAAGAGTATTTGATTTTTTATAAAAATTTTTAGATTAAATTGACAAAGCAAAAAATTACAAGAAAATTTAATCGATAAAAAATAATTTATCGATAATATTTATTTGGTGGAAGGGGAGTGGCCGTGAAATACGAAATGCTGATCGAAACGCCTGAGCAGTTGCATGCATTGTCCCACCCGTAAAGGCAGCGGATTTTATCGCAGTTGTTATACAAAGAATTAACCAATAAACAAATTGCCGAAGTCTTGGATGAGTCACCGCCGAAAGTTCATTTCCATGTAAGGGAACTGCTCGATGCAGGCATCATCGAACTGACAAAAGAAGTGGTCAATAAATCGATCGTTGAAAAATATTATACAGCTGCAGCTCGCTCTTTCCGACTTTCTCCTGCGCTTAAATTACAAAAGCGGATGAACATTCCCTTTATGAATCTGCGCTGCATGAGACATACAGGAATTTGATGAACAGCATCCACGAATTGATTGGGGTATTACCTGATTTCCAAATTTTACAGGAACAGGCGTGGTTGACGGAAAAAGAAATTGCCCGGAAACACCCCTCGAGTAGCCAAGTCATTTTAGAGGATGCCCGGCAGGAAAAAACAGAAGAGGACAGGAAGTTGTTTACACTTAGCAATTTTTTCATCCATTATCAGGAGATGATGAAAAGGGGAAACATGGAGATGGTGAAGGGTAAGCCAAGCAGCCTTTTCTCCAACAAAAACTTCCCATTATTTTTCTTCGGCCTGTCAAGTTCCGCATTTGGAGACGGATTCCAGCAAATTGCGCTGATTTATTTGATTACCAGCCTTGGCGGAGGCGGAACGGAAATGGCGCTTTCCCAGTTCTTTTTGATGTTTCCGCGCATTGTTGTGCTGCTGTTCGGCGGAGTTGCTGTGGATCAGCTAAGTGCCAAACAAGTGATTTGGGTGTCGGATTTTTTTTGCTTTTTCGTGATGTTCCTGCTGGCCGGGTTATCTTATTCTGCTGCAATATCATTTCCCATCCTGTATACATTGCTCGTTATATCAGGTATTGCGAGCGTTTTCTTTTATCCCACTTTTAACTCAATTGTACCGTCATTGGTGGAGAGGAAATTTTTGGAACGGACGAACGCATGGGTACAGGCCATTTCACAGGCCGCCATTTTTATCGGTCCGCCGCTTGTCGGAGTTGTCGTCAGAAAGCTCGGATTGGAAGCCGGTTTTGCAGTGAATGCCGCATCCTACCTTATAGCAGCTGCAACTGGAATGATGATAAAAATAAAACAACCGGTATTGACTGAGACAAAAAAACCGCATTTTTTATCGGATTTAAAAGAAGGGTTTCACCACGTTTGGACGGAAAAGTGGCCCAGTACAGTTCTCCTTGTTGAATTCATCAGTGGGCTTGCGGTTGTAGGGCCACTGCAGATTGCTTTGCCGCTGTACAGCGAGAAAAATTTGGCGTGTATCCTGAAGAAATGGGGTTTGTCATGGCTGCCTTCGGGATTGGATCGGTACTTGGAATGGTGTTTGTTAACAAAATAGCAATTAAGTTTAAAACAATCAAAAGCTTTTACCTACTGGTCACCATGCAAGGGATAATTTTATGCTTGACCGTCATTCCAAAACTTTGGGCGGTACTGCCGGCTTTAGGCCTTGTCGGTTTTCTAAGCATATTAAGCGTCATTATGATTTCTAAAATAACAGGAATACTTTCTAATAAACAGGCTCGGCAGAACGATGAGCATGGTGTCGCTTTCGTCTTACGGAGCAGTGCCAGTATCTCAGCTGCTGGCAGGCTTGGGATCAGAAATGCTTCCGCTGACACTCGTTTTTATTTTTGCTGCCGGATTATTAAGTTTAAGCTGATTTATCGGATGGCTCGTTTCAAGGAAATACACTTACCCAACATTTAAAAAGGGCAGCCAATCAAATTGCTGATTGGTTGCCCATGTTTTCTTCTTCCCTTAAGCTGCGGGCGATCTCCTTTGCATTAACTTTCGCTTCTTTGACGGATTTCGCCTTAACCGTAATCAATCGCCCGTCGATAATGAAGTTAAAAATTTTATTTCTCATCTGTAATCACCTCTTTTTTATACCCTTTGTATTTTTTTAAATTGTTGAGTGTTGCTTTAAATTGTACCCGTATCTTTTAGGAAACAGTGTGCTTGTTGGAGAATAACACATTATGGAATTACAGCGGCAGATGTTCACCGGGATGTCCGGTGGCAGGCGGGAACTGGAAGAGCAGGGATGCTTACATGTTTATTATTATAACTACACACGCGCCAAAATACAACATATTGAATTGCTATTAATTATATACCTATATATAGAAACAGTCAAACATTATGATGATATTACATCCAGCTAAACTGTACAGATTTAAATATTTCAGCAGAAAATGATGACGTTAAAAAGAATATATCTTATATCTTATCGTATGTTAATCAATTTATTACGGTTTGATTCCATTTACCCGTATCCTTTTATAATCCGCAATCCATTGTCCGTCTTTGAATAAAACGTCTTTCAATTGCTTTTTAGTATTCGAAATCATTTCGTCCTTTGTATGTACAGGGATGCCGTCAAACAGTCGGGGACAAAACATCGTGATCCAGTTTTTCAACCCTTCATCCCCATTCAGGGGTGTAGGCCGGTCAAAGTGCATTGCAAAAGTGACTCGGAATCCGGCTTTTTCCATTAATGTGGCATATTCGCCGATGCTTGGATAAAACCAAGGAAACTGCTCCACCTTAAAATCAAATCCGGCTACTTTGATCTGCTGAATAATCGTATTCGTAATTGTTTCGACATTGCCTTTCCCTCCGAATTCGGTCACAAATCTCCCGCCTCATTTTAAGTAGCGATAAATCCCGTGCAACACCACTTCTGCCTGCTTTATCCAGTGAAGGGCGGCGTTGGAGAAAACCGCCTCAAATTCGTTCTCAAATTTTAACTGTGTTGCATCTTGTATCAAAAACCGGATATGCGGGTATTTGCGGGATGCCTGCTGTATCATATTCTCAGACTTGTCTACACCAATTATCTTCGCACCGGTTTCAAAGATTGTATTGGTTAAATCTCCGGTCCCGCAGCCAAGGTCAAGGATTTTCTCGCCTTGCTGGAGAGCCAAGAGAGCCAATAATTTTCTACCAAGCTGTTTCCGTATCTTGAAACAAAAGCATACCTTGAATCATATAATTTTGCATTCCAATGATCAATGGATTTCATATTCATTCTCCCTTTCATGATTTAGTACATAACTGAATGTTTTCTTCCATTAAGTCTGCGATTTCAACGAAATGATATTTTTTAGCCATTCGTAAACCATTCACAACATTTTGCTGTCTTTCAATAGAATGGTTTTGGTTTAACTTCCATTTTCCCTCGACTTTGTTTATTGTGATTTTCAACATGACAATTCCATTCATCAGGCCATCAATAAATTTGGTGCCGAACGGCGCTGTCCAAGGCTCAGATAATCCAGATTCATATAAGTTGACCATTTGATCCATTAAATGAACCGTCTCTTCCTTGGATTTTACAATTTTAACTGTCCCATATACATGGGCGGCAACATAATTCGAGGTCGGAACCGTATTTCTTCGTGATACCAGGTTGGCGAAATATAAGCGTGCGGGCCTTGAAAAACAACCAAAACTTCTTTACCGTTTAAACTTTTCCAATGGGGATTCGCTTTTGCCATATGTGTGGATAGTTGACCGCTTTCATGAAGAAGAAAAGGCAGGTGCGTTGCCATCGGGCCGATGTCATCCTGCGAAAATAAAATACCAAAGCTATTGTTTTTTATAAAGTTATATAATTTCTCTTTTTCTGTCACTTCAAACGCTTTTGGTATATACATTCCCTTTTCCCCGCTTCCTATTTTATCATTTTGCATGCATATTGTTGAAAAATTATTGTTAAAACCAAGCTCCGCTTAAAATTTTTATTCCGCTTTGGATGTCTTTTTCGCTTAACCCGGCAAATCCGAGCAGGAGCTGTGGGTGCAGCGTTTGGCGCCCATTCATCCAATATTTTGATGTCGGATATACTCTGACGCCAGCATTCCTTGCCTTTTGAATCAAACAATCTTCCGTGTCGTTTTTCTTTACTTCCATAATAACGTGCAGCCCGGAGTTTTCGCCAATCATGCGAACATTGTTTCCCATGTGCTCATGTACAGCCTTGAACAGTACCTCGTGCTTTTTCTGGTAAATATGCCTCATTTTCCTTAAATGTTTCTGCCAGTATCCTTGCCGCATAAATAAGCACAATGTCTTCTGAAGAATTTTAGAGACCGGCTGCTCATATGATTGGAAGTTCTCATTGAACTTATTGATCAACGCTTCAGGTAAAACCATATATGCCACTCTAATCGAGGGTAAAAGCGCTTTAGAAAAGGTACCAAGATAAATGACCCTGCCATTTGGATCAATTCCTTGAAGTGCCGGAATCGGTTTTCCTCTGTAGCGGAACTCGCTGTCATAATCGTCTTCAATGATAAATCCGTCAACACGATTAGCCCACTGAAGCAATTTCATTCGGTTTGCAATCGGCATAATCATTCCCATTGGAAATTGGTGGGAGGGCGTTACATAAACGAACCGGGCACGGCTTTGCTCCAATTCTGCTATTTTCAGTCCGCATTGATCGATGCCAATAGACTTTAATTGAAAACCATGATGGAGAAATACTGCTCTCGCTCCATCATAACCTGGATTTTCAACGGCAATGCCTTTGTCTTTCACTCCAATGATGAAGCAAAGCAGGCTGATCAGCTGCTGAATTCCGCCGCCGATGATGATTTGTTCCGGTGAACAGGAAACGCCTCTTGATTCGTATAGATATTTAGCTATTTCCAGACGCAGCTCCGGCTCACCCTGCCTGTCCCCGTAAGAAAAGATATCTTTTTCAAACAATACCTGGTTGCTTATTTTTTTCCAGTCTGCAAACGGAAAATTGTCAGTGTCAATATTTCCGTGGCGAAAATCGTACCGGATATGATTCGGCAGCGGTTTCTTCAATTCAGGTATGTTTATTGTGCATGCACCATGTTTCGGTACAGTTAATAATTGTCGATCCAAATCAGCAACATAGTATCCGCTTCCGGGTTTACTCTCAATATATCCTTCCGCAGCCAATTGCTGGTATGCTGCATCAACAGTATTTTTGCCGAGTTCAAGATGAGCAGCCAACTTCCGGATTGATGGCAGTTTTGTGCCTTGAGGAATCCTGTCCGCTTCAATTTCATTAAGAATATATTTGTAAAGTTGAATATAAAGCGGTGTTTGATGTTTTGGATCTAAATGAGGTGTGATTTCAAACATGAACGGCACTCCATTCTAACTGTCCCTATAAATAAATAAAAACTGTACCTTTCAGTGGGGATACATTTAATTTAAGATCATTATAACATTTATAAAAAAAGGGGGAGGGAAAATGAGAAATTTTCTGATTAGAAAAGCAACCAAAGAAGATGTACCGCAGTTATGTGCATTAATGCAAACATACATCGTAGATTTTTACAAGCAGCCACAGCCGAAAGAAGATGATCTCATCAGCCTGATTCATGCATTACTGGACCACACTGAGAAAGGTATGCAGTTTGTCGCAGAAAAAGATGGACAATTGATCGGTTTTGCGACTTTGTATTTTACGTTCAGCACACTAAAAGTCAAGGGAGCTGCTATTTTAAATGATCTTTTTGTCGTACAGCACGAAAGAGGACAAAAAGCAGGGGAGCGGCTTTTTCAACAATGCCTGTCATACATTAGGGAGAACGGCTTTGCCAATATGACGTGGGAAACGGCAAAAGATAATCTGGTCGCGCAAAAATTATATGAAAAAATGGGGGCTAAGCAGTCAAAATGGCTTGCCTATGAAATCCATTAAGGGGGTAAAGCGGATGGGTGCACATTTTTTTACCTTTATTTTACTCGGCTTAAGTATTGCATTGCCGGTTGGCGCCGTGACCATTGAAATGGTAAAACAGGGTTTAAAAAACGGCTTTCTGCACGGCTGGTGTGTGGGGCTTGGCGGAATGACAGTTGATTTTATTTTCATCCTGTTGCTGTATTTCGGCTTTGCGCCATTGTTATCCCTATCTGTTGTCCAAACCATCATGTGGTTTGCCGGTTGTGTTTTTTTAGTTTATATTGGTTGTGAAAGTGTTAAAGATGCGGGAAAAGATATAAACCTGGGAAATGAGCAACCAACGAAATCACTAAAATCTTCTTACTTAAACGGTTTTTTCGTTGCCGTTTCTCCCGGAAGCGTTATGTTTTGGATGGGGATATTTGGCACCATCTTATCCAACTCTATGCATGTATACGGCATTTCAGGCTTTTTGTTTGCGTCAGCAGGGATTTTAACCGGGATCACTCTCCACGATATCACGTTAATGGCGGTGATTTCGAAAACGCGGACATTGCTGAATAAAAAAATCATTAAATGGGTTTCCGTTACAGCGGGATGCTTGCTGTTTGGATTCGCAGCCTATTTTATGTTTGAATTTTTTAAAAGTATTTTTAAGATAATGGGATAGGGGAATGGATATGAAACTCGTATTCATATTCGGTTAACAGGCGGTTGGTAAAATGACGATGAGGCAGGAATTGAAAAAATGACGTGATCAAAGTTATTTCACAACCACATGATGATGGATTTGCTTGCGCCTTTGTTTGATTTCAGCCGGGAATATGGAGACTGTCTGATTTGTGATTCGAGGCAAATATTTAAGTTTTTTGCAAAAAGCAACGAATACGGCATGATCTTTTCGTATGTATGGGCATTTGATCACAAAAAGGATTGGCCTACCATATGACCAGGTGTATGGTTTTGGATATAAGTAGTCAGTCACGCCGCTAATAACATAGCCCACTCCCAGGATAGGGCTGGGTACGGCGGGACAATCTATTCATCGGGTTTAATTTTACGTTTGAAAGAGGTGGGGAATTGGATCCAAGGACACAGGAATTTATTGAAATAGCGAAAAAGAAATTCGGCCTGAATAATTATTTTTTGAAAAGATACAGCTTTAGCCGTACTGTAAATATCTTCAATCAGACAGAGTATACATTAAGTATGGAATGGTTGCCGAACCATGCAGATCAATATGATGGTGGTTTTAATCCGGTAGGAACAGCGGCCATTGAGATGGATGTACAGAGCCGAAGATTTAAAAGTGTTATCTTTGTCGGCGGCAAGACTTCTGCTGATAACGGAGTAGTGTTTAAAAGCTCACAAGAAATTATCAAGTGGATTGAAGAAGAGACAGGTATGGTTAATGAAAGCCAGTTTTCTTTAGTAAGGCAGGAAGAAGGGGAGATGGAGTTCAGGAGTTGTTTCAACAGGATCCAAACATCGCCTCCCGGATTTATAGAGGTTCACTATGATATAGAAGGTCGCCTTATATTTTTTTCCGCCAACGGGTATTTTCCGCCTGAAGTGCCAGCAAAAAAAGAAAAATTTTCGATGTCAATCGCAGAAATTGAGCATTTGGCAAAAGAACATGTCAAATTGTACGAAATTCCACTGTACGAGCAGGAACGTTATATTTCCATTTATGGATTGGATGAAGTCTATATTGCGAATGGCCGGTTATCCATCCTTTCGTCTCCGGATGATAAACCAACAGTTGAAGTAAATAAAGTTCTTGAATGGAAAGCCCCTTTAAGGCATCCGTTCAAAAAGAAAATAGTACATTTACTGGAAAAAGTTACGTCTGAACAAGCATTTTCGGCCGAGCCAAGTCCAGATGTTTTACCTATAACAAAGGATCTGCAAGGGAAGTGCATTTCTGCAGTGGTGGACTTCCTGCGCTGCCAGTATCCGGAAGATTCCGGGAAATGGGTGCTGAGAACATTGCGACGTGATAAAGGATACATTCACGCAGAGCTGGGCTTGAAGCAGAGAGTCTGCCGGATACCACAAAGAAAGCTGAAAGTCATAATCGATGCAAAAAGTGTTCAAACTGTAAATGATATAGACAGTTTGACGCTGATGGAAGCGTTTGAGCATTTCCAGGCACCTGGTAAGATCATCATCACAATAGAAGAAGCGTTTGAAAAACTTGTTCCATTTATGACATTGAAGCCTGTTTATGTTTTTGACAATTCAAACCAAACGTATACTTTATGCGGAAAATTGGATTGTGAATATGGCGTGGATGCGGCGACGGGCGAAGTGTTCGCATTGGAAAATTTATAGTGAAAGAGAGTGATCCAAATTCTTTTTGTTTATTTTATCAATTGTGTTGATTGTTGCTGCTGTATGTTGTGATGCGGAGAAGAAAAAAGGCGGGGGATTACAGGGATTAGAAGTGCCTTAACCCTCAACTGCCTGATGCATGTTGCGGTAACAAATCTCGCGGCCTATGTGTTTTATTTCATAGGATTGGCAAGTACGTGCATTACCGTAATTTTGCTGCTGATTTTACGAAATATTTCCAGCCGGAAAAAAGTAAAAAACGGCCGCTTATTTGATGCCTCATATATCCGAAATTGGAAAAAACACCAGCTTGGTTTTTCCGACGATCTCCTGTTTGGGGATTAAGCCAAGGCCGTTTCTGCTGTCTTTGCTGTACAACCTGTTATCTCCCATAACAAAATATTTATTTTCCGGTACAGTGACCAGCCCAAAATTGCAGATTACTGCCTTCTTTATGGGCTGTTTTAAGATTATGTGCCAGATACGGTTCTTTGTGCAATTTGCCATCAATATAGAGTTTATCGTTTTTCACTTGAATGGTTTCCCCGGGGAGACCAATAATTCTCTTTACATAGTTTTCCGTCTTTAATGATCACAATGTCTCCCCGTTGATAATTTTCAGCCGGGTTAAATTTATAGACAAGAATTTTATCATGATTATGCAGTGTCGGTTCCATCGATTCGCCTTCTACCACATAAGGCGCGAAAAGAAAAGCCCTGACGATCACAACCAGCACCACGGCAATCAATAAAGATCTTATCCAGCTTTTTATCTCATTCTTCATTTGACCAGCTCCCATGCATTTTGTCATAGTATTCTATTCTTCTAAAGTAAGGTAAATCCTTTTTCATCGGAATGATAATGTTTCATTACATTATATGTAACATTAATTTATAATAAAAATAATTCAGAATAGATGGAGGTGATAAATATGAAATGAAAGCAGGAATGAATTGTGGAAAACATAGTAAAGTCTTTGGCGATTTATAGAGACGTTCTTGAATTTCATACACGAAAGAAATCAAAAGCGGATATGCGCCTGTTAAAAAAGGAAATGTCACAATAGGCCTTGGGGAAATGCAGAAGTTGTTTGAAAATCATCCGATTAAAGTTTCCGAATCCGGCCAGAAACCCGTTTTGGAGTTGAGGTTGTTCTGAAAATTGAAAATGTGCAAGATCTCAATAGAAAAGGATTATTCCATCGAGACTGAGTTGGCTGAAAGACCATAGTGCGTAGAAGATTTATGATTATTTGACCCGGATGGATATTATATACGGATTACTTCGATAGCAAAAGGCTCTTAAAAATTTGAAAGAGTGGATAGAAAGTGGAGTTCATTCCGATTAACGTAAACCAGCATCTTCAATTTATCCTCTCATTCCGGAGTGATTCATTTATAGTTAGCTTCGGAACGGATGAAGATTTTGATGAAAAAGAGTATCTCGAATGGCTGCAAAAGCAGTCAGCAAAATTTCCAGAAGGTTTTATGCTTGTAGCAGAAAATGCCGTTCCAATTGGGCAGCTGGAACTGACAGTGAAAGAATATGAAGGGAAGCCAATCGGCTATGTCAATCTTTATTACCTTGTCCCGGAGAAACGCGGATTGGGACTGGGTGCCCTTTTGCATGCGTACGCAATGAATTTTTTTAAAAAGAGAAAAGTAAATGAGTATCATCTGAGAGTTTCGCCGACAAACAAACAAGCGGTTGCATTTTATCAGAAAATGGGCATGAAACAGTTGAAACCTGAAATGGATGGAAAAGTCATCAGGATGGCGGGGAAGGTTTAAACCTTCAAGGCCATTTTTTGAACTGATTTTTGAATAATCTCTTATCTTCATCATTTTTCCTCAGAAATTTTTTAAAAAAGAATTTTTGCTTACGATTGGGTAGAACAACTTGGCGTCAAAATCATTTGTGGTAAAATAAAGAAAATATTTTCAAATGTTGAATTGCTGGAGGAAATATGAATATACAAATAATGATTGTTTTTATCCTGAATTTTATCATTTCATTAGTCGGAACACTGGAATACTCAGGATGGTAGGGGTGAGAACCGGCAAAATCGCAGTTTCTTTTGCTGTTTTTAATATTTTGGCGCTGGTGTCGAGAATCGCAGTAACGTTCCAAGTCCCGATTTTAACGAAATATGTGGATCACCACACTTGGGGAAAGCAACTTATTACATATCTTTAATCTTATTATCATTATATCGGGAATCGCAACGGTTGCAGGCGCTTTTTTGATTCCAACATTTCAAAGGATTTTTTACCGGGGCGTTTTATATTTTTCTGTTGATCGCTCGATTCCAAAACTGATCATGCACAGTTTTTCAAAAGCCGGCCTTTATTTTATGAAGGACTGTATGGCCGTTCCTGTAAAAGAAAATATCTTAAACCTTAGTTACAGGAAATTGCCGGTCAAAATTATTCTGTATAATTTTGTCACAGTCGCTTTGTTGATGATCGGTTCATTGGCGCCGATTTATGCCGGCAGCCTTGAACCCGATTTAAGGGCGACATGTGTCACGCTATCTTCCATCGTCAATGGTTTTGCAACGATTTTGATGTCCATTTTTATTGATCCGCAGTTGTCTACCATGACGGACGATGTGATTGACGGCAAATGCACTGAAGAAGACTTCCGGAAAGTCGTTGTTGCAATGGTGGGAAGCAAAACCCTGGGACTTTCGCTTCACTGTTATTGATCGTTCCTTCTTTGTATGCCATTGTGTTTGTAGCTAAAATGATATAATCATCCAATCTGTCGCAACTTTCGATGATGACGGTAGTGGGGTTTCCTGGAATATCATTTTATTTACCACTTATGAATCTTTTCATATGTAGAACCGTATGATGAGCGGGGTGGGATGTTATTGAAAAATATCAGCAAATACCTGCTTCTATACAAACTAACAAAAAATAGAACAATGCAGTAGTCTTTTAAGAAAGAGCTGATTAAAGCATACGAAAAGAAACAAAAAAAGATAAGTAAGAGAATGACGTCGACAGAACTGGGCTTTTAGTCTGGGTAAGGGGGTTATTATGTTAAAAAAAGGTTGTTGATCCTTTCAGCGGCTTTAGCGGCTGCTGATGGGTATATTTTGTATTTATGGCTTATGGATTGGAAAAGTCTAGAAACCAAAACAGGCGTGTTGGGTTGGGGCGCTGCGATTCTGATTGGCTTTATTTTATACGTTTTTTACCGGAAATTAGATTTGAATGATAGAAGTATATTAATTGGCTGGGGTCAACAATCATGGTAGCCGGTTTAGCGATTCTAAGCTTCTTGATTGTGTATACTGTCCGTTCGATGCCATAAATAATGGACATTATTATGGAAATAAAATTTGCCAAGCCGCCTGATGCGCCGATTATACATGAAATCATGATCGAAAGCAGCTCTCATGGAATATCCAAATGAAGTACCGCCATCAAGCGCTTTGAAAGAAACGGCTCAATCCGTTTTATCCGCACAAAGGGAGAAGCCCTTAATCGTGTATGTGGATCCATAAAACCGGTAGGAATGGTCCGTTTTCTAGCGGATAAGGAAAAGCTTTATTTTTCATGCTTTCCGTGATTCTTGAGATGCAGGGAAACGGAATTGCCAAATAATTATTAAAAGCACTTGAAAATGATGCCGTTGAAAAAAGAGGTTCCAAAGCTGCATTGTAAAGTGTATATGGCATCCTTAAAAATAGGCATCTATACAGTTCTCTAAGGTACAAAATATGCTGTGAAGAAATGATCCATTAAAAAACGGCATGAAAATCAAAGTTGCAACGATACAGAAAATGTTAGAATGGTAAAAGGTTTGATCAACTTTACCGTTCCACTTTACTTCAAGAAATGTATCTCATATTCCTTTGGCGTTGGTGCGTCAATATTTTTATCATCACTGAATTTTAGCCTGCCGTTTTTTCCAATCTGAATACTCCCCATGCCCCGCGGATAATGGGGGTGGCAGCATAAATTCTAAATCCTTTACTTCATCTGTACTTTTTCCTTGTAGTTTGGGGGTTCTACTTCAAGATGAGCGTTTAAGTACTTGCTTTTTCCTGAAAAACCAATTATTTTCTCCTTACGCTGTCAGGCTGCTAAAAAAGCGAGATAAAAAATATTAGGATGTTGTTCTATCATCCATAAGCATGTATCCTTCCCCATCTTTGCATATCGATATTTATTATGCAATTCCTGCTTTTTGTAATTTTTGTTCCTCTGTACTGAATACTTTTAGAAAAACCTCTACAACAAATTTTGATAAATTGATAGAGTAATCGATAAAATCATAGCATAATATACTCACATAAAATGTCATATTTTATCACATAAAAAGTTGAGGCTTGTTGGAGGTTGTCGAATGTTTGGATGGTTAGGTTGGAAAACGGGATGGCCGCTTTGGCGTGCGTATCGGCGGAATCAGTATTTAAAAGAAGATGTAGAAGAAATTTTCGAAGGCATCGCCGAAACGAGAAAGCAGCTTTTGTTCCACTGGACGGAAGAAAATTGGTCATTATTGGAAAAGATGGAGCAGCAGTTAAGCAGTACGGAAGAAAAGAATGATGAGAATCTTGAACGCTTATTTTCATCATACTTAAAGCGCGGACAGGATTTTTCGGAACTGTTCTTGCTGGATATGAACGGTCGGTTGTTACATATTCAACTTATCGTCAGCATATCGGCACTTCCTATGCAGGGAGATCCCCTTGCCAGCCTGGACTGGAAGAACCAAAAAGGGAAAGAATTGCCTATATGGTCCATTTGCAGATCCACTGACTTTGAAAATTGGGCCAAGCACATCTAAATTTCACGATGAAATAACGCTGCTTTTCATTTTGCCGCTCATGGAAAACGGAAAATGGAAAGGGGCTTTATGCGGCAGGGTGCCGAACGATGTGCTTGGGGACCTGATCCAGAGGGAATCCGGTCATGTATATCCCGATTCAGGGGACAATTATATTTTTATGGCCAAATCGAATTTGAATCCTGATATTGTACCGGGGACGGCCTTATCGAGCAGCCGTTTTGAAGATTTAACGTTTACTCACGGTGATAATTTGAAAGATGGAGTTAGGACTCCTTACGGTACTGTAAAAATGAAAAATCACACGGAACTGGAATTGATTTTTACCGATCCTGCCACGGGTGAACTACACCCTGGTGTGATGAATACAATTCGGAATGGAAGCAACCTTTTTGTAACGTTTCCCGGTTACCCGGATTACCGGCATATCTGGTCATCGGAAAAGGCGTGACATTCCAGCTGCCGCATTGCCCGGATGTTTGGGGTATGATGTGTGAAGGGGATTTGGAAGAAGTATATCGGATGCACGGCGTGAACTGGCGATACAATTTTCTATATCGGCAGCTTACAATCGGGTTTATTATACTAAATGAGGTTTATTACATAACATTATTCGGCCTGCTCCCCCGCTTGGCCGGTGTTATTGGGCTCATTTTATTCAATACTGTGTACAGTTTGCTTGCCGGCCGTTTCCTCAACTGGAAATTATTCCAGCCGCTTGAAAATCACCTTCATATGATCAACCGATTTATCCGGATGAATGCCAAAGGGGAAGGAGACTTAACGAAACGGTTACAAGCAGATCAATTTCCTAATGATGAAACAAAGTCTCTCGCGATCTGGATTAACAATATGATCGATTCTTTGGAAGGCATTATGGTGCGGGTGAAGCGGGCTGCAGCGGATGTCCAGGAAAGCCAGCGCCAATTGAACGAGTCGACCCGTTCGACAGAGGCTTCCGCGGAACGGGTGAGCAGTAAAATGGCCGTCATGCTGAAAGGCACCCGCCAGCAATTGAGTGATTTGGATGTGGCTAAAGATGCTTCCCGGCAAATGAGTGAAACGCTGCGGAAACTCGAGAAAGCAGCATCCAAGCAGCTTGCGGTGGCCCAGGATGAAGTATCACGTATCGGAAATAAAATGGATCATATCCAATCAACTGTGAAAGAAACAAATGGGACAATTTACTCTTTTATCGGAACAACGGAAAAAATTAAACAGTTGTTGCAGGTCATTGACGAAATTTCCACGAAAACAAATCTGTTGTCTTTGAACGCTTCCATTGAAGCAGCGTGAGCAGGGGAGGGGCTTTGCCGTCGTGGCCAATGAAATCCGCCAGCTTACCGAATTGACAAAACAGTCAGCTCTTGTAAAAGGAGATAACCACCTGATTGACGAACAGACCCGAAAACAATTTCTGCATCTGCGGCAAACCGGAGACGGATTTGAAGGCATCACAAATCAAAAGAAAGAAGTACTGGAACGGATGCCTGGCGTACTGATGGAAAGGCCTACAATTGAGGACATCATGCTTGCATATATTGGGGGTGGGAAGAATGTTGCTGCCGCTCGTTAAAAAAGATTTTCTCCTTGTTAAAAAATATTTGTTGTTTCTGCTCATCTTTACAGCTGTTGCGCCGGTTTACCTTTCATCCCAATTACCGGAAGGCAGCGGTGAACTTGCATTTTTTGTAACGGTTCTTTACTTGGAGTATATTTTATTCAACTATGTATCGGAATTGAAGTCAATTTTGATTTGTTCATTTTCTTGGCCGGCTTTTTCATGTAACTGTTGATGGAAAAGCACGGTTTCCGGGAGGAGATCATTTTTGAAATCCGCAACAAATATCCCTTTTCGCGGCCTGCTTTCTGCATAGCTTTCCGCCGTCAATTGTTCGTAGGCCGATTGAATCGTATTGATGCTTAACCCGAGATATTCAGCCAGTTTCCGTTTGGACGGTAATTTTTCACCCGGGCGGATGTTGCCGGATAAAATTTCCTGCTTGATAAAATCAACAAGCTGCATATACAGCGGGATATTGCTTTCTTTGTTTAGAAACGGCGTTAATTCAATTATTTTTCTGCCTCCAATCTGCATTACTGGATCCTATCAAAAATTCGAATCTGGACCTTTTGATTATACCAGATTGTGATTAAATGAGTGTGAGCCAGTATGAAAGGAGATGTTGAAAATGGAAATAAAGGAATTGACAAACCGGGAGGAATGGAAATCAGCTTTTCCGGTGATGAAACAGCTGCGCGTGCATTTGGATGAGGAGCACTATCTTCAATTGGTCGAAGAAGCAGCCCGATCGGCAAATTATAAAATGTTTGCTGTATATGAAGGCGGAAAAATCGTTGCGGTAACAGGTTTTATGCCGATGATGACCCTTTACAACGGACGGTTTATCTGGGTGTGCGACCTGGTTACGGATGCAGCATGCCGGTCAAAAGGTTACGGGGCCAGGCTGATTGGATATGTAGAACAGTGGGCCAAAGAAAAGGGGTATGGCATTGTTTCCCTCTCATCCGGCCTGCAGAGAAAAGACGCACACCGGTTTTATGAAAAAATGGATTACGATAAAGTAAGCTATGTGTTTTTGAAAAGATTGTAAGACTTTACTTTGAATTTCAATATTATTTCAGATTGTGATTTTCAAATGATTCCAGATGTATCATATTCAATACACGGCTTGATATGGAGTGATGGGCATGGTATGCTAGTTAGCATTGTTTTCTTCTCGCCCCATTGCCATCAAGCTAAGCCCACAGAAGCTCCATGTCAAGCCACTAAAGGCATAATGATTCGTAATATAGAGTGCATATGTTAATTTTTCGCGAAAAATCCGGAATAATTCGAAAAAATTTACTGTTTTTTGCCGAATAATGTGCCCGTGTACACTTTACAAGGGAAAATAAAAAGCATATAATTGGTAAAAAGTAAATATTTCAGACTACTAGGGGTGCCCAAATGGCGGGCTGAGAGAAAAACATTTGTTTTTCAACCCTTTGGACCTGATCCGGATCATACCGGCGTAGGAAAGTAGGATTTTGAATGAACAATACTTTTTGCTGATCAAGTCAGGTCTTTACGGGCCTGGCTTTTTTGCATTGGAAAGGATGGGATAAATGAAACTGGAAGAACAAGTGGTGCTTGTAACAAGCGGAAGCAGGGGATTGGGAAGGGCAATTGTAAAAGCTTTTGCAAGAGAGGGGGGCGAAAGTTGTCATTTACTATTTTGAAAGTGAGCAAAAAGGAAAAGATTTACAGGAACATTTAGGAGAAAATACTTAAATAAATAGAAGCAACAACGCTGCTATAAAAAAATCACGGAATCGGAAAGATGATGCAGAAGCAATGCTATTTTTGCATTTCCATGGGCAAGAGCCGTGACCGGGCAAAAACTTGTCGTCGCCGGTGGACTCGTAATGGATTAGGAGGAGATCAAAATGGAAAAAACAAAACCGATTGAACTGCTTGAAAAAATCAGGGCGGTAAATCCGCTCATCCATAATATCACCAACATTGTCGTTGCCAATTTTACGGCAAACGGGCTTTTGGCCCTCGGGGCTTCGCCTGTGATGGCAGATGCCGTGGAAGAAACGGCCGAAATGGCGAAAGCAGCAAATGCGGTTGTACTGAACATCGGCACTTTAAATGAAAGAATAGTCGATGCGATGATTTTAGCGGGAAAATCCGCAAACGAAAACGATGTTCCGGTTGTGCTCGATCCCGTTGCTGCAGGGGCAACGCATTTCCGGACGGAAACTGCACAGAAACTTTTGCAGGAAATAAATTTTACCGCCATCAGGGGCAATGCGTCGGAAATCGCAAATCTGATCGGAATGAAGTCGAAGATTAAGGGAGTGGATGCAGGAGAAACCAACTTGGATGCCGGCGAACTGGCGCTAAGAGCTGCGAAAGAACTCAACACAACGGTAGTGGTGAGCGGGAAAACGGATGCGGTGTCAAACGGGTCTGATGTCTATCTCGTACATAACGGCCATCCAATATTAACAAAAGTGACTGGAACCGGGTGCCTCTTGTCTGCCGTTTGCGGCGCGTTTTTGGCTGTGGAAAAAGATCCGGTTACAGCTGCCGTATCGGCACTTGTTATGTACGGTACAGCTGCCGAAATCGCACGGGAAAAAGCAAGAGCGGATTTGCCGGGAAGTTTTCAAATCGAATTTTTAAACCAGCTTGCAACGCTTAGTGCCGAGGATTTGGAAGCGTATGGTTCGTTTGAAAAGAAAGCAGGGATTATTCAATGAAAAAAGCGTTGACGATTGCCGGTTCCGACTGTGGCGGCGGTGCAGGCATTCAGGCGGACTTAAAAACGTTTCAGGAACTGGAAGTGTATGGCATGTCGGTGATTACCGCCGTAACCGCCCAAAATACGCTCGGTGTCCAGGGCGTTTTTCCATTAGGGACGGAAGCGGTGGTCCGTCAAATCGATTCGATTGCGGAAGATATGGGGACGGACGCATTAAAAACAGGAATGCTGTTTGATTCTGCCATTATTGAGGCTATTGCGGAGAAAATCAAGGAATATCATTGGGAAAAAACCGTTGTCGATCCGGTGATGATTGCCAAAGGCGGGGAAACGCTGCTGCAGCAGGAAGCGATACACGCTTTAAAAAATAAGCTGCTCCCCCTTGCATTCATTGTGACACCGAATATTCCCGAAGCAGAAGAGCTTTCAGGAATTAAGATCCATCATTTCCCGGATATGAAAGAAGCAGCCCGGATCATTTCAGATTCCGGGGTCCGGTATGTCATGATTAAAGGCGGCCACCACGAAAATTCCCCGGTATCCCGCGATTTGCTTTTTGATGGGCGGAACTTTTACGAGTACACCGCCAAAAGATTCGTAACGAAAAATACACATGGAACCGGCTGCACGTTCTCATCCGCCATTACGGCAGAGCTGGCAAAAGGCGCGGACGTTTTCGATGCAGTAGCAACAGCGAAAGATTTTATTACGGCTGCGATTGAAGACGGCATCCAAATCGGAAACGGGCACGGGCCGACAAACCACTGGGCGTACAGGAAAAGGAGCATGGTAAAATGATAGAGGAGAAAGATTTGCGCGCTGCATTGAAATTGTATTTCATTATGGGCAGCCCGAACTGCCAGTCCCGCCCGCAGCAGGTGTTGGAAGATGCTATCAATGGCGGTGTTACTTTATTTCAGTTCCGGGAAAAAGGAAAAGGTGCGCTTAAAGGAGATGAAAAGAAAGCACTTGGAGAGGAATTGCAATGGATATGCAAAAACCATGGCATTCCTTTTATCGTAAATGATGATATTGATTTGGCTTTGGAACTGGATACGGACGGCGTGCATATCGGGCAGGAAGATGAGCCGTTGGAATCGGTTCGCGAAAAAATCGGGAATAAAATCATCGGTGTTTCAGCTCATACTGTCGAAGAAGCAAGGCAAGCAGTAAACGGCGGGGCGGATTATCTCGGGGTAGGCCCGATTTTCCCGACGAAATCGAAAGAAGATGCAAAAGCGGCGCAAGGAACATCTGTGATCACTGATATGCGGAAAAACGGTATCCGGCTGCCAATCGTCGGGATCGGCGGAATTGGCCGCGGCAATGCAAAAAGCGTCATAGAAGCCGGCGCTGATGGCATCTCGGTGATTTCTGCAATTGCGGGTGCTGGAGATGCAGCAATTGCTGCGGCAGCCTTGAAAAAAGAGTTAACTTGATGATCTAAATGTTCCATATGTAAACCGGCTGACCGAGATCGGAATCTCCAATGGTTGTTGTTTCTTTTTTCATAGAAATAACGGGAGGGGTTTCTTCAAATCCATCTACAAGTATGGTTCAAACCCCTTCTTTTTCATTTGTGTGAATAATGCTTCAACCAGTTCCTGCCAGGTACTTTAGCGCCGGGATTCTTTTAAAATATAGATGGCTATTAAATAACCGGAGCTTTCTTGTTTATTTGCTTTCGTTTTACCGCCGCCGGTAAAACTGATCATTTTCCCTTTTTGATTTTCAGTCATAAATACAGTTTGGTGGGAATCGGCCAGCACTTGATTCCAAAGTGTTATTTTTTCCTCGTATGTCAGGGTGTCCAGGCAGGCATCAGGCACGATCCCTTTGTAAGTCGTTTTCCACGCATCCACATGCACTTTCGCAATCCCTTCCACCTTTTGGTGCAGCTTTTCTAAATTTCATATCATCCTCCGGTTCATCGTATCTTAATTAAATTTTAGCATTATAAATTCACAAAAAAGTAAAATTTGACAGGGGATGGTGATGTTCAATCATAACATTGATGGTCAACTATACGTAGAATTTCTGCAGCAACATCATAAGGAAGCGTTATTTAATCTGATTGACAGACAGGTGAAATGCGACTGGCATTCAGGGACTGCATGATTTCGCACCAAGACAAGAACAGCGGAACATCCAGTTAAAAGAAGTATTGGAAACATTACCATTTGATATCGAAAACCATGTGGAAGATAAAAATGAATATATGAGGGCGGTTGATGAAAAAGTGAAATATTCGTGTTTAAATTAAGGGATCCCGTTCCATTTTCATATTCTTTTTTCAATTGTTTATCAAACCGGATTTCCGTTATGGTAAAATTTAGACAAACAGTTTAAAAAGGAGCGATGATGAATGGCAAAGGGCGTTGTCGTTTCGGTAAATGTTGGCAAACCGCAGCCACTGCCGTATAAAAAGAAAGTTGTGCAGAGCGGGATTTTTAAAGCACCGCAGGACGGCCCGGTTTTTTTAGCAAAAATCAATTTTGAGGGCGACGAGCAGGCGGATATCGTCCATCACGGAGGCGAAGACAAGGCGGTCTGTGTCTATATTGCTGACCATTTTCCTGTATGGGAAAAAAAGTTCAACCGCACGTTTGAACCCGGGGCGTTCGGCGAAAATATTACACTTTCCGGGCTGACGGAAGCGGATATACATATCGGGGATGTTTTTCAAATGGGGGAAGCGGTTGTACAAGTGTCCCAGCCGCGTGAACCGTGCTATAAAATTGCGGCAAGATACGAATTGGATCGTTTTCCGGCTGATATCATAGAAACCGGCTATACCGGCTTTTACATGCGCGTCTTGAAAGAAGGCTTTGTCCAAAAAAATGATCGGTTCATTTTGCTGGAAAAAGGGGAAAAGCAGCTTTCCATTTTGTATCTCAATCAAATCAGATATCATGATAAGACGAATTATGCTGCGATGGCGGAAATTTTAAGCGTAGAAGCGCTGGCCGAAGCTTGGCGGAAGCCGTTTCGGAAATTATTGTATCAACAATAAGTGGAGAGGAAAACGATCTGTTGGACATTAAAATTCTTGATGATTTTTCACAGGCAAATTTGGATGAAATGGTAGAAATCTATCAATCTGTCGGCTGGAATAATCATACGAAAGCGATCATTACACAGGTTTTTCAAGCAATGTGACTGCATTGGCGTCGGAGCAGGATTGTCGGTTTTGGCCGGGCACTGTCAGACTGCGTTTTTAATGCTGCCATTTACGATGTCGTCGTACACCGCGATTTTCAAGGCCGCGGCGTCGCAAGGTACATCATGGAATATTTGCTTCGTGAACTGCGCGGTGTTTCCTGCGTCCATTTGATCTCCACCATCGGGAAATGAAGCATTTTACCGAAAATTTGGCTTTAAAAAAATTAAAACCGGTATGGCGCATTATCTTCGTGAAAGCTTGGCGGACGAGTATTTGGAATAACCTTACATGAAAGGGGAGAAAGCACATCCAAATTATGGCCGAAAATAAAGTTTTACACACGGGTCATCCAATCCGCTATACGCATGCCAAAACAGATTCTGATCGGATTTGCTTCATGTTCTCCGGCGACGGGTATACATACGAAAAACCGCTCCTTTACTATGCTACGATGGTGATGTTGGAAAACCGTATCGATGTTGTCCAGATCCATTACGCGTATGAAGCCGATCTGCTGAAAAAGCCGCTTGAGGACGTTACGGAAACGCTTATGGCTGACATTGATACGGTGATCGAAGAAGTGCTCCAAAACGGGGAATATCAAGATAGTGTTTTTCTCGGAAAGTCGCTCGGGACGATTTCCATCGCGAATGCACTGATGAAAAGGCAGGGTTTTTCCGGTTCGAAAATTTTGCTTACACCGCTGTTAAATATTGTACCGGTTTTTGAATCGCTTTTGAAAAGCGGACATGCCGGCCTGCTCGTGATCGGGGATCAGGACCTGCATTTTGATATTGACAAAATTGAACAGCTGCGCCAAACCCGTTTTCAAATCGAAGTGATCCCGAACGGCAACCATTCTTTGGAAATCGGCGAATTTGATACGCCAGCGTCCATTTCTGCTTGGCCAATATAATGGAAAAAATAAAAGAAGCAGTGCATGAAGCATGCATTGCTTCTTGAAGGCGGCTAAATGTACTTTTCTAAAATGATTTTGGCTCTTTCGTCCAAATTGTAGGCAGTTGTTTAAGCGAAAAATATTTTAGGTGTAAGCTCTCGCCGTCTTCCATGGCCAATTCGCCTGTGGCCCCTTCAGCGATCTAAACGCCGATGACATTGTTATTTCATCTCTGTTTGGATACCGGAAATATAATTCTTTTCCGGGCAACAGATCAACAAACCGAAAAGATGCTTTCGCGCAGGCCGGTTTCCTCATACAATGCGCGGGCTTTCCGTTTCTTCAAAACTTTCACCTATTTCCATCGCACCCGCCCGGAAACTCCATTCTTTTGTATCGGAGCGGAACTGGAATAACATCTCGCGCTTTTCGTTCATGACAATGACGGTTGAGCCGGCGAAAATAATTGGTATGCTTACAATAAATTTTCTGGATTCTTTTACATATTCAGCCGTGATTGCCCACTCTTTCTAAAGTTTTTTTACCAACAGTATTTCATCCCGGATCGGTATTCTGTTGTCTGCAATAAGCGGGATCCCCGGCTTTCTTTTTCTTGCCTCTTCACCGGCATTTATAAACAATTGGCCAACCTGTAACCCTTTTTTTGGTAAAACTTCAGCGCATGCAAATTATCATTCGTTGTGATCAGTTTGATTTGCGAACATGATTTTTCTTTTTCCGCTTTTTCAACTTCCTTCAGGAGGGCGGATCCGACTCCTTTGTCTTCCACGATACTGTCCAGTGAGATCATCTCGCATTCGTTTTCTCTTATTATATAAGTAACTAAACCAATCATCTTGTTATCTTCGCTGACTGCGGCAAAACCATCCAGTTTGTCACATTTATATATGCCGCTTGAAATCACCATTTCCGAGCATCCCAATGTTTGGTAAAAAATGCACTTACAACAGCTTCCGGCATATCGCTTTTTGGAATGACATTCATTTTCCCACCCCATTATTTTTATAGCTTTAAGTTATTTTGATATTCCATTTCCCAACCGCTTTGCGGCAGGGGCTTTATCGGCAGCATGGTGCCCAGGAGCGCGATAACTGCACATCCAATAAAAATATAGCATATGGAATCTTACCTGTTGATGATCGCGAAATTTACGAGACTCCTGCGGGATAAGCGAGCAAGAAGAGCCCCCTCGTGCTAAGGTACGAGCGAGGAGGCTAGCGATGCGTGTGGAAAGCGGAAAGTGCGTGAATTTCTCGATCATCAACATTCTTCGATAAAAAAGGACCCCTAAGTCTGTTTACCGATTTTTGGGCCAGCCACGTTAGAGGAAAATTTTCCCGAAGAAATGGTTTTAAGAAGCTTTGTCAGGACCGTTCGAGCAAAATAAAACTCCTGAAACAGTCCTTAGAAGCTTTATAAAGACCATTTGAGTAACATTTCTGCTTAAAAGGGGCTTTTGGGCCGGCACCGGTAATGATGGCGGGAAGGCCGCGCCCGTTCCCGTGGGGTATAAACATCTTCCCATTAAATATTACCGAACTCTCAACAAAATTAAAAATGCCAACTGTATTTTTGCACATTATTTGGTACAATTATTAAAAAATGCGAGATGAATAAACATGGTTAATCAACTTTCATTAAAAGAACACTTAGAGCAGCTAGAAGAAAAATTATTACAGCCGGAAGTCCGGGGATCACGGGAAGAACTAAAAAAATTGCTTGCCGACAATTTTTTCGAGATCGGCAGTTCCGGAAAAATTTTATACAAAAACGAGGAAATCGGGGAAGAGGGAATCGGAAAGGTGGAAATGGTTTTGAGTGATTTTGAAATCCATCCCTTGTCCGAAGAAATTGTACTTGTGACTTACCATATTTTTAATAAAGAAAACGGGCAGCATTCCCTGCGCAGCTCGATATGGAAGCATACAGAAGGCAAGTGGAAGATGCGTTTCCACCAAGGAACGAAGACGGGTGATTCAAACTGACCATCCGAACCGCGGAACACAACATTTATAAGACAATTTCCAAATATGTTTTCGAAAAATAATTGACTATTGGGCAAATTAACTATATAATAGTTTTCAATGATTTCTAAATAATTTTTATTACTTCTTATCAAGAGAGGTGGAGGGAAGGGCCCTTTGAAACCTCGGCAACAGGTTGAAAAACACTGTGCCAATTCCTGCAGACATTTGTCTGAAAGATAAGAATAGTTGAATCGCGTGGATCGCAACTCTTCTTATCTTTCGGTAAGAAGGGTTTTTTAGTGGGATAGGCACAAAAACAAGGAGGTAGCTGTTACTGCAAATCCAAGTAAACATCCCTGTCTATTTGGATTAAGAATCGATAGATAACACAAACATACATATAAGGCATTGCGATAAAACAAGTTTGTGTGAGGTGGAAATCTTGCCATTAAGCGTACAAAACAGCCCATTTAGTAAAGAACAGGCAGAACAATTGAACCGATTGCTGGAAACCTTATCGGATCAGCAAAAATTGTGGTTGAGCGGTTATTTAACTTATCCGCTCGCTGAACAAGCGGCGAATGATACAGGTTCCGTTGCAGTTGCGGAAAAAACAGTGCAGCTTGCTACGAAAGAAGTTACGGTTCTTTACGGTTCAGAGACCGGAAATGCCCAGTCCCTTGCCGAAGAATTTTCCGCTAAGTTGAAAGAAAAACAGTTCAAAGTATCTTTTTCACCGTTGGATGCTGTAAAACCGAGAGATTTAAAGAATGCCAAACACCTGTTGATCATCACAAGCACTCAGGGAGAAGGGGATCCGCCGGACAACGCCTTATCTTTTTATGAATTGATCCACAGCAGAAAAGCCCCGAAACTGGATGGAGTCAAGTTTTCTGTATTGGCACTCGGGGACCAGTCTTATGAATTTTTCTGCAAAACCGGAAAAGATATCGACAAAAAATTGGAAGAGTTGGGCGGAGAACGGTTTTATCCGCGTGTTGATTGCGATGTCGATTATGAGGAATCGGCAGCGGAGTGGTTTGAAGGCGTTACAGGCGTGCTGGAGGCGTCCGAAAGCCTGTATCCAGCAGGCGGAGAGACTGCAGGGGCAGCTCCAAAAGCGCAGGAAACCGCTTTTTCAAAATCCAATCCATTCCATGCGGAAGTACTTGAAAATATCAATTTAAACTGGGAAGGTTCGAATAAAGAGACACATCATCTTGAATTGTCGCTTGAAGGATCAAACTTCACGTTTGAACCTGGGGACAGCATAGGGATCTATCCGGAAAATGAACCGGAACTGGTTGACCGGCTGATCCAAAAGCTGAACTGGAACCCTGAGGAACCGGTCACGATCAATAAAAAAGGCGATGTCCTGCCGATAAGGGAAGCTTTGCTTTACCACTATGAAATTACGAGATTAACAAAACCACTGCTCCAGCAGGCGGGAACGCTTTTCGAAAACAGCGCTTTGGCGACATTGCTCGAAAAGGAAGATGAGGCAAAAGCTTATCTTAACGGCCGTGATCTGGTCGATTTGGTGGAAGATTTCCCGCCGCAAAAAGTGAAACCGGAAGTTTTTGTGAAAATCCTCCGGAAAATGCCGCCGCGGCTTTATTCGATCGCAAGCAGTTATAAAGCGAATCCGGACGAAGTGCATCTTGTGATTGCCTTAGACCGGTTTGAGGCAAACGGAAGGCTGCGTTCGGGCGTCTGCTCCGGGCAAATTGCCGGCCGGGTTAAGCCGGGCGACCGCCTGCCGGTTTACGTCCACCGGAATCCGAATTTCAAACTCCCGGCTGACCAGGATGCGCCAATTATCATGATCGGGCCGGGCACCGGTGTCGCGCCGTTCCGTTCATTCTTGGAGGAAAGGGAAGCGGAAGGCATTACCGGAAGAACATGGCTGTTTTTCGGCGACCAGCATTTTTCGACCGACTTTCTTTATCAGCTCGATTGGCAAAACTGGATGAAAAACGGTGTGCTCGAGCGGATGGACGTTGCTTTTTCCCGCGACCAGGAGGAAAAAGTATATGTCCAGCACCGGATGTTTGAAAAGAGCAAAGATTTTTATGCGTGGCTGGAAGACGGTGCCTATGTTTATGTCTGCGGCGATGAGAAGCATATGGCTCGCGATGTCCATGAAGCTTTGATCGAAATTCTTGAAAAAGAAGGAAATATGACGAGGGAAGAAGCAGAAGGTTATTTAAAAGACATGCGCCAGCAAAAACGTTACCAGCGTGATGTTTATTAACAGAAAGGAGCAGAATAATGTCTGGTAAAAAACTTGATCCGCTTGAAACAATAAAAGAAAACAGCCGATTTTTAAGGGGAACAATTGCGGAGGGACTTAAAGACACTTTAACCGGCGCCATTTCGGATGACGACAATAAATTGCTGAAATTCCACGGCAGCTACCAGCAGGATGACCGCGATGTCCGCAATGAACGGCGCAAAAAGAAACTCGAGCCTGCTTACCAGTTTATGGTGCGGGTACGCATCCCGGGCGGCGTTGCGACACCGGAACAGTGGCTCGTAATGGATGAACTGGCCCATAAATACGGGAATGGAACGTTGAGAATGACTACGCGGCAGACTTTCCAAATGCACGGCATATTAAAAAAGAATTTGAAACAGGCGATCCGGGAAATGAACGAGGCGCTGATGACAACTTTGGCCGCCTGTGGGGATGTCAACCGCAATGTGATGTGCAATCCGAATCCATACCAGTCGGATGTGCATGCAGAAGTGTACGAGTGGGCGAAAAAAACGAGCGACCACTTGCTGCCGAGGACTTCCGCTTATCATGAAATTTGGCTGGAAGATGAAAAAATCATCGACACCAAAGAAAAGAACGATTCCGAACCGCTTTACGGCCCGACGTACCTGCCTCGAAAATTTAAGATCGGTTTTGCAGTGCCGCCTTCCAATGACGTTGATATTTTTTCACAGGATTTAGGGTTTATTGCCATCTTAAATGACGGTAAGCTGGAAGGGTTTAATGTCGCAGTCGGCGGCGGGATGGGGATGACCCACGGGGATCCGAAGACTTATCCGCAGCTTGCGCGTATCATCGGTTTCTGCGCGCCGAACCAGGTCATTGAAGTGGCGGAAAAAGTTGTATCCATCCAGCGCGATTACGGCAACCGCGCAAACCGGAAAAATGCGCGCTTCAAATATACCATTGATGCGCGGGGCCTCGACTGGATCAAAAATGAGTTGAATGAAAGGCTCGGTTGGGATCTCGGCGAAGCTCGCCCGTTCCATTTTGACCATAACGGAGACCGTTACGGCTGGATTAAAGGCGACGGGAAATGGCATCTTACGTTATTTGTCCAAAGCGGAAGGATCAAAGATTTCGACGGTTATCCGCTGATGACGGGACTGCGTGAAATTGCAAAAATCCATCAAGGTGAATTCAGGCTTACGCCGAACCAGAATGTCATCATTTCAAATGTGACAGATGAAATGAAAGGAAAAATAGATGAGCTGGTAGAAAAATACCATTTAACGGACGGCAAGCATTATTCCGCCCTCAGGAGAAATTCGATGTCCTGTGTGGCATTCCCGACTTGTGGCCTGGCCATGGCGGAATCCGAACGATACTTGCCGACACTGCTCGGAAAAATTGAGGAAATCTTGGATGATGCAGGATTGCGCGAAGAAGAAATCGTGATCCGGATGTCCGGATGCCCGAACGGTTGCTCACGTCCGGCACTAGCGGAGATTGCTTTTATCGGGAAAGCCCCGGGAAAATACAATTTGTATTTAGGCGGCAGTTTCACCGGAGACCGGCTCGCATGCCTGTACAGGGAAAACATTGGGGAAGAAGAAATCCTGGCTTCCCTCCGCCCGATCCTGCTGCAATACGCGAAAGAAAGGCAGGAAGGCGAGCATTTCGGCGATTTCGTCATCCGCGCCGGCTATGTCGAAGCCATCCATGACGGCCGCGATTTTCATAAAGCAACAGCATTGAACTGATAAGCATTTTCAAATACTGCGCTGAAGGCTTATGTCCTTGGCGCATTTTTTCGCTTTACAACTCTTATAAAAATGGGACATACTGAGTGGTAGAAGAATAATAAAGGATGAAGGCTCATGCTAAAGACAAACCTGAAAAAATATATCACAAATCATAAGGATTCTATAATTATATTATGTAAACAAGAGTTCGACTACATTGATCGCCATGCCGGTTTTTTCGGTGATATAATGCAGAAGGTGAAGTTTATTGAAAAAGAAAGCACAGCCCGTTTTTTCGATGCCTACATAGAACGGTGCAACAAAGAAACAGATGAAACGATCGCAGTTGAAACCCCGCAGTTTTTAAACGAGCCGGTTGTTTATTTAAAAAAGCATAGGAAAGAGTATCTTTATGTCGAATCTGACTGGTTTGACATTATTGGGATAGACGGCATTTCGCTCGAGCTGGATGATGTGTTCGGCCATTACAATTGCATGCTCGGGCTGAAGATGCAGAAAAAATACGGCGAGGCGATTCAATCGGCATTATCGGAACTGCTTGTGGGGGAAATAGCTGGTGAATTGATGTTTGAAGGAAATGAAGGCATCTGGGATGTGAATTTTGGCCTGAATGATGTGCCGGGTTACGATGAAGAGATGACTTTGATGGATGCCTTTGTAAAAATTTACGAAGTTTTATTTGCGTTAAATGAAAAACTCGAAAAATCGTCTTGACCCTCTCGCTGCGTCACCCTTTATAGTGGTGATCGAAAGGGGCATTAATGATGAGAATTAAATAAGCGGCAAATCTTGCCGGCGTCAGTGTCAGTACGTTGCGCCATTATGACGCGATCGGGCTGTTAAAGCCGGCGGAAATTTCACCGTCCGGCTACTGGCAATATTCCGATGAAAATCTGGAAACCCTGCAGCAAATTTTATTTTTCAAAGAATTGGGCTTCCCTTTGCAAAAGATCAAGGAAATCATCGATAGCCCTTCGTTTAACAGGCTGGAGGCGCTGCAACTGCAGCGGAACATGCTGATCGAAAAACGGAACCGGCTTAACAAGATGATCAACTTGATCGAAAAAAAATCCAATCGGAGAAAGGGGAAATCCAAATGTCCAATGAAGAAAAATTTAAAGGGTTCCGTTTTAAAGGAAATCCGTATGAGCAGGAAGCACGTGAAAAGTGGGGAGATCAGGCGGTGAATAAAGCAAACGCTAATCTTAAAAAGCTTTCCGCTGATGAAAAATCGGATTTAGCGGATGAAATGAACGGCATTTACCGCGAACTCGCCCGCATTCGCCATACCGCGCCGGACTCGACGGAAGCGCAGGACGCCATCCGCAAATGGTACGAATATTTAAACCGCCATTTCGGCCATTATTCTCCGGAGTCTTTTAAAGGGCTTGGCCAAATGTATGTGGATGATGAGCGGTTTACGAAAAACATCGACAAGTTCGGTGAAGGGCTGGCAGCATTTATGGCTGCGGCAATGGCGGTATTTGCGGAAAGAAATAGCTGAAAGAAAAAGGCAGAAGCTTACTGACGGCTTCTGCTTTTTTAGTTTTTTTGTATATTGAAGGATCTTAATCAAAAGAATAAACTTAAAATTATAGTGATTTCAAAAAGGGGATGTTTTCATGTGGCATGAAACAAAGGCGTCAATAATTTTATCCGTTCAATTTCCGATCATTCAAGCAGGTATGGCAGGCGGTGTGACGACGCCAGAACTGGTTGCGGCTGTGTCCAACGCGGGTGCGCTCGGCATGATCGGTGCCGGGTATATGACAGCGGATGCTTTGAAATCGGCGATTCAAGCGGTAAAGGCGGGGACGAATAAGCCTTTCGGGGTAAATTTGTTTGTGCCGGAAATTCCGAAAGTAAAGGATGGAGAACTGCAAAGGGCAAACGAATTGCTTGATCCAGTTCGCGAAAAACTTGGAATGGAAAAGGTTCATATGAAACCGGCTGTGGATGTTTCGGTTTTTTTTGAACAAGTCGAGATCGTCATCCGTTATCAGGTGCCAGTTTGCAGTTTTACATTCGGTATTCCGCCGGAATCTGTTATTAAAAAATTAAAAGCGCGCGGAACCATTTTGATTGGTACGGCCACTACAGTAGAAGAAGCCATTTTAAACGAAAAATCCGGAATGGACCTTGTCGTTGCGCAAGGGAGTGAAGCAGGCGGGCACCGCGGCAGTTTTGAGGGTGATTTCGCACATGCGATGATCGGCACGATGGCGCTTGTCCCTCAGGTTGCAGATGCGGTAAGCATCCCTGTCATTGCAGCGGGTGGTATCATGGACGGCCGCGGAATCCTTTCCTCGCTGATTTTAGGCGCGGAGGCGGTGCAGATGGGAACGGCGTTTTTAACGACGGCGGAAAGCGGTGCACATGCTTTACATAAAAAAGCGGTGTTGTCGGCCACTGAGGATCGGACGGTTGTCACTTCTACTTTCAGCGGCAAGCCGGCACGCGGAATTGAAAATGGATTTATCCGGGAAATGACGGAATATGAAAAAGAATTACCGCCTTATCCGATTCAAAATATACTTACGCAGGAAATCCGAAAAACAGCAGCCAAACAGGGAAACGCAGACTACCTTGCAATGTGGAGCGGTCAAAATCCGCGGCTGAGCCGGGAGCTTCCTGCCGATGAGCTTGTCCACCGGCTGGCCGGGGAGGTAGACGTATTAATTGGCAGAATAAAAGAAAAATAGCGGGGGAGATATGGATGTTTGGATATCAAATTGATGGTGAAGTTTCATTAAAACTTCCTGAATTAAGAGATGCAGAAACCGTATTTAAGCTGACAGATCAGTCAAGGCAGTATCTTCGCAAGTGGCTGCCATGGCTTGATGGAACAACGAGTGTGGAAGATACAAAAAATTTTATCCGGGCTCCACTGAAAGATTATGCAGAAAATAAAGGCATGACCGCGTTTGTTCTATTTAACGGGGAGATTTGCGGTACGGTAAGTTATAATTCAATCGATTGGACAAACAGGGCTGTCCATATCGGCTACTGGTTCGGTGAACCGTATCAGGGGCACGGCATCATGACGAAAGTAGTCAAAGCAATGACGGATTATGCTTTTAAACAATTAAATATGAACCGGGTTGAAATCCGGGCTGCCACTAATAATTCAAAAAGCAGGGCAATTCTCGAAAGGCTTGGATTTAAGGAAGAAGGCATTATCCGGCAGTCCGAATGGCTGTATGACCACTTTGTTGATCACGTAGTATACGGCATGCTGGCATCGGAGTGGAAAACAGGTAAAAAACCTGATATACGTTGAGAAAGACATGCGGGCAAAAAGATGCTAAATCATTTCAAAGATGAAATAACGGGAATTACGCTATTGTAATTTTTATAAAATTGGATATAATTCTTTAAAAAAGTTAAATTCAATGAAAAAGAGAGTATTGATTTGTGAAATTCAAGAGAGCCGGGGATGGTGGAAACCCAGTATGGAGCAAATCATGAAGCGAACTTTGGAAGGGCTTTCCTGAACAGAAGTAGGGAAAGACGGGAAGATTTCCGTTATCACATGAGGAACGGTTTTTATTTTCTTAAAAACAATAAGAGTGGTACCGCGGGTTGAATAAACGCCCGTCTCTTTACAGGATTGGTAGAGAGACAGGCATTTTTTATTTGGAGGGATAAAAGTGAATCATTGTATTTGCCGGGTTATTAAGTAAGGCTTTGGATGTCTTGCTTCAAAAAGAAATGATCGTCAACATGATCGAAAAACCTAAATTTAACCATTTGGGGAATTTCCAGTACAAGATGCAGAAGCTTGGTCTATTGTTACAGAGCTTATGGCTTTTCCGGATGTTATTCATCGTTGGAGGAGTATGATCCGTCGCAAATTGCCAAATATTTGATTGAGCGTGCAAAGGTATTTAATAAGTATTATGCGTCTGTCCGGATTTTGGAAAATCAAAACTTGAGATATTCGAGACTGGCACTTGTTTTATCGGTAAAAATAGTATTAAAAGAAGGCCTGAGATTATTGGAGATAAAGGCGCCGAAAGAAATGTAAGAGTCCATGCGCTTTTGAATGATATAAGTTACCGAATTTTTAAAAATGGAAAAACAATGCAACTTGGTTTACAATAATAATGTGAAATTAAAGGAGGTACCATTATGCCACAAACTTACCAACAGTATTTACAGGAGCACCGTGAACAGCATCTTAAGGAACTGTTTGACTTTCTTAAAATCCCGAGCATCAGTTCCTTATCTGAATATAAAGAAGATGTCAGGAATGCGGCAGAATGGTTAAAAGCGGAACTGGAGAAAACCGGAATGGAACATGCGGAGGTCATGAAAACGAAAGGGCATCCCGTTGTTTATGCTGACTGGCTGCACGCGGATGGGAAACCAACTGTCCTTATTTACGGGCATTACGATGTCCAGCCGGTTGATCCGCTGAACTTATGGGAAAGCGATCCCTTTCAGCCGGAAATTCGCGATGATAAAATTTATGCCCGCGGTGTGAGCGATGATAAAGGGCAGATTTTTATGCATGTCAAAGCAATCGATGCGTTCCTGCAAACGGATGGCAAGCTGCCTGTCAATATAAAAGTGCTTTTCGAAGGAGAGGAAGAAATCGGCAGCCCGCACCTGCCGGCCTTTGTGGAAGAACATAAGGATCTTTTGGCGGCGGATTTGATCGTCATATCCGATACTGGCATGCCGGAAAAAGATAAGCCAACGATCTGTTACGGGCTGCGCGGGTTATGCGGCCTTCAAATCAATGTGAAAGGAGCGACAAGCGATCTGCATTCGGGTGAGTACGGCGGCGGTGTCCAAAACGCAGCAACGGCACTTGTCGAATTATTGGCGTCTTTCCATGATAGAGACGGCAAAGTTTTAGTGGAAGGATTTTACGATAAAGTGGAGGAACTGACAGCTGAAGAAAAAGAAGCCTTCGCCAAATTGCAGGTGGATGAGGAAAAACTGCGTAAACAACTTGGCGTACCGGAGCTTTTCGGGGAAAAAGGATATTCGTATACGGAAAGGACATCCGTCCGCCCGACGCTTGAAATCAACGGCATGCAGAGCGGCTTTACCGGGGAAGGGCTGAAAACCGTGCTGCCGTCCGAAGCGTTTGCCAAAATGACATGCCGGCTCGTGCCGAAGCAGGATCCGTATGAAATTCTGGAACTATTGAAAAAACATATCCATGCCCATACCCCAAAAGGTGTAACCGTTACGGTAACCGAGTTTGATAAAGGCTATCCGTATGTTACACCATTGGACCACCCGGCCATCCAGGCTGCCGGCAGGGCGTATGAAAAAGTGTACCAAGTGCCGGTGACGTATACCCGTGGCGGCGGTTCGATTCCGATCGTGGCGGCCTTTGATAACATTTTAAAACTGCCGGTAGTGCTGATGGGGTTTGCGCTTCCGACCGAAAATGCCCATGCGCCGAACGAACATTTCCATCTAGAAAACTTTGGCAAAGGTTTGGAAACAATTTGTGCCTATTGGAATGAGCTGCAAACGTTAATCTTTTCATAAAATATTGATGGGGAGAGCCCCCTCATAGGGACTTTTCGATTTTTCTGTATTCCAAAACTGCTGGGACAGGAGTGTGGGAGGAATGCGCCCGGTCATATTGGGAGTATGTGCCGCCTTCTTTTTTGCGATGACATTTATTTTAAACCGTTCGATGGAGCTGTCAGGGGGAAGCTGGATTTGGAGCGCTTCTTTAAGGTATATTTTTATGGTGCCTTTTCTTTTGACGATTGTATTCGCGAGGAAGAAATTTAGCGGGCTTTGGAAGGAAATGCGAAAGCGGCCTTTTCAGTGGCTGTTGTGGAGCTTTTCAGGCTTTGTGCTTTTTTATGCGCCGTTATGTTATGCGGCAGCATTTGCGCCGGGCTGGCTTGTTGCGGGCACCTGGCAGATTACGATTATCCGGGTCGCTGCTGGCGCCTTTCTTTTTTAAAACCGTCCAAACAAAAAAAGGGCAGGTAAAAATGCGGAAAAAAATTCCGTTCCTGGGGCTGCGCTGGTCGCTTTTGATTTTATTAGGAGTTTTTCTTATGCAGCTGGAACAGGCCGGCCGCATTTCATTGCATCAAATTGCTTTGGGCGTATTGCCGGTGCTCGTGGCAACTTTTGCATATCCATTGGGGAACCGCAAAATGATGGAAATTTGCGAAGGGCGTCTTGATACATTCCAGCGCGTGCTCGGCATGACGCTTGCAAGTCTGCCTTTTTGGTTCATCCTTTCCCTTTACTGTCTGTATACATCCGGGCCGCCTGCTGAAACGCAAATCATCCAGTCGGACATCGTCGCAATTTTTTCCGGGGTGATCGCAACGGTACTGTTTTTTAAAGCAACCGATCTTGTCCGTGGTGATATGGCAAAATTATTACTCGTAGAGGCGACCCAGTCTTTAGAAGTACTGTTTGCGCTTTTTGGGGAAATGGTTTTTTTATCAATTCCAATACCCCGTTAATTTCCTGGATTGGAATCATGACCGTTATTGCCGGAATGGTGCTGCATAGCCTCACTTCCCGTAGAGTTGAAACGCCTGCTGCTTACGATGTGAAAGAAACCGAGACAAGTGTATAATTTGATCGGGAAAATTTGAGACAAAATGAGACACTTTGAGACTGTTGTCCCAATTTGTCTCATTTTTTGTTTCTGTAATTTTTGAAAAAACCGCCGCAGCAAGGCTTTTTCATTTGGCATACTTTTTGCGTATATATTAGGCGAAAGAATTATGACAAGGAGGATGGGTTGGATGGAAACATTAAAAGCAAGTGAACTGCAGTTAAGCAGGGAAAAGGCGCATTGGATGATCCAAAAAATGTTTGAAATCCGCAAATTTGAAGACAAAGTGCATGAAGTGTTTGCGACCGGAATTTTGCCGGGATTTGTCCACTTGTATGCCGGTGAAGAAGCGGTGGCCGTCGGAGTTTGCGCCCATCTGAACAATGAAGACACGATAACGAGCACGCACCGCGGCCATGGTCACTGTATTGCCAAAGGCTGCGATTTAAAAGGGATGATGGCGGAGATTTACGGAAAAGCAACTGGCCTGTGCAAAGGAAAAGGAGGATCGATGCATATTGCCGACCTGGATAAAGGGATGCTCGGGGCAAACGGGATTGTCGGTGGTGGATTTCCGCTTGCATGCGGAGCAGCGCTGACAGCGAAGTATAAAAAGACCCGAAATGTAAGCGTTTGCTTCTTTGGCGACGGCGCGAACAACCACGGCACTTTCCACGAAGGCATCAATTTGGCGGCAGCTTGGAAGCTTCCGGTTGTGTTTGTTGCAGAAAATAACGGCTACGCAGAAGCTACGCCTTTCTCCTATGCATCCAGTTGCAAAACGATCGCAGACAGGGCCATTTCCTATAATATTCCTGGTGTGCGCGTCGATGGGAAAGATGTTGTCGCTGTGTACCAAGCTGCGAAGGAAGCGGTGGAAAGGGCGCGCAACGGGGAAGGCCCGACTTTAATTGAATGTGTGACTTATCGGAACTACGGCCATTTTGAAGGCGATGCGCAGACCTATAAAGCGGAAAAAGAAAAAGCAGAGCAGCTGAACGAAAAGGATGCCATCTTGCAGTTTAAAAAATATTTGATTGAGCAAAATTTGATGACCGAATCGGTAATCGACAGCCTGGAACAAAAAGTAGACAACGAGATTACCGAAGCCGTGAAATTCAGCGAAGAAAGCCCTTATCCGGATTCGTCCGAGCTGTTGACGGATGTATATGTATCTTACTAATCCATGAAAAAGGAGGGATTTCAAATGGGAAGAATAATCACGATGTCACAGGCGATCAATGAAGCGATTAAACTTGCAATGAGGAAAGACGAAAATGTCATTCTAATGGGGGAAGATGTTGCAGGCGGCGCGGAAGTCGACCATCTGCAGGACGAGGAAGCATGGGGCGGTGTGCTCGGCGTCACAAAAGGCCTTGTCCAGGAATTCGGCCGTGAACGCATTCTCGATACACCAATTACGGAAGCGGGCTATATGGGGGCTGCGATGGCCGCGGCGTCAACTGGCTTAAGGCCGATTGCAGAGCTCATGTTCAACGATTTTATCGGCAGCTGTTTGGACGAAGTGCTGAACCAGGGCGCAAAGTTCCGCTACATGTTCGGCGGGAAAGCGCAGGTGCCGGTCACGGTGAGGACAATGTATGGCGCGGGATTCCGGGCGGCGGCCCAGCACTCGCAAAGCCTGTATGCGCTTTTTACCGCAATCCCGGGCTTAAAAGTGGTTGTCCCGTCCACGCCTTACGATGCAAAAGGGCTCCTGCTCGCTGCGATCGAAGACAATGATCCAGTGATCTTTTTCGAAGATAAAACGCTTTACAACATGAAAGGGGAGGTGCCGGAAGATTATTATACGATCCCGCTCGGCAAAGCGGATATCAAGCGTGAAGGCAGCGACTTAACCATTGTTGCGATCGGAAAGCAGGTCCAGACAGCGCTCGAGGCAGCGGAAACCCTTGCCAATAACGGGATAGAAGTTGAAGTGGTAGACCCGCGCAGCTTATCGCCGCTCGATGAAAACGTGATTCTCCAATCGGTTGCAAAGACGAACAGGCTGATCGTCGTCGATGAGGCCAATCCGAGGTGCAATGTTGCGACTGATATTGCGGCACTTGTTGCGGATAAAGGATTTGACGATCTTGATGCCCCGATCAAACGTATCACTGCGCCGCACACGCCGGTTCCGTTCTCGCCGGTGCTGGAAGACTTGTATTTGCCGTCACCGCAAAAAATCGTGCAAGCTGTATCGGAAATTTTAGGGGAACCAATCGGACAATAACAGACAGATAGAAAGAAAGGAGTGATCGGCATGCCGGTTGAAGTCATCATGCCAAAGCTGGGGATGGCCATGAAGGAAGGAACGGTTTCACAATGGAATAAAACGGAAGGTGATCCTGTCAAAAAAGGCGATCTAATCGCCAATATCAATTCGGAAAAAATTGAAATGGAGATTGAATCACCGGCTGATGGGACCATTTTAAAAATCAATGTGCCGGAAGGAGAAGGGGTGCCGCCCGGAACGGTGATCTGCTATATCGGAAACCCAGGTGAAAAAGTTGAAGCAAGCAAAACCGCGGTGCAGGCAGCCGAGGAGAAAAACGAAGAACGGGGCGTGAAAGTGGATAATATTGGAAAATATCCGTTAAGGCAGGAAAAAGAGCGGGTCAAAATCTCCCCGGTTGCGCGGAAAATGGCGGAAGCAGCGGGCCTTAAACCGGAAGACATCCAAGGCACCGGACCGGGAGGAAGAATTACAAAAGAAGATGTTCAGCGGGCAATGAAAGCATTAAAAGAAAATTCGGCGGAAACACGGATCGAAAAGGCTGAACCTGCGGCGGAAACGGCGAAACGGACACCGGTTTCCGGCATGCGTAAAGTGATTGCCGGCCGAATGCTCGACAGCCTGCAAAGCACAGCGCAGCTTACGATTACAATGAAAGCCGACGTAACAGAACTGGTTGCTTTGCAAAAACAATCAAAAGAAACGGTGGCTAAGCGTTACGGCGGCAAATTGACGATGACCGATTTTGTCGCGAGGGCCGTTATTCTGGCACTCAAGCAGCATCCGATTATGAACAGCGCGTACATTGATGATTCGATTGTCACCTATCCGGACGTTCATTTAGGCATTGCGGTTGCGCTTGAAAAAGGACTCGTTGTTCCGGCCATCCGCAACGCGGGAAGCAAAACGCTGATCGAGCTGTCAAAAGAAATAAAAGAAAAAGCACTAGCGGCACGGGAGGGAAAACTACTAACCGACGATTTGCAGGGTTCGACATTTACAATTTCAAGCCTCGGAGCAAGCGGCGTTGAATTTTTCACCCCAATTTTAAATCCTCCGGAAGCCGGCATTTTAGGCATCGGTGCGGTTTCGGACGAAGCTGTGTTTATTGGTGATACGGTAAAAAAAAGGAGCCGGTTGCCGCTCAGCCTGACGTTTGACCATCGCGCGCTCGACGGGGCGCCTGCAGCAGCCTTTTTACAAACTGTAAAACAATATTTGGAAGAGCCGATTACGATGCTTTTGTGAAGAAAGGAGGGAGAAAAATTGGCAACGATCGCGATTATCGGCGGCGGGCCAGCCGGGTACGTCGCCGCCATTACAGCGGCACAGCAGGGGGCAGGTGTCATATTGATTGAGCAGGCATCTTTAGGCGGCACCTGCTTAAATGAAGGATGCATACCGACCAAAACGCTTTTGGAAAGCGCCGGACGATACAGGGACATACAGCATGAAGAAACATTCGGCATCCGGTTAAACGGTCGGGATGTTACAGTTGACTGGACGGCAGTGCTTGACAGGAAAAATGCCATTGTTTCGCATCTTGTGCAGGGCGTTCAATACTTAATGAAGAAAAATAAGATTAAAGTGGTGCAGGGAAAGGCAGTCTTCCAATCGAGCTGCTCCGTTTTAGTGGAAACGTCGAACGGCACTGTTGAGATCGAAGCGGACCGGTTTATCATTGCAACGGGGTCGGAGCCAGCCGCGCTCCCGTTCGCCCCGTTTGACGGAAAATGGGTGATCGACAGCACGCAGGCTATGTCCCTGCCCGGGATTCCATCTTCCTTATTGATTGTCGGCGGCGGTGTAATCGGGTGCGAGTTCGCCAGCATTTACAGCCGGCTTGGCGTAAAGGTTTCAATCGTGGAAATGGCGGACCAGATTTTGCCGGGTGAAGATGCCGATATCGCGGCAATTTTAAAGGAACAGCTGGAAAAAGACGGGGTGAACATTTACAAGTCTGCAGCGGTGAAGGAATTGGATCCGGAAAAGAATTGCGCTGTTGTAGAACATGCAGGTCAAAATGTTGAGATGTATGCGGATTACGCGCTTGTTTCCATCGGAAGAAAACCGAATACACAAGGCCTGGGGCTGGAAAACGCCGGTGTGGAGTATTCAAAAACTGGGATTATGGTGAACGAAAAAATGCAGACGACCCATCCGGATATTTATGCATGTGGAGATTGCATCGGCGGCATCCAGCTTGCCCATGTCGCCTTCCACGAAGGCAAAGTTGCCGCGTTAAATGCGTGCGGCATCGAAACTTCAGCCAATTACCGGGCCGTTCCACGCTGCATTTACACTTTTCCTGAAATTGCCGGCGTCGGCTTGACTGAAAAGCAGGCAAAAGAGATGTATGGTTCGGTCCGGATCGGCGAATTCCCGTTTTCGGCAAACGGAAAAGCGATGATTTCCGGGGAGCAGGCGGGAAAAGTCAAAGTCGTAATTGAACTGGAATATGAAGAAGTGGTCGGTTTGTCCATTGCGGGCCCGCATGCAACGGAATTGATCGGGCAGGGGGCGCTGATGCTGAATGCGGAAATGACGGCCGATATGCTTGATCAGTATATTGTCGCCCACCCGACTGTTTCGGAAGCGATCCATGAAGCGTTGCTGAATGCAACAGGCCAGGCCGTGCATATATTATGATTTCCCGGCAGTCGGAAAACTGCCGGGAAATCTATTTCAATTTTTTTTATAAAAACGATTAGCCACTTTGTTATATTGAAAACGCTTTCTAGATTCGTTTATAATAGAAAAGTAGTCACCACGAACTTCATTCCTGTTTCGAAACATTTCTATTATAAATCGGGAGGGATGAAAGATGGCGGTATGTTATTTGAATACTTGGAAACGGTTTGTACAGGAAGGAACATTGGATCCGGCCAGGCTGAACAAAAGAATCGCAGAATCATGGTACCGTTGCAAAAAGCGGGATGTCAACCCTTATTTGCGGAAAGGGCAGCATATCCTGCCGGACTATAAACTTGCAAAAAAGCGGGAATTACATAAAGTATTTTTGGATACTATGGCAAAACACCTGAAGCAAATGGAGCATATGATTCGTGAAGCCGGGATGATGGCGCTGATCATCGACCCCGAAGGCTATGTATTGTCGATTTCAGGAAGCCTGAGAACGATCCATGAAGCCGAAAAAATTAATTTTGTCGAAGGCGTTTGCTGGACGGAAGAACAGGTGGGGACAAACGCGATCGGAACGTCGCTGCAGACAGGCGAAGCCGTTATGGTCAATGGCACCGAGCACTTTTCGATTGCTTCCCACCAATGGAGCTGCGCTGCCGCACCGATTTACGACAGCCGCAAAAATTTATTGGGTGTGATTGATTTATCCTGCCCGTATGAACAGTCTCATCCTTTTATGCTCGGCATGGCTTCTTCATTGGCTTATGCCGTGGAACAGGAAACATTCCGTCTTGCCTCCCTCCGGCATGAAGTATTGGTCCAAAAGGCTGTTAAATTGGCGGAACAATATACGGATCAGCCGTTTGTGATTGTGGATCAGGAAGGAAAAGCCGTTGCGGCAAGCCGGCCTGTCCGCGAAAAGGTGCCGGGTTATTTCGGGAGACCGCTTGAAGAAATCACCTCTAAAGCATTCACCATTTTAAAACAGTCTCCACTTTTGTCTTCCTATCAGGAAAAAATTGGTACATGTTTCTTACTATCGGAATATCCAAATCAGTTAATCCGTAAAAACCAAAAAGAAACATTCCATTTTCAAGGTGCAGCAGGCATTAATAAAAGTTTTCAAGATACATTACAAAAAACAAAGCTCGCGGCATTATCCGATACCACCTGTTTTATCACGGGGGAGACAGGCACTGGAAAAGAGCTTATTGCGAGCGCTATCCATGAAAACAGCAGGCGGAAAAACGGGCCGTTTGTTGCGGTCAATTGCGGCGCCATTCCCCGGGATTTAATGGAAAGCGAGTTTTTCGGCTATGCGGAAGGGGCTTTTACCGGCGCAAAAAAGCACGGTTACAAAGGGAAATTTGAACAGGCAAACGGCGGTACGTTATTTTTGGATGAAGTGGCTGAACTGCCGTTTTCGATGCAGACGGCATTATTACGCGTAGTGCAGGAAAGAAAAGTGGTTCCGGTCGGCGCGGCGAAAGAAGTAGCTGTCGATGTCCGGATCGTGGCCGCCACCCACAGGGATTTGCCGAAGCTCGTGAAAGAAGGAAAGTTCCGCGAGGATTTATACTACCGCCTTTTTGTCTTTCCGATCCATGTGCCGCCCCTGAGGGAGAGAAAAGAAGACATCCCGGCACTCATAAGGTATTTATGCAAGCAGCGGAATTGGGATTTTGTTGTGCCGCGATTCGCCATGGAAAAGATGCTGGATTATGATTGGCCGGGCAATATCCGCGAACTTATGAACGTTCTTGAAAATATGCAGTTGCTCAACATGGCAGGTGAGGAAGAAGTGGAGCGGTACGTCCGCAATTATTTTTCCGCCCAAAAAGGGTTGCCCGAAGCGGAAAAACAGGCACCGGAACTGAGCGCCAGGGAGAAAATCGAGCGCGATATGATCATTGAAACGTTAAAGCATACGAAAGGTAAAGCGGCAGCTGCGGCGAAATTACTGGACATTCCGCGCAGCACTTTTTACAGGAAACTGCGGAAATACGGCCTGTGATAAGGGTTTGACGCCCCGTTTCAGGGGGTAGAAACATATATAGTGAAGAAACCGGGTGATTCAGTTGCTTGATGTATGATATAGAAAGAGATCAAAGGTATACGTATTTTGAGTTTTTTATAAAAAATTGCATTGCTTTTATATTACTGCAGGCGAATTTAAGGTGGAAACCGCGAAACATAGAATAAAAGAACTTCCGCTGGCGCCTGACCGATTTTTGCTGGATGCTATTGATTATGGTTCGTTTCGATTCGTCGGACCTAAAGTTTCAGGGACCGTCTATTGCGGAACACTAAGGCAGTATATTTGAAAAATTATAAAAATCATTTGCCGATTTTCTCCTGAAAAGGTATTCTAAATGTGAGGAGGGATGGATTTGGCAAATTTTGCAGAGAAAACGGAAAGATGTGCCGGGGATAGATTAACGAAAGTGGCAGAAAATGTCTACAAGCTGGTTGTCCGTTTTCCGTTTGGTATGCGGGCGGTCAATTGTTATCTGTTTAAAGGGGAAAAAGGATATACCGTTGTCGATACAGGGGATTACCATGAAGGCGCAATGAACACCTGGGAAGCGTTGCTTGAACCTGGCTTCCCGCTTGAAAAACTTGTATTGACCCATGCGCATCCCGATCATCTCGGGCTTGCGAAGTGGCTAAAAGAACAGTATCATGTGCCCATTTTCATGTCGGATTTAAGCTGGCAGGTGGTGCAGGAAACAAAAGCGCGGTTTACAGCTTCGCATGATAAGTATGACCATATTTTACAAAAACACGGCGGGCCTGCCTTGCCGAAGCGGAATTACGCAAGGGAAATCCCGAAATACGACTTTGAGCCGGATGGACTTTTTACGAATCGTGAAATGATTTTCTTAGGGGACGATGAATATGAAACGATTTGGACGCCGGGCCATGCACCGGACCATTTTTGTTTTTACAACCGCGAAAAGAAAATCATGGTGCTCGGGGACCATGTATTAAAAGACCTGTCTCCGATTGTGGCGGCATGGTCGGAAAAAGATGAGAATCCGTTACAAGATTATTTTGACTCCTTGGACCGGATCAAAGACTTGCCGGCAAATGTCGCACTGCCGGGGCACGGCGGTTTGATTGGCGATGTAAAGGAGCGGGCGGAAAGTATCCGTATGCGCCATGAGCACCGGTTGGATCAAATTCTGGAGTCGCTGGAAACGGGCCGGAAAACAGCTGCCCAAATCTGCCGCGAAGTCTATGGCGACGTCGGGATCAAAAAATTTTTTTCACCGTTTATGGCAACGGTTACAAGATGCATCTATCTTGAATCGGCCGGGAAAATTTCCAGTGAGATGGTTGGCGGGAATATTTTTTATTTTATCCGGTAGTAGTTTTTCAAATGGTCTGCTTTGGAATCCGCTGCAATGGATTTTAAAGCAGATTATTTTTTTACAGTTTGACAAGAAATCAAAAAATTGCTGCTATAATTGACTTAATAGATTTTAAAAGAATTTGGAGTTGATCGCATGTACAGTTTCAAAAATGATTACAGCGAAGGGGCACATCCCCGTATTTTGAAAGCGTTAATGAAAACAAATTTTGAACAGGAAGCCGGATACGGGGAAGACCGGTATTCACAGCAGGCGGTTGAACTGCTGAAGAATAGGCTTGGGCGCAATGATGTGGATATTCACCTATTATCGGGTGGGACGCAAACCAACCTGACGGCCATTTCTTCATTCCTAAAGCCCCACGAAGCGGCGATTGCAGCTGAAACCGGCCATATTTTTACCCACGAAACAGGTGCGATCGAAGCAACTGGCCATAAAGTTGTTGCAATGAAAACGGCCGATGGGAAATTGACCCCTGCCCATATCCAGCAAATTCTCGACGGTCATCCCGACGAACATATGGTAAAACCAAAGCTTGTATACATATCAGAATCAACCGAAATCGGTTCAGTTTATCATAAGCGAGAACTTGAGGAATTGAGCGTTTTTTGCAAAGAGCATGATTTGCTCTTGTATATGGACGGGGCAAGGCTGGGATCGGCATTATGCGCGGACGGCAGTGATTTAAGGCTTGAAGAGATTCCCGATCTTGTTGATGCTTTTTACATTGGCGGAACAAAAAACGGCGCGTTGCTCGGTGAAGCATTGGTGATTTGCAATGATGTACTGAAAGCAGACTTCCGTTATTTGATGAAGCAAAGAGGAGCGCTGCTGGCAAAAGGGAGGCTGATTGGAATCCAGTTTGTGGAGCTTTTCCGGGACAATCTTTTTTTTGAACTGGCCATGCAAGCGAATCAAAAGGCGGCCTTGCTTCGGGAAGGAATCAGTGAAGCGGGTTTTGAATTTCTTACTGATTCCCCTACCAACCAGATTTTTCCGATCTTTCCGAACGCGCTGATCGCTGAGCTTGAGAAGAAATATGCGTTTCTGGTATGGGAAAAAGTTGATGGCGGGCATTCCGCCATCCGGCTTGTTACTTCATGGGCGGCGAAAGAGGATATGGTGCGGGCTTTTATTGCAGACGTAAAGACTAACAGGGTACCGGGAAAAGCGTAATCATCCGAATGTGAATAAAAACGCCAGTGGGCTAAACACCGGAGGAAAAGGCAACATATAGTGCAGAGCAGCGCATGAATGAAAACTGTTTTTAAGTAATCCGCTTCAATTACAGCCACTACCATGGCATATGAAGTGGACGATTTTTTCCGTCCAACAGCATGAATACGCCATCCCCGGTCTGTAAGGGGTCGCTGTCCGATCGTATGTTTCATATCTCGCCAGTTTTTATTATACCGGATATATGTGATAATAGAACGTATGTTTGTGCGTGAGGTACTTCAAAAAAATAAGCGGAATCATGAGGAGAAATCTGATTCCGTTTTTTCGTATGCCTGTTTTGTCCGTTCGTCAAAGCAAACCATCCAAACTTCCTGGACGCGTTCGGATGTTTCAAGGAACCGATGGATTGTACGGACAGCGATCTTGGCGGCCTGATCGAGCGGGAACTGGTAAACGCCGGTACTGATGGAAGGGAATGCAACGGTTCGGCATCCGTGCAATTCCGCCAGTTTCAGGCTGTTTTTGTAACTGTTTTCCAGCAATTCGGCTTCACGATGGTCGCCTCCCTGCCATACCGGACCCGGTGTATGGATTACGTATTTTGCCGGCAGCCGATAGCCCTTTGTAATTTTTGCTTCTCCGGTTGGGCAGCCGTTCAATTTCCGGCATTCTTCCAACAGTTCAGGCCCTGCTGCCCGATGGATTGCCCCATCAACACCCCCTCCGCCGAGCAATGTCGTGTTTGCCGCATTAACAATCGCATCTGCAGCAACCGTCGTAATATCGCCAAGCATTATTTGAAAAGATTTCATTTGCCGACCTCCCCGTGTCTTCCTTGTACTATTTTACCACAGGCAAGGGGAACACACCTTTTCCAAAATAACCGGTATAGTAAAAAACGTTTACATCCATACTTTTATTGTAAAAATACAACGGGAGGCACCTTATATGGACATACAACGCGCGCAAGAAATTATGAATTCTTCGGAGATGGTGAATGTTACCTTGAATGGCGAGAGAATTTATATTGAACATGTCGACCGGCAGAAAGGGACAGCAACCGTCCATCTACTCGATAAACCGGATGAAAAGATGAGTGTATCCGTAACCAATTTGCTTGAACATTAAAAACGCCGCTCAAAATAGCGGCGTTTTTTCTGAAAAAAATCAGCTTGACACAAAAAAATCAAACATTTAGAATTTTAAGTACGGATTGGTCGCCATGATAGAAAGCCAGTTTACAAATCACTGAATGGCTTTCAATTTTTCGCAAAGGGGTTTGGGAAATGGATATCGGAAACTGAACAAGCGTGATGGGCGTGGCGTCAGGACTCGGCGAAGCAACGGTAAGAAGGATTGCCGCAAGTGGCGTGAAGGCATATATTTTGGACCTTCAGAAAGAAAAAGGAGAGAAGCTCGCAGAAGAACTGGGGGATCAAGTTCGCTTTATCCAAGCAAATGTGGCCGATGAGGAAAGTGTGCACGCCACCTTGGAACGAATTGAAAGCGTTAACATTTTAGTAAACTGTGCCGGGAGCGGCGAAGCCAAAAAACTTGATTTCTCTGGGATGCCACCGGCGCGCACTGCAGGCGCAAAAAGAAGGCCGTTTCAACCGTGAGATCATGCCCGCTTGAGGTCGTTTTACCGGGCGGTATGAATACGATCGTGGATAAAGACGAAGGGCCACGGGAAGATACATCGTTAGAAAAACTGTCAGGATTGAAGCCGGCGTTTAAAGAAGCCGGAAATATTACGGCTGGAAATTCGAGCCAAATCGGCGACGGCGCAGCGGCGATTTTGCTGATGTCGCGCGAAAAAGCGGATGACCTTGGCCTGAAACCCCGGTTCAGGGTGGTAGCACGTTCTGTTGTCGGGTCTGATCTGACATTGATGCAGACGGACCCGACCGAAAAAGTGCTGAAAAAAGCGGGACTTACGATCCAGGATATTGATGTGTTTGAAGTGAATGAGGCTTTTGCTTCCGTACCCCTTCCCTGACTGGCCGAAACTGACGCTGATGCTAAGAAGCTGAATCCGAATGGGGGTGCGATCATGCTTTGGCATCTGCTTGGCGCAAGCGGGGCCAGGCTGATGACAAATTGATGGATGCTTGAATTGGAGAGGACAGGCGACAGATATGGCCTGCAGACGATGTGCGAAGGGCATGGAATGGCAAATGTCACCATAATTGAAAGATTGGATTAAAGGTGCTTTTTTCTCATTGAGAGGAGGAAGTTGTATTTTTCCATTAATCGATATTGTTGTATTGGATTTGTCAAGGCTTTTGCCTGGCCCGTTCTGTACAATGATCCTTGCTGATTTCGGAGCGGAAGTGATCAAGATAGAAGCGCCAGGGGCTGGAGACTACGCGCGCCATTTTGAACCGAAGCTCGATGAAAACAGTACGATGTTTCATTCCTTGAACCGGAACAAAAAAAGCATTGTGCTCGATTTAAAGTCTGAGGAAGGCAAAAAGGAATTTTTAAAAATGGCGGAAACAGCCGATGTAGTGGTGGAATCATTCCGCCCCGGGGTCATGAAACGGCTCGGTCTTGATTATGAAACATTGAAAAAAGCAAATCCAGGCCTTGTTTATTGCGCCATCACGGGGTATGGGCAGACCGGCCCCTATGCCCAAATGCCGGGTCACGATATTAATTATATTAGTTATGCCGGCCTCCTGAATCTCATGGGAGAAAAAGGCGGGAAACCTGTTGTCCCTGCGGTGCAGATCGCGGATATCGGGGGCGGGGCTTATCCGGCAGTGGTGGGGATTCTGCTCGCGCTTTTGGAAAGGGAAAAATCCGGGAAAGGCCAGTTTGTCGATATTTCAATGATGGACGGGGTGCTTTCCTTCATGCAGGCAACACTCCCAAACTACTTGATGAAAAAGATTGATGCGAAACGCGGGAAGCAAATGCTATCCGGTGCGCTTGCCTGCTACGGGGTGTATGAAACAAAGGACGGGCGATGGCTGGCAGTTGGCGCCTTGGAGCCGAAATTTTGGGCCAATTTTTGTAATGGCATTATGAGACCGGATCTGATCCCGCTGCAAAACGAACCAATTGTACAGGAAAAATTAAAACGGGAAATCGAAACAATTATACTTCAGAAATCACTTTCTGAATGGATGGAGATTTTTAAAGATACGGAAGCCTGTGTTACCCCGGTACTGGATTTTTCCGAAATGGAGCATCATCAGCAAGTCGTCGCCAGGAAAATGATCCAGACGGTTCCGGTTGAAAATGTTGGCGAAGTAAAGCAAATCGGCATTCCGATTAAGTTATCCGACACACCGGGAAAAATTCGTTTCGAAGCACCAAAACTGGGGGACTCCCGGACGTTACATGAATAGAAAATATCCGAAAAGGAGTGGCGGCCATGTTAGTAGCAGAGCGGCTGGAACTACACGCGAAAACACAGCCCGACCGTATCATTACATCTTACCAGGAAAAGGAATTGACATACGCACAGTTTTTCGGATAGGCGAAAAGCCTGGCCGCGTATTTTCAGCAAAAAGGTTACAAAAAAGGCGACATTATTGCCCTTTTCCTTCACAATTCCGATGCGCTGTTAATTTCTTATTATGCCTGCCATCTCGGAGGTTTTACAGTCATGCCCGTCAACGCGAAACTTGCCCCGCCGGAAGTACAATATATTTTTACACATTCCGAAGCAAAAGTCCTCATCTATGATTATCGTTTTCACGATGCATTACAGGAAAACAAGCAAGAATTTGAGAAATTTCATGACCGTTTGGTAGTCGGCGGCGAAAATACTTTTTCAGCTGCTGCCGGGCAATATGGAAACTATTATCAGAGACCTTATACGGATGCTGAAGATACGGCTGTCATCTTTTATACTTCCGGCACAACTGGAAAACCAAAAGGAGTGATGCTATCTGCTGCGAATGTCCGTGCTGCAGCGCAAATTTGGTCGGAAGCGATGGATTTATCCGCCAAAGACCGCGTGCATATTGTAACGCCGCTTTTTCATTGTGCGGCCTGCCATGTCTTCAGCATACCGGTCATTTACCAGGGTGGCACAATTATCATAGAAGAACATTTTTCGCCTGAGAAAACGCTCGATACGATGGAAAAAGAGAAGGTGACGGTTTTTTTTGGTGTGCCGGCGATGTACAGCATCCTGCTCGGCACGCCGAAAATGGCACAAGCCGATTTATCCCGTCTGCGTCTGTTCTGTTACGGGGCTGCGCCGATGCCGTATGAACTCGTACGGCAGCTGAAGACGCGTTTTCCAGAAGTGAAAGTGCAAAACCTTTACGGCCAAACGGAAAACTCGCCTGCTGCTTCCACATTAAAAGACCATTATGCCTTGGAAAAAATCGGTTCTGTCGGCGAAGTGCTGCCGCAAACGGAGATCAGGGTGGTGGATGACTACGGCAATCCGGTCTCAGTTGGAGAGGTTGGCGAAATTGTTGTAAAAGGTCCGCAAGTGATGAAGGGCTATTTGAAAAATGACGAAGAGACCCGTCGGACGCTGCAGAACGGCTGGCTGTACAGCGGGGATCTTGGCCGTTTTGATGAAGACGGATTGCTGTATTTGGTTGACCGTAAAAAAGATATGCTAATTCGTGGCGGAGAAAATGTGTATCCTGTTGAAGTGGAAGAAGTGCTGTATGAAATGCCGGAAATATTGGAAGCTGCAGTGATCGGCATCCCGCACGAAGTATATGGGGAAGTCCCGAAAGCTTATATTGTTCTGAAAGAAGGGAGAAATCTTAGCGAAGAAGCTGTGCTTGCTTATTGCGCAAAGAAGCTTGCGAAATATAAATGGCCTGCCGAAGTGCAATTTTTGGACGCGCTTCCCCGCAATGCGAGCGGTAAAGTCATGAAACATGTTTTACGAAAACAAAATTCATAAAAAGGAGTGTATGATCTGTATGTTATCTGCCTTAACGCCGTTGGATTGGAAACGCAGGGCTGTCAAATACTATCCGGACAAAGTGGCGGTGGTTGACGGAGAAAAGCAATTTACGTATAAAACTTTCGGGATGCGTGTTGACAAGCTGTCTATTGCGTTGTATCGGGCCGGCATTCGCGCGCACGACCATGTAGCGGTGATGCTGCCGAATACACATTACATGCTGGAGTGCTTTTACGGTATAGGGCAGCTCGGCGTTGTCATGGTGCCATTAAATTATCGTCTGTCGACGGACGATCTAAAATACATCATTAACCACAGCGATGCCAAAATTTTAATTGTGGATGAGGAATTTTGCAAACCGATCGAGCAGGTGAAGGATGAACTTTCGCTTGATCAAATCATAATAGTTTCGGTTGATGGATTTCAAACTTCATTGCAAGGCATTGATTACGAGGCGTTTATCGATCAGGTGCCGGATGATGCCGTCGTGCCGTCCGTTGAAATTGATGAGAATCAACTGCTTACGATAAACTACACGAGCGGCACAACTTCCAAACCAAAAGGCGTGATGTTGACGCACCGGAATAATTATATCAACGCAGCTGATTTTCTGTACCATCTCAATGTCCGCCATGATGATGTGTATTTGCACACACTTCCGATGTTCCATGCAAACGGCTGGGGCGGTGTGTGGGCGATTACGGCAGCGGGTGCGACTCATGTCTGCCTGCGGAAAATTGACCCGCCTGTAATTCTTGATATGTTTGAAAAGAAAGGCATCACGATGCTTTGCGGCGCGCCGACAGTTGTCAATATGCTTGTGAACGATCCGAAAGCAATAGAAATTCAGATGAAGAACAGCCTGCGCATGGCGACAGCCGGTGCCCCGCCGGCAGCGGCATTGATCCAAAAAGCCCAGGAAATTCTCGGATTAACGATGATGCATGTTTACGGGCTGACTGAAACGACGCCTTTCATTTTATACTGTGAATGGAAAAAAACGTTTGATTCCAAGAAAGCGGAGGAACAGGCCGCGATTAAAGCAAGACAGGGCATTGAACTGGCTTTTAACGGTGAAACGAAAGTGGTGCGCCAGGACGGCACAGAGGTCGAATGGAATGGCAAAGAACTGGGGGAAATTGTGACGCGTGGAAATGTGGTAATGAAAGGTTATTATAAAGATCCGCAAATGACGGAGGTTGCCTTCCGGGGAGGATGGTTCCATACCGGTGACTTGGCGGTAACGCATCCGGACGGTTATATCGAAATCCGCGACCGCGCAAAAGATATGATAATATCAGGCGGCGAGAACATATCTTCAACCGAGGTGGAGGGCATCCTTTATAAGCATCCGGATGTCCTAGAGGCAGCCGTGATCGCCATACCGGACGAGAAATGGGGAGAAGTGCCGAAAGCCATCATCGTCCGGCAGGAAAATGCAACGGTGACGGAAGAAGAAATCATCCGGTTCTGCCGGGACAATATGGCACATTTTAAAGCGCCGAAAGCCGTTGAATTTGTTGATTCGCTGCCCAAAACGGCAACAGGTAAACTCCAGAAATATCGCTTGCGGGAAATGCATTGGAAGGGACCGAAAAAAGTAAATTAAAAAAATTGAAAACCGGCGTATGCCGGTTTATTTAGCGAATAGATAAACCAAAATACACTATGTGCGGACAACACAAACTTTCACATGGCGCCCAAAATGTGTGGATCAACCTTTCAGACAAGATAATATCTAACTGTTTTATGTGCTAATAACACAAAAATTATTAAAAGATACAGCATGCAGTGCAAAAAACGGCAGCAGAAATCCGCTGATTAAGGAATAATTTCAAACAGTACTATGTGCTAACAACACATCTAAAAAAAACAAGGACACAATTAAGATAACGTCTGTTCGATTCAAAATTTTTGTGTGCCAGGAACACACTTTACTATAATAAAAGAAAAAGAGGTGATCGAAATGGCAGAGAGGCGGCAAAGGGAAAGCACCGGTTTTTTAATCAAGCAGCGTGCTTTTTTAAAATTATATATCATCACCAATATTGAAAACGGGCGCTGGTACGGGCTGCAATTATTGGACGAATTGAAAAAAGAATTCAAACCGTTCGGGTTCGAACCGCAGCATTCCGAAATTTACCGGGCGCTTCATGAACTGGAAGATGATGAGCAAATTTTAACAAAAATGAAAGTAAAACAGGACGGGGCGAAAAGAAAAGAGATTGTAGTATATAAAATTAAAGACAGTGAAAAAGCGAAAGCTTATAAAAAGCTCGTGAAAGCCGATTTGGAACGGTGCGAACAGCTTTTGCGGAAAGCAATCCGCGATAATTTTCCATAAAAAAGTCGGTTGGGGTGTCCAGCCGGCTTCCGTTATTTTACGAGCCCGAGTGTTTTTAATCCATTATAAATGCCGGAATCTGTTACACTTGCCGTCCGCCGTTTCGCATAAGGAAACAGTTCAGGGTCGCTGTTGCCCATGGCAAAACTTTCGCCGGCAGCCAGCAGCATTTCTTTGTCATTCATGCCATCGCCGAATGCTATTGCATTTTCTTTCGGGATGCCAAGCAAGCCGAGCGCGTTTGTGACGGCGATCCCTTTGTTGACCGTATCGAGAATGACATCATAACAGTGCCCGAACCCTTCGAGATTGACCTGGGATAAATGCAGCCCAGGGTATGTTTCATACAGCGATGCTTCATCCCCGTGGATGTTTACGAACGTAATTCCCAATATTTGGTCATGTACCTCAGGTGTGTATAAAACATTCTGGCGGAGATGCAGTTTTTTCAAAAAGCTGTCCAGGACGGGGGAATCAAAAGACGTAATAAAATTTTGCCGGTCCGTATACAAAATCGCTTCATGGCTGTGCTTTGCGGCAATTTCGATAAATTCATCCACCATACTGCTGTCCATCACGGTTTTAAAAAGATTTTTGCCCCTGTGGACTGCTAACGCGCCATTATACCCGATCATGGATTGGATATTCAGTTCGTCCGCAAGCCAGGAAATTTCATGGATCGGCCTTCCGGTTGCAAGAAATACTTCCACTCCCTGCTTCTGTACTTCGGCAACAGCCTGCTTTGTTGAGGGCTGGACCGTGTCATCAGGTGTTAAAATCGTTCCGTCAATATCCAAAAACAATGCTTGATATTGTGCCATCATTTCGCTCCAATATGTAAGAATTTACAATTCATACTTTACCATGATCAAAAAGATGTGAAAATCCTTTGTAATTGTTTGCCGGTAATTTTTCATGTTATGATAGGGTTAAACAGCTGGATACCATCCATAAAATAATATACGGGGTGCTAATAAAAATGGACAAAGGAAACCATCAATCTTATCAACCGAAAAGCGATAAAAATTTTACTGCGCTGATTATCACCGTCTCGATTATCGCAAATATTATTATTTTGCTTTTATTTTTTACAAACATTGGGTATAAAGGAAAAGTAAATTTTGATATTTATATTCTTCCAAGAATGAATGCCATTTTTAACAGCTTTACGTTTATTTTTCTCATCAGCGCTTTGTTTGCTATTAAACGTAAAAATATTCAAGTCCATAGGGGATTCATTTTAGCGGCGTTTACGTCTACTTTCCTGTTTTTGCTTTCTTATTTAACATTCCATTATTTTGCTCCTAAAGATATACACTATGGCGGTACAGGAGCCATCCGCACCATTTACTTTTTCATTTTGACCACACACAGCATCCTCGCTGCAATCATTGTGCCGCTAGCTTTGTTCGCACTTGTATGGGGATGGACAATGCAGGTGAAAAAGCATAAAAAAATTGTCCGCTGGGCGATGCCGATCTGGCTGTACGTCAGCATCACCGGTGTCATTGTTTATTTAATGATGGCGCCTTATTATTAATAGAAAAACACCAACCATTCCTTGCGGGTTGGTGTTTTTTAGGTGCGGATCCATACAACTTTCGTCACAAATCCTTGATTTTTATCGAAAATTAAGGATTGTACATGTATAATAGGAAACTGGGTGAAAACTTTTAAGAAGGAGGAATCAACTGATGGGATGGATATTGGCGATACTATTTGCAGTATCCGCGGTGTTGTTTATCATGTCGATGGCAAAAGCGCGCAGCCATGCTAAAGATGAGCATCGGGAAGTTGAAATGGTCCATTTATCCTTAATGGATGAAATCAATAGTTTAAAAGACAGCATCCGGAATGTTGAACTGGATATGGAAATTCTTGAAAAAGAATCCGGTATCCAGCTTTCTATGGCAGAAAAACAATTTAAGCGTGAAGTGCTGGATTTATATAGACGCAACTACTCCATTGAAAGCATTGCAGGGAAAAAACAAGTATCTGTAAGCCAAATCCAGGACATTTTGGCACCATATATGGCGGAGAAAAACGAAAGGAGCAAGGTTGCCGGTGGGAATGAATAAATTGAGCAGCTTTGCCGCTGGAATTTTGATCGCCACGGCCATTACAGGAGCCGTTTATTTTTCCGGAACAGGTGAAGCAGCGAACAAAACGACTGACAAAACAAAAACAACAGCAAGCACGCAGCTTACCGAAAAACAAATGAAGGATAAACTGGAAAGCGCCGGTTATATTGTGCAGACAAAAGCTGAATATGACAAAAACTTGGCAGATGCCAAATCATCTGCACAAAAATCTTCTGCTACAAATCATCACACAAAAACAGTAAACCGTGTCGTCTTCAAAGTGACGGACGGCATGACAAGCATTGATGTCGGCAGACTGCTTGAGAAAGCGAAAATTGTGGACGATGCTTTTAAATTCTCCAAAGATGTGGAAAAGAAGGGCGTTGAAAACAATTTGCGCCCGGGCACTTATGTTGTCGACAGTACAATGTCTTATAATGAAGTGATTTCAACAATTTTCAAAAATCGGTAAAATAGGCTGCCAAATGCCTGAAAAAAGGCTTATGGCAGCTTTTTTGTGCTTTGATGCCCTTAGCAAAAATGGTTTTTCGTAATCTTTCTCCTGATACTGCGGTTCACGAAATTTTCTTTACAATTTTATGGTTTAAAATGTTAAAATTAAATAAACAAGGAGGGGATACCATGAAAAAGAATAAATTAGCCATTGTCGGCGTCGGTCATGTTGGTTCATATGTACTGGCAGATGCCATGAAACTGGGTCTCTTTTCTGAGATTGCGGTGATCGATAAAGATGAAGGGGTGGCTTTTGGCGAAGCGCTCGACCAGCAACATGCCACAGCACTTACATATATGACCAATATAACCGTTAAAGCAGGGGATTACGCGGAATGTGGGGATGCTGACGTTATTATTTGCGCAGCAGGGCCGAGTGTGATCCCTTCGGATGAGGAGGAAATGCCGGACCGGGCAGGGCTTGCTGTGACAAATGCCGCAGTAATCCGCGAAGTGATGGCAGGCATTACGAAATATACAAAAGAAGCCGTCATTATTTTTATCACAAACCCGCTCGATACGGTTGTCTACATTGCCGAAAATGACTTCGGCTATCCTAAGGGACGGATTTTCGGCACAGGAACTATGCTTGACTCGGCCCGTCTCCGTCAAATTATTGCCGCTAATTACGGCATTGATCCGAAAAGCGTGACCGGTTATATGATGGGGGAACACGGGTTCACGGCTTTCCCGGTATTCAGCCGCTTAAATGTGCAAGGATTCGGAGAAAAAGAACTGGATAAGGTTTTTGGCGGAAAAGAACCGCTGGATAGGGAAACTTTCCGGCAAAAAGTCATCAAAACCGCTTTTGACGTCTTTAACGGAAAGGGCTGGACAAATGCCGGCGTTGCCCAAGCCGCTGTAACGCTGGCAAAAGCCGTCATGCTTGATGAAAAAAGCGTTTATCCGGTTTCAACAACCTTGCATGGCCAATACGGCTATAACGGGGATGTCGCCCTCAGCATCCCTTGTGTGATTGGCCGGAACGGGGTAGAACGGCAGCTCGAAATTGGGCTCGATGAGCAGGAAACAGCATGGCTGCATGAATCAGCAAAATCCATACAGGAAACGATGAAAACGGTGAAAACCGGAAAAGCCTTTATTGGCGCTTAATCCGGAACCAAATCCGCTGCTAGACAGGGCAGCGGATTTTACAGACCATTGCTTTTGTGAAAAATTTCATAAACTTTGTATCCTGCTCCGTTTTTATCGATTATAATAGATTTTATAAACCTATTTTCATAGAGGAGAAAAATACATGGCATTTAAACTGATCGCATTCGATATGGACGAAACACTTCTAAACGACAACCATGAAATTTGCCAACGAAACATTGAGGCTATCAAAAAAGCAAAAGAACAATACGGTATCAAATTTGTGCCGGCAACGGGAAGGGGCTATTTATCGATCCAGCACGATTTAAAAACGCTTGGCTTATATGATGAACCGGGAGAATATGTCATATCTTTTAACGGAGGTGCCATAACCGAAAACAAAGGAAACCGCCTGCTGCAGTTCAGGGGGCTTGATTTTTATAAAATGAAAGAAATTTTTGAGTTCGGCCTGAAAAAGGATGTATGCATGCACGTGTACACGAAAGATAAGCTTTATGTATACCAGTTGTCGGAGAGCGAAAAGTTACGCCTTTTAAACCACAAACTGGAATACACCGTGATGGAGGAAAACACCGTCGATTTTCTTGAGCACGAACCGATTTCAAAAATTTTATATCAAAATTTAAATATACCGTATCTTCGGTCTCTGGAACCGGAAATGGCCCATATTACGGACGGATATTGCACCGTCAGCTATTCCTCAAACCGCTATATGGAATTTAATGCGATTGGCGTGGACAAGGGGCAGGGGCTGAGAGATTTGGCAAAAATACTCGGGATCGATTTAAAAGATACCATCGCTGTCGGGGACAATTACAATGATTTGGCGATGCTCAAAACGGCCGGATTGCCGGTTGCCGCTGGAAATGCTGTCGAGGAAATCAAAAAGGTGTGCAGCTACACGACGAAAGCCGACAATAATGAAGGGGTTGTCGCGGAACTGATTGAGAAATTTATTTTCCGCTGAATTTATGTTGTCTTTCGCTCAATCAGTTCAAATTTTAAGCCCGTAAGTGGTATTGTTTTTCCTTCAAGCCGGTTTTGGATAATGGAAAAAGCATTTCTAGCCTGCCCGCCGATCGGGTAATTGATCGTGGTGATATCCAACAAACGGGCAATATCCGTATTATCAAATCCGCAGACGGCAAAATCCCCGGGCACGTTTAAGCCAAGCCTTTTCGCTTCGGATACAAGGCCGGCAGCAAAACGGTCGTTCGGCGCCATAAAAGCATCCGGTTTGTCGGCGGTATTTTTCCACCAGTGCGCCATCTCTTCGCCATCTCGGATTGATCCTTTATGATAAAAATGGGGAAGGGCGTGTTCATTTAAACAGTATTTCCGGCAGAAATCACGGAAAGCTTCCATTCTGCCTATTGTGTTTAAATGGCCGGGGTTTCCGTAAACATTTGAAATTTTGCGGTAACCTTTTGCATGGAGGTGTTCAAGGCCGAGCATATATCCTTCGTACTGATCCATAAAAACGGAAGGAATTTCTTTCATGATGACCCGCTGCCAGGTGACAATCGGCCCGTATTTTGAATACTGGGCAATCGTGTCCCAGTCATTTGCCCGAATGACGACCGCCAGCGCGTCTATTTGTCTGCGGCGGAGCGACTCAAGCGCATCCCGTTCTTTTTTTGGATCTGCGTTTGTCAAAAATAAAGTAATATTATAGCCTTTCTCCTGGGCTGCCTGCGCAAAATTGCCCAAAAAAGTATTAATCTCGTCTCCTAAATAAGGTGCTGCGATGCCGATTAGCTTCGTTGCGCCTTTTTTTAATGAAACGGCGTTCAGATTCGGGACATAATCCAATTTTTCCATAACCGCCTGCACTTTTTTTCTCGTTTCCCAACTGACATAGCCGCTGTTGTTCAGCACCCTTGAAACCGTGGAAGGTGATACCCCGGCAAGTTTGGCAATCTCTCTTATATTGGCCATCTGTTGCCACCCCTTTTTGTTTCTAGTATAGCAAAGAAAACGCTTGACATGGAATGCATTCCACCAATTAAGCTAAATTATGAAAAAACTTAACTGGAGGGTGCGCACATGAAAAAAGGAATTAAAATTGCAACGATCGGCGGCGGTTCCAGCTATACGCCGGAACTGGTAGAAGGTTTTATTAAACGCTATGATGAACTGCCTGTGAAAGAACTTTGGCTCGTTGATATAGAAGAGGGGAGGGAAAAACTTGAGATTGTCGGCAATATGGCGAAAAGAATGGTCAAGGCAGCAGGCATTGACTGCGAAGTTCATTTAACGCTAAACCGCCGTGAAGCGTTGAAAGATGTCGATTTTGTCACAACCCAATTCCGCGTCGGGTTGCTCGATGCTCGCATTAAAGATGAACGGATTCCGCTCAGCCACGGGATGATCGGCCAGGAAACAAACGGCGCCGGCGGAATGTTTAAAGCGTTCCGTACGATTCCAGTGATTTTGGATATTGTAAAAGACATGAAAGAACTTTGCCCGGATGCATGGTTGATCAATTTTACCAATCCATCAGGCATGGTGACGGAAGCTGTTCTTCGTTACGGAAAATGGGAAAAGGTGATCGGCTTGTGCAATGTGCCAGTTGGTGCCGTCAAAAGTGCGGCCGAGGTTTTAAATAAAAAAGAAGAAGACCTGTTCTTTAAATTTGCCGGGATCAACCATCTGCATTGGCACCGGGTATTTGACAAGGATGGAACGGAACTTACGGAGAAAGTCATTGACGCGCTGTACGGGCCGAATGTCGACCCGGCCGTAGTTGTCGAAAACATTAAAAACATGCGTTTCTTATACGAACAAGTGAAAAATTTAAAAATGCTGCCATGCCCGTATCACCGTTATTACTACATGACGGATAACATGCTGAAAGAGGAGCTGGAAGCCTTCCATAACGAAGGAACGCGCGGGGAAGTCGTTAAAAGGATAGAGGCCAAATTGTTTGAACTTTATAAAGATCCGAATCTCGACCATAAACCGGAAGAACTGTCCAAAAGGGGCGGGGCGCATTACAGCGATGCAGCATGTGAAATCATTAATTCCATCTACAATAATAAAGGGACCGTAATGGTCGTGTCGACAAGAAACAACGGTGCCATCGATGACCTTCCTTATGATTGTGCGGTCGAAGTTTCAAGCATTATCCGGGCACACGGGGCAGAACCAGTCAACTTCGGTAAATTTCCGCCGGCCCAGCGCGGTCTCCTGCAATTGATGAAAGCGATGGAGGAATTAACGATTGAAGCCGCTGTGACCGGAGATTACGCAACGGCATTGCAGGCGTTCACGCTCAATCCGCTCGTACCCAGCGGCGATATCGCCAAAACTGTTTTGGACGAAATGTTGGAAGCGCATAAAGATTACTTGCCGCAGTTTTTCCCGAAAGAAGCTGCCGTACATTGAGTTGAATCAAATCATGTAAAAGGGATGTCCTGCCTGGGTCATCCCTTTTACATGTCAAGCGTAAGAGGAGAAAAACCTTCCGCCGATTTAGGAAAGTTTTTGTTTTACCGCCTTTTCTTTTTATTGTCCGAAAGAAGCGCTTGTCTTTTCACTACCGGTTCGAATGTGACCTGAACATGAAAGATGTTTTCTCCTTTTTCTGATACACCGGCCACTTTTCCTTTCCGGCCTTTTATTTTAATATCCTGGCCAGCAGTGGGAATTTCATCCATCAGCCGGCTCAGCACAAGCAGCCGGCCTTCAAAATAATGCACGACAGCCATTAAAATCTCTCCCATAAACTGTTTCTTTATACATATGAATGAGACAACATTTTGATTCATGGAACAGCATTTTGTGATGGATAATTGAACAAGTGGTCAAAGCATGCTAATTTGAAAGAAGCCGGATCAGGACTTTGAAAGCAGGATTTTCGTGTCAAACCATAACTCATTATACTTGGTTATTTTGCTATAACTGATCCCAAATCTTATTCAGTATGGAATATGACATCAGATAAAGAACCTTTAATTAATTTATTGACTTTTTATCTAAAATCAATCTGCCTTCAGCAACTAAATATGAATGTAAATCAGTTGTATCTCGTTATCATTGTGATGTAAATGAGTAGATTGTTGATTTGTTCCCAAATATTTCCTCTGTAATAGCGGATATTTATTGACATTACGTAGATATGCTTCATATAATTAAAACAATCGTATGAACATATGAATTATTGTTCATATATAAAAGGGTGTGACAAAATGAAAAACAAAATGATAACAGTAGAAGTATGTGAAGAAACTTGTGGCAGAACGATTATTCATGCAGAAGTCGTAGCAAAAGTTAAAGAAAAGATCCCAAGTATAGAAATCTTAACTGAGATGGCGGATCTATTTAAAATACTTGGGGATCGAACAAGAACACGTATTCTATACGCTTTATTTGAATCGGAAATGTGTGTATGTGATTTAGCGTATTTACTCGGTATGTCGCAATCTTCTATTTCTCATCAGTTGCGGGTATTAAAGCAAGCCAAGCTAGTAAAAAATCGAAAAGAAGGAAAAGTAGTGTATTATTCACTTGCTGATAGTCATATCATTCAGATTTTTGATCAAATATTGCAACACGTTAATGAAGATAAAATATAAAAGGGAAGAGAGACGAGAAACGGATGGAAGAGCAAAAACAGAAGATAAAGCGAGAATTTACGTTAGAAGGATTGGATTGTGCGAATTGCGCCATGAATATTGAAAATGGTGTAAAAGGAATAGCAGGTGTTTCAGCTTGCTCTGTTAATTTTGCAACCAAAACACTTACGTTGGAAACAGAACAAACAAAAGAGGAAACTGTTGTATCCGAAGTAAAGAAAAAAGTAAAATTGTTAGAACCGCATATTAACCTACAAGAAAAAGGAAGCATTACTCGAACTTTATACTTAAAAGGATTAGATTGTACGAATTGTGCTGCAAAAATCGAACAAGAAGTGGGACAGCTAGAGGGTGTTACATCATCCATTGTTGATTTTGTTTCCAAAAAACTAATTTTTGTAAGTTCTAATCCATCTAACATAGATCGATTAGAAACAGAAGCGACAAAGATTATTAAACGATTAGAACCGGAAGTAGAAGTCTTGTCAGAATCGCACGATCATGAACGTGATCATTGCAATGATACCGGAAGTGAAGACACGAAAAAATTGTTAGTTCGATTAGGAATTAGTGCCATAATAGCCGGAATTGGGATGTTCGCACCTGTTTCCAGTACTGTACAGCTCGGATTGTTTCTTATTGCCTACATTATTATAGGGGGAGACATTGTTCTTAAAGCGGTTAAAAATATTCTGAGAGGGCAAGTGTTTGATGAGCACTTTCTAATGGCTCTAGCAACTATCGGAGCATTTGCCGTCAAGCAGTACCCAGAGGGAGTAGCTGTTATGCTATTCTATCAAGTAGGCGAATTATTTCAAGGGATCGCGGTTAATCGTTCCCGCAAGTCTATCAGTGCATTGATGGATATTTGGCCAGACTATGCTAATGTAAAGGTCGGTAATGATATTCAACGAGTGTCTCCAGAAGAAGTGAGAATTGGAGATCTCATTGTGGTAAAACCCGGTGAAAAAGTTCCATTAGACGGAAAAGTCGTAGAAGGTAGCTCTATGGTGGACACATCTGCTTTAACAGGAGAATCAGTCCCACGGGAAGTGGAAGCTGGAAGTGATGTGTTAAGTGGTTTCATTAATAAAAATGGAGTCTTAACGATTGAAGTTTCAAAAGGATTTGGAGAATCAACTGTATCTAAGATTTTAGACCTTTTCCAAAATGCAAGTAGTCGAAAAGCACCAACAGAAAACTTTATTACTAAATTTGCTCGTTATTATACACCTGTAGTTGTGATCGTTGCAGTTGCATTAGCCTTCATTCCACCACTTGTAATAAGTGGAGCGACGTTTTCAGATTGGGTGTATCGGGCATTGGTATTCTTGGTTATTTCGTGTCCATGTGCGCTTGTTGTTTCCATCCCACTCGGATTCTTCGGGGGAATTGGTGCTGCATCCAAAGCGGGTATCCTTGTAAAGGGTAGTAACTATTTAGAAGCTTTAAATGATGTGAAATATGTTGTATTCGACAAAACGGGTACGTTAACCAAAGGTGTATTTAACGTAACAAGTATCCATCCAACGGGTGCAATGTCTAAAGAAGAATTGTTGGAATATGCAGCGTTTGCAGAAGTTCATTCCGACCATCCGATTGCCCAATCTATTCGAAATGCATATGGACAAGTGATTAAAGAAGAAGCTATCCGAGGTTATAATGAGATCTCTGGACATGGGATTCAAGTAACAGTCAATGGAAAAGAAATCTTAGTTGGAAATGCAAAGCTCATGACAAAAGAACAAATCTCGTTCAAAGAGCCAAATGAAATTGGAACCATTGTTCATGTCGCAGTAGATAAACAATATGCGGGATACATTGTTATTTCAGATGAAGTAAAAGAAGATTCAGCACAAGCTATCCGTTCATTAAAGAAACTAGGTATTAAAAAGACAGTCATGTTGACGGGAGATGCCAAAACAGTCGGAGACATAGTAGGCAAAAAGTTAGGACTGGATGAAGTACATGCCGAATTGTTGCCGCAACATAAAGTAGCAGAAATTGAGAAGTTAGATGTACAAAAATCTCCAAAGGAAAAACTCGTGTTTGTCGGTGATGGTATTAATGACACACCTGTTCTGGCACGAGCAGACGTAGGCATAGCAATGGGGGGATTAGGTTCTGATGCAGCCATTGAGGCGGCAGACATCGTCATTATGACAGATGAACCTTCTAAGATCCCAACGGCCATTGGAATCGCAAGACAAACTCGTAAAATTGTCTGGCAAAATATTATGTTTGCTTTAGGAGTGAAGGGAATTTTCCTTCTATTAGGTGCTTTGGGGATTGCAACAATGTGGGAAGCTGTTTTCTCAGATGTAGGTGTCACAGTACTAGCCGTTCTAAATGCCATGCGGGTGTTACGAGTGAATCAAACTTTATAATAAAAAGCCAACCTGGTTTTAAGTCAATATTTTGGACACCGAAAAATGAAATTTAAATTATGATCCCATTCCATATTTTTCCTTTAATCTTTAGTTGCTTGACATGGAGCCTCTGCGGACGTGGTGTTATGCGAAGGGCGAAAGGGGCAATGATTTCTTTCGCATGGCAAACAAGCCTACCACGCCCGCCACTCCATGTAAAGCGGATGCTTGTAAAATTGTGAAGAGCACTACGCTGCCCCTTTGATACTGTCTTCTGTTTCTTGTGGCGTCATATAGCCCAAGCAGCTATGAATCCGTTTCCGATTGTACCAGCCTTCTATAAATTCGAATAAGGCTCTTCTGGCAGCTTGAAAGTTCAAATAGTTGACTCTGTAGATCTCTTCCTTTTTCAGAATTGCATGGAAAGACTCAATGCAGGCGTTATCGTATGGGCAACCTTTTTTACTGAAGGAGTGTTTAAACTGCTTCTTTTCCATGTATTCAGCAAATTTTTCGCTTGTATACTGGGACCCCAAATCAGAATGCAAGATCAATCCCGGACCTGGCCGTTGTGCTTGATAAGCATTTTCTACTGCCTTAAGGGCCAATTCAGTCGTCATATGGCGGTCAAAAGAGTAGCCGATAATCTTTCTGGTATGCAAGTCCATGACAGAAGCCAGGTAACTTTCAAGTGTAGTGATAGCAGGTAGGATGATTTTGTTTTTTCTTAGAAAATCTATGCATTCATGTAGTAGATGAATAGCACCCCCATTTTCCAAAGCTAATTGATGAAGATGCTTAAATGACATTCAATATTCTTTTAGTGTAAAAGTTACAAAGTCGTATTCATTACGAATTTCTTTCAAATGATCCCAAAGTGTATTTTCTCTTTGAGGATAAAGACTAAGCAAAGATGGAGTGGCACCGATTTGTTCGATATATAATGTATGATGAATCTGGGATGCTTTTGATATGAGTGTATGGCCAACCGGGATGCCGAAGAACGGCTAATTGAACGGCGAACCCTAAACGGTTTTCTTCTCTCCTTCGCTTATTTATAATTTCTAAATCTCGTTTGGAAAAAGTGTAGTAGGTTCCTTGTACCCACTAATCTTTAGGAATTTGCATAAAGGCCTGTCGCTGTTCCGGTGTAAGCAATTCTTTACCTCTCGCAATTTTCATACAGTATCATCTCATTCTGCAATTATTTTATATATCAATAGAGTGTAGTAGACTGATAAAATCATAGTTAAGAGTGTCTCATAAGACTTGTCTCAAAAACCGTGTCAGTTCGACTAGCCAAAATCCTTCAAGGCAATTTCAGCAATTGAACTAAATCGGAATGGATATTATTTTTGAAGAAAAAATTTCTGGAGCAACAAAGGATCGTGAGCAACTTCAAAAATGTTAGAGGATTTACAGGAAGGTGACATTATTTATGTTGCAGACTTAACTCGGATCACTCGAATTACGCAGGATTTATTTGGATTGATTACATACGGGGGAAAAAGGCCAGTTTAAAATCATTAAAGGATACCTGGTTAGATTTATCAGAAGATAATCCAAACAGCCAATTCTTAATTACGATAATGGCTGGTGTTAACCAATTAGAACAAGATCTTATTCGTATGCGTCAACGTGAAGGGATTGAACTGGCCAAGATAGAAGGAAAGTTTAAAGGCCGATTAAAGAAATGTCATAAAAATCAGCAGGTATGAATTATGCAGTAAAGCTATATAAAGAAGGGAGTACGACTGTAAAGCAAATTTGTGAAATTACAAATGGATCTAGAGCTTCATTATATAGAAAGCTACCGGAAGGGAACAAATAATCATTCCTTATTCCATTAAAGGGCCAGATTGTTGAGTAACATTTTGACTTTATTAAAGTATTTGGTGCCTTTATTACTGGCAATTCTGATAGAATATGTTTATAGAGGACGTGGCAGTGCTTTCAGTTCCGGGGGAGTCAACGAAGCACTATCCGTAAAGGAAGGTGTGTTTGCTCAAAAAGAGAGAGCCGAGCAGATTTTTGCGTGGATGCTTGAGAAATTGCCAAACCTGGAGCCGCAAATCAAGTGGAACAAACCCACGTTTACCGATCGCGGCACATACATCATTATGTTTGCCACAGCAAAAAATCATTTGAGCATTTTACCCGAAAAAGAGACAATGGTGCATTTTGCCGATGAAATCGCCCAAGCTGGCTACAGCGCTTCTTCACGCTTGTTCCGAATTCAATGGACTGAACCAGTTAATTACGAATTGCTAGAGAAGATAATTGAATTTAATATCAAGGATAAGGCAGAGAATTCGAATTTTTGGCGGAAATAGCATAATATCGAAGGAGGAAGACATGGAAGTTTTTGAAAAATATTTAGCAGGTATCGATAACCCCGACCACCGCGACCGAACAGAGGAAATTTTGGCGTGGGTTGCTAATAAATTCCTAAATTTGGAACCGCAAATCAAATGGAATACACCAATGTTTGCCGATCACGGCACATTTATCATCGGCTTTTCCACAGCGAAGCATCATTTGAGCGTTTCACCCGAAGAAGTAGGCATTGCGCACTTTGCCGATGACATTGCACAAGCTGGCTACACCGCTACCAAAGGCTTGTTTCGAATTCCGTGGAATGAGCCGGTAAATTACGAATTGCTTGAGAAAATGATTGAATTTAATATTCAGGATAAAGCAGAATATACGAATTTTTGGCGGAAATAATACATCACGCCTTATCAAAAAACGCATGACACGAAAAAATGTCATGCGTTTTTGCAACTCAATTAAGGCGCCAACCGCTGATAATAAACGATTATTGATAACTAGTTCAAAAGATGTTCATTATCGTCTAAAAAATAGATAATTTGTTCAACAAAAAACTGGCGAAAAATTATGAGGAACTTAGAAGAGGAAGTGCCTAATAATTTTTTTATAGGAACTTGAAGGGAAGAACCCCTAACATTACGAAGAAATAAATTAGTTTACATAATATATATTATAAACAGTTCTGCAAAAAAGGTTCGTTTCTGTCTCAAAACAAGAGATTACTTTTAATAATGAGACAGAAACGGGTTTTTGCAATAGAACGCATTGTTCGTTCTATTCACTTGATCACACATATAGCATTAATCTTCGAGCCAGAGTACGTCATATTTCATTTTCATCCATTTTTTCATATTTTTATCATCATCCAAGCGCCTGTATTGCTCAATGATCCGGTCATAAATTTTCTCATTTTTATCAATCACCGACATACACTCACTTAAAAATTGGATGCTTTTTTCCGCATCATAATGTTTGTCCAAATAATATTCACACCATAATACTAAATTGATTAAATCGTTTTCAATGGTTTCACGAATTTCCATGAACCAATCATCATAAATGGCCGTTAAAAATCCGGGCTTTAAAATTGTCATAATTTGCTGGCATTTCCGCCATTTTATCCCTTCGTTTGGCTCGTTTTTGGCTTCTTTAATCAAGTCCTGTAAGTCGAGCGTGTCGCTTGTAATATTGCCTGACAGGAAAACATTTTCCCGATCCATTGTAATAAATTGTTCTTTAATGTTTACCAATTTTTTTAAATAAGACAAATATACCCTTAAATTCTTTCTCGCTTGCTGCAGCGGTACATCCGGCCATAACGCCTCGCAAATTTGCTCTCTGGAAGCGGTTTGGTGAAAAACCAAATAAATCAGGATCTGCTTGGCACTTCTGCGATTCCATCCGTCCACGATTTCTTTCCCGTTAATGAAGACCCGAAAACGGTCTAGAAAGTCGACCCGGATTTGCTTATACCATTGCGCTTTTTTGGCGGCCTGTTTGTATATCACTTTAGTGAATTTTATGGTCTGATCCCTTATGTTTGAAAAAAACGGGCTTGCCGCAACCTTGCTGGTATCCGGCAGAATAAAAGATAAAATGCGGGATGCGGTTGTTTTCGGGTTGTCTAATGTGACCAGCATTTTAGCGTCATTTACTGTTTGAAAAAATATATTTGGCTTCGCATATAAATGGAGGAACAAATAATGCGGCGGAAATATGCAATCCATGTCGCCGGATAAAATCAATACCGGAATTTTGATGGCACGCAAATCTTCCACCGGCGAAGCTTCCGCAATAATAGCGGCCAGACGGATGAATAGTTCCGGCTTTTGTATTTCCAGACAGTTTTTCAGTTTTTGGACTGCGGGATCTTCCGGGAAAAGCATGGTCATGTTTTCGACGAAATACATGGCAGGGAAAAAACGTCCGTTATTGCTGATTTGTACTTGGAACTGCCTTACCTGCTTTCCGATATGCGGCGGATAGCAAGGCAGTGACATCAAAACCAGGTGTTCAACGGACGATTCGTATAATCTGGCGTACTTTGCTGCAATTAATGCCCCAAAGCCGATGCCGGCAAGCCGGATTTTGTTTAATTGGAGGGTTTCCAATAAAACCTTTAAATCTTCCACAAATGTATCAAGTGTATAATCTTCCGCCCCCCTTTCCGCCTGCGTTTTCCCATGCCCTCTTAAATCATATAAAATCAATTGGAAATGCTGTTCTAAATGCGGAATAAGGTCATCGAATAGATGGTGGTCGCACATTGCCGCATGGACAAGGACCATGACACCGTCGCTGCTGTTTGGCTGTTTCTGTCTAATTGAGCAATAGACCTGCCCGTATCCGGTTTGAACGTACGGCATACACAAGCACCCTCCAACCTGATTGTGTAATGTAAGTGTAACGATGGGATTGCTACAATGTTTTTAAATAGCTTACATGATGCATCAATTTTGCATCTGTTTGCACCCAACTATGAATGTGTCACAGGAGTTTTCAACATGTATTCATTGGAACAATTCGAAAAGGATATTCAGGAAATTCTCGATAAATATAATGGCAATCAATGGATTCTTGACCGCCTCTTATTACATATTTTAGAAGATGAGTCGTTATCCCTCCAACAAAAAGCGTCTTATTTAAGAATTTTATTGAAGTATAAATCATAATTGCCGCCGGAATGACAAAAGGACGGCCCTCTTTTATATCCTTTCTTACGCTTTTACACTTTATGGATGTTTTAAAAACTGGAAATTGATGTAAGGCATTTTTTTGAAAAGTACCCTCTTATATTGTAAACCTTTTTTTGTGGTGCTACACTAAAGATTGCAAAGAATGGTAAGCGCTTACTAATCTTTGGGGTTTTTAATCTTTAAGACCAGGAGGAATGCACCATGTCAGGCAGAGTAGCAGTCATTACAGGCGCCGGCAGCGGGATAGGCCGGGAAACATGTTTAACATTTGCGCGCAAAGGCGAAAAAGTCGTCGTTGCTGATATTAATGAAGAAAAAGGGCTTGAAACGACCGAGCTGGTCAAAGCGGAAGGCGGAGAAGCTGTTTTTGTCAATACAGATGTTTCGAAATTTGAAGAAGTGGAAGCGCTTGTTGACCAGGCTGTGGAAACGTACGGATCTATAGATATTATGTTTAATAACGCCGGGATCGGGAAGATGGGACATGTCCTGAGTTTAAATATAGAAGATTATTTGCACGTGATTGATGTCAATCAGCACGGAGTGGCGTACGGCATTATTGCTGCCGGCAGGAAAATGCGAGACCTTGATATAAAAGGTGTGATCATCAATTCCGCTTCTGTTTTCGGATATTTGGCCAATTTCGGGACGTTCCCTTACCAAGCTTCCAAAGGCGCGGTCCGGATGATGACCCAAAACGCGGCATTGGAACTTTCCCAATACGGCATCCGGGTAGTCGGCATTGCCCCGGGCAGCGTGGATACGTCGATTATCCAGGCCTATAAAGATGCCGGAATGACGCAGAAAATGAAAGAACAGCAAATGCGGAAAGAATTGATCCGGCCGGAAGCAATCGCCAATGCAGTTTACCTGCTGACCCTCGAAGAAGCGGATGTCATCAATGGCAGCGTTGTTATGCTCGATGACGGCTATGCATCGTTTAAATAAACAAATAATATTCCCCTCATCATGCCGTTCAGAAGGACCCGTTTCCCTTTTGGACGGTTGTGTTTTGTTTCAGGCCAGCCGCGGCACACCATATTTTTTGGGGTGAAATCGATGAAAATTAGTGACCCTGCAGTATGGAGAAATGCAAAATCAGCCTTTTGATATTTTTTAACCGGAAAATCCCTTCAGCAATTCATGTACCTCCTACAAGGTACGAAGAGAATAAACGGATGACCTTCCCTCCTGCTTTTCTAAACAACTGTATTCCTGCACCATTTTTGACGTTTTTGTGGCGGTTTATGTTACAATATTCGTACAGCTCTCATTTTTACTTTTTGCCAGGCTGTCGGCCTCCTTGCTTCTGGAGGTTTGGAAGAATTTTTAGGAAAGCGGGAGTATGTATGGGAAGTCAATCTTTTTCTTCGGCGCCGCTACAGGCTGAAAATCTGCTTTACCGGCGTGCGCTTTATACGTTCAGCGGTGCACACTTTTTGAACGACCTGGTCACTACCGGCATGGTGCCCGCTCTGGTCGTCATGTATAAGCATGCGTTGGATTTAAATTATACGCAATCCACGTTAATCGTGCTCGTTTCTTATTTTGCTTCGTCCGTGACACAGCCGGTCTTTGGCATGCTGACAGACCGCAGGCCGCGCGTCTGGCTTTTTTCGCTTGGGGTCTTTTTGTCCATCTCCGGACTTGCCTTTACTGCGGTTGCGCCGTCCCTTGGATGGCTTTTAGTATGCATTGCCGTATCTGGATTCGGTTCGGGTGTTTTTCATCCTGAAGCTTCACGGGGCACGCATTTTGCGTCCGGCTTGAAAAAAGGATTGGCGCAGGCCATTTTCCAGGTGGGCGGAAATGCTGGCCAGGCTGTCGGGCCGTTAATGATTCCGCTCTTTTTGGCCCATACCGGCATCCACGGCCTCATCTGGCTGCTTCCGGTCGCATTTTTATCGCTCATCTTGACAGTTCCGCTGCTCGGCTGGATGAACGGCAAAGTCCAGAATATCAAACGCACTAAAAAAGAAATGGCCGGAAAAAACCATATTCCCGGCGTCATTCTACTCGTCCTTGTGATCATTTTACGTTCCTGGTGCCAGGTTGGCGTCGTTATTTTCCTGCCGTTTTATCTGAAACATGCAAGCTTGGAAACGACTGAACTGCTGAATTTTGTGTTTGTCGGGGCCGGTGCGCTCGGCACGCTTTTTGGCGGGATGATTTCGGACAGGGTCGGGATGAAACGGCTGCTTGTTGTTTCCATGTTCCTAGCCACGCCGTTTGCGCTTTTGCTTCCGCATTTAAGCGGCTGGCTTTCCGTTTTGGATTTGCTCTGTTTCGGCTTCAGCGTCTTATCAAGTTTTTCTGTCGGCGTGGTTTATATGCAGAAGCTTCTGCCGAAAAATATTGCCCTGGCGTCTGGCCTGTCAATCGGCTTTGGCGTTGGCGCGGGCGGAATCGGTTCTGTGTTTATGGGCGGCATTTCCGACCTGTTCGGCGTTGCGGCTGTATTTACCATCCTGTCGTTTTTGCCGATGATCGGGGCCATTCTTTCTTGGTTCCTGCCGAATGAGAAAAAACTTGCTTCTTAAAAAGTCATATAAACATTAACGCATGTTTCTGCAGTGGGCTCGTAAAAACAATGCAGCTTATACCGGTCAACGAACGGCTGGTTGTACCATGTGGGCGGGCAGTCCCCTTCCGGCCTGAAATACCATAAACTGTATTTTGCCGGCCAGTACCTTTCCCCGTTCACAACACGCTTCGCGAGCCGCCGTTCAGTTTCCCTTGCCCGCTGGTAAAAATAGCCATGGATTACCGCCTCAAAAGCGTGCGGCTGATAAACCATCTGCGGGATCGTCCGTATGCCGATAAAATCTGAACAGTTGGCCCTGATCCGGTTAATGCCGACATTGCCGACAAGCAGCATACCTAGCTGCCCCTCCCCTTCTGCTTCTGCCCTTAAGAGCCGCGCCAATAAATCGATATCTGCACTCGTTGCTTTTACAACTGCCATTTTGAACCTCCCTGTTGCTTTAAGCTGTTTTATCACTGCACAGGTTCCGTTTTTTATCCTATTCCGGCTGGAACATGAATAGAACCAAAAATAGAAAGTTTATCTTCGGTATCTTTTCTTACAATCTGCTTGCTTCCGCAGTTTCCTGTTTCTATAATAAACTACTAAATAAATGCAACAAACGCCATGCATTCGCGAAAGAAAGGGGTAATGGCGGTGGAAATGGAACTATTGAAAAAAAGGATACTGGTGGCGGTCGGGGAAATCCCTGCAGATACAGTCATTAAAAACGGAAAAATCATCGATGTGTTTAACCTTGAAATTTTATCCGGGGATATTGCCATTACCGATGGGACCATTGCCGGAATCGGCACTTATGAAGGCAAAGAAACAATTGATACGGGGGATTGCTTTGTCGTACCGGGGCTGATTGACGCCCATGTCCATATTGAGTCTTCTATGGTATGCCCTTCTGAATTTGAAAAAGTCGTTTTGCCGCACGGTGTGACTGCAGTTGTGGCGGATCCGCATGAAATCGCAAATGTGCTCGGGGAAGCCGGCATTACTTTTATGCTGGAAAATTCCGAAGGGCTGGATTTGGATGTGTTTTTTATGCTCCCTTCATGCGTGCCCGCCACACCTTTTGAACATGCGGGCGCCGTTTTATTGAACGAACAGCTCTCCCCCTTTTACAAACATCCGAGGGTGCTCGGCCTTGCAGAAGTAATGGATTATCCAAGTGTGAAAAATTTGGATCCGCAAATGCTCGAAAAACTTGTTGCTGCTTCCCCGTATAAAATTGACGGGCATGGTGCCGGGCTGGACCGGGCCGGTATCAATGTTTTTGCTGCAGCGGGTATACAAACGGACCATGAGTGTGTCACGCCGGAACAGGTGAAAGAAAGGCTCTCCAACGGAATGTACGTCATGCTCCGACAAGGTTCCGCAGCGAAAAATTTAAAAGACCTGCTTGTTGCGGTGAATGACAGTAACCGCAGCCGTTGTATGTTTTGCACAGATGATAAACATTTGGACGATCTGATTGCAGAAGGGAGCATTGACCATCATATCAGGCTAGCTGTGGAACAAGGATTTAATCCATTGGCAGCCGTGCAGATGGCAACCATTAATGCGGCACAATGTTTCGGCCTGAAACATAAAGGCGCCGTCGCCCCCGGCTATGATGCAGACTTGATATTTGTGGAAGACTTGGACCGGTTTACGGTCAAAGCCGTGTATAAAGCCGGAAAGTGCGTGGCGAGAGATGGAAAACTGTTAAAAGAAGTTAGCCTGGATCAACTGGCCGGAACTATTTCCTCGTCCGTTTTTATCCGGGAAATCACGGAGGAAGATTTGTGCATCCCGGTCAGGAAAGGCCGAAAAGCCAATGTGATTGAAATTATACCGAATCAGATTGAAACACGCAAAAAGGTGATGGAAGTTCCATCAGCAGGCGGGGCTTTTATGCCATCAACAGAACAGGATCTTGCAAAGCTGGCGGTGATCGAACGCCACCGGGCAACCGGGCATATCGGCCTGGCCATCTGCAAAGGGCTTGGCATCAGGACAGGTGCGGTTGCTTCCACCATCGCCCATGACTCCCATAATCTCATTGTGGCGGGTGTGAATGATGAAGACATCCTGCTCGCCATTGGAACGTTGAAAAAAATCGGCGGCGGGCTGGCTGTGGCGGATCAAGGGAAGCTGCTTGCTGCGATGCCGCTTCCAATTGCCGGGTTAATGTCCGGACAAAGCACCGAAAAGGCAGCCGCGCAATTTGCCGCGGTCAAGGAAGCCTTACGGGAAATTTGTGAGGACAAGGGATTTGATCTGCTGCTGACGCTATCATTTTTAAGCTTGCCGGTGATCCCGGAATTGAAAATCACTGATTTGGGGCTGTTTGATTCTGTCACTTTTCAGCATATCGCCGTTTCTGCCCCAAGCTAAAAACGGAACCGGCCGGAATTTGCGGCCGGTTCCGTTTTTCAAAATTTCGTTTTCAAAAAAACTGGGCAGTGGTCGCTCCCCATTACTTCCGGATAAATGCCGGCATCTTTTAAATCATCGCACAACCTTTCCGAAACGATAAAATAATCAATCCGCCATCCGATGTTCCGTTCCCTGACTTTATTCATGTACGACCACCACGTATAGGCCCCCTCAAGATCAGGATAAAAATAACGGAACGTATCGATAAAACCGCTGTTCAGCAAATCGGTCATTTTTTCGCGTTCTTCATCCGTAAATCCTGAATTTCCGATGTTTGTTTTTGCGTTTTTTAAGTCAATTTCCTGGTGGGCGACATTCAAATCCCCGCACATGATCACCGGTTTACGGCAGTCAAGGTCCTTTAAATACGTTCGCATCTGATCTTCCCATTGCAGACGGAAACCGAGGCGGGACAAATCACGCTGTGAATTGGGTGTATATACATTAACCAAATAAAAGTTTTCATATTCCAGCGTCAGGATCCGGCCTTCCGGTTCCGTATCTTTTTCCCCGACGCCGTAATGCACTGACAGCGGTTGTTTTTTTGTAAAAACAGCTATCCCCGAGTAGCCTTTCCGTTCAGCGTAATTCCAATATTGAAAATATCCATTCAAATCAAGGCTGATCTGCCCTTCCTGCAACTTCGTTTCCTGTACGCAAAAAATATCGGCATCCGCCTGTTCAAAAAAGTCTAGAAACCCTTTTTTGACGCAGGCGCGCAGCCCGTTCACATTCCATGAAATAAGTTTCATCCCCTGTTTCTCCCCTTCTTTATCTGTTTTTTAATTGTACAAGCGGCCGGTATATCTTAACCATTTCCTCTAATTTCATCCGGACGAGGCCGCTTGATGAAGGGGCGACAAAATCGATCGTTCCCGGCACAACGAGCGGATTTTGGCCCCCCCAGCCCGCCGCCTTTTTTTGCTGAACTGCTGGTAAACGCCTTTTTCGACATAGCAGACGATTTTAGGCTGGTACTGTTCAATTTTCTTTTTCAAGATGCTGCGGCCTTCTTCATATTCTTTCTTAGTAATTTCATCAGCAGCTTTCGTCGGGCGTGCAACGATATTCGTTAAGCCGTATTCCAACTCGAGAAGCCCAGCATCTTCTTCCAGTTTGTATTGTTTCGGCATCAACCCGGAATAATAGAGGATTTTCCAGAAACGGTTATTCGGGTTGGCGTAATGGTGGCCGTTTTTCCCCAATTTTAAACTTGGGTTGAATCCGACGAATAAAATATCTAAATTTTTGGAGATATAATCCGGCACCACTCCCAATAAACTCCCTCCTGTTTTTAAAAATTGAGGTGTTTTAATTCCCGGTAAACAGCAGCAACATCTTCTTTTCCGGCGCCGTTAGCTTTTGCATTACGGTATGTTTCTTCAACTGCACCGGCAAGCGGAAGCGACATGGCGTTTTTTTCGATTTCCGCCTTGGCAAGGCCAAGGTCTTTTGACATCAGTTCCAGCATGAAAGCGGCAGGGAACGTTTCGTTAAGGAAAGCATTCTTCTTCATTTGGAAAATCGGCGTGTTGCATGCGGAAGCCGAAATCATTTCAATGATATTTTCTTTTTTCAGCCCGAGTTTTTCCCCGAGCAGGAGCGCTTCAGATGCGCCCTGGATAATCAGCCCGAGCAACAAATTGATCGATAATTTCGCGGCGCTGCCTTTCCCGTTTTCTCCAAAATGAATGACCGTTTTTCCAAGTACATCAAAAATCGGGCGGCAAACATCTACTTGTTCTTTTTCGCCGCCGACGAGAATCACGAGGTTACCTTCTTTCGCCGGCTGGACAGAGCCCGAAACAGGCGCATCCATGAAGTGGCCGCCTTTTGCTTTAACCCATTCGGCAAAACGAACGGAATCGTCGGGGCTAACAGTGCTCATATCGATCACCGTTTTTCCTTCCGATAAACCGGAAAGAATACCGTTTTCTGCCCGCAACACTTCTTCCACCGCCGCATTATCCGTCAGCATTGTCACAATGACATCCGCTTTTTCTGCAATTTCTTGCGGTGACGTACATACCGTTGCCCCAGATGAAGCCAGCTCTTCCGTTTTGGATTGCGTGCGGTTGTATACAAATAACTCGAACTTTGCATTTAAAATACGTTTGGCCATTGGGCTTCCCATATGGCCCAGTCCGATCCAGCCAATTTTCATTTCAAAAACCTCCAAATATGGACACGATTGGCCCCAAAACAGCATGCTTCGGGGAATATTCCTTTCTTATTCTAATGTTTGCAGAAAAAGAGGGCAAGAAATACGCAATTTTTGTAGATGTTTTCCGTGTTTGTAAATAGGAAAAAGTGGTACTATCCAGATGCAATTACGGTAACGCCACCATAAATCATCCTATTGGGAGTGATCATGATAATAATCAAAGCAGGAAGCTGGAAAATGTTAACTTTTTAAGATATGATGTCAATTATAAAAGCAATCAGCCGGAGAAATATGCTGAGAAAACAGTAAAAGGCGCCTTTAGAACTGGGCGTCTTTTCCCATGCTTATGAAAGTATTTCTTGATACAGCTGAACATACTCATTTGCGGACGCTTTCCAGCTGAAATCAAGGCTCATCGCCCTTTCCGAAAGCGAACGCCATCTTTTCGGCTGGTAACGGAAAAACCAGACCGCCCTTTCGACCGTATACAGCATATCGTGGGCGTTATAATTCGCAAATGAAAAACCATAGCCTTCGTCCGTAAATTCGTTGTAAGGCTGAACGGTATCTTTTAGCCCCCCCGTTTCGCGCACGAGCGGCAAAGTGCCGTATCGCATCGCGAGTAATTGCCCGATGCCGCACGGTTCAAATTTGGAAGGCATTAAAAACAAATCACTGCCTGCATAAATTTTATGGGATAACGGTTCATCAAAATAAATATGTACGGACACTTGATCCGGATACTCGCCGGCAAGATGCCGGAATGCTTCTTCATAATGCCATTCCCCAGTGCCGAGGAGCACAAACTGGACGTTCTGCCCCAATATTTCATGGATGACGCGCAGCACCAGGTCAATCCCTTTTTGTTCCACGAGCCTCGTAACCATTGATACAACGGGGATATTGGCATCAACCGGCAAATGTAGCGCTTCCTGCAGTGCTTTTTTATTCTCCAATTTGCCCGTATAATCATTGTATGTAGAAAACAACGCCGGATCGGTTGCCGGATTGTATGTATCCGTATCGATTCCGTTTACGATCCCTTTCAGCCGGTTGCTTTTCATCCGCAAAAAGCCGTCAAGATGCTCCCCGTAATACGGCATCTGGATTTCGGAAGCATATGCCGGACTGACGGTCGTAATATAGTCCGAATAGGCAAGCCCTGCTTTTAAATAGCTTGCATTGCCGTAAAACTCGAGCCCGTCAACATGGAAATACAACTCGCTCAAATCAAGCAGATCAGACAGCACACTTTTCGGAAATACACCCTGGTAGCGCAAATTATGGATTGTAAACATCGTTTTGATTCCTTTATAAAAAGGGTGGCTGTTGAAATGTGCTTTTAACAGGACGGGAATCGGCCCCGCCTGCCAGTCATGGCAATGGATGATATCCGGTTTTTGCTGCAGATACGGAAGGGCTTCAAGCACCGCCCGTGAAAAAAATGCAAACCGTTCGCCGTCATCAAAAAATCCGTAACTGCCGTGCCTTTTAAAATAATACTCGTTATCCAAAAAATAATAACGGATCCCGCCTTCTTCCAGCGTTTCAATGCCGCAATACTGGTTCCGCCAGCCGACTGGGACCGTGATGCTGGTCATGAAAGAGAGGCGTTCTTTCACTTCCGGTTTTAGATCTTCGTATTTCGGCAGGATGACAGATGTGTTCACGCCGAGTTTTTTCAGGGATTTAGGCAATGCGTGAATCACATCGCCCAACCCCCCTGTTTTAATAAATGGTGCGCATTCTGATGCTGCAAACAATACGTTCATGGCTGATCCTCCGTCAAATGATTTCTTTTTTTCTCAAAACTTTAGGGTGCGACGGTGTTCCGACAACAACTTTATGCTGGGTGACGGCCACCTGTTTGTCGGCGATGACATTTTCCAGCACTGCGTCATCCTCCACTTCTGTTTTTTGCATGACGATGCTGTTTTTGACAACCGCACCTTTTTTGATTTTTACGCCGCGGAATATGATGCTGTTTTCCACGGTCCCTTCAATATCGCTGCCGTTCGCGATAAAAGAATTTGTGACACGGGCAGCTTGTCCGTATTTTGTCGGCGGTTCATGTTTAATTTTTGTATACACTTCCCAATCTTCATAAAAGAAAGCGCGGATCGTATCCGGATTGAGCAGGGCCATGTTAGCGGCATGGAAACTGTTCATCGAGTGGATGAAAATCATATTTCCTTTATGATTAAAAGCTTTTATGTTGTATTTATGGACATTCGCTTTAATCGCGTCTTTTAAAAAGTCGACTTCGCCGTTTTCATAGCAGGTTTGGATCAAGTCCATGAGCAATGATTTCGGCAGCACATATGTCTCGAGGCAAACACAGTCGCCTTTTTGCGGCGCCGTGAACATATCAATATCCAGGATGTTCCCTTTCTTGTCCACAGTAACCTGGTGGTAATTCGGCTTTTGGATCGGATCCCCGTCATATTCCCTGTAGACGATCGTGATATCCGCCTGCGTTTTTTCATGAAACTCTAGTAAAGCGGCTACATCCAGTTTGCTGACTTGGTGCCCTGGAGAAATAATGACAAGATCTGCCGATGTCCGTTCAAAAAATTCCCTGTGGTCATAAAACCCTTGGATATCGCCCCTTAGTTTGGCATCATCTGAAACGGGCGGCAAAATAAACAGCCCGCCATTATGCCGGTCCAGATCCCATTCTTTCCCTGAACCGAGATGGTCCAAGACCGATCTGCCGTTATCTTTCGTAAAAACGGCAACTTGCGAAATTTCGGCATGAATAAAATTGGAAAGCACAAAATCAATGAAACGGTAGCGCCCCCCAAAAGGAACGGAAGCGAGGCAGCGGTGAAGCGTCAATTCTTTTAAAATCGGTTTTTCGTTGATTAAGTTGATAACCCCTAGCACATTCGTCATATCCATCGTCCCTTTTCTTATAAAACTTCTTTTATGTCTGTTTCTTCCATCGTTTGCGGGCAGCTGTAGAGCCGTACTTCGTTTGCTTTTAACGGCGCGATTTTTTTTCCGCTTTCGATAATCGTATTGCTTGCGATAATGGCATGCTCTATTGTGACATTATTTCCGATTGTGACATTCGGCATAATCACCGAGTCTTTAATAAAGCTGTTTTTTCCGACATAAACAATGTGCGAGATCACCGAGTGGCATATATTTCCGTATATCCAGCTGCCCTCGTTGATTAAAGAATTTTTGATATTCGCTTCCGGCGCAATATACTGGGGCGGATGGTTCGCATCCCCGGTAAAAATCCTCCAATCCGGGTCGTCCAGTTCAAAAGCCGGCTCGTCTTCCAATAAATCCATATGGGCTTCCCAGAAGCTTTGTACTGTGCCGACATCTTTCCAGTAGCCGCTGAACTGATATGCATATATTTTATTTTTATCTTTCAGCATTTTTGGAATAATATCTTTTCCGAAATCATTAGATGAACCACTGTTTTTCTCGTCCTGGACCAAATATTGGCGCAAAAGCTTCCAATTAAATAAATAGACGCCCATAGAAGCGAGATTACTTTTTGGGAACTGCGGTTTTTCCTCAAACTCTACGATTTTTCCTTCGGAGTTGGTCACCATAATGCCAAAGCGGCCAGCTTCCTGCCAAGGGACTTCGATGACAGCGATGCTCACCTGTGCCCCTTTTTCAATATGGTATTTCAATAATTTACGGTAATCCATTTTATATATATGGTCGCCGGAAAGGATCAGCACGAATTCCGGGTTGTAATGGTCAATATAATGGATATTTTGGTAAACCGCATTGGCCGTGCCTTTATACCATTTTCCGCCGTCTTTTCCCACATACGGGGGCAATACGGCTGCCCCGCCGTAATTCCGATCCAAATCCCATGCCCTGCCGTTCCCGACATAGGAATTTAAAATATGTGGTTCATACTGCGTCAGCACCCCGACCGTGTCAATACCTGAGTGCATGCAGTTGCTTAACGAAAAATCTATAATTCTATATTTTCCTCCAAAAGGTACTGCAGGTTTTGCAAGCTGGGAAGTCAAATCGCCAAGCCTTGTCCCCTGCCCGCCTGCTAGTAACATTGCCATCCATTTCTTTTCCATTATTTTTTGCCACCCCTTCGCCGTTTTGCTGTTAGTTTTTTGAATATGACCGCACTTAATGGGGGAATGCTGATTTCCATGCTGTAAGGCTGATTGTGGAAAGGCTTTTTATCCACTTGAATTGCATTTTTATTTAGCAGCCCCCCGCCACCAAACCGTTCGTCATCCGTGCTAAAAATTTCAATATATTTTCCATACGAAGGGACGCCGATCCTGAATTTTTCATATGCTACTTTTGAAAAATTACATAAAACAATGCAATAGTCACCTTTTCGTTTCCCTCTCCTAATAAAAACTATGATGCTTTGCCGGCTATTATTCGGGTCTATCCATTCAAAGCTTTCCTGCTCGTGGTCCAGCCGCCACAAACTTCTCATTTCTTTATAAAAATCATTAAAATCTTTTGTAAACCGGAAAAATTTCTGATGGGTTTCGAATTCAAACAAGTTCCAATCCAATTGCGTCAAGTCTTTCCATTCATCAAACTGGCCGAACTCACTGCCCATGAATAGTAATTTTTTTCCCGGATGCGTCATAAAGTAAGCGTATAATAGGCGCAAGTTTGCAAATTTTTGCGAAAAATCTCCTGGCATCTTGTTTAGCAGCGATCTTTTCCCGTAAACCACTTCATCGTGCGAAAAAGGCAGCACATAGTTTTCGGAAAAAGCGTAATGCATGGAAAATGTCAAAAAGTCATGGACTTCCTGCCGTTTTTCCTCCGCCGTCTGCATATAGCGGAGCACATCATGGACCCAGCCCATATTCCATTTAAAATTAAAGCCGAGGCCGCCTGCGTATGTAGGCGCTGTGACGAGCGGCCAGGCCGTCGCTTCTTCCGCCATCATCAGCGCGTGGGGGAATTTCTTAAAAACGGCTTCGTTTAATTTTTTCAAAAAAGCGACAGCTTCTAAATTTACATCGCCGCCGCATTGGTTGGTGATTTTTTTCGCGTCCCCCCTGTCATGGTTTAAATAAATAAGAGACGAAACAGCATCCACCCGAAATCCATCAATATGGTAAACATCCATCCAAAAAATGGCATTTGAAATTAAGAAGCTGGATATTTCGGGTTTTTGAAAATCGAAGTTATATGTACCCCAAATCGGCCTTTCCGCTTTATCGGGATCAGCGGGCTCATAAAGCGGCGTCCCGTCAAAACGCCCCAAGCCGTGTGCATCTTTGCAAAAATGGACAGGAACCCAATCCAAAATCACCCCAATGCCGTTTTGATGGCATTTGTCGATGAAATACATGAAATCATCCGGTTTCCCGTAGCGGCTTGTAGGCGCATAGAACCCCGTGATTTGGTAACCCCAGGAACGGTCAAAAGGATGTTCCATGATCGGCATGAGTTCAATATGTGTGTAGCCGTGATCCGCAACATAGCCAATTAACATGTCCGCTATTTCGCGGTAGGTGTAAAAATCGCCGTTTTCCTTCTTTTTCCATGAGCCGAAATGCATTTCGTAAATCAACATCGGTTCATGGTACGGATCGTATTTCGCTTTATGGGCCATCCACCTGTGGTCGTGCCATTTATACTTTCCAAGGTCGTGAACAATGGAAGCGGTGCGCGGACGGACTTCTGAATAAAAAGCATACGGGTCGGCTTTTAAAAATTTCTCCCCTTTTGGCCCGGTGATTTCATATTTATACAGTTCGCCCGCCCGGAGCCCGGGAACAAACAATACCCAAATACCCGAATCCTTTACTTTCTGCATCCGGTGCTTGCTGCCGTCCCAGTCGTTAAAATCACCGGCAACGGACACAGCTTTCGCATGCGGGGCCCAGACTGCAAACCGTACGCCTTTTTCTCCGCCCACTTCCGCCACATGCGCACCAAGCATGTGGTAACTTTCATAAAGTGTTCCTTCATGAAACAAATAAAGCTCAAAATCAGTAGGAGCGATTTGTTGCGAATCTTTCACTGTCTTTACCAATGTCACACCTCCGCCTAATCAGCATATTTGTTTATATTCGTTAGGAATTTTATGAATCCTGCAAAAAAAAGCAGTCTAGTTTTGTCGAATTCATGATATTTACAAATTTATTCAAATATTTCCGTTTTCACATTTTTTTGGGGGATTGTTGGGAAAAATAAAAAAGCTGTTTTAAATTCCGCGCCGCATTTTCAATGTAAAAGAATATGCAGGCACTTTTAAAACAGCTTTTTTATTTTTCCCGGAATTGTGGTTTTTTTTTAGTTAACATTCATTGTTTTTAAAAACTGATACGCTAACGAAACCGACCAGGCGAGCGGGTTGTTCGCATTCGGTTCGTATTTTCCGCCAATGTACAACTCCGGCACTTCCCAATTTTCCGTAATGACGCTTTTCGTTTTTTCCACATATTCATTCGCTTTATCATACATACCCAATTCGTAGAAGCACAAACCGAGCCATGGAAATCCGAAGCACCACTCGGCTTCGCTGCCTTCGTTGTAATATTTGTCATTCACATAGCGTATGCAGCCGTATTTGCGTTCAAGCGTCGTTGTAATATCTTCCAGTATCCTGAGCGCCATTTGCCGGTCAACAAGCCGGTAAGGATAGATCAAGGACAATAAGGCCAGGTCGGTCGGTTTAGTGGCGCTTTCCCGCGGCAACAGCTTTTCGAGCGTTTCTTCCCCTTTTTCGATCAGTTCGTCTTTCACATTAACAAGCATTTTAACAGCTTTTAAACCGGCTACACATGCCCCGACACTCGAAGCATGGACTTCCATGTTTTCTTCCCACATACCATTGTCTTCTGCCTGCCAATACTGCAGGCATTCCAAATAATCGACAAGTTTTTGGATCACATCCAGGTCTTTTTGGCTGCGGATGATTTTCTGGCCGTGGTGGATGCCCTCGCCCACCCCCCAAAGGAAAGCGCCGACCGCATCGTTTTGCGCATGGCCCCATTCCTGCGGGAGTTCCTCAAGGTCTGTGGAATAGCGTGCATGGATATATTCGAACAAATAACGCGGTTTTTTCTTCGTATGGATATCGAGTTTCCATTCGTAGCGGATAAACATATCCAGCAATGCATGGTAAGCTTTTTCATAATACGGGGATGGCGTAGCTAAAAAAGGCAGTACGGTATAAACAACATCTCTGATCCACACATAATGGTATTCCGGAGACAGGCTGGCGGTAAAGGCGCCGTTCGGCAGTCGCATGCGTTCAATGACCTTAACGGCTTTCTCGATGTTCACTGTTTTTCACCTCCAAAAGTTGATCCATACCATTAGTGTTGGCAAGAAAGTTACCATTTATAACCATTTCAAAATCTGCGTCACTCCCCCTATGTAAAGCGCTTTCAAAAATAAGAATTTTTTCCGCCATACCTCTTTTCACCCATCAGTCCGCCGGAAAAGGTGTCGATGTCGAGGTACTTCCCTTCCTTTAAACCGGCTGTTTTTTTCTATATATTATGTTTGAACTTATTGGATGATTATTTTGAATGCCTAATCGGGCCCGATTTTGTGCCAATTCCGTAGCAATTTTTATGTGTGTTTCCTTGATTTCATTCAACGTCTGGGGAATGAAAACCGTATTCCGTATCAATGTTCTTTCATTTCGCCTTTATCCTTAACTGTTATATATATTTATATGTGTTATCAGCACATTGTGTTATAAGTATGATGACGTGTTTTGTACCAAGAGTTTAGTGTGATAATTCTCTTTTAGCGCAATGTGTAAGATGATTGTTATTTTGCACATTGTGATTAGTAAGATGTGTAATTTTTCTCACATCTGTACAACCTAAATTTGATATTCGTTAAAGAATATCAATAGGGTATCCAAATCCTTCCAAGAGGTGATGGTATGAGCTACAAAGATCAGCTGGACCCGCATTCCGAGTTGTTCCACCATAATTGGACGCGGCGCAAGCATACAAAATCCCAGGTGAACGGACAAACGGAAGTCACCCAAAACACGATCATCTTGAGGAGCAATGCAAAAGCGCATCGCTGGTGAGGATACAAAAAAAGCCGGGTGGTTTGCCCGGCTTTTTTGTTTGGGACGGAAAAATCCGGTTTTTTAATTTGTCCCCTTGTTTTTCTTTGTTTGTCATGATATAGTAGTGAAGCGATGAGCTGAAATGCGTAAGCCGGCAAGGCCCTGTTACAGGGTGCATAATGTGGAGTGCAGTCTTTGCCGCCGCATCGAATGTTTAAAAAAGCGCCCCGGATCGGGCGCTTTTTTGTTCTGCAATACACGTTAAGCCTGCTTTTCAAGAGCCGGCACGTAAGTTTCTTCCCTCCACGCCTGGTAAAGGGACTGAAGAATAATGTCAACGGTACGCACTCCTGAAATGGCATACTTCCGGTTAATGACAATGACCGGTGCACTGTCGATACCGAGCATGTTTGCTTCCGATTCATCTTGTTTCATGTTCTCCATGTATGCGTCCGAGTTTAATAACTGTACCATTCCAGCCTGATCGAAGCCGGATTTTTGGAGAACTTCTACCAAAAATCCCCTGTTTGGCGCAGGATGTCCGGCATATACTTCGAATAAGGCCCTCGCCATTTCAAATTGCTTTCCATTTTCTTGTGCAAAATGCAAAAGCCTGAGGCTGTCCATGATATGCCTGCTTCTCTCTTTTTCCCCATCCAAGATGGATATGGAACTGCGGATTTCAAACTGTACTTTTTCCTGATGGCCAAATTGTTCCAGTGCCTGTCCCAGCCTTAAGAAAGCAAGATAACAGTCCCGGGAAGAAAAATCCGACCATAATTCAACTTTCATATCTCCATTGCTCCCTTTATTGCCTCTTTTATTACCAGATTTATACTTTTTTACCAACAATCAACAAATCATGCATGCGCCCGCCGAGTTCTGCGACTTTCGGGAGACTTCCCCATTCTTCAAAACCAAAATGGGCAAACAGTTTTAAACTGGCTTGGTTTTCCCTGAAAATAAAGCCGAGCAATGTTTCAACCTGTAACTTGGGGCAGGCATTCACCATTTTTTTCATCAAAAATTTTCCGATTCCTTTTCCCCTATATTTTTCGGCGATATAAATGCTCACTTCGGCAGTTGACCTATAAGCGGGCCTTCCGTAAAAATCGCTTAAACTGATCCATGCTGCAATTTCGCCGCCCAATTCCATCACCCAAAGCGGCCGGGCATCCGGGTTATGCTGCTTAAACCACGGCATTCTTTCTTCCACTGTTACCGGAACTGTATCGGCAGTGATAATGCCGTTTCCGATGTATGCATTATATATGTCTAAAATCGCTGGCAAATCCCGGACATCCGCGTTTCTGACGATGCTGTTATGTATCATAGCCCAAAAACCTCTCAACTGAAATAAAGCACGGCCCCGCCGCAAGCAGGTTGGATCTATGAGGGGCCGGCTATAAACACCATTCTATAATAAATTACCTGAAAAGAACAGAATTAATTTTCCGTGAAGGCTTACCGCTTTACCGTATCCAAGAAATTTTTCAGGATGCTTGCGGTCAACCCCCATATGACATAATCTTTATAATAATAAAAATATTCATCCATCTTATGCGTATTCCATTTATACGCTTTTCCGCCCCGGATAAGATGAAATGGAAAATCCTGGTCCGGTTCCACCTTGAATTGGAGACGGTAGCACTCCGGCTCCGTTTCTGCCAAATACGAAAGCGGTACAGTGAATAATTTTTTCACTTCGTCCGAGTTCGGATGAAATTCCGTATGGGGTAAAAATCCTGCATACGGGAAAACGACGCGGTTCCCGTAAGATGAGACGACATAGTCAAGCGGCACCACATCCCGGATCATCGACCCATCAATCCGCAGTTCTTCGGCTGTTTCCCGGATGGCGGCCGCCTGCGCATCTTTATCAGTCCTTTCAATCCTGCCGCCGGGAAAACAAATTTCCCCCGGTTGTTTTTTTAAATGTTCCGCCCTTACTTCAAATAAAACATGGAGCCCGTCGCCCATCTTGATAAGCGGCAGCAGTACTGCAAACCGGGATAAACGCTCCATCCCCAATACAGATGGCTGCCGGTTCTTAAATTTCGCCAAAATCTTTTCTTCATCCAAAGCATTCCCCCCTTTTTGTATCCGTGCCGGCAACATTTCCGGCATGGTAAAGCCGTTTATTTCTTTACTATTATATATACCATAGTTTTCAGCATAACGCGGAAAAAATTGCCTCCCTGCATGTATATTAATGCCCCTAAGTTTCCGCTAATCTTTCCGGCTGTGTCGGCTGAAAAAAGCGAATAACTAAAATAACGTTTTCAACAAAATATTTAGTGAAAAATGCATTTTAAATAGTTTACTTTTTTGTGTTCATTGAATACAATAATACCAGATAGAATTTTCCCTATGGAAACTTTTTTGATTCAGGTTTAAAATCCAAGGAGGGGGAAACATTTATATGAGCGATAAAACAATCAGCAAAAAAATGGTAAATCATACACCTTCGAATACGTTAAGCGCCCAGGCAGTGCTGAGGGGGGACGTGAAGGGATTAAAAAAAATTCTGCCTTTTTTGGGGCCGGCATTTATTGCGGGCGTTGCCTATATTGATCCCGGCAACTTTGCTACAAACATAACGGCGGGGTCAAAATACGGCTATATGCTTCTTTGGGTAATCGTATTTTCGAATTTAATGGCCGTTTTGATCCAATCCCTTTCCGCTAAACTCGGCATTGCGACGGGGCAAAATCTGCCGGAAGTTGCCCACGAACGGTTTCCAAAGGCTGCCTCCATTTTTTTGTGGATACAAAGCGAGATCGTGATTATCGCGACAGATTTGGCAGAATTTATCGGGGCTGCTTTAGGGCTGTATTTAATTTTCGGGATTACGATGCTGCCGGCTGCACTGATCACGGCCGCGGGGTCTTTTGCCATCCTTGAGCTGCAGCGCCGCGGTTACCGTTCGTTTGAGGCCGCCATTTCCGCCCTCGTTATGATTGTCGTGCTTGCTTTTGCCTTTCAGACTTTTTTGGCAAAACCCGATATGAGCGCAGTATTCGGCGGGATGCTCACACCGAAATTCAACGGTATCGAAAGCATCTTACTTGCTGCCGGTATTCTTGGTGCAACCGTCATGCCCCACGCCATTTATTTGCACTCTTCATTAACGCAAAGCAGAATTATCGGCAGAAATGAGCGGGAAAAAAGAGAAATTTTCAAATTTGAATTGATCGATATCGTTATCGCGATGGTCATTGCCGGCGCTATCAACATCAGCATGCTCGTGATCGCTTCCGCCGTATTTTTCAAAAACGGCATGGTTGTCGAAGACCTCAGCGTGGCATTCCGCCGGTTCCATGAACATCTCGGACCAGCCGCCGCGCTATCTTTCGGGCTGGGCCTGCTGATAGCAGGGCTTTCGAGTTCATCTGTCGGCACGTTATCCGGGGATGTCGTCATGCAGGGGTTCATCAACAAACGGATCAATCTTTACCTGCGCCGGGCTATCACGATGGTGCCCCCGCTTTTAATCATTATATCGGGCGTCAACCCGACAAGCGCGCTCGTCATCAGTCAGGTTATCCTTTCGTTCGGGATTATTTTCGCGCTCATTCCCCTGATTTTGTTCACGAGCAACAAGGAAATCATGGGCGAGCTCGTAAATCATAAAGTAACGAGTGTTGTTGCATGGATGGTCGCAGGATTTGTGATCTGCTTAAATATATTTCTTCTGGTCCATTCATTCATTTCATGAAAGGATATGTTTGTGATTCATGTTGATGATCGCGAAATCCACTTCTCTCATGAAGCATCCATGCGCCTTCTCGCTCGATACCTCAGCACGGGGAGCTCTACTTGCCCGCTATCCCGCAGGAGTCTCAAAAATTAGACATTATCAACAAAAATTGAACAGAGCCAATTGAAAAAAGCAGCCTCTCTCGGACATTGGAAGGCTGCTTTTATTACCTGACCACATATGGCTGATCTGCCATGCTTATGGTTCCGGTGGTATTCATGCTAAAATAGTTGTTGTTCATCATAAACGCACCATTGCTTCCGCTTCCTGATCCATGCGTAGTCTTTGAAACATTCATTGGGGAAATCGCTGCCGCATCTCCAAAAATAACAGTTGCGGTGCCTGCCACATTCCATATTTTCACGTCTCCTAAAAAAGCCGGCAAAGTCAACATCCTTTTCTATTTTTTTGAACTGATATTTTTGTATGCAAAGCGCAGCATTTCTGCCTCCCACGGCTCCATTTCGATCGTCCAAACGGGGATGGTTGGACCCCGCTGTGATACACCGTCCAATACCGCGTCCATATTTAAGCGCATATAAACCGGCTTTCCCGGCCCCCCCGAAACGTTCACCCGTAAACTTTCCGGCTTGGAAAAAAACGCTCCGTTTCAAAGTGCTTCTATTTTTTCTACGCTGCCTTAATAGACATATGCAGACCCGACAATAATCAGCAAAATAAACAGTATAACAATTAACGGAAACATATTGTTGTTTCCACCGCCTCCGGACATTTTTTCACCCCCCCAATGGTCACTAATATAAAGTATGAGAGGGTGAAAAAATTGCAAAGGACAAATCCCCCCGGAGCATGCAAAATGAGAGATGAAACTATCAGAATTTTACCCTTCAAGATTTTTGACAATATATTCACACAGATCGTGGGTCCTAAGGGCATCGTCCAACGTGATTTTCGGTTGTGCTTTGCCGGATGCGACATCGATAAAATGGGAAACAATTTGTTCGAATCCCCTTTTGCACAATGTCGGTTCCCAATCATTTGCGGCAATTTGCGTAATCGTTTTATTTTGTTGGATTGTGAGGCTTGAAACCTGGCGGGCGGTCCGTTTTTCATCCGTACCCATTACTTCAAGGATTTCTTCCGATGTACCGCTGTCCCGGTTCATGATACCGATTGCGACAACGCCTGAAGGAAAAATTAACTGGACATTTGCATGGTACAGTAAATCGCCTTCTTTCCTCCCATTTACAACCACTTTTTCATACGGTTCATCTGCCAAATACAACAAAGTATCGATGACGTGGATGAAATCGTCGTATACAAATGTACGGACATTTTCCGGATGCTTGAACCGGTTTTTTTGCATCAAAATCAGATTTGGTTTTTTAAGTTCCCGGCATCTTTGATAGACGGGGGAAAAGCGCCGGTTAAAGCCTGTGAAAAGATGCATATTTTTCTCTTTTGCCAAATCCGCCAATGCTTTTGTCTGTCCATAATGATAAGTCACCGGCTTGTCCACATAAACATGGATGCCGTTTGATAAAAGTTTTTGGACAATTTCGTAGTGGGATTCTGTTGCAGTATGTACAAAAGCCGCCTGAATGCCGCTCTCCATTAACGCTTCCAGGCTTGGATACAGATGTTCAAACCGGTAATGGTCTTTGACATACCGCAAACTTTCCTGATTTCTCGTAAAAAAATGGAATTCCGCTTCTTTCGTATGGGCATAAACAGGTAAGTAAGCCTTCTTTGCAATATCCCCGATACCAATAACGCCGATTTTCATAGACATAACCGCCTTCCTTTTTTCAACCGGCTCTGCTGCAGAAAACCCGTGTATTGTCCGCAATAGAGCTTTTCAACCAAATTATACGCGATTTACGCTAAAGTTGCCCACATTATATCCATTACGAAATCTATTGATTTTGGAATGCAATTCTTGTATAATAGTAACCATTCGTTTTTATACCGTGTACCTTGTATAAGTTTAGAAATATGGCCTAAACGTCTCTACCAAGCTGCCGTAAAAAGCTTGACTACAATGGTAAACCTAAGACATTCCGTCATGCTTGCCATTCATACATACACCCGGGCATTTCCGCAGTGTTTGGAGGGACTTTTTGCCTTTTTCACTTGCGGATTGCCCGATTTTTTGATATTGGGGAAAAGAAAAGGGAAAACTGGACAAAGACCAAAGAAAAACACGGGCGGATTCATCCTATGATTTTTCAACTGGAATAGTGAGGGAAAATGATGCAGAGATTTTTTCAATTTCATTCGCGCGGCACTTCTTACAGCCAGGAAACCATTGCCGGGGTCACCACTTTTTTGTCGATGGCGTATATTTTGATCGTCAACCCGCTGGTGTTAAGCCAGTCGGGGATGGATAAAGGCGCCGTTTTTACCGCGACGGCGTTGGCGTCAATCATCGGGACGCTTTTGATTGGCCTGCTCGCCAATTTCCCGATCGGGATTGCGCCGAGCATGGGACTGAACGCCTTTTTCACCTTTTCCGTCTGCCTCGGCTTGCATATTCCATGGCCTGTTGCATTGGCGGGGGTTTTTGTTTCCGGCGTATTATTCGTGATCTTGAGCCTGTTAAAAATACGCGAAAAAATCATTAATATGATACCGGAAGATTTAAAGCACGCAATTGTAGCCGGAATCGGTTTTTTTGTTGCTTTTATCGGCTTAAAAAATACCGGCATAATCATTTCCAACCCGGATACGTTTGTTGCGCTCGGAAATATTACTTCTCCAAAAGTATTGCTTGCGGTATTCAGTTTTATCGTGATGATGCTTTTGCTTGTACGCGGCGTCCAGGCCGGGATTTTCTTCGGCATCGTCATCGCGACCATCATCGGCATGATTTTCGGACTTGTGCCGGTGCCGCATGCCATTGTCGGATCCATTCCAAGCCTCGGCCCGACTTTCGGGAAAGTGTTCTTCCATTTGGATGACTTGTGGAACCCGGATATGCTTGCCGTTATTTTTACATTTTTATTTGTTGCTTTCTTTGATACAGCCGGTACATTGATTGCTGTCGCCGGACAGGCAGGGCTCATGAAAAATAATGAAATCCCGAATGCAGGCCGTGCCCTTTTGGCTGATTCGCTAGCCGGCGTGATCGGCAGCATCCTCGGGACGTCCACCCCGGCAACAATGGTGGAATCGAGCTCCGGCATTGCAGCAGGCGGCCGGACAGGATTTACTTCAATCATTATCGCTGCCGGATTTACAGTTGCCCTGTTCTTTTCTCCACTGTTATCGGTGATTTCGACGGAAGTCACTTCCCCTGCGCTCATAATTGTCGGGGCGATGATGGCGATGCAGGTGAGATCGATCAACTGGAGCCGGCTTGAAATTGCGATCCCGTCTTTTGTGATTATCATGATGATGCCGCTCACCTACAGCGTCGCAACCGGGATCGCCCTCGGGTTTATTTTATATCCCATTGCCATGCTCGTGTGCGGGAAAGCAAAACAGATCCACCCGCTCATGTATGTATTATTTGTTGCCTTTATCGCTTACTTTATTTATCTGGCTTAAGGAAACCCCCAACTGCCTATTTTGAAGGCGGATGGGGGTTTTTTGCCTGCTTATATTCTTCGATCATCCGCCGGTGGCTGCCGACAAGTTTTGCAGGCAATTGGTCTAAAGGGAAAAATCCGATATCCATGCCTTCCTTCAAGTTCACGCTTGGCTCGCCGCTGTATGATCGGGAAATAAATGCCGCAGTAACCGAAAAAAACTGGTCGCCATTTTTAAGCCGCACAAAATAATTTTTTCCAGAATATAAATTGAAAAGGGTTAAATCGTTTAATCGGAGCCCGGTTTCTTCATACACTTCCCTTAATGCGGTTTCCTCCGCCGACTCACCCAGCTCCATCAACCCGCCAGGAAGGCCCCAGACGCCGCGCGGTTCAACCCTTTGCTGCAGTAAAATTTCTTCCCGGCCGTTGAAAATGAGCACGACGCTGCCCGGCAAAATAAGTGGGCGGCTGCCGGCCAATTTCCGGATTTCTTCTATGTACCCCATTTGATCACCTTCAATTCATATTGTCCTGCTGTTAGCTTACCAAAAATTCGGGCGGATTCAAGAAAAAATCAGCGGCAAAGCCTTTACCGCTGATCCATGAATGCATTCAGCATCCAAATATGTTTATCAAACCGTTTCAAGCAGCAGGTTAAATCATTTACCGTGGCGTCATCTTTCCTCTCTTCCGCCAGTGGGATCCCGGTTTCCCGGATTTCATTTGCCATTTGTGCAAAATCATCCTTTAACTGCTTCAGGATTTCGCGCTCTTCATTATCGGCGCTTGCTTCCACAATCGTCTTTTGATCGAGGAATTTGGACATTGTTGCAAGCGGCCTGCCCCCGATTGACAAAATCCTTTCCGCCAGCACATCAATCAGTTCGGAAAATTCGAGGTACAAATTTTCAAAAAACTGGTGGAGCGTAAAAAAGTTTTTCCCTTGGATATACCAATGATAACGGTGCAGTTTGATATAAAGGACTGTAAAATTTGAGAGTTCCCTGTTTAAAAACTGGATCAGTTTCTCATCATCCAATGCGCATCTACCCCCCTGTACGGGACCGTAATGAAGCTATTTTGCGGAAACTGTTATATTTTACCCCGCATATTTAGGTTTTGTGCGCACTTCCGATTCTATTCATGATGAATGCCAAATTTCAATTTTTATTTTTTTTGCGAGTTTCCGCATCTGCGCAAAAGCCCAATAGCCCATCATGCCGCCGAAAGTGTTGAGCAGGATGTCATCCACATCAAATCCGCCGACATGGAAAAACCCCTGGATCGTTTCCGCCACGGCCGATGTGGAAAACGACAGCACCCCGGTTTTCCAACCCTTTCTTAACCGCTGGAAAATAAAAGGCAGGAACCATCCGTACGGCATAAACATCAGTATATTGCCAAACAGATTGAAAAACCAAATGTCGAAATAAAAATAACGGTAATAAAGGATATACATCCGGATCGTTTTAAACGGGATGAAATTATGGTTGGCGGGATTGGGTGTATGGCGGTACGGGATGAAAAACAATAAATCCCCCAAACAAGCAGCATACGCGATAAAGGCGATCCAAACCGCAGCATTGATTTTTTTCCGGTTGCTTTTTCCCATATGCATCCTCCAGCCTTTTTATGGGCTAGCTTGTCCTTACTTGTTCTTATCTATATTATTCGGCGGAAAGCCCGTGTATGCGTCCGCTTGTACATCGCTTTTTTTAAGGTCTTCTACGGAAACAGCTTCCTGCTTACCGCGGAAGAAGAACTTCATCATCACCGGCGTTACGATCGTGGTCACGAGTACAACCATTACCAGAACGGTGAACCAATCCCCGGAAAGCAGTTTTTCCTCCAAGCCGATGCCGGCGATAATGAGTGCCACTTCCCCCCGCGAGACCATCGCGCTTCCAATGCCGAGCGAATCTTCCCATGAAAATTTCGCCCACCTCGCACCGAGTCCACCGCCCGCGATCTTCGTAAGAACAGCAACGATGATGAGGATAGCCATCATGCCTAAAAATGGACCGGTCCCCTCCAATTCGGTCTGGATGCCGATCGAAGTGAAAAAAACCGGCACAAAAATGGAATAGCTGACCGTTTCCGTTTTATGAAATACTTTCTCCTGATATTTTGTCGTACTGATTGCAATCCCGGTAATATAAGCGCCGATGATGGCGGCAACCCCGGCGGTTTCGGAAAAATAAGCAAAAAGAAAGCAAATGATGAACGATCCGGATAGCAGCGGTTCCGTCACTTTCAAATATGGAAGCTTCCCGAGCAGCCACGGCACGACCTTCCAAGCTGCGAAGATGGCAATGAAGAAAAATACCGCTTTTTTCAAAAGGACAATCCCTAGATTCGTGTCCCCACCGGCGAGGCTCATCAAAAAAGCCAATGCAACCATCACAAGCACATCGTCGATGACAGCCGCCCCGAGTACCACCATGCCTTCTTTCGATTTCAGCTTTCCAAGTTCTTTCAATGTCTGGACAGAAATGCTGACGCTTGTCGCCGACAACAGCAGACCTAAAAATGCAGCGCCGAGCCAGTCCAAACCGAGCAAGCGTCCTGCCAGCGCCCCGAAAACGAGCGGGAAAGCAACTCCGACAGATCCGACCAAAATGGAGGATTTCGCTGATTTTTTAAATTCGTCCAAATCTGTTTCAAGGCCTGCCAGAAACATTAATAAAATGACCCCGATCCGGCTCATTTCCGAAAGTAGTTCGGAATCGTGGACAAGACCGAGCACAGACGGGCCGATCACAATCCCTGCTACCAGCTTTCCGACAACGGACGGCTGGCCGAGGCGGACGCTGATGTCCCCGGCGATTTTGGATACAAACAAAATCAAGGCCAATTGTAAAATAAACATCTCCTCAACTCCTTATCGGCCCAATCGATAAGGAGAATGCCGCCACAGCCCCTTAATAGTGAAAAAAGCAAGGAGGAGCCTGTGGTGACAGACTCCTCCATTGACCGACCATATTTAGTTGATTCATATTTTACTTGGATTATTACGATTTGTCAAGAAGCAATGTCGCGCTTTTGGAAATACCAAAACGTCAAGGCCATGAAAACAAGATAGTAAACCGCAAGCACAGCGAGCGAAAACGGCAATGTGACACCCCCTGCCAGTTTATCCTGGTATGCAAAGACGGACAGGTCCAGATGCGGAAAAATCAGGAATTTTACCCAATGGTACTTTTCCATGAGAAACAGGAGAATGCCGCCCACTGTATTGGTTATAAACAAAGCAAAGATCCCAATCCCGACCGCCAATGCCTGGCTTTTAAATAGCGTCGAAAGCATAAACGCAATCGCGCTGACCATCACAAGGCTCGGCAGGTACAGCGCAAATTTCAGAAAAAACTGCGGCCCGATTTCTTTAATTTGATAGTTGTTAAAATCCAGGCTGTCTTCAATAAACTTTGTATGGAAGCCCCCGGCGCCCTGGAAAATTAAGCCGACTACAAATCCTGAAACAAGCAGCACGGCGAGCAGCAAAATGGAATATGCAGTAACGGCAATATATTTGGACAGCAGGATTTTCCACCTTTCATGTGGCCGGATCATAAGCTGCTTGATGGTGCCCGTTGCAAATTCCGACGAAACGTTCGCACTCCCGACGATCACACTGAACAAGGTGACGAAAGATCCGAGCGGAATGACGACATTGTTCATGAAATGCCAGTTAGAATGGGCATCCGGATTGATATTGTACTTTAAATAATCTTGATTTCTCTGTATGTTTTGCGCAAGATCGGCATACTGATCAGGATCTTTTTGCATAAGCCGCTCATCCGCCTTGATTTCCTGCTGGATTTTTGCACGCCAGTCCGGGTCATCTTTACCGTAAATTCTATTGTAAAAAATGGCCGCCACCAGAACAATCGCCACGATGAGGAGCATGTAGACCCATGCGCTTTTCCGGGCAAAAATTTTCATCCATTCATTTTGCACCAATGCCATCATTTGTTCTCCATCTCTTCCCCGTGATTCGTTAATTCAAGGAAACGTTCTTCCAATGTTTTCTTTTCAAAAGCAATTTCATAAACTTTGCAGCCGCTTTTCACCAATGTTTCGTTGATTTTGGCGGCATCTTCATATGCTGCCGAAACCGTTATCCGTGAGGAATCCATAGTGCTTACGGCAAAATCAAATTGTTTTTCAATTGCTTGTATCGCCATCGCACTGTTATCCGTGGTGAAGATGATGTCACGGAGAGAGTTATTTTGTATGCCCGTCGTTTCTTCCATTGTCTCAATGTGGATCAGTTTCCCTTTTTCAATGATGGCATACCGGTCGCACATCAATTCCATCTCGGACAACAAATGCGAAGAAACCAGCACGGAAACCCCGCTTGCCGCAAGCGTGCGCAAATAATCCCTGAACTCCCGGATGCCTTGTGGGTCCAAACCGTTTGTCGGCTCGTCGAGGACAAGTAAAAACGGGCTATGTAAAATGGCCTGGGCAACGCCGAGCCGCTGCCGCATCCCTAAAGAATATGTTTTTACTTTTTGTTTTAAGGCACCTTCCAGCTTTACGAGCCCGGCCACTTCCATGATTTTTTCCTCCGGAATTTCCTTTCTTGACATTCTTTTATAGTGGACAAGATTTTGGTACCCGGTCATATACGAATAAAATTCCGGGTTTTCGACGATCGCGCCGATTTCATTCATGGCACCTTTAAAATCTTCGTCAAGGCTTTTGCCGCTAATATACACTTCCCCGCTTGTCCGTTTGATCAGGGAAACGATCATCCGGATGATCGTTGTTTTACCGGCGCCGTTCGGACCCAAAAGCCCGAAGATTTCCCCTTTTTTCACTTCAAAACTGACATTGTCAACGATTTTCTTTGAACGGATTTGTTTCGTCAGCCCTTTGACCGAGAGAGCAATTTCACTCATATCATCCCTACTTTCTGTTAAACTAGTGTTATATAAATATTTACGGAATTGATCCATAAAGGTTTCAATAAATTTCAAATGGAAAAATATGTTGTGATCCAGTTCCACCGGATATAATCATATTTTTGTTTTATACACAATAATATATTCATAGTAAAAGATGCTTGATGCCCAGGGAATTAGAGGGATGATCCATGTCAAAAATCACGTGGAAAGTTGTTTTATTATCCGTCTGCCTGCTTTTGCTCGCGGTCCTGCTGTTTTATCAACGCCCTGTCAGCTCCTATAAGCGCGTGGAGATTGTAGACAAATTTTATACGCCGAACCGGAAAGAAGTCCCGGTTGCTACAGGCGTGAAAACGAAACGGAAAATAAAATTGGCGCCGACGACGACTAAACCGTACTGCGCCATGGAATTCAGCAATGGTAAAACCCTTTCAATGGATTGCGATACATATTTAAACTATTCCATAGGGGAAAACGTGAAAATCAAATACCGCGGAAATCGCTTAATCGATATCCGCCGGAAAGAATAGAAAAGGCCGGTTCTTTTGATTATGCAAAAGAACCGGCCTTTCTTAGTCTTCCCCGATAATTTTTACTTCTGTTTCGAGATCAACGCCGAATTTTTCCTTGACCGTTTTTTGGACAAGTTTGATCAAATTTATATAATCGGTTGCCGTCCCGCCCCCGACATTGACCATAAAACCGGCATGTTTCTTGGAGACTTCGACGCCGCCGATCCGCGTCCCCTGCAAGCCGCTGTCTTGGATCAGCTTGCCCGCAAAATACCCGGGCGGTCGTTTGAATACACTGCCGCACGAAGGATATTCGAGCGGCTGTTTTGACTCCCGGAGAAAAGTCAGCTCATCCATTTTCGCTTTGATTTCCCGATCGTCCCCCGGCTCCAAGCTGAACGTTCCTTCCAAAACGATTTCCCCATTTTCGGCGATCGAACTCTTCCGGTAATGGAAAGACAAATCGTTTTTTTTGAGTCTTTTCATCCCGCCGTTTTTCGTGAGGACAAGCGCGCTCGACAGGACATCTTTAATTTCCCCGCCGTAAGCGCCCGCGTTCATATAAAGCGCACCACCGACCGATCCCGGAATACCGCAAGCAAATTCAAGACCGGTAAGCTTTTGCTTGAGCGCATAACGGGAAACGTCAATGATGGCCGCCCCGCATTGGGCCGTGATATCATTTCCGGAATGCGAAATTTTTGTTAATCTGGTTAAAATCAGGACGATGCCCCTGATCCCACCGTCTTTGATGATTAAATTGGAGCCGTTCCCCAATATCGTATACGGTACCCCGTTTTCAATGGCAAACCGGACCGTTTTCTGTACTTCTTCATACGTTTGCGGAAAAATCAGGAAATCCGCTTTTCCTCCCGTTTTGGTAAAAGTGTATTTGCTTAAAGGTTCATCCAGCAACACTTCACCCGAATAAACCAGTGAACGTAGATCGTGCAAAATCGTCTTTTCCGCCATTGTCTTCTCCTTCTTCGCTGCATTACACGGGCCCGGGTTGCTGATGGTGGCGTGCCGCAGGGTAATGTCGGATCATCAGCACCAAACAAACAAGCGGATACCCGCCAAGCACAACACCCGAGACGAGCCCGTTTTTTGTCATCCATTCATCGATTATCGTATGTAAAACGAGTGGAACCGTTATGGTGTAGCACGACATTTTCCATAAATGCCGGTATGCAAGTTTTCTTTTCATCAGCTTCCGCAGCACATACCCGCAGCAGGCCAGCAGCGAAATGCCGGCGAGCACGGTACATGCCGCCAAAAGCTCATACACAAACAAAAAATAAAAAACAAACTGGATCATGTTGAGCGATCCGGGCGCCCCGCCTGCAGCGAGATTTGCCGCACGCGGGATGGAAACCGCAAAAACGAGCAGAAAAATATACATGATTGTCCTGTCCATAGGAATCCGGTTTAATTGGAAAGCTGCTTTTTTGCCCGGCAATAAACAGCTGTATTTAAATGCGTCCCAAATTCCCATACCCATTCCCCCGTACGCTCCATTACACCATTATAATATAAAAAACGGGATAAAACGAGAACCTTTTTAAAGGAGATTCTTTAATTCCGCTTCAATTGCCGCTTTTATTTTTTCCAAGCATGCTCCAGGTGTTTCGGCAAAAACCCTTTTCCCGTTTACAATGGCAAACGGGCTGTATGTGCACAAGCCGCACGACATTAAGCACTCATTTGAAATGACTGCAACTTCGGGATATTGGGATTCCAACTCGGCTTCCACATCAATGGCGTTGATCAGGCTGCCTTCGCAAATTTCAACAAGGATTATGCCCAATCCCAACTCCTCCTCTCATTGCATCCATTATGGAAACACCGTATCATTGTCCATTATACTGTAAACGCGGAAAAAATCCTAACAGGTGCATGCCTTTTCGAAAATACAAATATTTTGCGGAACCATTGTTTTTTCATTTATAATAATGAGGTATATTTGGTACAATAATGTAAGACTTCCATTTTGTATGTCCTTGGAACATTAGAATGGTAAGTTTTTACATAATTAAAAAATGTTGAGGTGTCTAGATTGAGCAAACAGCAAATCGGCGTGGTCGGTTTAGCGGTGATGGGAAAAAACCTTGCTTGGAACATTGAAAGCAGGGGCTACACCGTTTCGGTTTACAACCGTTCCCGTTCAAAAACAGATGCGATGTTGAAAGAATCGGAAGGGAAAAATATTTTCGGCTATTATACGCTGGAAGAATTTGTGTATTCGCTTGAAAAACCACGGAAAATCCTGCTGATGGTCAAAGCGGGCGAGGCAACCGATGCTACGATCGAACAATTAAAGCCGCTTCTCGATAAAGGCGATATTTTAATCGACGGCGGCAATACTTTCTTTAAGGATACACAGCGCCGCAACAGGGAACTAAGCGAACTGGGCATCCATTTTATCGGCACCGGCGTTTCCGGCGGTGAAGAAGGCGCATTGCACGGGCCGGCCATTATGCCGGGCGGGCAGAAAGAAGCTTTCGATCTTGTTGCGCCAATTTTTAAAGATATCGCCGCAAAAGTCAACGGCGAGCCGTGCACAACTTATATCGGTCCGGACGGTGCCGGCCATTATGTGAAAATGGTTCATAACGGCATCGAATACGGCGATATGCAGCTGATTTCCGAATCATACAGCCTGCTGAAAAATATCCTAGGCCTAAACGCGGAAGAACTGCATGAAGTCTTTTCCGAATGGAATAAAGGCGAGCTGGACAGCTATTTGATCGAAATCACAGCCGATATCTTCACAAAAAAAGATCCGGAAACCGGAAAACCGCTTGTTGATGTCATCTTGGATACGGCCGGCCAAAAAGGGACCGGAAAATGGACAAGCCAAAGCGCGCTCGACCTCGGCGTTCCGCTGCCGCTCATTACGGAATCGGTATTTGCCCGTTTTATTTCCGCGATGAAAGAAGAACGAGTTGCGGCAAGCAAATTGTTGAAAGGGCCGCAAAACACTGCCTTTGACGGCGATAAAAAAGCGTTCATCGAATCGGTCAGAAAAGCATTGTACATGAGCAAAATTTGCTCTTATGCACAAGGTTTTGCGCAAATGCGAGCCGCTTCCGAAGAATACAACTGGAATTTGAATTACGGCGAAATCGCGATGATTTTCCGCGGCGGCTGCATTATCCGCGCGCAGTTTTTGCAAAAAATCAAAAATGCGTATGACCGTGACAGCCATTTGAAAAACCTGCTGCTCGACCCGTACTTCAAAGAAATCGTCGAAAGTTACCAGGATGCCCTCCGCGAAGTCATCGCAACGGCTGTGCGTTTCGGCGTCCCTGTACCGGCATTGTCCGCAGCGCTCGCTTATTATGATTCATACCGTTCGGCAGTGCTGCCAGCTAACCTGATCCAGGCACAGCGCGACTACTTCGGCGCCCACACATACCAGCGCATTGATAAAGAAGGCGTCTTCCATACGGAATGGCTCGAATTATAATCCGGAAAGAATCCCGCTGGAACAAGCGGGATTCTTTTTTAAGGAGAAAACAGCTTAAACACCACTTCACCTTTAATGACTTTGACCCCGTCCTGATTAACGGCGTCGGTTTCAAACGTTTGCCTTCCCTCAGCCGAATGTTTCAGCCGGGCGGTTAACGTCAGCCGGTCGCCAAGAAAAACCATGCCCGAAAACCGGACCGTGAACTTTTCTATGTAGCCGGCTTCATAATATGGGGTGAATAGTTTCCCAAGATTGCCCATCGTCCACATCCCGTGTGCGATAATCCCGGGAAGGCCCGCCTTTTTTGCTGCTTCATCAATCGTATGGATCGGGTTAAAATCGCCGGATGCCCCCGAGTACTTAATCAAATCCATTCTTGAAACCGGCGGCAGTTCAGCCGGTTTTAGTCTTTCCCCAGGCTTCAGCGCGCGCAGGCTCATGCTTTCATCCCCTTTCGCACCGTTTCGGAAATGATGATTATTTGCGTAGACGTCATGACGATTTCCCCGCTCTCGTCTTCCGCAACTTTTTTGATAAAAAGAAACCCCATTTCCCCAAGTTTCCCTTTTCTTTCCTGGTATTTTTCAAGCACGCTCCAGCACAGCAGTTCTTCGCCGACATAAAGCGGACGTTTGTATTCGAAGCCCTGCTCCCCGTGGATGAGGCCCGCTTTCGGCAGCTCGAGCCCTTCAATCGTGCCGTAGTCAAACGTAACCGGGAATGTCGGCGGCGCAACGTTGTTTTTCAATCCGGCGTTTGCGGCAAAGACAGGATCAATGTAAATGGGATGCGGATCTCCAATGGCATCGGCAAATTTTTTGACGGCGCCCCTTTCAATCGTATTCCATACGGTGCTCGAACGTTTTCCGATCAGTTCTTCAAACATCTGTATCCCCCCTTCCCCTTTTAATCTTTCGGCCCGCCTGCGACATAAAGCACCTGGCCGTTTACAAATGATGATTCTTCCATGGCAAAGAAAAGCACCGCATTAGCAATATCTTCCGGCTTTCCCGTCCGGCCCACCGGGATCATCGATTGGTTATATTGGATAAAATCGTTGAAATCGACGCCAATCCGCTCTGCTGTTGCTTTTGTCATATCGGTTTCAATAAATCCAGGCGCAACTGCGTTTGTCGTAATCCCGAATTTTCCAAGCTCGATTGCCAATGTTTTCGTAAAACCCTGCAGGCCCGCTTTTGCGGCAGCGTAATTTGCCTGGCCGCGGTTGCCAAGCGCGGACGTGGAAGAGGTGTTAATGATTCTCCCGTATTTGTTTTCCACCATGTTTTGCTGGACTGCCTTTGAGAAAAGAAACGCCCCTTTTAAATGGACATTCATGACCGTATCCCAGTCCTCGTCCGTCATTTTAAACAGCAGGTTGTCCCGGATCACACCCGCATTGTTGACGAGAATATCGATTTTGTCGTATTGCCCGAGCACCGCCGAAACCGCCGCTTCCACCTGTGCACGTTTTGAAACGTCGGCTGTTTGCGCCATCACGTCATACCCTTTTTCCTTTAATCCTTTTACGGTTTCTTCCAAGGCTTTTTCATTAATATCGACGAGGCAGACTTTTGCCCCTTCTTTCGCAAAAGCAGATGCAACCGCTTTACCGATCCCCCTGCTTGCACCCGTGACGACCGCAACCCTGTTTTCAAACCTTTTCAACTCCGGATTCCCCCTTTTCCGCAGAAATTTGGCAGCGTTTTCAATATCCACAAAAAAATAAACGCTGTTTATATTTTAGACTCATTGCACTCTTTTGTAAATATTCTGTTTTTCTTTCGGCATCGAAACATTTACTTTCCTGAAAAAATCCCGATTGAGCTACCGTTTGTCGATTTTAAAACTACGGGGACCTGCTCGTGCTCACCCCTTTACCACGAAGCGGAGCATATCGGGCAGATGAAAGCAATGAAGCGGAACATTGATGCCGGGTAAACAAAACTCCGGCGCTTGCCCGGCGCCGGAGTTTTTCCAACCAAATTTAATCGTTTTTTGCCCGCGTTAAAATATCGATCAATTTTTCCTTATTCGGATAATCGGAGTTTTTAAACTGCTTGATCGTTTTCCCCACATCATATGTGACGCGGACAATGGAAACTTGGAAGCCGTTTTCTCCAATTTCGACAATCGCGTAAGAAGCTTTCGGAACGCCGTCAAACGGCAGCCCGACACTTCCCAGGTTGACGACCGTTTTGCCGCCAAAGGTGCGGATATACGGCGTATGGATATGACCATACAAGTATATATCTGCTTCTTCCTGCATTAATTTTTCTTTCAGCTTGCTGTTTCCGCTGTCCGGCAGCACATTTTCAAACAAGCTGTAAGGCGTGGCGTGGAACCCGTGGATTTTGATTCCTCCGTACTCATATTTCACTTCCTCAGGCAGTCGGTGCAGCGCTTCTACTGCATTTTGGCCCATTTGGGATACGACCCAGTCCCTCTCCTTGTTCATGATTTCGTAAGCGGCTTCCGGAACTTCGCCCATGCCGACGCCCCTGTACACCCATTCATCGGCATTGCCTTTGATCACATCTGTTTGCAATGACTGGACCAAATCATACGCCCGCTGCGGCTCCGGGCCACGGAAACAAAGATCCCCGAGCACAAAGATTTTATCCGCCCTTTTTTGTTCAATATCTTCCAGCACTGCCTCAAGCGCATTCGCATTGCCGTGAATATCGGAAATAAATGCCAGTTTCAATACAATCACCTCAAAAACGCTGTTTCCTCTATTATATCATAACGGTTTCCGGCTATACCCGGGGAAGAAATGAACATACTGCCGCTTTTGCGCTGTCACAATGGCGGCTCCTGCACAGGGGAACAAGTCGCAGATTTCGGAAAAGCAAAATCCCAACAGAAAGAGCACAGCCCTGTTTATGATGTCATGAAAAAAATCAATGAAATGCTCGACCTGAACCATATCTTAAACCCGAGTAAAGTTTTTTGTTTAACGCCACGATTTATCCGCGGACTTCCCCGTTCAAAAAAGGCAGCCGTTTTCCAATACAGGCTTCTGCCCGGAATTTTTTTGTCTGGTTGGGGCAAACGTCTATATCCAAGGGCAGTAATCCACATACCCTAATGTTGAACATTGAAA
>NZ_BKZP01000009.1 GCF_008974185.1 Weizmannia acidilactici
CATTTATCACAGTTTGATGTCAACTGTTTCGAATAAAAATAAAAATTTCTAATAAAATAAAAAAGACTCATCCTTAAAAAGGGGAAATCAAAAGTGATCGCAAAAAAGCGGGAATGTCCCGTGGAAATCCAGGTTGGGCAGGCTTATTTGAGAAGGCTTCCCGAAAGGCATCCGATGTACCGGGATATTGAGCGGTATGTCGAAAAAAGAAAGGCGAAATACAAAAGGGAAAAGAGGGCGGACGACTATTTAGCGTTTCTCCCGCGGGACGGCCTCCTCGTTTTCCAGGGTCTCCCCTTTAAAAACGGCAGCAGCCGTACGCTCATCGATACACTCATCCTCACGCGTGCTTTTGTTCTGATCATCGAATACAACCACCTGTCCGACACGATTTATATGGATCCGGCTTTTGACCAGCTGATCCAGCACAAAGGGAAGGCCGAAAAAGGTTGGCCCGATCCGTTTTACCGCCTCCAAAAACAAAAACGCTTCCTGCAGGCTTGGGCACGGGCGCGGCATCTGCCGGAACTGCCGGTGGAATATTTGGTTATCTTTTGCCATGAAACAGCTGAAGTGAAAGCTCCTCCAGCCAATACCGCCGACGAGCAAAAAATCTGCCTGGCAAACCAGGCCGTTTACAAAATCAACAGGCTGCGAGATCTGTACGGCCAGCCTGTGTTGGACAGCAAACATTTCAAAAAATGGGAAAAACATTTATTGACGCATCATCCGCCGGCTGAAATTTTTCCGTTCAAAATCGATTGGGATGCGATGTACATGGGCGTCCGATGCCCGGTATGCCGGCGTTTTGAAATGGAATACAAAGATGAAGTGTGGCGTTGCCAATATTGCGGGCATGCGGATAAAATTTCCCACCGGCAGGCCATTGAAGATTTCTTTCTGCTTGTCAGCAAAACAGCGGTTGAACAGGATCTATGCGATTTTCTTCGCCTTGGCGCCGAAAAAACTGCCAAACTGCTCCAAGAAATGGGCCTCTGTTGGTAGCTTTCCGAAAGAAGTTCCCTTCCTCAATGAATGTGGAGCAGGAAGGGTGTAAAATCTCAGGTGCAGCTTGGGGGGGCGGGGAACCGGCATTAAAACGCATAAAAATCGTATAAATTTTTGCCGGCCCTTTTTGCACGGTACATCGCCTCATCCGCTTTTTGGATGAGTTCTTCCGGATCCGTTCCGTTGTCCGGGTAAAGGGAAATGCCGATGCTGACCGTCACCGTGACATCCCGGCTTTCGACTTCAACAGGTCGGCTTATTTCACGGATCACAGCGTGGACTTTGCCGAGCAGTTCCGTCCGGTTTGCCCAGTTTGAAAGGAGCATGATAAACTCATCCCCGCCAAGGCGGCAAAATAAATCCCCTTCCTCCAGCTGCCGGAGCACGTTGCGTCCGACTTCCACAAGCAGCATATCTCCGCAAGCATGCCCGTATGTATCATTAATCTCTTTAAATCCGTCCAAATCAAGAAACAAAATCGCTGTATGCCCGTCTTGTTTTTTCGTGATTTCGTCCAGTTTCTGCATTAGCAAAAGCCGGTTCGGCAGATGGGTAAGCGGGTCGTAAAAGGCCTGCCTCGAAAGTTGCTGCTGGTAAGCTTGGAGGGAGGACAGCATGCCGTTGATTTCTTTAGCCAAACCCCCGATTTCATCTTTCCCCCTTGCAAGCACGCGCGCTGAAAGCCGGTCGCTTTGCCGGATATAGCGGATCGTTTCGATGAGTGTGACGATCCTGGAAACGACAAGATGATCGAGCGCAAAATAAAGTGCGAGCAAAAGAATCGCTCCGACAGCAAGCAAAGTGATTAAAAAAGCAAAAATGGCTTGCTGCCCTTTTTGATAGATGATTCTCTTGCTTTGGACGGACAGCGTGGCAGCCGGGTCTCCATTCAAATCATTCAATATTAGGATACCTTTGATCGCATGTTCATTGGAGGTTTTGACCCGAAAAGGAGATGCATTTTCGGACGGTTTCGGCTTTGAAGAGAGCGATGCTGAGAACCCGGCAATTTTTGATAGTTTGCGAACTTGGGCGTCATCCAGTTTTTTTCCGAAAATCAGCGTCCCTCTGGAAGGCCCCTGCTCGGAACTTTTGAGGATCGGCTGCGCTGAAACCATATAAATTTCGTTGCCGGAGCGGATCAGCCCGGATTTTTTTTCACCCGGCCGCATGAGCCGTGCAAGATGGTACCGGCGGATCCAAGCGGTGCTTTGGATGTTTTCTAATTTACGGGTAATTGGATTGTATTGCTTGCCGTAGACGATCTGCTGCCCGGCATTCAAATAAACGACAAAATCAACGTCGTATGTAGCGAAGGTGCCTGGGACGAGGTTGGAGGCTTCATACTTTTTCCCCGGATGAAGGATATACGCATATGTATCATCCCAAGCAGCATAATCATGGGTGAATTCGCCCAAATTTTGCAAACTGTTTTTGTACACGTCGTTTAACTGGTGCAGTTTTTGGTACATCTGATCCTGCTCAAGATGTGAATACGTATGTTCAAGAAAGGAACCGATGATAAAATAAACCGAAAACAGCAATAAGATTAGTAAAACGGCAGACCAGATGAATACTTTTTTGCGCAATCCCACTCGTTGTTTGTCCCTTCGCCCGCATGCCGCATCCCCGGCGTGCGGTTAAAATTTTTCTTATATATATTATGGGGCGTATTTCCCATCTCGTAAAGGCATATCATCCGAACAGAGGATACAAAAGCGGCGAAAAACAATGAAAAAAGCAATTGACACAAAATTGTCAATCAAATAAAATATAAATGAAAATGATAATCATTTTCAAGAATAGTCACAAAATTACAGGAGGAACTGTTATGCCGAAACTGCATGCCGATGGGATTCGTGTTGCCTATGGAGAAACAGAAATCATTAAAAATATAAGTCTGGAAATACCGGACGGCAAAATTACAGCCATCATCGGGCCGAACGGATGCGGAAAATCGACGCTTTTGAAAACATTGGGGCGCATTCTTTTTCCAAACAGGGGTGCAGTCTATTTGGACGGAAAAGAAGTGGTAAAACAATCCACCAAAAAAGTTGCCCAAAAGCTGGCCATGTTGCCGCAGTCCCCTGATGCACCGGAAGGTTTGTCCGTATCCGAGCTTGTGTCATTCGGCAGGTATCCGCACCAAAAAGGTTTGGGAAAATTAAAGGCGGAAGACCATCAAGCCGTGTCCTGGGCATTACAGGCAACCGGCATGCTTCCGCTGAAAGACCGCGAAGTAGATGCGCTCTCAGGCGGGCAAAGGCAGCGGGCATGGATTGCGATGGCGCTCGCGCAGGGCACTGATATCATCTTATTGGATGAGCCGACCACTTATTTGGATTTGTCCCATCAGCTTGAAGTGCTGAAACTTTTACAGCATTTAAACCGGGCCGAACACCGGACGATTGTCATGGTCATTCATGATTTGAACCAGGCGGCGCGTTTTTCCGATTACATGGTGGCGATGAAAGACGGGGAGATTTACCGTCATGGAAGTCCGGAAACAGTGATGACGCGCGGGATGATGCGGGACGTTTTCCAAATTGACGCGGAAATTGCCCTCGACCGCAAAACAGGAAAACCGGTTTGTCTATCGTATGATTTGGCTAAGGAATACGGACAGGCAATTGAAAAAATGGCATAGGAATTCTTTTTTATTTTAATTGATAATGATTATCATTATTAATAGGATGGAGGATAAACATGCAAAAACACACGAAGGCTTTTATGATTTTTTCTTTCATTTTTCTGCTTATGCTTTCAGCGTGCGGGAATCAGACCGGAAGCGGAGAAAATAAGAAAACGGATGAGAAAAAAACTTACCAGGCTGACAATGGAAAAGTCAAAGTGCCGGTGCAGCCAAAACGCGTTGTCGACACCACTTTTACCTATACCGGCTATCTTTTGAAATTGGGCATCAAACCGGTTGGCGTAAGCCAGTATGCAAAAGATAATACGTATTACGGAAACAAATTGGACAAGGCAGAAGTCGTGACATCCGATTCCTTGGATAAAATCATGGCACTCAAGCCGGATTTGATCATCGCGTACAGCAATGACAAAAACATCAAGAAGCTGTCGAAAATTGCGCCGGTAGTTGCATATACATACGATAAACGGAATTATTTGGAACAATTTGTCGAGATCGGCAAACTCGTCGGCAAAGAAAAGCAGGCCAAAGCTTGGGTAAATGAATGGAATAAGAAATCAAAGGCGGCAAGCAAAAAAGTGAAGAAGGCAATCGGAGAAAATGCAACCGTTACGGTACTGGAGGATTATTCGAAGCAATTGTATATTTACGGAGAAAACTGGGGGCGCGGTACGGAAGTCATCTATCAAGCGCTCGGCCTCAAGATGCCAGAATCCGTGAAAAAGGTTGTGCAGGGCCCGGGTTATAAAGCCATTTCAACGGAAACCATCCCGAAATATGCCGGCGATTATTTTGTTGTGGCCAGCTGGGGCGGACAAAGCGATAATGCTTTTATGAAAACGGATGTGTGGAAAGATCTTCCGGCGGTGAAAAAAGGCCGTGTCATCAAAGTGGATTCGAAAAACTTTTATTTTAATGATCCCATTTCCGTGGAAAAACAATTGGATCTCCTTGTAAAAGAATTCCAGTCAGCCGGAAAATGATTCAAATACATGTAGATGGCGGTGAAACAGATGGAAGTTAAAAAGGAAAATCGCGGCCATGCTTCACTGCGGCCGGCCGGAATGGCGGTTTTGGCGGCCGGGATGGTTTTGCTTGTGGCAAGCATTGCGGCGGCCATTTCAGCGGGTGCGGCGGACATTCAGTTTTCGGCCGTTTGGCGGGCGGTTTTTCATTATGAACCGGCAAGGGAAGCGGACCGCATCATCATGAGTTTGAGGCTCCCGCGTGAACTTGGCGCCGCTGTTGTCGGTGCCACCCTTGCAGTGAGCGGCGCCATCATGCAGGGCATGACGCGCAATCCGCTTGCCGATCCCGGCCTGCTCGGCTTGAATGCGGGGGCAAGCTTGGGGCTGGCCTGCCTGTTTGCCTTTTTTCCGCACGCTTCTTTTGGCGCCAAAATGCTCTTTTCATTTATCGGTGCGGCTGCAGGGGCGGGGATTGTATTCGGCCTCGGATCGCTGAAAAAAGGGGGCTTAACGCCGCTCCGCCTTACATTGGCGGGAGCGGCTGTTTCCGCGCTCCTGACATCTTTGGGGGAAGGAATTGCCCTTTATTTCAAACTGTCACAGGACTTGGCTTTTTGGAGCGCGGGCGGGGTGTCGGGAACCACATGGCCCCAATTGGAACTGGTCCTTCCGGTTACAGCCGCCGGTTTGTTTTTGGCGGTTCTGATGGGAAAGGGCCTTACCGTATTAAGTTTCGGAGAGGAGACAGCAAAAGGGCTCGGCCAGCGTACATTTGCGGTGAAAACCGTTTTGCTCCTGATCGTGTTGATATTGGCCGGTACTGCCGTCTCGCTTGCAGGCCAGGTCGCTTTTGCCGGGCTGATGGTTCCACATCTCGCAAGGTCCCTTGTCGGGGCGGATTACCGCTGGATCCTTCCCTGTTCCGCCGTTTTTGGCGCGGTCCTGCTTGTGTTGGCAGACACGGCCGCACGCACGATCAATGCACCGTATGAAACGCCGGTCGGAGCCGTCGTTTCACTGGTTGGCGTTCCCTTTTTCCTTTATCTTGCGAGGCGGGGAGGGAAACTGCGGTGAAGAAACGGTGGGAATTTTATTTTGCCTTCTCTGGCGCCGCCCTCTTGCTGGCTGCTGTTTTTATTGCCGGCATGGCTTCGGGTTACATCTCGCTTTCCCCGGGCAGGCTGTTGGCCACTCTGGCCGGGCGCGGAACGGATGCGGAAAATCTGATTTTATATGAATTCAGGCTGCCGCGTATGCTTGTTGCCTTTTTTGCCGGTATCGGATTTGCAGTTTCCGGGGCGGTGCTGCAAAGTATGACACACAATCCACTTGCCGACCCCGGTATCCTCGGGATCAATTCCGGCGCCGGTTTAATGGTTGCGGTCTTTATCTCTTTTTTTACGTCTGAACCGTCGTCCTTCCTTTATATTCTGCCCGTTTTTGCACTACTCGGCGGCATAGCGGCTGCTGTTTTGATCTACGTCCTGTCATTCAAAAAAGGGGAGCGGATCCAGCCGGAGAGAATGGTATTGACCGGAGCGGGGCTTTCCTCGGCATTTTCCGGTGCGATGATCGCGCTCGCTTCCCATTTCAACCGTGACCAGTATGATTTTATCGCACGCTGGCTGGCGGGGACGATCTGGGGGGATGACTGGGCATTTGTGCTTGCACTGTTGCCGTGGATAGCCGTTCTCGTCCCGGTTGTGTTTTTCAGATCGAATACGCTTGATGTACTCAGCCTGCATGAACATGCTGCGGTCGGGTTGGGGGTGCACATTGGGCGCGAAAATCTTTTGCTTGGCTTTACAGCGGCCGCCCTTGCTTCGGTATCTGTGTCCGTGACGGGGGGAATCGGGTTTATCGGGTTGATGGCCCCGCATATTGCAAAACGACTCGTCGGGCCGCGGCACCGTTTTTTCCTGCCGGTTGCCGCTTTACTTGGGGCGGTTCTTCTTCTGGGAGCCGACACGATCGGTAGGGTCATCCTTGATCCAAGCGGCATTCCGGCGGGGATTGTCGTGACTGTGATCGGCGCGCCTTATTTCCTGTATTTAATGGTGAAAAATTGAACGGTTTGCCAGTCTGTTTATGATATTTGTGCGGGTGCTTTGATCTATCTGGAAAAAGGAGGAATCAACATGGCGGATGATTTATATGATGTAACCATTGTCGGCGGAGGGCCGGTCGGCTTGTTTACAGCCTTTTACAGCGGCATGCGGAACTTAAAAACGAAATTGCTGGAAAGCAGCGGAGAGCTGGGAGGGAAGATAACGCAGTTTTACCCGGAAAAAACGATCCGCGATATCGGCGGTATACAGGCGGTCACCGGTGCCGGCCTTGTTCGTGCGCTTATCGGCCAGGCAAAAACATTTGCTCCCGCGATTCTCTGCAACCGGCATGTTTCCGGTTTGGAGCGGATGCCGGACGGTTCGTTTCTTTTAAAAACGGATAACGGGGAACCCCACCATACAAAAACAATCATTCTTACGGCTGGTGCCGGCATTTTTAAACCGGTCAAACTGGATGTAAAAGGGGCGGAACGATTTGAATCCGGCAATCTTTATTATACTATAGAGCAGCTGGAAGTTTTCCGGAATAAACGCGTTGTCATTTCAGGCGGAGGAAACGCGGCTGTTGATTGGGCGAATGAACTGGCGCCGGTAGCGGAAAGAGTGTCGGTTATCCATCGCCGCGATCTATTCGGCGGATTTGAACGGCAGGTTTGTGAAATGAAAAAATTAGCGGAAGTTTTTACGCCGTATAAAATAAAATCACTGTACGGGGAAGGGGAGTCGATCCGGCGTGTGGAAATAGAACATGCGGATACAGGAGAAATGCATTGGCTAGAGGCGGATGCCGTTATTGTCAACCATGGGATCTACGGGGACTACGGTGGAATTTTAAACTGGGGACTCGCTATGCAGGAAGGGCGTTTTGTGGTAAACGGAGCAATGGAAACGAATATCGCCGGTATATTTGCCGCCGGGGATGCCGTGACCTATCCGCATAAGTTAAAACTGATTGCCGGCGGGTTTGCGGAGGGACCGGTTGCGGTAAACAGCGCGGCAAAATATATTTCTCCGGATGCCGAACTGATGGCGATGTATTCGACCCATCATGAAAGATTCACAAAATAAACATAAGCGCCCGCTTTGGAAACGGGCGCTGAAATTTTTTGCTTAAGCCAATACGGTATGAACGTCAAAATGTTTTGCGGCTTCCCGCGCTTCTTCGGCCGCTTTTGCCAAAATGGCTTCCGCATTTTCCGGATGTTCGTCGATGCCTTCGACAAAAATGGTTGGGAGGACATCTACGCCGAAGAATGTTAAAATCCCGCGCACATACGGATCGGCAAACTGCGGAATTTTGCCGTCGGAGTAAACGACGCCGCAGCCGTGGATATGGATGGCAACTTTATTTTTCAAAAGCCCTTTGGAGCCGTGTTCGGTGTAGGCGAATGTTTTGCCTGCGACCGTAATGGCATCAAAATAGGCCTTTAATAATGGCGGGATGCCGAGATTCCAAAGCGGCGAAACGAAGATATATTTATCCGCCCCGATAAACTGGTCAGCCAGTGTATCAAGTGTTTTTATTTTTGCCGCTTCTTCAACAGTCAAGGTTTCCCCGCGGCGCTGTTTGTCACGTGCGGTTAAAACATCCAGATCAATCAGCGGCAAGTCCATATTGTACAAATCAAGTTCAGTGGCTGTGTCGTTAGGATGCAGCTTCAATGTTTCATCAAGAAAAATGCGGGCAATTTGCGTGCTTCTGGAAAGCGCGTCCGGGAGTGGGGAAGATTTTATCAATAAAATACGGGCCATTGTCGTTCACCTCGGTTGTGGATTGTGATCTTATTCACAAAAAATCCTCTGTTTCTATGTGAAAATTGTAACATAGTGAAATGAAAGCGGCAATCATATAGAGTTTTTTAAATGTGACAAGATATTGTAATGTGAGGCCCGGGTGAGCATTCCGCAAACGGATACTGTAACCGTGACGGCGTGGTGCCGTGTATCAAAGGTTGGCGTTCCCGGTTGAAACCATGGCAGACTTTTCCGCGGGGGAAACAGGAGAAATGCCCCGCAATCCCTTCAAAACAGGTTTGAGCCAGGAACTTTTGTCGGTCTCCCTGCTAGTATCATTGAGGAATCAGCGAAAGTGGGGGAAAAATCGGCGGACATGTGCGGGAAATCAGCGGAGATGCCAAAAAAATCGGCGGGCAAGTGCAATAAATCAGCGTAGCAGGGGGAAAGAACTGTTACGCAAACTGCGCAAAAAAAGCGGCGTCACTGCCGCTTATTCCACTTTTACCGTTTTGAACTGGGTGCGGGTGTAGTAACCGGACTTGCTCACGGTTGCGGAAATCGTGTAGGTTCCCCTGTACGATTGGGATGCCGTTGAAAATTTGTAGGTGGCGGTGCCTTTCGTATTGGTTTTCACGGTCACGGTTTTCACAACACCTTTTGCTGTTTTCAGCGTTAACTTGACGGTTGCTCCCGGAATGGCTTTTTTCGAAAACTGATTGAAAACTTTTTCGGTGATCTGGATGGAACTTCCCTTTTTATATGTTGAATGGTCGGTCGTCAAAGATGCCTGGAAAGAGGATTTCGCAGATGAAACACTTGCTGCAAGGCCGGGCGCCTGCACAAGACCGTAGCCGAAATAAACGTCCCTTCCTTTCGGGCCGAGATCGTGCACCGAGCTGTCAAGTTTTGAACGGATCCATGCCGCGCTTTTTCCCGGATATTTCTGGATCAAAAGGGCGAGTGCCCCCGAGGCAAACGGGGCAGCCATGGAAGTGCCGTCCATCCTGGCATAAGGGTGCGCTTTTGAAATATAAGTGCTGAGAATGTCAATGGCCGGCGCTGAAACTTCCAATTCTTTCCCAATGGAAGAAAACGGCGCATGATCGTTATTTTCATCGGTTCCCCCTACGGCAATGACCGATGCATATTTGGCAGGATAATCGATATTGTCCGTTGTGGATTTTGTCTTGGATGTAGAGTTATTACCTGCTGCAGCCACGACAAGAATGCCGGCTTTGTATGCTTTATCCACTGCCTGTTTGAGGGCGGGCGAATAATCCTTGACCCCGAGGCTTAAATTAATAATATTCATTTTATGCGCGATCGACCAATCAATGCCTTTGATCACATCTTCCAGGTCCCCTTTTCCTTTTGAATCGAGGACTTTCACCGCATAAAGGCTGGCTCCTGGCGCAACGCCCACCACCCCGAGCGAGTTGTTTTTGGCACCGATAATGCCTGCAACATGGGTGCCGTGCCCGTTGTTGTCATTATAACTTGATGAGATCATGGAAACGCCGCCTGCGATGGACAAATCGGCATGTTTTGCGATGCCTGTATCTATAATGGCGATTTTCACGCCTTTGCCGGTATCCCCGGATTTCCATGAAGTTGATGCTTTTACTTTCACGATGCCCCAGGAAACGGTTTGCCCGCTGATTTCGGCCTGCTGGTCCGGTTCAACGCTTTTGACTTCATCGTTATGCTCGAGCTCCGCCACTCTGGATGCCGGCACTTTACCGGACACAGCCGGAATATGTTCATAAGATTGTTCGATTTTTCCGTTGACTTCCGTGATCGCTTTTTTATGGACATCTTCTTTAAACGTCACAATTACATTTTCCATTTTTCCTTTTGCCCGAACCTGGTCTGCCGTAATCGGGAAAGCAAGGAGGAAAGATAAGGCAACGAGTACAGATTTTCTCCAATATTTTGAAACCGGCATGAAAAATCCCTCCTATAATTGAACAATGCCGTTTCCACAATTATAGCAGATTGGAAGTTTGTGAGAGCCGGTTTTTATTGGAAAGGTTTCATGTGGATTCCGCGGCAATGTCCGGAAGCCCGGATGCATAGAAAAACGGCATGTACACAAGCTATTGAAGAAAACTCACTGCCGATTGCGAGGGCGAAAAATGATTGGGTATTTTGCTGCCATCATCTTGTTTAATACGGTTGCTTTTTTTGCCAACAAGCGGCTGGCGCCGTGCCAAGTTGTGCAAATTTGGACATTTACAATCGCTTTTCAATTGATTTTTGATACTTTTGTCGATTATAAATACCACGGCTATTGGTATTTTTCAAAAGGCATTGATTGGGTGAATCTGCCTGGCATGATCTTTCTGATTCCGCCTGTCAATATCCTGTTTCTCAACTGGTTTCCGCTCCAAAAGTCGCTTATGAAAAAGGTCCTATATATTTTCGGGTGGGAAGTGTTGCTATTGATGTATGAAAGCTTTGCTCTGCTTCCCGCGCCATGGGGTTATTTTCATTACGGCTGGTGGAAACTGCATTATTCGGTGGTTATGAACCCGGTTTTGCTTTTGATCCTGCTCGCTTTTTTCAAATGGATTACCCACTTGGAAAATAAAAAAGCCGCACCTGTTTCAGGCGCCGGCTAAACGTTTTTTTTGACGGAGATAATCGGCATGGTCATGGATGGCAGGATCTTCCGTTTGGATGGTTGTATGGCGGATGCCGTATTTTATTTCCAGCATTTGATTCACAGCCAAAATGACATGCAGCGGTTCGCACCCGTTTTTAACAAATACATGGGCGGTCAGCGAACAGTGGTCGGATGAGATATTCCACAGATGCATGTCATGGACATCTTCAATGCCTTCAATTGCGTACATATCGGCGCGGATTTGTTCGAGGTCAAAACCGTCCGGCACGGTGTCCATCAAAATGAGATAAGATTCGCGGATAATTTTCGCGCCGCCGTAAAAAATCACACCACCGATGATGATGCTGATCAGCGGGTCGAAAAAATTCATGCCCGTAAAGTAAATCAGCAGCGCGGAAATAATGACGCCGGCCGAATTCAACAAATCCCCGATAAAATGCCACAGAGCGCTTTTTACATTTAAGTTTTCCTCTTCTTTTGTGCTCCGGTGCAGGACAACCGTGAGGGCGATATTGACAACAAGCCCGATGGACGCAATGATGAGCATCCACTTAAAATCAATCGTTTGCGGATGGATAAAACGTTTGATTCCTTCGATAAAAATTCCGATGGCAATGGCAGTGAGCGTGAGGCCGTTGAGGAGAGAAGCAATAATCTCAAAGCGCAAATAACCGAAAGTATACTTGCGGTTTGGCGGGCGTGTCGCCATGAACAAAGCCAGCATGCTGAAGAGGAGTGCGATGACGTCAGAAGCCATATGTGCAGAGTCGGAAAGCAAAGCAAGCGAATGCGAGATCAAACCGCCGGCAATTTCCACGAATGTAAAAAACAAGGTTAAGAGCAGCGTTGCCCAAAGCGCCGTTCTGGACTTGGACTGGACTTTCACATGGGGAAGGTGATGATAATCATAGTCCATCAACCACACACCTCTTCCTTTTTATTCTTTTCCCCGTATTGTAGCACAAAGGAGAGAAAATGAACAGGGGATATTCTCAATTAAAACGAATTTTTTATATATAATTGAGAATGTGAATCAATATTATTTTGCTAATTGTTATTGAAATAAAAGAATATGCCCTTTGTTTATAATTTATATTATATGATAATCTATGTTAAGGCGTGAAAGGCCGGCCGGTACGGGAAAACAAGAAGGGACGCGGGTGAGGAACCGGAGCCAATAAAAAAGCGGTGAGCACATGCTGCTGTACTCATCGCTTTTTTATTGGTGCAGCCTGGCATATTTTTATTCTACGGTTAAGCTTTTGGCAAGATTGCGCGGCCGGTCGACGTTGTAGCCGCGCACTGTGCCCGCATAATAAGCGAGCAGCTGGAGCGGGATGGCCGCCAAAATCGGCATGAGGAACGGATGGGCTTCCGGAATGTAAAGCACCTCATCAACGACCGCGCTCACTTCGTCATCCCCGGTCGTGGTGACGCCGACAACATACGCATCGCGCGCCTTAACCTCCTTAATATTATTGATCGCTTTATCGCGCAAATGCGGCTGCGTAGCGAGCGCAATGACAGGCACGCCCGGTGTGATTAGCGCCATCGTACCGTGCTTCATTTCCCCGGCCGCGTAGGCATCGGCATGGAGATAGGCGACTTCCTGCAGTTTGAGCGCGCCTTCCAATGCCAGTACATAATCAAGCCCGCGCCCGATCAGAAAGAGATGCCCCTGGTCATTGGTGACTTGTGCGAATTGATCGATCGCATCCTGCGTCATGACGAGGCATTTTTCCACATCATCGGCGAGCGAATGAAGGGCATCAAGCAGGACAGGAATTTTATCCTCTCCAGGGCCGTTCAGTTTTTTCGTCAGCACAATCGTAAGCAAAATGAGTGCGGTGATCTGGGTGGTGTATGCTTTTGTCGCGGCGACCGCGAGTTCCGGACCGGCATGTGTATAAATGAGACAGTCCGATTTCCTTCCCAATGTGCTTTTCCGATAATTGGTAATTGCAATCACCGGTGCCCCGAATTTTTTCGCATTTTTCAAGGCCGAAATTGTATCCGCCGTTTCCCCCGACTGGCTCATCACAATGACAAGATGTTTTTCATTTAAATGGCCGTGTTCGCAGCTGAATTCAGACGAAATCGCCGCTTCGACCGGGATATCCAGCATCGTCTCCAAAATCTTTTTGCCGATCATGCCGGAGTGGTGCGAGGTGCCGCTGCCGACAATGGTAATTTTTTCAATATCGGTAAGCTGCCGTTCTTTGAAAAATTCCTCGACTTCCGGAATGATGACATCACCGGCCGCTAACCGGTTTTTTAACGTGCGTTTAATCGCTTCCGGCTGCTCCATAATTTCTTTTAACATGTAGTGGTCGTAATCCTGCAGGCTGAGCTCATCATGGCTCCAGTGCACAGCTGTTTTTTTCGGTAAAATCTTCTCCCCGGAAAGCGTCTTGACTTCCACATTCGTCTGCGTCAAAATCGCCATTTCCCCGTTTTTGATCGGGTAAATTTCTTTTATATATGGAAGCAGTGCAGGGATATCCGAAGAAAGGTACGCTTCCCCGTGCCCGAAGCCGATGATCAGCGGATTATCGTAAGAAATTGCAATGATTTGGTTCGGATGGTCTTTTGCCATGATTGCAAGCGCAAACGCCCCTTTTAGCTGCGGGATGACAATCCTTACCGTTTCTTCAAAATTCCCTGTATCATAATGCGCGAGCAGATGCGGGATGACTTCCGTGTCGGTGTCCGTTTGAAAATGGTGGCCTTCTGCGATGAGAAATTTTTTCAACTGCTGATAATTTTCAATAATGCCGTTATGTACGACGTAAAAGCGCTCTTCTTCATCGCATAATGGATGGGAGTTTTCCACGGTCGGCATGCCGTGCGAGGCCCATCTTGTATGGCCGATCCCGAGGCAGCCGGGCTGGATCGGTTCGAGCTGGAGGGATGCTTCCAAATCTTCAACGCGCCCTTTTTCTTTACGGAGTCCGATCGTTTTCATGTCAGATACGGCAATGCCTGCGGAATCATAGCCGCGGTAATCCAATTTTTTCAGACAGTCGAGCAGAATCGACTGCGCGGAATGCTTGCCGATATACCCTACGATTCCACTCATCTTGTTCACCTCAATGTATCGCTTCAGTTCCTTTAATACATGTATTCATACTTTAATGCTAACATGAATCGGGAGTGGAAATAAAGCAATTCCGCATGGGAAAAGTACGATGCCGGCGTAATGTGCGGCATGGCTGCAAGCAGCGCCCCCTGTTATTTATTCGCAGTAAAAGTGGAGGAATAGAAATACTTTCTTCCCCGGTTATCGCCGTCTTGTGAAAGCTTAAGGCCTGCCAGCAGCCGCTTTGATAAGTCTGGGGATTGTATATGAAGATACTCGCATAATTTTTGGTTGGTAAGGAAAGGGTGGAAAAGAAGGAAGTAATCGTTTACCGCCTGTTTGTGCGCATCCTTGCTGTAAGCACCGCAATGCGTGCAGTACCATTTTTTGTGTTGGCGCCTCATCCGGTACCGGCAACAGACGGGGCATTGGACACCCGTGAGCAGTTCTGCGGTTTGCAGATCGAAAGGGAGCGGATCTTGATGCACAAGCGGGGTATCGGATTGGAGTAGAACCCGGTTCCATTTCCGCATGTCCTTTTTACTTAGGAAATTTTTTTGGTAGATTTTTTGAAGGGATTTGATTTTTTGCAGAAGCCGGTGGCTGTGGCATACTTTTTTCTCATATATGCCCGGGGCGGAAGAAGTTTTTAAAACGGTGGCGGGATTGCTGAATACGATGAGGGTTTCAATCGGGGGCAGGAGAAGATGCTGCTTTACGGCCCAATCTTTTAATTGGATTTCCTGCATTTGGACTTGTGATAAAGGATCGGAAAAACCTTCTTCTTTGCCGTCTTTTTCGCGGATCATCTGCCGGAAAACCGAATCGAAATAAATCGTTCCGCTGATATTTTTAACTTCGAGAATGAGAGCAAAATTCTGGCTTAAAATGAAAGTATCAATTTGAAAATAATAGTTGCCGTTTTGAATGCGCAGATCATGATAGATGGAAAACTCATCATCCGGCAGAAAGCTGAAATAATAGTCGAGATTCTGTTCCCCTGAGAAACCCGCTTTTCTTTTTGCCAAATCTTTTTCAATTTCCGGGCGTTTCGGATGATGGAGCGGCAACCTTCGCAATAATGCCTCATCCACCTGGATCCGGAACGGTATACTTCGTTTCTTTTCAATCAACGGAAAATCCTCCTTTGTAATTTTTTTGGACTAGTATTCAACACGACTTGTAAAAATTCCTGCATCGATGAGAAAATTTTCTGCTTCTTTTAGGGGCGGGGCATTTTCTTTTGGAAGCCGTTTTGGAAATCGGCGGAAAGACTTCGGAAATCGGCGGTGAGGTCCAAGAAATCAGCGGAAACATTGGAAAAATCGGCGGAGAGAATGTAAAAATCAGCGGTTCGTTTCAAACTGATACAAAAGTAGTCATTCAAGAGGGGGAGAGCACCATGAATAGAACCCGGATACTGGAGAAGTTAACATAACATCGACATTCCGAAAAAAATCAGTGAAAAAGGTTTGGAAATCGGCGGTGGGGTCCAAGAAATCAGCGGAAACATTGGAAAAATCGGCGGAAATCTCAAAAGAATCAGTGTGTCCTCATAAATATACACCCGGTGGTATCCGTGTATACTAGATAAAAAGCGCAACCTATCAGGATCGCGCCTTTTGCCTCACCTAAAAAATTTAAATGACGTCCAGATCCTAAATCGCAGGCGGACACGAACCCTCACCGAAAGTACCGGCTCGGGCAAATGCAATGCCAAATACGAAATTGTGTATTGGTCTTGTACTACTCCTATTCCCGGGATGCAGTGCCATCCTATGGTAACTATTCTCACGCCCGTTTTCTTAACTCAGCCGTGGCGGGAACAACTGAAACATTCCCGTATTTGGTCACTGACAGTTCACCGAGCCGGCCGTAGTTTCCGAGTTTTGCATGGGGATCGGCATGGAGCCGGAGCTTTTTCGATAAACAACCGGCTGTCACTTCAAGAAAAATGTCGACTACCTGCTGCTGCGCAAGCCAGTCTTCCAAAAGCCGGGCATCAACCGCGGCAATAAACCCGATTTTTCTTTCCGGCGGCATCAACCGGACGACAGCCGGGAACTGCCTTTCTTCTTTCGTTGTGCGGTTTTGTAAAATCACCGCAATACCGGCATCTTTTTTCGACTTGGGCGGCAAGTAACCGATCTGGCCGAACCCTTTTAAAGACAGGGAGCGGGAGCAAAAGTCCGCCTTAAGCAGCTCCGCTTTTTCCGGCATTAAATGTTTCGGCACCGGCATCGTGGCGGGCAGCAGATGGTCAAACGCATGCTTCCCTTTCAAATGGCGGAAATCAAATACATGACTGCCGCGCTTATTCATCTTCACCGGAAGATAGCCGCGGGACGCAGAACCGGTTGCGGCAAACTCAAATGCCATATGATTGCGCAGGAAAAAATAACGCGCCCGCACGAGTTCGGGTTCCGGCACATAGGCGAAAGCCCGCTCATCAATATGCTGCAGATAGCTGTTTACAAGCGGGAAAAAGCGGCGGCGGGAATGTGGCAAATACCGGTAAAAGTTAGCCGCATACCGCGTAAAATCAAGAACCGCGCGGATATCTTTAATATAGCGGTGCCCAAGCAGGCCGTGTTCCAGCAAAAACCGGTCAATTTCCTGGTGGATGAAAACGCGGTCTTTCACGGCCCTGAACATAAAATTTTTCTGCGTAATTGACAAATTGCGCAAACGCTCGCGCTTCCGCCAATAATAATGCGTATCGCAATTGATAAACACTTTTTCCGCCAAATACAGGCAGCAGGTGATAAAATGGACGTCTTCAAAGCGGCGCCCTTCGAGAAACTGCAGCTTATTGCGCATTAAAAATTCCTTTTTAAAAATTTTATTGGCCGGCCCTAAATTATGGATGAGATTTTTTGTTTCATATAAATTGGTCAGCCGGTTTTCCTGAAAAAGGCTGAGCAGTTTGAACGTATACACCGGCCATTTCTGTTTCGAATTAAATTTTAAAATATTGGTCACGACCATATCGGGATCATGCCGGCGGATATATTGAAGCGAGCTTTCGTAAAAATTCGGGTCAATCGTATCATCCGGATCCAAAAAATGGATGTAGTCGCCCCCGGCAAGCGCCAATCCCTTATTCCGGGGGCCGCCCGGTGCGCCGCTGTGCTTCTGGCGGATGATCCGCAGCTGCGGGAGGCGCTCCGCCCACTTTTCCAGCACTCTCCAGCTTCCGTCCCTTGAGCCGTCATCGACTGCAATGATCTCGTATGCCGGGTATGTCTGGCGGGCAAGGCTGTCCATGCATGCGTCCAAATAGGCTTTGACATTATAAACAGGCAGTATGGTGCTGATTTTCACAAAACATCCTCCATAAACTTGATATCGTTTCTAGTATGTTCAATCCTCTTGAAAATGAAACCGGCCGTGCTTTTGTTGCAATTGAGAATGATTTTCGATAGAATATACGGGAAATCACCATGGCAGGAGTAGATGAAGATGTTTCGTTTACATAGAAAAGATCTGATTGAAGTCTGGGAAGATATTGTTTCCATTAAAGAGTTGGTTATCGCTCTGATTGTGAATAGTTTCACAACTATGGGCGGTTATTTTTTGGCGCCAAACGACCCGCCGAAACCGCTGTTATTCGGCCTGATCGGCGCAATGATCGGATTTTCCCTTTGTACCATCCTCATCAGGCCAAAACGGATTTTTGAAGAGGAAGAAAGAGGGGAATAAATATGGATATCGCATTAATCGCACAAATGGCTGCGGCCGCCGTGCTTGCAGCTGTCATCTATACCGTCATCGGCATTGTACCGGGAACGGACGAAACCGCGGTGCTTGTGCCGATTACATTGGTCCTCGTGCTGACAGGCGTCCAGCCGGTTGTTGTACTTGCTTTCTTTATTTCGGCGGTTGTCGCCAATAATTTGATGGACTCGATTCCGGCCGCGGTCGCAGGCATTCCGGGTGGCGTCATGACAAGCCCGCTTGTCGACCATGCGCTCGCTTTGAAAAAACACGGGCTCGCCAATCTCAGCATCCGCAAAATGGCCGCCGGGTCTTTCTTGGGTGTTCTTGTCAGCGTCCCGGTCAGCCTGCTGCTTGCAAAAAGCCTGATCCCGTTTGCCAGTGCCATAAAAGAATACGCCAACCCGTTATTCCTGGCAGGCGCTGTGCTCCTTTCGCTCATGAGCAAAAACAGATGGCTTGCGCTTGCTTCGATTTTACCGTTTTCGCTGCTGATCGAAGGCCTTCGCTATTTGTACTGGGGAACCGGCGCCGTGCCAAAAGACACGACGGTATCAATTTCTTTCTTTTTAGGCATTACGATCGGTCCGGTTATCCTCACCCTTTTTGAACTGTTGAACCGGGATAAAAGGGAAAGCCTGAAACGTTTTGAAGCGAAAAAAATTGTGCTGAAGAATAACAGTTACGAAAGAAAACAGTTAAATCCGTTTCATGTGATGGACAAACGGGAATGGGCCACGGGAATGCTCGCTTCTGTCATCGGTTGCTTTACGTTCATTTTAAGCCCTGTCGGCGTGACGACGTTTTTAGGGGAACTGTTTGCAAGCCGGATAAAAGATCCGGTAAAAAAAGCTTCGGTTGCCATTGTCGGCATGAACGGGCTCGCGAACGCCACTTATATTTCAGGCGCGCTCATTCCGCTGATCGCCCTTGGCATTCCGCTTTCGCCTGTCGCCATCGGGCCGGCCAACGCGCTGTTTAACGCGCCGCCTGTTTTTACGCTGAAACACAATATGCACCACATTTTATCGGGCGGAGATTTTGTCTGGGCTACGATCATTGGCGCGGGTATCGGCATTGTCATCACGTATTTTATTGCGATAAAATATGCCCAGCCGATCTGTGCGTTTGTGTTTAAAAAAGTGCCGCACGAAGCGATTCTTGGGCTGTTTTTCGGCCTTGTCCTTCTGCTTGCGTACATGGACGCGGGCTGGATGAACGTTTTTGGTGTATTATTGATAGGGATTATAAGTGGCACCCTTCACCGCTGGGGCGTCAATTACGGTATTATGTTTATGACGTTGTATTCGGCGCCATGGCTCGTAACGCTGTTCCATTGATGAATTGGGCAAAGAAATTTTTTTATGAGGATAGCTGTTCAATGAATTTCATGGCGCGCACGTTACGCTGACAGAGCGTGCAAAGCAATGGCTCTTTTTATGGACGTAAAAGAAATGATCGCTGCAAGACGCAGGTCTATGGATCGGTAAAAAATTTTACATGTCTTTCGCGAATTGATGACAGACAAGCTCAAGCGATCCGCGGTTTCTTAAAGAGAAAATTTTTCCGCGAACGGCGCAATTACAGGTGTTCACAATCCAAGAGAAGACTTTTTGAAATGACGAAAATACCATTTTCAGGCGCCCGCAGTTGTATGGCAAAAATTTTTCAAGCAAGAGGGAAAGCGAGGGGTTACAATGATAAAAATTCCCGGCAAAACAGCAACCGGGACAGCACACGGAAAATTGATTTTGGCCGGGGAGCATTCCGTCGTTTATGGAAAACCGGCGATCGCGCTTCCGTTCCATCTCGTGCAGGTGGAAGCGAACGTCATCCGGAAATCGGGCCCGCTCTCCATTGACTGCTTGTATTACACGGGGGCAATGGACGAAGCGCCGCCGAAAATGATGGGCATTACCGCCTGTGCAAAAGAAACATTAAAAACGTTAAACGAGCCGGCTGAAAATCTTGTGATCAAACTGGAATCCACCGTTCCGATCGGGCGCGGCCTCGGTTCCAGCGCAGCGGTTGCGGTTGCGGTCGTGCGCGGGTTGTACGCATTTTTTGGCAGGAAACTGTCTGAAGCCGAATTGGAGCGGCTCGTGCAAATTGCCGAAAACTTCGCTCACGGCAATCCGAGCGGCATTGACATGATGACAGTCATCAACGACCACCCGATCTGGTTTGAAAAAGGGAAACCGGTCCGCCCGATGCCGGTCTCCCTGCGGTTTTATTTGGTCGTTGCCGATTCCGGGCGGATCCACGATACATCTTTGGCCGTAAAAAGCATCAGGGAAAAACGGCAATATGAACCTGAAATGGTCAACAAGGCAATTGGGCGGCTCGGGAAAATTGTATACGAAGTAAAAGAAGCGTTGGATGCAAAAGACGGGTTCAGGCTCGGGCAGCTGTTGAATGAAGCACAGGCGCAGCTTTCCGCTTTGGGGGTAAGCGATGCGGGGCTTGACGATTTGACCGGTGCGGCTCGGGCGGCCGGCGCGCTTGGAGCAAAACTGACCGGCGCGGGCCGGGGCGGCTGCATAATTGCACTCGCCGAAACCCGGGAAAAGGCGGAAACGGTTGCTGCAGCCCTGCAAAGAGCCGGCGCTATAAAGACGTGGTATTTTTCACTGGAAGGACGATGAGGGATGGAAGCAACGGCAAGGGCCCATACGAATATTGCCCTGATTAAATACTGGGGAAAACGGGACGAGAAACTTTTCCTCCCGATGAACAGCAGCCTTTCCATTACATTGGACAAGTTTTACACGACGACAAAAGTGGTGTTTGACCCGGCCCTTAAAGCAGACCGATTTTTTCTGAACGGAAAGCCGGCCGGAGCAGCGGAAACGGCAAAAATTTCCCGGTTTATGGATAAAATCAGGGATTTTGCGGGCGCAAAATGGTACGCGGTGATCGAGTCGGAAAACGAAGTTCCGACCGCGGCCGGTCTTGCTTCTTCCGCATCCGGCATGGCGGCACTCGCGGCTGCTGCGGTAAAAGCATTGGGCCTTCAGGTCGACGGCCGCACACTGTCGAAGCTTGCGCGCCAAGGTTCCGGTTCCGCCTGCCGCAGCATTTACGGAGGTTTTGTCGAGTGGCAAAAAGGCGAAAAAGCGGACGGCTCCGATTCGTACGCCGTCCCGCTCCTCGGCAGAGACGACTGGGAACTCAGCATTTTGTCCTGTCTCCTCGAGTCCAAACAGAAAAAAATTTCGAGCAGGGAAGGGATGAAACGGACGGTGGAAACTTCCCCGTTTTATGCAGGCTGGCTCGAAACGGTGGAAAAAGACTTGGCCGCCGCAAAATCCGCGATTGCCCGGCGCGATTTTGCATTGCTCGGGCGTATCCTCGAAGCCAACGCCCTGAAAATGCATGCGACAACGCTCGGGGCCGACCCGCCGTTTTTATACTGGCAAAGTGCCACCCTTGATGTCATGCGGGAAGTGGAACTTTTGCGCGAACGTGGGATCGAAGCGTATTTTACGATTGATGCCGGCCCGAATGTAAAAGTCTTGTGCGGGCGGAAAGATGAAGAAGCGGTGCGCGAAACCCTCGCGGCAATCCCGGGTGTCCAGCGTGTTTTCATCTGCCACCCGGGCCCGGGGGTCAGTTACGGGCCGTATTGATGTTAGATTTACAGAGGCACCGGCGTTTTTTATTCCGCAACAAAGTTTAGGCCTGGAGCAGTGACGGCCGTTTTGATATTAAGTTTGCGGATGTCCGGCAAAGTTAAGGCCGGGAGTTGGTGCGGGCGGGTCCGTTTCGGCTATTGCCCCTTTTTTGAATGGGCCATCCCGGGATCAATTGTGCACAGCAAAAAGTAATGGTAGTTATTTTATTCCAACAGATAGAGATGATAGGTATGCATTTTCAAGTCAAGGCGCCGGGCAAGCTGATGATCGCCGGCGAATACGCGGTCATCGAGCCCGGCTGTCCTGCGATCGTTTCGGCGGTTGACCGTTACATCACAATAGATGTAAAAGAAAGCACAGAGAATCTTTTCTCTTTGCCTCAGCTTGGCATCACGCACGCTGCCTGGCGTTGGGAAGGCGGAGCGGTGCGGTTTGACTGTGAAGATCCAAAGCTTCGTTTTATTCAAAATGCCCTCGCCGTCTTTCACCGGCTGCTTGAAGAAAAATCGATTGCCCTCCGCTCCCTCCATTTGACGGTGACGAGCGAACTGGATGACGCTGCGACCGGGCAAAAATACGGGCTTGGCTCCAGCGCGGCGGTTCTGGCTGCCGTTTTTTCTGCGCTGCTGCATATATATGAGAGACTTCCGGAAACGAAAGAAACGATTTTTAAACTGGCCAGCATCGCCCACTTAAAAACGCAGGGAAACGGGTCGGGCGCTGACATTGCAGCTTCCGTGTACGGCGGGTGGATCAAATACACGGCATTCCGCCCGGATTGGATTTTTTCCGAATTGGAAAAAGGCCGGATCAGCAGACTTTTGGACGAACCTTGGCCGTATTTGTCGATTGAAAGGCTCGATCTTCCGCAGGGTTTGCAGTTTTGCGCCGGGTGGGCCGGAAAATCGGCAGCAACCGGCCTGATGGTGGAAAGGATCGGCCGTTTGAAGAAAACTTCACTGGAAAAATACAAAGCATTTTTGGAAGAAAGCACGACAGTGGTCGAAAAACTTGCGGAAAGCTTTGCGCGGCAGGATCCGGCGGGGGCACTGGCCAGCATTGCACGAAACCGCCGTGCGCTGCAAAAACTCGGTGCATACGCCGATACGGACATTGAAACGGAGAAGCTGAAGCAGCTCGCTGATATCGCAGACCGCTTTGGCGCCGGCAAATCATCGGGTGCAGGCGGCGGGGACTGCGGCATTGCGTTTGTGGACGGAGAAGAGAAAACCGCTGCCTTACATGCAGCTTGGGAGAAGGCAGGAATTGTGCCGCTTCCATTGCAGGTTTCCACCCAGGGCGTGTCCGTCATTGAATGAAAAAATCCGCGAAATGGCCGCGGATTTTTTCGCTTTTGGGGGAATCCCGTAGAAAAAGATTTTGAGCACGCGAACGATTTTACAAAGTGAAAAGAAAAATCAGCTGTGCGTTTTTAATCGGTACAAAAAGAGTCATTCAAGAGGGTGGAACCTCGAAAAAGGCATTCGTTGGCCAATAGAGTTAACATAACACAGCCTTCTTGGAGCATAATCGGCGAAAAAGCTTCCATAATCAGCGGGTGGGATTAAAAAATCAGCGGAAACATCGGAAAAATCGGCGGAAAGGATGAAAAAATCAGCTGTGCGTTTTAAATGCGAGTCTCCTTTTTCCAAGGAGAAAGGAAAGGTCAATGGAACCTGCTCGGAAACCAGCGAAACTCGATAAAAATCCCTGACTGCTTCGCGAAGCATGCCCAATCATTTGCTTCTTCGTTTTTCATTTGAAATAATGGAAAAAAACGAAAGGAGATGGGTAGCCGATGAAAGTACTTGTCGTCGGTGCAAACGGGCAGATCGGGAAAATCCTTGTTGATCTGCTGCAAAAGAGCGGAAAGCATACGCCGCGCGCCATGGTGCGGAAAGAAGAACAGGTTGAGTTTTTCCAACAAAAAGGTGTGGAAACCATTTTGGCGGATCTTGAAGGGACAGTGGATGAAATTGCAGAAGCGGCTACCGGCTGCGATGCGGTCGTGTTCACTGCCGGATCGGGCGGGCATACCGGAGCGGACAAAACGCTGCTTGTCGATTTGGACGGCGCCGTCAAAACGATGGAAGCAGCGGAACAGACAGGAATTGACCGCTTCATCATCGTGAGTGCACTGCAGGCGCATCACCGCGAAAACTGGAATGAAGCAATCAAGCCGTATTATGTGGCGAAACATTATGCGGACCGCGTGCTGCAGGCGAGCAAGTTGGATTACACGATCATCCGGCCGGGTGGTTTGCTGAATGAACCGGGCACCGGAAAAGTCGAGGCATCAGAAAATTTAAAACGCGGTACGATCCCGCGCGAAGACGTGGCGCGAACGATTTTGGCAAGCCTCGATGAACCGAACACATACCGGAAAGCATTCGACCTTGTTTCCGGGGACACACCGATTGAAGCAGAGTTAAAAAGCATATAAAAAGAGCCGGGCATTCCGACTGCGGCAAAAGGTGCTTTTCCAAAGGCCCTTTTGCTTGAAAAAGGTATTCAGCACCCCCTTCTAGGCCCATTAGAGGAAAATATTCGTCTCGAAACGGTTGTTAGAATCTCTCTCAGGATCGTTAGAGGGAAATTTCTCCGTGAAAATGATCCTTAGAAGTTTTGTTACGACCGTTAGAGCAAAAATTCCCCGATGAAACGGTTCTGAGAAGCTTTGTCAGGACCGTTTCATCAAAATTTCCCCCTGAAAGTGGTTCTGATGCGGACTTTAAGCCCGTTTTCAATCATTTTTGCTCTAATTAGTCTAGTGTTGCTTTAAAGAAAATTTTGCCGGAATTTCAGCCATAAAGAGGTCTTTAAATCCGGGCATTCCAAAAGCCTGTGAACTGGATTTTGGAATGCCCCTTTTTTCCTCATGCAAAAGCTTTTTCCAGCCTGGACAATCCTTCCATCAGCGTTTCACGCGGGCAGGCGATATTGATTCGCACAAACCCTTCTCCGCCGGGGCCGAATTTTCTGCCAATCTCAACGCCGAGTTTGGCTTTTTTCCAGAGGCGATCCTTCAATTCATCCTCGCTCAGCCCGAATGCGCGGCAGTCCAGCCACATCAAATAAGTCCCTTCCGTTTCCATCACTTTGATCTGCGGCAGGCGTTCCGCGATAAACCGCGCTGCTGTATCGATGTTTTCCTTTAAATAAACGAGCAGGGCATCGAGCCATTCGCCACCGTATCGATAAGCCGCTTCCATGCCGACAATCCCGAACGTATTTAGGGCCGATGTGCCGTTCACCGCCTGGACATCTTTGAATTTTTTACGCAGCTCCGGATTCGGAATGATCACAGCGGAAGCTTTTAGCCCGGCCAGGTTGAATGTTTTTGTCGGCGCCACGCAAGTGATCGTCATGTCCCGGTATGTTTCTCCCAGCGCAGCGACCGGCGTATGTACATGCGGCGGGTACACAAGATCGGAGTGGATTTCATCGGATAAAAACAGGCAGTTATACTGTGCGCAAAGATCGGCCATTTTGGCGAGCTCTTCTTTCGTCCAGACGCGCCCGCCCGGATTGTGCGGGTTGCAGCTCAAAAACAGTTTTGCCCCCTCTTTCAGGCGCGTTTCAAACTGCTCCCAATCAATTTCGAAGCAGTTATCAACGAGCTTGAGCTGCGCGTTAGCGACCACGCGCCCGTTTTTTTCAACCATACGGAAAAACGGATGGTACACAGGGGATTGCAGCAGCACTTTGTCGCCCGGTTCGGTAAACGCCTGGATCGCCGTGCTGATCGCAGGAACAATGCCGGTACAGTACGCAATCCATGCCGGATGGATTTCCCAGTTGTGCCGTTTTTTCAGCCATGCCTGAATGGCTTCCCCGGTGGAATCCGGGATGAACGTATAACCGAGGATTTCGTGCTCAATCCTTTTTTTAATTGCTTCTGCCACCTCATGCGGCGGATTGAAATCCATATCGGCCACCCACATCGGCAGCACATCTTCCTGACCGAAAACCTGTTTCACCTGCTCCCACTTGACGGAAGCAGTATTTTCTCTATTGATGACAGTATCAAAGTCAAACACAGCCATTTGATCACCATCCTGAAATTTGATTTCTTTTCATTTTACCATACGGAGGAGGATGAATACTCATTTTTGAATGGCAGGGATATAATGAAAGACAAGTATCCCAATATGCTTGTATGGAAAAGCAGCTCTACCATCTGTCAAAATGAAAAGATCTCGCGCAGAAACAGGCGGAAGAGTTCGGCCGGTTCAATGCCGTGGTGTTCAAAGACGGAGCCGTTTCAAGCAGGGAAAAAGAAATCCTCGCAGTGGCCGTGGCCCATGCGACAGAGTGCCCGTACTGCACGATATCCATACGAAAAAAGTGAAAGCGGCAGGCGTGGGCTTGGAAGAATTGGCGGAAGCGGCTTTTGATGCTGCGGCACTTGAAGTGGGGGCGCGGTTGCCCACAGTGTCCATATGCAGCTTGCCCTCATTGAAGATGTCGATGATATGATCTATAAAAAATCGAATACAAAGAAACTCGCAAACATGAACCGCTTTGCAAAAGACGGATTCGAAGCGTACCATTCCGTCAACAGCACAACCATGAAAGCCGACAAACTGCCCGCTCGTAAAAGTACGGATTGCCGTTGCTCAGAGTGCCTTTACTGCATTGACGCTCACGCCAAAGCGGCGCAAAAATCGGGCGCAACAGAAGAATAGCTGGCAGAGACAATCCTCATTGCTGGCGCGCTGGCAGCTGGCGGAGCCTGCATGCATATCGCCAATATGATTGATGTATAAAAAGCGGTGAGCGGCTGCCAATGGCATAAGTCCACCGCTTTTTTGCGGGCATTTGAAATTCGCCTGAGAAAAATAAAAATCCGGTTAAATTCCAAAAATCTACATAGACAAGACAGCGAAAATTTGTGATATTGATAGTATGAATTTTTTTACAAAACAGGAGTGGACAAAATGAGAGCAATTTTGACGGTAATCGGCAAAGACAACATCGGCATCATTGCCGGTGTGAGCACGCAGCTGGCGGAGATGAAAATCAATATTCTCGATGTCAGCCAAACAATCATGAGCGGCTATTTTACGATGATGATGATGCTGGATTTGTCGAATGCGCAAGCAAGTTTTGACGAAATTAAAAAAGCCCTTGCGAAAAAAGGAGAAGCATTGCAGGTACAGATCAAAATCCAGCGCGAAGAAATTTTCCAATCGATGCACAGCCTGTAAAAAGTGAGGGATGACACAAACAATGGAAACAAAGCAAATACTTGAAACGATCCGCATGATTGAAGAAGAAAAACTCGATATCCGCACGATTACGATGGGCATTTCGCTCCTCGACTGCATCGACGCGGACGGGGAAAAAGCGCGCCGGAACATTTACGATAAAATTACGACATTGGCTGAAAATCTTGTCCAGGTTGGGGAAGATATAGAGTCGGAATACGGGATCCCGATTATCAATAAACGCATTTCGGTCACGCCGATTTCGCTGATTGCCGGTGCAACGGATGAAAAAGATTATGTCGCTTTTGCCAAAACGCTCGATGCGGCGGCGAAAAAAGTCGGCGTCAATTTTATCGGCGGATTCTCGGCACTGGTGCAAAAAGGTTACCATAAAGGCGATAAAATTTTGATCGATTCGATCCCCGAGGCTCTGGCCGAAACGGAACGCGTCTGCGCATCGGTCAATGTCGGCTCGACACGTTCGGGCATTAATATGGACGCGGTCCGCGACATGGGCAAGATCATTAAAAGAACGGCTGAACTGACCGCGGATTCGCAGGGGCTCGGCTGCGCGAAACTAGTGGTGTTTGCGAATGCGGTGGAAGACAATCCGTTCATGGCCGGCGCTTTCCACGGGGTCGGCGAGGCAGATGTTGCGATCAACGTCGGCGTGAGTGGCCCGGGTGTCGTGAAGCGCGCCCTCGAAAAAGTAAAAGGGAAGCCGTTTGATGTCGTGGCGGAAACGGTGAAGAAAACAGCGTTTAAAATTACGCGCATGGGCCAGCTCGTCGGCATGGAAGCGTCGAAACGGCTCGGCGTCCCGTTCGGCATTGTGGACTTGTCGCTTGCCCCGACCCCGGCTGTCGGCGATTCCGTTGCGCATATTTTGGAAGAAATGGGCCTTGAATCGGTCGGTACGCACGGGACTACGGCGGCGCTCGCGTTATTGAACGATGCCGTGAAAAAAGGCGGCGTCATGGCGTGCGGCCATGTCGGCGGGCTTAGCGGTGCGTTCATCCCGGTTTCCGAAGACGCCGGCATGATCGATGCGGTTAACCGCGGCGCTTTGAATCTCGAGAAACTTGAAGCGATGACTGCGATCTGCTCGGTTGGGCTCGATATGATCGCAATCCCGGGCGACGTTCCGGCCGAAACGATTTCGGCGATGATCGCAGACGAAGCTGCAATTGGTGTCATCAACAATAAAACGACAGCGGTCCGGATCATTCCAGCACCGGGCACAAACGTCGGTGACCGCGTCGAATTCGGCGGCCTGCTCGGCCATGCGCCGGTAATGGGCGTCCATTCCTTGTCATCAGCGGACTTCATTGCCCGCGGCGGCAGAATCCCGGCCCCGATTCACTCATTTAAAAACTGAGCGCTTGAAAAAGCACCACCAAAATAGAAAAGGCGTTGAGACACTCCGCTATTTGTGTTTCAACGCTTTTTTTGCAAGCTATATGTTGTATGCACGGAAAATACAAAATTACTTTTTCAGTGGCCCCTTTCTTTTTCATATACGGCGGCCTAAAACCGGGATGAAATGGCGATCACTAGATCGAGTGGAAACAAAATTGTGCAATGGACAAGAAGAACTAAGTACACAACAGGTTATATGGAATGTTATGTTGTTAATAACCGCCATATAGATTCATTTGCCCAAACATGACTCAAGCCTTCCAAAAAAAACAGACCGGAATGCCAATGGAATTTTTACAAACAGGATAGAAATAACAGGAGGCTATTTTTTATTTGACAGCTCTCCATACTCTGTTATAATGAAATCAAATGGTACCGGTTTCATTTTAAAGATGGATGGTAAATAACATGAGGGGAAAAGAAGCGAAAGTTACGATTTACGATGTAGCAAAGAAGGCCGGCGTGTCGAAATCGACCGTTTCAAGATATTTAGGCGGCCGGTTTCATGAATTGTCACCGAAAACCCGGCAAAAAATCAAGCAGGTGATCGATGAACTCCAATACCGCCCGAATAATTTGGCGAGAGGGCTGAAAAATAGCCGCAGCTACTTGATTGGCGCGCTGGTTGCCGATATTACCAACCCGTATACAACGGCGATTTTAAGGGGGGCTGAGGATGTCTGCAAGCAGCATGGCTACAGTTTGCTGATTTGCAACTCTGATAACCGGCCGGCAAAAGAACGCGAGTATATCTCCATGCTGCAGTCCCATAAGATTGACGGGCTGCTGATTCAAACAACGGGAGGAAACAGCGATTTTTTGGAAAGCTTGTCGGAAAACGGCAAAACCCCGATTGTCCTGGTTGACCGTAAAATTCCTGAGCTGCCGTTTGATACCGTTGAAATTGATAACCGTGGGGCCGTGATGCAGGCTGTGTCCTATCTGATAAAGAAAAATTACAAAAGAATCGGCTATTTTACAGAGCCGGTTGCACATGTCAGCCCGCGGCGCGAACGGTATACAGGATTTCAGGAGGCTTTGCGGCTGGCTGGCCCTGATCATCCGAGCCTGGAAGACTTGTTTGAAGTGGACCTCAAGGACGAAAGCCAATTGGAGAAAAAGCTCAATGGTTTTTTGTCCCGCACCAGCCAGGAACCAAGGGCCATCATTGCCGGAAACAGTGTCATCGCGTTAAAAATCATTATCAAACTGAAAGAGCAGGGCTATAAGATTCCTGGCGATACCGGTTTTCTGAGCTTTGACAATCCGGAGTGGGCAGCTGCCGTATTTTCAGGTATTACTACCATTGAACAGCCGACTTATCAAATTGGCAAAACAGTAATGGAGCTTATTTTAAAACGGCTGGCGGACGACGAATCGCCGGCCCAGACGATCTCTTACCAGACGCGTTTGATTGAAAGGGGATCTGCCCCGGGGAGATAACTTCCCCCTAAGGAAAAGTGAGACCGGTTTCACCTAAAAAGAAGCGACGATACAGGCTGAAACCCTGCGGGATAGCTTGAAAAGATGCCAACATGGGATTGGTCAGAAAAGAAGTGGCAGCTTTCCCCTGTAATGGTATCGGTCCCATTAAAAGAAAAAGAGAGCTCCCGGAAAGAAGCATCCAAAACGACAAAAACGATAGATACAGTAAAAGAAAAAATCCAAAAAACATCTTAACATCGCACGCTCTAAAGCTATAAAATACAGGTCCGGCACAAAAAATGGTACCGGTCCCAATCCATAAACGAAATCTGGTTCCAACAAATAAGAAAAGAGGAAACACCAATGGCCCATTTATTTGTCACCATGAATGCATTTCAGGATACTGCCATTTTTTCTTACCCGGTGTTATTCGCCGCCATCCGCGAGGCCGGATGTGACGGGGTAGAAATCCGGAGGGAGCTGCTTGAAGATCCGGCTTCTCTTTTACCCGCAGTGAAAGGCATGCTCGATGAGGCGGGGCTGATCCCATACTATTCTTGCCCGGTTTCTTTATTTGGAGAGGATCATCAAGTTATCGACGTAACGCCTTATGGGCAGGAGGCTGTGGAGCTCGGGGCAAAGCTCATCAAATTTTCATTGGGCAACTACCGGAAGGGCCTGTCCGATATGGATGCGCTTGCCGAGGCTGCCGCCCGTTTTTCGGGTGCCGGCATCCTGCTGGCCATTGAGAATGATCAAACCGCCCTCGGGGGAAAAGCAGAGCGGCTCGCGCCATTTTTTGCGGCATGCCGCAGCAAGGCCATTCCGGTACGTTTTACCTGTGATATCGGAAACTGGGCTTATACAGGGGAAGATGCTGAAGAGGCCGCCGCTGCTTTAAAAAACGAAGTGGTATACATTCACGTGAAAGAAGTGGTGGAAACGCCATCCGGTTACGAAACGATCCCAATTGGCCGAAACGGCAGGCAAAAATGGAAACGGTTGCTGCGCCTCCTGCCGAAAGATGTTGCGATTGCGCTGGAATTTCCGATTACAAACGATTTGAAAGATTATATTGAACTGCTGAAAGAAGAGGTGTTTGCAAATGAAAGTGTGTGATGTGCTGACATTCGGAGAAGCGATGGGCATGTTTATTGCGGAAGAACCCGGCCACCCCGCATCGGTCCGGCACTTTACAAAAGAACTGGCAGGGGCGGAAACAAATGTGGCAATCGGGCTTTCGCGCCTCGGGTACCGGGTGCTGTGGCTGAGCAAAGTCGGAACAGACCCGCTTGGCGATTATATCATCCAGGAACTGCAGCGTGAAAAAGTGGATACTTCCTTGATTAAAAGAGACGAAGAAAACTTGACGGGATTTCAATTGAAAGAAAAAGTATCGGAAGGCGATCCGGGTGTTTATTACTACCGTAAAAACTCAGCCGCAAGCCGGATGGGGATCAAAGATTTTCCCGAACTCGAAGAAATGCATGCCAAACATTATCACTTAACGGGCATCCCGCTCGCCCTCTCCCCGTCCGTCCGGGAACTGAGCGAAGCACTCATACAAAAAGCAAAAAAAGAAGGCAGCACCGTTTCGTTTGATCCGAATTTGCGCCCTTCCATGTGGAAAGACGAAAAAACAATGTCGGAAACGATTCAAAGATATGCCTGCCAGGCCGACATTATTTTTCCAGGCATCAAAGAAGGAAAAATTTTGACCGGCTATCAAGCGCCTGAAGATATCGCGAAATATTATCTCGAATGCGGTGCCAAAATGGTGTTTGTCAAACTCGGGGCAAAAGGCGCCTATGTGGCAACGAAAAAGAAAGCGCATACCGTACCGGGCGTCCCGGTTTCCAAAGTTGTTGATACGGTCGGTGCCGGAGACGGATTTGCCGCCGGTGTGTTAAGTGGCCTGTTCGACGGTTTAACAGCATTTGAAGCAGCGGAAAGAGGGAATGCAATTGGCGCTTTGCAAACCATGTCTTCCGGGGATAAAAACGGGCTTCCGGCCCGGGAAGAACTGTTGGCATTTATGAACGGGCATTCGGTGAAAAACGGTTAAATCCACAAAGAGGAGTGTTTTGGAATGGAAAAGTCGTTGAAAAATGTCGCAAGCAAGAAGAGATTTTTGCATCTGGTTCCAATCGCTTTCATTACCTACAGCCTTGCCTATTTTGACCGGGCAAATTACAGCTTTGGCGCAGCGGGCGGAATGGCACAGGATTTAAATATCACAACAGGTGTTGCCTCCTTTTTATCAGCATTATTTTTTCTCGGTTACTTCTTCTTCCAAGTTCCGGGCGCGGCGTATGCAGAAAAAAGAAGTGCCAAGAAGCTCGTATTTGTCAGCCTGATTCTCTGGGGCCTGCTTGCATCTGCAACCGGTCTGGTCCATAACGTTGCATGGCTGTACCCGATCCGGTTCTTCCTTGGTGTTGTAGAATCTGCCGTTATGCCGGCAATGCTCGTCTTTTTGAGCAACTGGTTTTTAAAGGAAGAGCGTTCCCGTGCCAACACCTTCTTAATTTTGGGCAATCCTGTCACCGTTTTATGGATGTCCATAGTTTCCGGTTATTTGATAAAGGCGCTTGACTGGAGGGGAATGTTTATTGTGGAAGGGATTCCGGCCGTCATTTGGGCATTTTTCTGGTGGAAGCTGGTTGAAAATAAGCCGGAAGAAGCAAAGTGGCTGACAGATGAGGAAAAGAAAAACATTGCATTTGAGATGAAAGAAGAACAAAAAGGGATGATTGCGATAGCGGGATATAAAGAAATGTTCCGCAACAAGACGGTGCTTATTCTCGCGATCCAGTATTTTGCATGGAGCATTGGGGTTTACGGATTTGTCATGTGGCTGCCGTCGATGATAAAAGCGGCCTCCCATATGGATATTGTAGCAACGGGCTGGTTGTCTGCCGCTCCTTACTTATTGGCGACAATCGGCATGATCGCTGTTTCCTATTTTTCCGATAAAACGTTAAACCGCAAAACATTTGTCTGGGTATCGCTTTTGATTGGCACCATTGCTTTCTACGGTTCTTATTTGATCGGTTCATCCAATTTCTGGTTCTCTTACGCGCTGCTTGTCATTGCGGGAGGCGCCATGTATGCGCCATACGGGCCGTTTTTCGCAATTATGCCGGAAATTTTGCCGAAAAATGTATCCGGAAGTGCCAATGCCTTTATCAATAGCATGGGTGCTTTAGGCTCTTTTGTTGGCGCATACATTGTCGGGTTTTTAAACGGGGCAACGGGCAGCACGCAGGCATCTTTTATCTTTATGGCGGTTTCGCTCCTTGTCTCGGTTCTGTTAACCTTGACGGTCCGCACAAAAAAGCAGGCGTCTCCTCTGGCGCCGGAAAATCTTGAAGCAAAGGCGGTTTTAAAATGAAGATTCAACTGGCATTAGACCGTTTCACGATCCAGGAAGCGATCGAAATTGCAGCAAAAGCGGAAAAAGCGATAGAATGGATTGAAGTCGGCACATCGTTAATTAAAGAATTCGGCGTCAAAAGCATTTATGACATAAAAAACCGGTTTCCGGACAAAACGGTGGTCGCCGATATCAAGACGTTCGACAATGCAAAGTACGAATTTGAACTTTGTTTTCGGGCGGGAGCCGACATTGCGACTGTGATGGGGGCGGCTCCCCCTGTCACGCTCCGTACATGTATGGATACGGCCGGGCAGTTTGGCAGGCAAGTGATGGTTGACCTTTTGAATACGCAGGCGCATCAACAGGCGGAGATTGCCCGTTTGGAAAACATCATCGTCTGCCAGCATATCAGCAAGGACCAGCAGGAAGAAGGCGGAGGCGGAACCTGGGGGCGCCGTGCAGCATCGCGCAGCCAGCAGCTTGCGGTGGCCGGGGGCATTTCACTGGAAAATTTGGCTGCTGTCCGCGCCCTTCAGCCGGATGTGCTCATTGTTGGTTCGGCAATCAGCAAGGCAAGTGACCCTTTGCTTGCGGCAAGAAAGATAAAAGAAACTTGGGAGGCATTGAAATGAATCGGGAAATAGAAGTCATTTTAAATGAAATTCAAACGGTATTTTCAAAAATAGACGGGGAACAAGTGGAAAAGCTTGCGGATATGCTTGCCTCTCCGAAAAGCATTTTCGTATTGGGCGAGGGGCGTTCAGGGCTGATGGCCAAGTCTTTTGCGATGCGGCTCATGCATCTTGGTTTCCATGTGTTTGTCGTCGGCGAGACGATCACCCCTTCCATTCAGCCGGGAGATTTATTGATTGCCGTCTCTGGTTCCGGCACGACTTCCAATGTTGTGCAAGCGGCGGAAAAAGCGAAAAAGAATGGGGTATCTGTTGTGGGCGTGACTTCTGATCCGTCTTCGAGGCTTGCGGAAACTTCGGATAGCGTGGTCCATATTCCGTCTGCCACGAAATACCGGAGGCCGGGAGAAATTGAAAGCAGGCAGCCGCTCAGCTCATTGTTCGACCAGTCCGTCCATCTGTTTTTTGACGCGGTTTGCCTGAAAATTGCCGGACAGCAGAAATCGGGGGATGAAGCGGCGTTGAGCCGGCACAGCAATCTGGAATAAGAGATGGAAGAGCGCAAATGCGAACGGGCCCGAGCAAGCAACGGGATTTGGCTATCCGGTTTCTGAATAAGGCAAAATGGTAATGAAACACAGGAAAAAACAGCAGATATGGCTTTTCCTTATCCCGCTGGATACGGGGCCGGAGCCGGACCATTCCGTTTGCGGATCGGCTTGCAGTATCGTTGAAAGGATATACCGCGGACGAACAATCGATCCGCGGTTTTCCATTTTTTATCCTGCACATTTACGCCGGCTGATATCATCCTTTTTCCCGGCGTTATTTATTTTGCCGTAATAGGTGCCGGTTGATCTTTATTCCTTCGCTGGCGCCGCATTCAATGCAGCACGGGCGCCGGTATCACTCACTCTTCTTCCCGCATTTGCAGCGCCCGGTTGGCGTTCCGGACATCGTTGTTCAGCAACTGGCTTAAGTTGTAGGCCTGGTACATGCCATGTTCATGCATATAGTTGAATACGCGCGCATGCCAGTCGATCGCGCTGTTTAAATGGCGGATGAGCACATTTCGCAAAGCCGGCGTTGCGGTTTCCGTAATCGCAATCGCATAATTTCTAACCGCAGATTTCGAAGCGCTCAGCAGCTCGCCGGCCTGGAACCCCGTGCCGGTCTGCCGCTCTTCATCTTCCAACATTTCCTCTTCGCGCGGCGCCTGCGGATAAAATTGCAGCAAATCCCGGATATTTTTCTCCAGCGCCTGCACAGAAAAAGTATACAGTTCGCGGAGCCTATCATCCGTCACATTGTTCAAAGAAGATTTGCACTGGATCAGGCAAATCGTTTGCGATGCAACCAGCTCGTGAATTTCCAATGTTTCATGCCAGGCCAATGTTTTCGGCATTGGCGGATCCCTCCTTTTACTCCTCACACTAACCCATTTGTATTCGCAAAGCCACAGCATGTGCCTGTATTACCAGAAGCCGAAATATTTTTACATTTCCCCGTGATTTGCTATGATATGGATGAAAATGACATGAAAGGCGGAGTGAAAAATGGAAAAACAAACAAGGCTCGGCAAAACAGACTTGTACGTCAATCCGATCGGGCTTGGCACAAACGCGGTCGGCGGCCATAACATCCATCCAAATCTGAACGATGAAACCGGGAAAGAAGTGGTGCGCACCGCGATCGACCACGGCATCAACTTCCTTGACACCGCATTTATTTACGGTCCGGAGCGGTCGGAAGAATTGATCGGTGAAGTGCTTAAGGAAAAAGGCTGCCGCGATCAAGTTGTGCTCGCCACTAAAGGCGCGCATAAATTCGTGCACGGAAAAGTCGTGTTCGATAACTCACCGGCATTTTTAAAAGCCGCGGTGGAAAGCAGCCTGAAACGCCTGCAAACTGATTACATTGATTTGTTTTATATCCATTTTCCGGACGAAAATACGCCGAAAGATGAAGCGGTCGGCGCCTTGAAAGAACTGAAAGACCAAGGGAAAATCCGTGCAATCGGCGTGTCCAACTTTACGATCGGGCAATTGAAAGAAGCGAACAAAGATGGCTATGTCGATGTGCTGCAATCCGAGTACAATTTATTGAAACGCCAGGCGGAAAAAGATTTGCTCCCGTATACCGCTGAAAACGGCATCTCGTTTATCCCGTATTTCCCGCTTGCTTCGGGCATTCTGGCCGGCAAATACACGAAAGATACAAAATTTGAAGGCAGCCGTGCGAAAAATCCGTTGTACCAGGGCGAAACGTTTATCCGCAATTTGGAAAAAGTCGACAAGCTCCGCGCGATTGCCGAAGAAAAAGGTGCGGACGTTGCCCATGTCGTGCTTGCCTGGTATCTCGCGCAAGATTCCATTGACGCGGTCATTCCGGGTGCAAAAAGGCCGGAGCAGGTGGTAGACAATCTGAAAACATTGGAAGTTGATCTCACGGCGGAAGATGTCCAAAACATCAGCGAGATTTTCAAATGATTTCACGGTGAAAAAGTAGTTTACCGTTGATGGCTTCATTTTCCTGGCATATACTTAAAATTAGAAACGTTAAAGGAGTTGGGAACAATGGGCGTTATGGATCTGATCAAATCACGCCGTTCCATCGGGGTTACGGCTGAAAAAGATGTGCCCGATGAAGTGGTTAAAACATTGCTCGAAGCGGCCACGTGGGCGCCGAACCATAAAAAAACGGAACCGTGGAAATTCCGCGTGTTTAAAGGCGAAGGCCGCGTTAAACTCGGTGAAGAAATGGCGCGCATCACAGCGTCGAAAACGGAAGGCTTAAGCGAAGAAGAAGTGGCGAAAAAGATAGAAAAAGCGCGGAAAGGGCCGCTGCGGGCGCCGGTTGTCATTGCGGTTGCCGTCAGCCCGTCCGGAAAAGTGCCGGAAATTGAAGAAATTGTCGCAACCGGCTGCGCGATCCAAAACCTGCTGCTCACAGCAACCGAACTGGGTTTGGCGACCATCGTCAGAACCGGCGAGATCGCTCACGAACCGGAATTGAAAGAATATCTTGCCCTTGAACCGGCAGATAAAGTTGCCGGGCTCGTATATGTCGGCTATCCGAAAAAAGAAATGGATATCAAAGCGCAACGTACACCTGCAGAAGAAAAAACAAAGTGGTTTGACTAAACCTCTATGCCGGCTCCCGCCCAAGGCCGGTTTTTTGTTTATTTGCCGCATTAAAAACTTCGGGTTCAAACACGGGGGCAAGCGGCCGCTGGATGTTGCCGGACAAAACTGGAGCAGGTTCAAACAGGGCGGCCGGCACACGAATAAAAGACGGCCCGGGGGTAGACGGGCAGTTGGTTGCCTGAAGCGAGGGCGGACACTCGGCAAATTTTTGCTGTCTGCCGCGAAAGAAAAAACAAAAGTTTTGTTTGCCAAATTTTTTGTGTATTCTAAAAAGAAGGCTGGAAAATCGCTGAATTTTTGCATCCTTTCAGAAAGCGCATTCGCCGCAATGGCGGGCAAAGGGGATTGCCGTTCGTTATGTTATAATCATGAAGTCGGCATTTTTTTTCAGATGGGACACAATGGTGTACATATAAAGGAGTTGATCGGTATGGGAGAAACCTCAAATGAACAAGCATTGGAACGCGGGCTGAAAAACCGCCACATTCAATTAATTGCGATCGGGGGCGCCATCGGGACAGGACTGTTTCTCGGTTCGGGGAACTCGATCCATTTTGCCGGGCCGTCTATTATGCTTGTTTATCTCATTATTGGCGTGGCCCTTTTCTTTATGATGCGGGCGCTCGGTGAATTATTGATGTACAAGCCGACTACAGGCTCATTCACGCACTTTGCCGAAACGTTTATCGGCCCGTGGGCAGGTTTTATTACTGGCTGGACATATTGGTTTTGCTGGATTGTGACCGGCATTGCCGAAATTACAGCGGTCGGTGTGTATGTAAAATTTTGGGCGCCCCATGTGCCGCAGTGGGTCTCGGCCCTAGTTTGCGTCGCTGTGCTCTTTCTCATCAATATCGCAACCGTAAAAGCGTTCGGCGAGATTGAATTTTGGTTTGCCATCATTAAAGTCGTTACAATTATTGCGTTGATTATAATCGGGATTGTGCTTGTGCTCGCCGGATTTAAAAGCAACGGAACACATGCTTCATTTGCCAACTTGTGGCAGCACGGCGGCTTTTTCCCGAACGGATCGAGGGGCTTCCTGCTCGCATTTGAAATGGCTATATTTTCTTTCGTCGGGATTGAACTGGTCGGCGTGACGGCCGGGGAAGCGGAAGATCCGTCGAAAACGCTGCCGCGGGCCATTAACCAAATTCCACTGCGGATTTTGCTGTTTTATGTCGGGGCACTTTTCGTAATTATGTCGATTTATCCCTGGGATCGCGTCAATCCGAATGCGAGCCCGTTCGTCAAAGTGTTTGCTGATATCGGCGTACCGGCTGCAGCAGGCATTATCAATTTTGTCGTTTTGACTTCGGCTGCCTCTTCATGCAACAGCGGCATATTCAGCACAAGCCGCATGCTGTACACCTTGGCGGATGAGGGGAAGGCACCGAAAATGTTTAAGCGGCTGAACAACCGCAACGTGCCTGCGCCCGCCCTGCTCGGTTCGACAGCTGTCCTGCTCGTCGGGGTTCTGCTCAACTATTTATTGCCTGACAAAGTATTTACGCTTGTGACGAGTATCGCGACAATCTGTTTTATATGGGTATGGGGCGTCATTTTGATTGCCCATCTGCGTTTCCGGAAATATATGCCGGAAGAAGCGGCAAAAATCACGTTTAAAATGCCGCTCGCGCCATTGATCAACTGGATTGTGCTTGCCTTTTTTGTTTTTGTCCTAGTCGTTCTCGGTTTTGCGGAAGATACGCGCGTCGCTTTGTTTGTCACGCCAGTATGGTTCATTCTTCTCGCCATCGCCTATGGGCTGATGCGGAAAAAGTAAAAGCTTTTAAAAAACCCGTTGGAAAATGGTTTTTCCAAACGGGTTTTTTTGGTATCAAAATGAGATGCCATTTTTAAAAGAGGCAGCGTTTCTACCCTGCGCCGATATCTTGATTTTCCCGCCGATATTTTTGATCTTACCGCTGATTTATTGGTTAAGTCCGCTGATTTCTCCGGAGTTTCCGCCGATTCTTCCTTCGGTTGGAATGGGACGGGCAGAGTTTTAGATTTGACCGCCGTTTTTTAAGTTTTTTCAAATATGGGTACGTCCTACTTCCCTTAGTTTTCTTCCTTTCGTCGATTTTTTGCATCTTTTCGCCGATATTTTTGACCTCTCCGCCGATTTCAAGAACAAGGCCGCCGATATTCCAGCGGTTTCCGCCGATTCCGGAAAAACGAAGAGGAGATTGGCCGCCTGTTTTCCAATCTTAATTTAAAAAGGTGCCCCCGGGCCGGCCAAAACAGAAAAAAGGCCGGGGCATAACCACCTCGGCCTTTTTCAATGATGATTTTTATTTTACGCCTCTCATCAGCCGTTTGATGACCGGTGTATAGAGCAGAAGGAAAACGCCCAATACAGCCGATATGAGGCCGACAACGCCGAAGTACATGACTTCGTGGTTGGCGTCATACATTTTGACAAGCTGCGCGTTCAGCGTTTGCGCCGCTGCATCCGACAAGTTCCAGAGGCTGAGCATTTGCGCCGAGAATGCGGCAGGGGCGAGTTTCGTCGATACGCTCAAACCGACCGGCGACAGGCAAAGTTCCCCGATGACAACGAGGAAGTAGCTCAGCACAAGCCATAACGGATTCACAAGGGTGTGGGATCCGTTAAAGTAAGCCGGCGCCATCATCACAATAAAGGAAAGCCCTGCAAAAATCAATCCGAATGAAAACTTAACCGGCGTCGACGGCTGCCTGTCGCCCAGTTTCATCCACAATGAAGCAAGAACCGGCGCAAACACAACAATAAACAGCGGGTTCAAGGTTTGGAACCAGGACGGCAGGATATGGAAGCCGCCGAAATCGAGCTGTGTCCGCTTGTCCGCATAAACGGCAAGCAGACTCGCACCTTGTTCTTCAATCGCCCAGAACACAATGGACGCGATAAACAGTGGAATATAAGCCAACAGGCGCGAACGTTCATCCCGTGTTGATTTTTTGCTGAAATACATCATGACGAAATACCATGCCGGGATCAAGAAACCTAAAATGCTGACCAATGTGATAAAGCGGTCCAGGTTTAATATCCCGGTAGGAATCGTGGCAGCCAAAATAATGATCAAACCTATGGTGCCCAATCCGATTTTCATAAAGGTGGATTTTTTCTCATCCGGCGTCAGCGGATTGTGTACAACAGAACCCGCCAGGCCGAGATATTTTTTCCGCGTTGTCGAAAAAGCGACGAGGCCTAAAAACATACCGACAGCTGCGATGCTGAAACCGAGATGGTAATTGTATTTTTGGCCGACAGTTCCGACAATTAACGGCGCAAGGAACGCACCTAAATTGACAGCCATATAGTAAATGCTGAATCCCGAGTCGCGGCGCAAGTCTTTCTCATCGTATAATTCCCCGACGGTTGAAGCGGCGTTCGGCTTCAATAACCCGGTGCCGAGCACGATCAGCACCATCGAAACGATGAGTGCCGGGAACCCCGCCGGAATGGCCAGTGCGATGTGCCCGAGCATAATGAGCACCCCGCCGTAAAAAACAGTTTTCACGGAACCGAGCAGGCGGTCAGAGACCCAGCCGCCGATAATCCCCGACATGTAGACGAGCGCACCGTAAATGGATGCGATGGATGCGGCGGTCGTAGGGTCCAGGCCCAATCCGCCGTTTTTCAGGCGGTCGTACATGTAATAAATGAGGATCCCTTTCATACCGTAGTATGAAAATCTTTCCCAAAACTCTGTAAAGAAGAGTGTCGACAATCCCTTCGGATGACCGAAAAATCCTGTCTGGGGCACAGTCTCCAGGATTTTTTTTCTATCTATGATTGCTGACATTCAATTGCCTCCTTATTGAAATATAAATTGTTGGAATTGACTGAAAAATAAGTGCTGGAATATGAACGGAATGAACACGATAGAATAAATATTAGCGTAAAACTAAAAAAAAATAAAGATAAATTTATTTCCAAAATTATATTTTAAAATAATAAATTCAGAGGAAAAACCGCATGAGACAACGGTTTTTCCTCTAATTTTAAAAAATAATTTTCTATTATTATATAAAATGATAACCTTCTGATTTTTATAATATGTAGGTCCGGGTTGCTCCGCAAAAAAACCCGCGGTACCTTCCCGCGGGTTTTTACCAACATTATTGTTCTCTTCTCAAATCGCATTCCTGCAACGAAACCATTTTTGTTTTCTTCGCAAATTTATAGCCGAGCCACACAGCGATAAAGATCGGAAGTCCGATGTAAGAGACAAGCACGCTCTTCCAGTCAATGTGGCTACCTAAAAATGCGGAATAATTTTGGCCGAGAATGACAAGCGCACAAACGGTAAACGCGAAAATCGGGCCGAACGGGAACCATTTCGAACGGTAAGGAAGATCATTTAAATCCTTTCCTTGCGCGACATAAGCGCGGCGGAAACGGTAATGGCTGATGGCAATGCCGAGCCATGCGATAAAACCGGACATGCCGGATGCGTTCAGCAGCCAGTTGTACACTGCCCCGTCGCCGAAAAAGGAAGCGAGAAATGCCAGCGTGCCGACAAGGGAAGTGACAATCAAAGCATTTACCGGGACGCCGCGTTTATTCAGCTTCGCGAGGAATTTCGGCGCTTTTCCGTCACGTGCCAAATCCCAAAGCATCCGCGTTGAAGCATACATGCCGGAGTTTCCGGCGGATAGCACGGCGGTTAAAATAATCGCATTCATGACCGACGCCGCAAACGCAACCCCGGCGCGCTGGAACACAATCGTAAACGGACTCATCGTAATGTCGTCGGCCGTTAATTTCGAATCCGTAAACGGGATCAACAGGCCGATGACAAAAATCGCCAAAATATAGAAGAGCAAGATTCTCCAAAACACGGATTTCACCGCATGCGGAATCGTTTTCTTCGGTTCCACGCTCTCGCCGGCCGCAACTCCGAGCAGCTCCGTTCCCTGGAAAGAGAAGCCGGCTGCCATAAAGATGCCGAGCACGGCCAAAAATCCTCCGTGGATCGGGCCGTCTGCGACAGTGAAGTTGTGGAAGCCGATCGCTTTGCCGCCCATAATGCCGAAAATCATCAAAGCACCGACCACGATAAAAGCGATCACGGTCACGACTTTAATGATGGAAAACCAGTATTCCGCTTCCCCAAATCCTTTTACAGACAAGTAATTTAATAAAAACATAATGACAAGGCATGCCGCGCTCCATACAATGGAAGGCGTGTGCGGGAACCAAAACTTCATAATAATCGTGGCCGCCGACAATTCGGCCGCAATCGTAATTGCCCAGTTGTACCAGTAATTCCAGCCGAGCGCGAATCCCAATGCAGGGTCCACAAATTTTGTCGCATACGTGCTGAATGTCCCGGCAACCGGCATATACGCCGCCATTTCCGCGAGGCTTGTCATTAAAAAGAACACCATGACGCCGATTAACGAATAGGCCAAAAGCGCTCCGCCCGGCCCTGCGCTGTGGATCGCGCCGCCGCTTGCCAAAAACAGCCCCGTCCCGATCGATCCGCCGAGCGAAATCATCGTCAGGTGGCGGGATTTTAACTTCCGTTTCAGCTCCGTAACTTCTCCTGTTTTCGGAATGGCAACCGGTCCTGTTCCGGCTGCAGTGCTTTGCCCTTTATAGATGTCATCCATGTTGATACACTCCTTTTTGTGATGGGAAGGAGCAGGGAATAAACAAAAATGCCGCGGTCGTGGAGACCAGCGGCATGTCGCATATACCCTCCATCATACCTTCCGTAGATAGCTCAACACATATGCGAGAGGATTAGCGCATATGTGACAGTTCTGTTCCTGTTCGGAAACAGCCCCAACATGGCGGTCCGGGATCCTCCGCCACATTTCGGCAGCTTTTCCTTTCAATCGGGGTCCTTAACTTTACCCGTGTCTCACCCAACTTACTCATAAAAGCTGCGACCTCTACCTCACCGGATTTGATGAGGATTTTTATTCAATTGAAGTACTATTTTTATTATATTCGTTTTTGACGGAAAATCAATAGGGAAGGATTGCCAGGCTGTTTTTGCCGGAGAGAAGGCTCTGTTAAAAGATTGTCGTTGTCCGTGAGGGATCCGCTTATCAAATAGCCCCACATAAAAATTGCTGGACATTTAAGTGCTTTTTTGTATAATACAGTTGATAGTAAACTTTTAGTTTACTTTTGTAAAACTTTATTGTTTAGAAGTTTACAAATGTTAAACAGTATGGAAGGTTTTATGATGGAAATAGGCAAAAAGATTAAAAATTTACGGTTGAAAAAAGGCCTGACCCAGGAAGAACTGGGGGAACGTACCGACTTAAGCAAAGGTTATATTTCACAGCTGGAAAGAGATTTGAGTTCACCGTCAATCGACACATTTTTCAATATTTTGGAAGTGCTTGGCTGCACTCCGAAAGAATTTTTCGATGAGGAAGAGCGCGAGCAGAAAGTTGTATACGGGGAAGACGACCAGACCGATTATGCGGATGAAGAGCGCGGCTACAAAATCCAGTGGCTTGTGCCGGAATCCAATGAAAAGGAAATGGAACCGATTTTGTTGACGCTCGAGGAAAAAGGGGAATTTAAAACATTTGAGCCTTCTTTATCGGAGACATTTGCTTATGTGTTGGAAGGCCGGATTATGGTGAGGCTTGGCAAACGCATATACCGTGCAAAAGCGGGTGAGGCCATTTACTACCATGCGTCGGATGAGCACCAGATCGTGAATGGTGCAAACGGGCGGTCAAGGCTCCTGCTTGTTGCCACGGAATCTTACCTGTAAGCATTTTGCCTGGTGATGCCCGTATCCGTTAATCATCTGTAAAAACAAAGAGGAGGACAGCGATGGACAGCAATATCATCATTCGTTTTGAACATGTCACCAAGCAATACGATGACGATCCCGCCGTTTTGGACGATGTCAGTTTTGAAATTGAACGCGGAAAATTTTACACCTTGCTCGGCCCGTCCGGATGCGGGAAAACGACGATCCTGCGCCTGATTGCCGGATTTACAGGGCCGACAAATGGCAATATTTACTTTAACGGAAAAATTGTCAACGATGTGCCGGCCGACCGGCGCCAGGTGAACACCGTTTTCCAGGATTATGCCTTATTTCCGCATTTAAATGTGTATGAAAACGTCGCATTCGGGCTGCGCATTAAAAAAATGAAGCAGGCCGCCATTGACCAAAAAGTAAAAGAAGCGCTGAAGTTTGTGAATCTCGAAGGCTATGAAAACAGGGAAATCAGCGAAATGTCGGGCGGGCAGCGGCAGCGCGTGGCCATTGCGCGCGCGATCGTCAATGAACCGGAAGTGATTTTGCTGGACGAACCGCTTTCCGCCCTCGATTTGAAACTGCGGACGGAGATGCAGTACGAACTGCGAGAACTGCAGCGCCGACTCGGCATTACCTTTATTTTTGTCACGCACGACCAGGAAGAGGCGCTGGCGATGAGTGATGAGATTTTTGTCATAAATAATGGAAAAATCCAGCAGAGTGGCACGCCGACCGATATTTACGATGAACCGATCAACCGCTTTGTCGCGGATTTCATCGGCGAATCGAATATCCTCCCGGGCAAGATGATCCGCGACTGTCTTGTCGAATTCAACGGGCGGCAGTTTGAGTGCGTCGACCGCGGCTTTGACAAAAACGAGCCGGTTGAAATTGTCATCCGCCCGGAAGATTTGGAAATGACAAGCCCGGAAAAAGGGAAATTGAAAGTGCGAGTCGATACGCAGCTGTTTCGCGGCGTACATTATGAAATTTGCTGCTACGACGAAGAGGGGAATGAGTGGCTTGTCCACTCCACGAAAAAAGCAAAAGTTGGGGAATGGGTAGGGCTCCATTTCGACCCGGAAGCGATCCACGTCATGAGATTCGGCGAAACGGAAGAGGAATTTGACAAACGCCTGGAAACGTACGAAGAGGTGGGTCATGAAAATTAACGCGCGGAATTTATACCTCGTCCCGTACGTGCTGTGGATTGTCCTCTTCGTTGTGGCGCCGATTCTGCTCATTCTCTATTATTCTTTTTTTGATATTGAAGGCCATTTGTCACTTGTGAACTATGAAAAATTTTTCACGCCCGTTTATTTGAAAATGGCGCTGAATTCTTTTTGGTACGCATTTTTAATTACGGCTTTTACGCTGCTCATTTCGTATCCGACCGCGTATCTTTTGACAAAATCCCGGCATAAGCAGCTGTGGCTGTTGCTTATCATTTTGCCGACATGGATCAACCTGCTGTTAAAAGCATATGCGTTCCTCGGCATTTTCGGCACGTTCGGCCCGGCCAATTCATTTTTGGAGTTTATCGGCATCGGGCAAAAGCAGATTTTATTTACCGATTTCAGCTTTTTATTTGTTTCAACCTATATTTTTATTCCGTTTATGATTTTGCCGATTTATAACGCCCTGGAAGAATTGGATCCGGTATTTATTGATGCGGCGCGCGACCTCGGGGCATCGAGATGGACCACTTTCCGCCGCGTCGTATTTCCGCTCACGTTGGACGGCGTCAAATCGGGATGCCAGGCCGTTTTTATCCCGTCCCTGTCGCTCTTTATGATTACGCGCCTGATTGCCGGAAACCGCGTCATTACGCTCGGCACTGCGATTGAAGAGCATTTCCTCGTCACGCAGGACTGGGGTATGGGTTCTGCGATTGCCGTCTTTTTGATCATTGCGATGGTCATCATCATGATCCTGACAGGAAATCGGAAGTGAGGGGTGAACATGAAAAGAAAATGGAAACTGTCAAACCTTTATCTGATCTTCGTCTTTATTGTCCTTTACGCGCCGATTTTCTACTTAATGTACTATTCATTTAATAAGGCCGGCAATATGCATGATTTTACCGGCTTCACCTGGGAATGGTATAAAGAAGTGTTCCACGATACAAGGCTGATGATTATTGTCATCAATACGCTTGTCATTGCGCTTCTTGCTTCCGCGATTTCGACCGTCATCGGCGTGATGGGGGCCCTCGCCATCCGCTTTGTGAAAAGAAGAAGGACGAAAAACACGCTGCTGTCTTTCAATAATGTGCTCATTGTCAGCCCGGATGTCATTATCGGCGCATCTTTCCTGATTTTGTTTACGATTGCGGGGATCAAGCTTGGGTTTACATCCGTTTTGATTTCGCACATCGCTTTTTGCATCCCGATTGTGGTGCTGATGGTGCTGCCGAAATTGCAGGAAATGAGCCCGACTTTGATCGATGCGGCGCGCGACCTCGGGGCAAGCCAGTGGGACGTGTTGTCAAAAGTCATTCTCCCGTATATTACACCGGGGATTTTTGCCGGCTTTTTCATGGCCCTGACGTATTCGCTCGATGATTTTGCCGTCACTTTTTTCGTCACGGGCAACGGCTACTCCACGCTTTCCGTTGAAATTTATTCGCGGGCGCGCCAGGGGATTTCGCTGACAATCAATGCATTGTCGACGCTGCTCTTTTTCTTCTCCATAATCCTTGTGATCGGGTACTACCTGATTAATCAGCGTCAGGCCCGCACAAACGGAATGGGGGTAAGAAAATGAAACAATTGGTGCGCGCTTTCGCCGCGGTTCTCGTTGTCGCGCTTGCCTTGCAGTTTCTCACGGTCCGCTTGAATAAAACGGAAGGCTACGCCGGCGGCAACACTTTGACGATTTATAACTGGGGGGACTATATCGACCCGGCTTTGATCAAAAAATTTGAAAAGCAGACCGGCATCAAAGTCATCTACCAAACTTTCGATTCCAACGAAGCGATGATGACAAAAATTTCTCAGGGCGGCACGACGTTTGATGTTGCGGTCCCGTCTGAATATATGATAGAGAAAATGAAAAAAGAGCACCTTTTAATCCCGCTCGACCATTCTAAATTGCCAAACTTAAAGTATATTGACCCGCGGTTTCTCAATTTATCGTTTGACCCGGGAAATAAGTATTCCGTTCCTTACTTCTGGGGCACGGTCGGGATTGTGTACAATTCGAGCATGCTGGGCGGCAAAAAAATCACAAGCTGGAATGATTTGTGGGACAAAGATTTGAAAAATGAGATCCTGCTTGTGGACGGCGCCCGCGAAGTGATAGGCATGGGCCTCAACAGCCTGCACTACTCGCTGAACGATACAAATGAAAAACATTTGGAGCAGGCAAAAGCGAAACTTGATCGTCTGATGCCGAATGTGAAGGCGATCGTCGGCGATGAAATCAAGATGCTTTTGGCAAACGAGGAAGCTTCGATCGGCGTCGTATGGTCCGGCGATGCGGCAGAGATCATGTCGGAAAACAAAAAACTGAACTATGTCGTGCCAAGCGAAGGCTCGAATCTTTGGTTTGACAATATGGTCATTCCGAAAACAGCGAAAAATGTGGACGGTGCCCTCAGGTTCATCAATTTTATGCTTGACCCGGAAAATGCCGCGCAAAATGCTGAGTATGTCGGCTACTCGACGCCGAACAAAGCGGCGCTCAAGCTCCTGCCGAAATCGATCGCAGGCGATAAGCGCTTCTACCCGGACGTGGCGATGACGAAAAAGCTGGAAGTATACAAAAACCTCGGCAAAAAAAATCTCGCCCGGTACAACGAGCTCTTTTTGGAGTTTAAAATGCATACAAAATAAAGAAGCTGTCCCGCAAAGAGCGGGGCAGTTTTTTTAGAGGGGTACCGGGAGCGGCTGGGGCTGGAGGACGGTTACAGGAAAAAGACAATAGCCGGGAAATCCGCGGCCGGAATGTCTCAAAGAAGAGCCCAATTAGACAAATGACAGGAGGACCGCGGTAGAAATGTCTAATAGAGGGTCCAAATTAGACAAAAGTCGGAGGAGCCGGAACCGAAATGTCTCATAGAGGGTCCTAATTAGACATTTCAAGCCAGCCAATGTAGCAACCTTCCAAATTAAATCCGGCCCCCAACCATCCTGTCTTGAGTCGGCACCGCCCCTCATTACGCCCTTCTTTTTTCCATATCAATATACAAATTCCGGTAAGCTTTCGATTCGGAGTGCATGCCGAGCTCATGGTAGATTTTTGACAGCCATTTGACCGGATTCGGATCGTTCCCCTTTAATTCCATTTCCCAGCTGAAACATTCAATCGCTTTTTCATACTGCCCAAACTCAAAGTATAGTTCCCCGAGTGCCGATTGACGGTCGGGGTCGTCGGCCATTCCGTGCATTTGTTCCACTTTCCGGATTACCGGCAAAGCTCCAAGCGCCTGTTTAAACGGAAGAAGCCATTCTTTTATATAAGAAGTATCCCGGTTCCGGAACAGATGGGTTATACATTTTTCCAGGAATGTTTCCGCCTGTGCAGGGTGCCCGGCAAAGAACGGGGCAAGCCGGTTCAGCGGTTCAATGTCAACATCACCTTCATCCAAATTCCATGATGCGAGCATTTTCCAGATTTTTTCGGCTTGTTCCCCGCCAAGCTGCACTTGTGGATCGAGGACCATTGGGATCAATTTCTCCGGCTGTTTCATTTTTAGATAATATTCCAGCAAATCTTCCTGCAGCGGTTGGTAATGGGGTGCGCGGGAATAGAGGTTTTCCAGCACGGCCATTTTATCCTGTACTGCCAAATGCCCGTCCAGCAGATCCAGCAGGGCGGAGTAACCGGAATCCGATGGCGCCTGTTCCATTTTCCGGATCCACAATACGGTTTCATCCAGCCAGCGGTTTTGTGAACGGAGCAGATTAACCAGCTTTTGAAAAGACGCTTCGTCATTCATTTCCTTATACAATATTTTTTCGGCATAGAGGCTGTCTTTTTGGATCAGTTCTGGTGAGACCGTTCGGTACAGTTTTTCATATTTAATCAAGTTCAAATCGCGGGAAATTTGTTTGACCCAGCTTTGCTTCGGCGCAAAGTCCGTTAAAATGCGGAGAATGCGGGCGCATTGCAGCAATTGCCCGTTGCGGCGGTATTCATAAAAAATGGACTGGATATATTCAAACAGCTTCCGTTTTGGGACAAATGATTCAAAAAATGTGGCAATCAAAGCAGTTTCATGGGGTGTAAACAATTTCTCAATTTTTCCTGTGAGGTGGTCAAAACTGATTTTCTTAAAGTTGCGGTTTGCCTGGAAAAGAATGCGGATCAGCGGATCAGGTGCTTTAAACACGATGCCGTCCCGGAAAGCGTGGGCCAAAATAGAGCCTCTTTTGATTTTCGTTGTCGGCATGGCGTTTAAATACTGGTTCCGGTAAAAAAAGAGGTACCACAACCGGCCGTCATCCCCTGAAACCTCGACGATTTTTCCCTGTAAAAAAACGGCCATCCTTTCGATCTCCGCCTGAACGGTGTGCTTATGGTCCATAATGGTCAATTGGGCTGCCATAAAATCCCCTCCTCGATAGTTTGATTATAACATATAAAAAGGGAAAACATGTGGCAGGGTTTTAAGGCGTATGTGTCAAGTTTTTCTCGACATCGTTTAAAAATCAGTGATTTCCAGACACTCTCGTATAATAAGTTTCGATCCTACTAAATGAGTCAATATCCAGTTGAATGATTGTTCTTTGACAAGTGAATCTTTGATGTTTTCGGGGCGAGCCCCGAAAACATCAATTTGGGACTTGGGCGTTTCGTGATGTTCCTAGATAATGGTCTTAGGATCATTTGGGTTAACGCTGAGAACACTCTGTAGCTTTGACTACTTAAAAAGTCTGCGTCCCCAGGTTTTTGCCCGACCTTCTAACCCGTAGGCTGTTCCTCCGGTGAACACTTTTTGTACACTTTTGGCTACCGCGCTTTGCTTGCTTCTCTGGATAAGGGCAATCCAAAAAGCCTTTAAACCGGGAATATGGGCACCTCTTTTTGATGATCGCGAAATTTACTCGCTTTCCGCAAGCGTCGCGAGCCTCCTCGCTTGTCCTTCAAACACACTGGGTCTCTTCTTGCTCGCTTTTCCCGCAGGAGTCTCAGGAATTAGCGATCATCATGTATTCTCAGCCTTTTAAAGGATTTTGGGATTGCCCCTTATCCAGGTGAAGATATGAAAACCTAAAAATCTTGCTCAAATTCCCTATTGCCTATGAAGTGCTTGTATACAGGCTGATCGATCCCTATTTTTCCCTCGAGAAATATTTTACACATACTTTGAAGACACACTGAAGATCAGGGCGTATGGCTGCAAAAAAGTTTACAAAATAAAGATGAATAATAACACCAATTTGCAAGAAACCTTTACGATTAGGCCAAAAGGGTCCAAGGGAAATCCGCCTTCCAGTGTGTGAATGGGCAGGAATAAAATGCAGGTTGTAACAATATCTTACAATGCTAAATTTTTAATAATTTAATTATATTTTTATATTGATTAATTTTCAGTTAAAAGTATAATAGAAAATGTAATCATACTAATTTACTAGGAGGATACTACATGAGCATCTTTAAGACTAAAGCAATCACTCGTCTTGTAGAAGAAACGCAGGGCAAACAAGGGCTGAAAAAAGCGCTTAGCTCATTGGACCTTACATTGCTGGGAATCGGCGCCATTATCGGGACGGGTATTTTCGTCTTGACCGGTGTGGCTGCGGCGAACTATTCAGGGCCGGCACTCGTCATTTCCTTTATTTTATCCGGCCTCGCCTGCGCATTTGCCGCTCTTTGTTATGCGGAATTTGCGGCAATGGTGCCGGTAGCGGGAAGTGCTTATACTTACGGGTATGCGGCGCTCGGCGAGTTTTGGGCATGGGTGATCGGCTGGGATTTGATCCTGGAATACGGCGTTGCGGTTGCGGCCGTTGCGATCGGCTGGTCCGGTTACGCGGTAAACCTGCTGAATAACATCGGCATCCACCTGCCAAAAGCACTGACGCTTGCACCGATGGACGGCGGCATCGTAAATCTGCCGGCAATCCTGATCATCGGCTTGATTGCATTGCTCCTGATTTCGGGCGTTAAAGAGACATCGCGTTTAAACGGCCTGATCGTCGGCATTAAAGTCGCAGTTGTATTATTGTTCATTGTACTGGCAGTCGGACATGTCAAACCGGTGAACTGGCATCCGTTCATGCCGTTCGGTTTCAAAGGCGTGATTTCCGGTGCCGCAGTGATTTTCTTTGCCTACATCGGATTTGACGCGGTATCGACAGCCGCGGAAGAAACGCGCAATCCGCAAAAGGATATGCCGCGCGGAATTTTGTATTCGCTATTGATCTGTACGGTTCTGTATATCGTTGTTTCTGCCATTTTAACCGGGGTTGTAAAATACAGTATTTTCAGCAAACCGGAAGCTGCTTCTGCCCCTGTTGCTTATGCGCTGCAGCAAATCGGCATCCACTGGGGAGCGGCACTTGTTTCCGTCGGGGCGATCTGCGGGATCACTTCCGTACTGCTTGTGATGATGTACGGGCAGACACGCGTATTATTTGCAATGTCACGCGACGGGCTTTTACCTAAAGTTTTCGGAAAAGTCAGTGAAAAACATAAAACGCCGGCAACTTCCACTATTCTTGTTGCGATTGTAACGGCTGTGACTGCAGGTTTTCTGCCAATCAATATCGTTGCAGAACTGACCAATATCGGTACTTTGGTTGCGTTCGTCATCGTATGCGCGGCTGTGATCGTTCTCCGCTACAAGCGCCCGGATCTTGAACGCCCGTTTAAAACGCCGTTCGTTCCGGTTGTTCCGGTCCTGGGGATTCTGGCCTGCGGCACATTGATTGCGGGGCTCCAGCCGGCAACGCTGATCCGCTTCGTTGTCTGGTTTGCAATCGGCATGGTCGTTTACTTCGCATATGGCTACAGGCACAGCGCACTGCAGCTTGAAACAAAAAAATCAGCTTGAATAGAAAATCAATAATAAAAAATGGACAGCCTGTGTGGGCTGTCCGTTTTACTGGTGCGCCTGGCATGGCTGCACGCTATAGGGTGAAAGTCCCGAATCGTGAAGGCAGTAGTAGCGATAGCTAACGCAAGGGTGTCCGTAGTTATGCGGAATCTGAAGGAAGCGGGCGGCAAACCTCCGATTCTTGAGGAACACGAACCTCATATAAGGCTAGGTATTACTGGATGAGCTTACCAGACAAAGCAAAGTCCATACTGCCAAAGGTGATATAGAGTAAATGAGGCAGATAGGTGGAGGGAAATAGTCTTACCCGGTGATTGAAACGCCGACTCAGTTGGTAACCAGTCTAGTGATAGATTGATGAACAATCAGAAGTCAGCAGAGGTCATCGTACAAATAAGGTAGCTCCTCATTTGGAAGGACTGAACTGAACCATGTTCAATGAAGCAGATAATCCAAAGATGGACTTACTCAGTGGACAGAAACGGTGAATTTCGTGGGAGACATTGAGAGGGCTGAGAACTAAAGTGGTTTAAGGAGAGACAGAAAAGCATAACGGACAGTGAGACTACCCGACTGACTTCATGGAACTGCCGTATACGGAACCGTACGTGCGGTGGTGTGAGAGGACGGAGGTTAGTTATCTCCTCCTACTCGATTTTTTTTTGCAGTTTTTTTCCATTTGGTATGAAGTATGGTGAATATAATACAGATTAAACACCCCCCGATTGCGCAAATGCGTTCACTGCAATCGGGGGGGGTGTTCACCTATCATTCACCACAAGATAAGCCGCTTTTACCGGGCCGTGGACGCCGACAATGAGGTTCATTTCGATATCGGCGGAGTTGCTTGGCCCCGTAATAAAATTAATGCAAGACGGAACCGTTTCGCCGTTTTTGATTTTCTCACGGATTTGGATGGCGGCCTGCGTCATGCGCGGCACAATCGTACTTTTCGGCACAATTGCGATGTACGTTTTCGGCAGAAGGCTCACCGACCGGCCGCGTTCCTTGCTGCTGAACAGGACGACCGTGCCCGATTCGGCGAGTGTAATATCACTGAACGTAATGCCGACATTCGCCTTCTCGCAAAGTTTGATATTTTTTTCGCCGATGGCCGGGTCCCACACATGCACATCCATCCCCATCTTTGGCCAGCCTTCTTGAATCAGCGGGGTTAAGCCGAATGTTTCGAACCGCTGATCATCCCAAAGCGAAACCGGCCCGCCGCCGTACAGTTCAACTACTTCATTCAGTTTTCCCGGCAAAGCCTTTACATCTGTTTCAAAAAAATCGACGTGGACGTTGAGCGACTGCTGCCTTAAAACTTCAAGCAGTTCTTCTTTGCTGGCCTGCGGCAACACTTCATATTGCGGCTTGTGCTTGTAATCCGGGCGTTTTACACCTGAAGCCATTGGTTTTCTGCCGAGCTTGCCTGCAATGTTCGCTAAAAATGCGTCCCGATTTTGGATGGTTCCGTTCATTTTGCTTGCCTCCTTACCCCCTTATTGATTTTCTTTTTTGCGTTTTTCAAACCAGTCGCGAAACGTTTCTTTGTTCGGCGCAGGGAAATCGCGCACATCGGTCCAAGGTTTCATCGGCCCCGGTCCTTTATGGATCGTATCATCCTTCAAAAGCGGGCGGACGACTTTAGAAGCAACTTTTGCCCCCATGCCGTAAAGCCCCGGTTTCGAAGCGCCGATTCCAAACGCCTTCATGAGCAGCCTTTCTGCAACCGGCGAACGTTTTTCTTTTTCCGCGATCACTTGGCGGTGTTTAATCAGCAGCTCGTGCAGCGGGATTTTGACCGGGCAGACTTCCGTGCAGGCGCCGCAAAGCGATGAAGCGTACGGGAGTTCTTTGTAGTTGTCGTAGCCGCCGAGCAGCGGGCTTAATACCGCGCCGATCGGGCCCGGATAAATCGAACCGTACGAATGGCCGCCGATATTCCGGTAGACCGGACAGACGTTGATGCAGGCCGCACAACGGATGCACTGCAGCACCGGCTGGAATTCGGTGCCGAGAATATCGGAACGCCCGTTGTCCACAATGACGAGATGGAATTCTTCCGGACCGTCGACATCGCCTTCTTCTTTCGGACCGGTAATTGTCGTAATATAGCTCGTCAGCCGCTGCCCGACCGCGCTTCTTGTCAGCAGGCTTACCAAAACCTCAAATTCTTCAAAAGTCGGGACAAGCCGTTCCATTCCCATGACGGCGATTTGCGTTTTCGGGAGCGTCGTGACCATGTCGGCATTCCCTTCATTCGTGACAAGGCCGACAGAACCGCTTTCGGCAATCGCAAAATTGCATCCCGTAATGCCGACTTCAGCGGATAAAAATTCTTTGCGCAGCACCTCACGCGCAAATTGGGCAAGTTCTTCCGGCTTTTCCGTCCCCGTGTAGCCCAACCGGTCCCTGAACACGTCCCGGATCTGTTCTTTGTTTTTATGTAAGGCAGGCGCGACGATGTGGGAAGGGTGGTCCTGCCCGACCTGTAAAATGTATTCGCCGAGGTCGGATTCCACCACAGTGCAACCCGCTTCCTGGAGGTATTCATTCAAGCCGATTTCTTCTGTCACCATCGACTTCGATTTAATCACTTTTTTCGCGTTCTTTTTTTGCACGACTTCTTTGATATATTGGCTTGCCTCATCAGCGGTCTGCGCAAAAAACACATGGCCTCCGCGTTTCGAAACATTTTCGCTTAATTGATAGAGATAATAGTCCAGATGGTTTAAGACGTGCTGGCGGATTTCTTCGCCGAGCGAGCGCCATTCTTCCCAGTTCCCCAGTTCATTGGCAGCCGCCAGCCGGTTTGTCTGGAGCCGCTCCTGGGCACTTCGGACGGCGCCCCGCATAAAATCGTCCCGGATGCCTTCTTCCACTCTACTTTTAAACTTTTGGTCACTGATCGATAAACCCATTTGTTTCACCCCTTTACCGTGTTTTTTCAATCCCTGCTGTTCAAGACTTCGGCAATATGCATGATTTTAATCGGTTTCCCTTTTCGCTGCATCCGGCCGCCGACGTTCATTAAACAGCCGCAGTCGCCGCCGATTAAATAGTCCGCGCCCGTTTCCTCAACATGTTCCACTTTTTCATCGACCATTTGCTCGGAGATTTCGCTCATTTTTACGGAGAATGTGCCGCCGAATCCGCAGCATGTCAACGCGTTTGGCAGTGGGACAAATTCAAGGCCGCGTACATGTTTTAATAGTCTCATAGGCGCATCTTTCACGCCGAGCAGGCGCGTCATATGGCATGAAGGATGGTACGTGGCTTTGCCGTGCAGGCTTGCCCCGACATCTTCGACTTTTAAAACATCCACAAGGAACTGCGTAAATTCATACGTTTTTTCCGCCAATGCTTTCGCTTTCGGCTCCCATTCCGGGTCTCCCGCGAAAATTTTCGGATATTCTTTGAACATATACGCGCACGAGCCCGACGGTGAAACAACATAATCGGCGTCTTCAAACGTTCTCATCATTTGTTTCATCGCAGGCTTTGTGTCTTCCAAATAGCCGCTATTGTAGGACGGCTGCCCGCAGCAGATCTGGCCTTTTGGAAAATCGACTTCACAGCCCTGCCTTTCCAGCACTTCCACCATTGCTTTCCCGACATCCGCTTTAAACATATCGACAAGACAAGTGATGAACAAACTCACTTTCACAGTTTTCACCTTCTTAAAAATTAGATAAATCATCAGATGATCGGATTTATATTATTATACTCCTTATAGTGAAAACTTGGCAATGAAAGAGTTTGCAAGAAATGAAACCCTTTTCTTTTTATTTTACCGTTTGAGAAAGTCTTGACCACTGAAAAACATTATACAACATAAATGCTTTTTACGGAGGGGGTGGAACTATGGTGACGTTGGAAAAACTTGTTGAACTGCCCGCCTTCAGCCGGATTGCGCTTGTTTCCGGGAAAGCGGGGATCAGCCGGGCGGTGGCGGGGGTCAATGTGACGGAGAGTGTGGACTGGGCGCAATTTTTCAAGCCGAACGAGCTGCTTGTCACGACTGGGATCAGCATGGCAAATGATCCGGAAAAATTAACGGAGATGGTCAAATTTGCTTTCCAGCGGCATGCGGCTGGGATCGTCATCAATACGGGCCCTTATATTCCGGAAATTCCGCTTAAGGTCTTTCAGTTCGCCGATGTGCATCATTTCCCTGTTTTTCAAATGCCTTGGGAACTCAGGGTTGCCGATTTGATCAAAATCACGGTGCAGTTTTTGATGATGGAACAACACAGGCAGACCCTCGCACAGCAAACCCTCGTGGAACTGCTTTTCAATCCGGGGTTGGATAAGGAGCATATCCAGAACTAACTTTCCAAATTCGGTTTCGGGAAAAATGCGGATTACGGCATCATTGTATGCACCCAAAGAGATATGGAGCAGCCGGATATGCTGCCGTTTGCGCAAACGATTGAACGCTTTAAAAGCAGGAATTCTGCAAACGCTCGGGTCAGACCAGTGCTCTTTTAACTTTAACGGAAAAAAACAGCTCGGGCGCAATTATTTTTCGAAAATTTCGAACGTCGGACCGTTTATTGAAGACCGGATCAGCATTCTCTTTTCTGAAGGTGTGAAAAAAGGCATCCTGACGTTAAACCGGTTTGTCGATATTGTTTCCACCCAGCCGGCGAAACTGTTCGGCTTGTTCCCGGAGAAAGGAACGATTGCAGTAGGGGCAGATGCGGACCTGGTGATTTTTGATCCGGAAGTGAAGCGTGTGATTTCCGCGAGAACCCATCATATGAACGTAGACTACAGCGCATTTGAAGGGATGGAAATTATCGGGGAGCCGGTCTCCGTTTTATGCCGCGGAAATTTCGTTATCAAAGACAAACAGTTTGTCGGTGAACCGGGGAGCGGAAAATATCTCAAATGGAAAAAATTCAATGAAGGCATTTTACAGTTCCCGGCTGCAGCCACTGTATAAAGGAGGAGGTTCATGCGCGAATCAGAATTATTTAAACAAGAAAAATCCGAGATTGACATCTGCTCGAAAATGGATTTAAAATTTCGAAAGCGGTGGAAGATGTGTATGGGTCCGCTGTCACCTTTACAAAAAATAAAGGTTTTTCAATACTGCCGTACGCCGGAAGGAAGAAAATATTTTCCGCTAAAAATGTGATTGCAGGAATTAGAGGGAGCTGTCCCAAAAGTCAGTAGATTGACCAGTGGGCACCCCTTTTTTTATGTAAGGTAATGTTATCTGAGAATGTTGATGATCGCGAAATTCAATCGCTTTCCGCACGTGCCGAGAGCCTCCTCGCTCGTCCCTCAGCACGAGGGGTCTCTTCTTGCTCGCTTTTCCCGCAGGAGTCTCGTGAATTTTGCGATCATCAACGAGTCATATACAGAGAAAATGTAAAAAAACCGCCTTTCCATTATGATGCAAACATTGAATGCCCGACAGCCTGGTGCTGCCGGGCTTTTCTACGGTGCGCCTAGCATGGCTGCACGCTATAGGGTGAAAGTCCCGAAACGCGAAGGCAGTAGTAGCGATAGCCTAACGCAAGGGTGTTCGTAGTGATGCGGAATCTGAAGGAAGCGGGCGGCAAACCTCCGATTCTTGAGGAACATGAACCTCATACAAGGCTAGGTATCATTGGATGAGCTTGCGTAACAAAGCAAAGTCCGTACTGCCAAAGGTGATACAGCGTAAATGAGGCAGATAGGTGGAGGGAAAGAGTGCAGTCTTACCCAGGGAGGTCTGACTGATATGCCGACTCAGTTGGTAACTAACCTAGTGATAGGTTATTGAACAGTCAGAAGTCAGCAGAGGTCATAGTACAAATAAGGTAGTTCCTCATTTGGAAGGACTGAACCATGAAGGAGTGTGGAATAAACTCGAATTTCACTTTGTTCAATGAAGCAGACAATCCAAAGATGGACTTACTCAATGGATAGAAACGGTGAATTCTGTGGGAGACATTGAGAGGGCTGAGAACTAAAGTGGTTTAAGGAGAGACAGAAAAGCATAACGGATAGTGAGATACCAAATCACTATCCGACTGACTTCATGGAACCGCCGTATACGGAACCGTACGTACGGTGGTGTGAGAGGACGGAGGTTAGTCACCTCCTCCTACTTGATTGCCATATAACGGAAAAATCCCCATATATTATTTATCCAATTAGCAATTTACCATTTTATCAAACTAAAGATATGCGTTAAAATAATATCATGAATTGAAATGAGAACAATCTAGAAGGTGGACATAAATGGATAAAAAATGGGGTTTATGGACGTTAACAATGTTTGTCGTAGGAAATATGGTGGGCGGTGGGATCTTTATGCTGCCGGCGAACCTGGCGCAAGTTTCGGGCGTACTCGGTTCGACGTTGGCATGGCTGCTGACCGGGTTCGGCGTCTTGACGATCGCGCTTGTGTTCGGAAATCTGGCAATCCGCAAACCGGAATTAAAAGCAGGGCCGCAAAGCTATGCCCAATCATTGTTTAAATCGAAAAAAGCGGGCAGAATCGCCGGCTACAGCATGGCATGGGGCTACTGGGCGGCCAACTGGGCTGCCACTGCTTCCGTCATCATTTCGTTTGCCGGCTATTTGACGACCTTTTTCCCGATCATGCAGAGCACGAAAATCATGGTTTCGATCGGATCTTTCCAATTGGAAACTGGGAAATTCCTGACATTCGTTGTATGTACGGCGATGCTGTGGGGCATCCAGTGGATTCTCGCCCAAAATTTTAACAGCGGCGGGAAAATGAACCTCGTTGCAACGGTGACAAAAGTGCTCGGCTTTATGATGTTCATTGTCATCACGGTCTTTGCCTTTGATGACGCCAACTTCGGCAATGCGAAAGCTTTCGTGGATGCAAAGGGTAACGCCGTTCCGCTCGGCGGCCAGATCAATGGCGCGGCGATCTCGACATTATGGGCATTTGTCGGCATTGAGTCGGCCGTCATGCTTTCCAACCGCGCGAAATCGCAAAAAGATGTAAAAAAAGCAACACTGCTCGGCCTGCTCATTTCGATGCTCATTTATGTCGGCATTACGCTGCTTACGATGGGAGCCTTGTCTCAAGCTGAACTGCGCGCATCGCAAAAACCGCTTGTCGATGCGCTCGGGCAGGTACTCGGTGCAAACGGCCAGTATATTTTGGCGGCATTGGCGCTGATCTCGCTGTTCGGTTCAACGGTCGGCTGGATTATTGTCAGCTCCGAAGTGCCGTACCAGGCGGCGAAAGCCGGGCTGTTCCCGGAACTTTTCGGAAAAAGCAATGGCAAAGGCTCGCCGGTCCGTTCACTAACCGTAACGAATATCATGACGCAAATCTTCTTATTCTCCACCGTTTCCGGTACGATTTCGGAGGCATATGATTTTGCGATTGTTGTGGCGACATTGGCATACTTGATCCCGTACCTCGTTTCGGTCATATACCAGTTCAAACTGGTTCTGACCGGGGAAACGTATACGACTTTGCGCACCCGCATAACAGATGGTATCATGACCGCGATGGCGCTTGTTTATTCAGTGTGGGTGATTATCACCGGCACTGCCGATTTAAATACGTTCTTCCTCGGCATCGGGCTGTTTATCGTAGGATTGGTTTTGTACCCGGTTCTGATGAGGGAAAACATGGCATTGAAAGAAGTGTTGAATTAACAAAAAGTAAGGAAACCCGTCGGGAAGACAATACTTCTCGACGGATTTCCTTCGATTCGGACATAGGATTGAAAATTCAATAAATTTCTGCGGATCCTTCGATTTTAGTAAAGGGGCGGAGGATCTTTTTCTTTTCGCTGATTTCTCGTACGGTTCAGCTGATTTTATTGGTCTTCCCGCTGATTTCTTGGGGAAATTCGCCGATTTTTTCAATGTTTTCGCTGATTCCTCTAAAATGAGTACGCTGACCGGCTGCTGTTTTAAGTTTCACCGCCGGTTTTTCAACTATTTTCTAATAGAGATGCGGCTATCATTTCTTTTTTTCTACTTTTCGCCGATTTCTTGTACCTTTACGCTGATTTTTTCGAACCTTCCGCTGATTTCCAAGGAATGTCCGCCGATATTTCCGGAGTTTCCGCTGATTCCGGAAAAAGAGAGGAGGAGAACGGCCGGAGTTTCAGACTATAACGCCGTTTCTAGGGGAAATCTTGCAAAAGCTCAGTGCCGGTTCCTCCTTTTTTTGTCCAGCGCCGATTATTTGTGCGTTTTCGCTGATTTATTGGCCTTTTCGCTGATTTTTTGAGGAGATTCGCCGATTTCCCTCTAGTTTTCGCTGATTCCTCTAAAATGAGTAGGCTGACTGGCTGCTGTTTCAAGTTTCACCGCCGGTTTTTCAACTATTTTCTAATAGAGATGCGGCTATCATTTCTTTTTTTCTACTTTTCGCCGATTTCTTGTACCTTTCCGCTGATTTCCAAGGAATGTCCGCCGATATTTCCGGAGTTTCCGCTGATTCCGGAAAAAGAGAGGAGGAGAACGGTCGGAGTTTCAGACTATAACGCCGTTTCTAGGGGAAATCTTACAAAAGTTCAGTGCCGCTTCCTCCTTTTTTTTTGCCCAGCGCCGATTATTTGTGCGGCACCTCCGATTTAATAGGTCTTCCCGCTGATTACTTGAGGAAGTCCGCCAATTTCCCTCTAGTTTCCGCTTATTCCGCAAAGCCGAAAAGAAAAAATCATCGCAGTTTCAGACGCCGCCATCATTCAAACCGCATTTAAAAAAGGATGCCGCCCAAAAGGGGACATCCTTCCGCATTACAAACACATTTTTAAAATCTCGTAAACATCTTCTTTAGTAAGTTTTGTGAAGTTGCCGATCGGGCCGAATGGCAGGGCTTTTTCCGCCATGACATCAAGTTTGTCATCCCCGATATTGTAATCGGCAAGGCGGCTTGGTGCGCCAATTTCGTTAAAGAAAGCGCGGACCGCATCGATGCCGGCCAAAGCAACTTCTTCATCCGTTTTCCCTTCCGGATCCACGCCCCACACTTCCACAGCAAACCGTTTGAAACGCGGGACATTTTCTTTATAAACGTACTTCATCCAGTTCGGGAAGATGATCGCAAGGCCGCCGCCGTGCGGAATATCGTAAACGGCGCTGACCGCATGCTCGATCGAGTGCGTCGCCCAGTCCGTTTCAACGCCGGTGGCCAGCAGACCGTTCAGCGCAAATGTCGAACTCAGCATCAAGTTGGCGCGCGCATCATAATCTTCAAGGTTTTGGAGCACTTTGCGCGCATTTTCAATGACCGTTTTCATGATTGTTTCTGCAAAACCGGTTTGCAACGGGATTTCTTTCGTATGGGAGAAATATTGTTCAAACACATGCGAAAGCGTATCTGAAATGCCGTAAACGGTTTGGTTTTTCGGTACGGTGAACGTATTTTCCGGATCAAGGATCGAGAAGGTCGGGAACGTCATGCCTGCCCCGTGTTTCTGCTTCGTTTCCCAATTGGTGACGACGGAGCCCCGGTTCATTTCCGACCCGGTTGCCGCCAACGTGAGCACCGTACCGAGCGGGAGGGCCTTTTCGGCTTTCGCTTTTCTTTCATAAAAATCCCACACATCGCCGTCATACAGGGCGCCCACCGCAATCGCTTTGGAGCAGTCGATGACGCTGCCGCCGCCGACAGCCAAAATCCAATCGAGTTCGTTTTCGCGGATGATGGAAATCCCCTTTTTGACCGTCGACAGGCGCGGGTTCGGCTCAACGCCGGCCAGTTCCAGCACATTGCAGCCTTTCTTTTGGAAGATAGCCTGCAGTTTGTCATAAAGCCCTGAACGTTTGATGCTGCCACCGCCGTACACAAGCAAAATCCGCTTGCCGAGCTGGTCGATTTTCTCTTCCAGCTTATTCAGCTGCCCTTTTCCGAAAATCAATTCAGTCGGATTGTAAAATGTAAATGGGTTCATGCAACAACCTTCTTTCCTTTGCGTTTTACAGACAGATTGTACCACATTTTAGGATGCATCAATTAATTTAAAGGCTTGCATGGTGAAGACAGAATCCCGTGGTAAAATAGAAAAAAACGGAAGTGATACGATGGAAAGTGAACGGTTGAAAATTTTTGATGAAAATGGTGCGGAAATCGGGACGGCAACTCGCGCGGAAGTCCACAAGAAAGGGCTGTGGCACGAAACCTTCCACCTGTGGCTGATCGGTCAGGAAAAAGGGGCTGCACACATTTATTTCCAAATCCGCAGCCCGCAGAAAAAAGATTTCCCGAATAAGCTCGACATTACGGCAGCAGGGCATTTGCTTGCGCATGAAAGCGTGGAAGACGGCATACGGGAAGTGAAAGAAGAACTGGGGCTGGATCTCTCCATGGATTCGCTGGTCCCGGTTGGAACCATTCCGAACGTGACGGAAAGGGAAGGCTTTATTGACCGTGAAATATGTCATATTTTCTTACATAAATGGTCAGGGGAAGTGGAAGATTTCCGGCTGCAAAAGGAAGAAGTAGCAGGAATCGTAAAAGCCAGCCTTGAAGAATTTGCCGCTTACTGCGAAAGAAAAATCCGCTCCCTGCATGTCGAAGGGTTTATGATCGATGAAACCGGGCGGCGGCATCCGGTGCAAAAATTCGTACAGCCGGGAGATTTTGCCCCGCACGAATCCGCATATTATGCGAAATTGATAGAGGCAATTGGGAAAAATTTTTGCTAACATTAGCGTTTTTTCCAGATTCATTCATCATATTTTAATCATGATGGTCTAACATAAGATCGTCTGAAGGCTGTGCGGTTCCGCGGACTCTGGCTGCCGTTTCGGCAAGGGTCGGGCCGGTGGTTATGACCGCGGATCCGGGCGGCGCCGATCATTTAAGATAAAGGGCACTCGAACAGTGGTGCCCTTTTTTGCGTTTAAAATCGGTTACACAAAAGTTTGTAAGAAAACCTTACAATAAAAACAAAAATTTTTAAAAAAATTAGAGAAAAAGTATTGAAAAATTGTCTGACATCACATATGATAATTCATATAACAAACACAAGTTAAAAAAACTAACATAAGAAAGGGAGAGGTAAATGGTTCCTGCAGATTCAGTATTTATGTTTGTGTCGACAGCGCTGGTATGGATCATGACGCCTGCAATTGCGCTTTTTTACGGGGGCATGGTAAAAAGCAAAAACGTTTTGAGCACGGCCATGTACAGCTTCGGTTCGCTCGGAATTGTTTCGGTATTATGGATTCTTGTCGGTTATTCCCTTGCATTTTCCACAGGCGGCAACGCGATCCTGGGCGATTTAAGCTGGGCAGGGCTGCACAATGTCACATTTAAGCCGAATGCGGATTACAGCGCAACCATTCCGCATAATTTATTCATGATGTTCCAAATGACTTTCGCTGTTTTGACAATTGCCATTATTTCCGGTGGATTTGTCGGGCGGTTACGTTTCTCGGCTTACTTGATTTTCATCTCTTTATGGTGCGTGCTTGTTTATGCGCCGGTTGCTCACTGGGTATGGGGTGTTGGCGGATGGCTCCGCAACCTTGGCACACTGGATTTTGCAGGCGGGAACGTTGTCCACATTTCTTCCGGTGTTGCAGCACTTGTGCTTGCGCTTGTTCTTGGTAAACGGAAAGAAGAAGAGACCGGGCGCCATAATTTAATGCTTGTTTTGCTCGGCGGCAGTCTCCTGTGGCTCGGATGGTTCGGATTTAACGTAGGAAGCGCGTTAACTTTAAATGATGTTGCGATGTACGCATTTATCAATACGAATACTGCAGCGGCTTGCGGTTTAATTGGATGGGCCGGAATCGAATGGATCGTCAACAAAAAACCAACTTTGTCCGGTGCCATTTCCGGTGGCATTGCAGGGCTGGTTGCGATCACGCCGGCGGCAGGATTTGTCACGCCAATGGCATCCATTTTGATCGGTTTGGTCGGTGGCATCGTCTGCTTCTGGGGTGTCACGTATTTGAAATCGAAACTCGGCTACGATGATACGCTCGATGCATTCGGCATTCATGGCATCGGCGGCACATGGGGCGGCATTGCAACAGGCTTGTTCGCAACAAAAGCGGTCAATTCAGCCGGCGCGAACGGCTTGTTCTACGGCGACCCGACGCTCGTTTTAAAACAGCTTGTCGCCATTGTCTCCACGTACATTTTCGTCGCAGTTGTCTCATTTGTCATCATTAAAGCCATCCAATTGTTCATGCCGATCCGCGTCGATGAAGAAGCTGAAATCAAAGGCCTAGACATCACGATGCACGGCGAACATGCTTATGGCGAGCCGTATGAAGAAGTCGCATATGAACATGCTGCAGCAAAATAATGTGAGAAAAGAGCCGGAGACACCGGTTCTGTTTCCGGGCTGCTGGGAATTTCCTGGCAGTCTTATTTTTGGTGTAATAAAGCCGGACAGTTGTCATCCACTGGGAAAAATCAGGCAGCCTTGTTGTTTACGCGTACAAAAGTCGGACGCAATATGAATAGAGATTGGAAATAATTTCTTTTGTGAAAAAAGCAGTGAGATACCATAACGCGTACAGGATTACCGCTTTTTGTAGCTATGTAACCGCCCCTTTTTTGCACAGTATTATAAAATTTTTGCAAAATCATGTAAAATAAGTGCATGTAGGGTTTTGTGGGGGATGGGGATGCGCAGAATAAGAGTTTCATTACAGACAAAAATATTGGGGCTTGTTCTCCTGATGTCATTTTTCATTATCGGGACGCTTGCAAGTTACTTTATGATCATGGAAAGCCGGCAAATTGAAGCTCAGGACGGCCGCCTCGCTTTGGAGATTGCGAAAACGGTCGCGACGATGCCGACGTTAATTGATGCGTTTCAAAGCAAGAATCCGGCTGAAACGATCCAGCCGCTTGCGGAAAAAATCCGCATGCAGACAGGCGCGGAGTTTATCGTCGTCGGCAACAGGGAAGGCATCCGCTACTCACATCCGCTAAAAAACCGGATTGGAAAGAAAATGGTGGGCGGAGACAATGAGCGGGCGATTTTAAAAGGCGAATCATACATATCGAAAGCGAACGGATCGCTCGGCCCGTCGCTGCGCGGCAAAACGCCGATCCGTGACCGGAACGGGAAAATCATCGGTGTTGTATCGGTCGGTTTCATGCTGAGAGACATTCACGAGCAAATGGACAACCGTGCGAAAGAAGCCGGGGGTGTCGCGCTGCTTTCTTTTTTGGCCGCCGTATTGGGGAGCGCGCTTCTTGCGCGGGATATCCGCAAAGACACAATGGGGCTCGAACCGTACGAAATTGCGGCACTTTACAAAGAAAAACGGGCGATTTTGCATGCGGTAAAAGAAGGGATCATTGCGGTTGACCGTGCAGGTTTTGTGACCACAATGAACCAGCCGGCAAAAAACTTGCTGCATATTGGCGGTTCTGTCAGGCGCATGAAAGTCGATGAGTTGGTTCCGGCTTCCTTTTTTTATGAGGTAATGGAATCGAAACGGCCGAAGATGGACCGGGAGATGGTATGGAAAGGCCGGACGCTGATTGTAAACAGTACCCCGATCCTGGATGAGCATGGGGAAGTACAGGGGGCCGTGGCATCCTTCCGCGACAGGTCTGAAATCGAAAGGATGGTCAATACATTGAGCGAAGTCCGCAAATATTCGGAAGATCTGCGCGCCCAGTCCCACGAGTACGCAAATAAACTGCATGTCATCTCCGGGTTGTTGCAGTTGGGGGCATATGAGGATGCCGTCGAATTTATCCGCGCAGAATCGGCAAGCCTGCAAAACCAGCATGCCCGTGTTTTTCAAAATATTAAGGATTCAAAAGTCCAGGCGGTTTTGCTGGGGAAACTGGGCAGAGCATCGGAAAAGAAAATCCATTTTGATATCGATCCGAACAGTTCTTTGCAATCGCTTCCAAAATATATCGATTTATCCCGGTTGATTGTCATTATCGGCAATTTGCTGGATAACGCTTTTGAAGCAGCGGCAAAAGCGCAAAATCCAACGGTCTTGTTTTTTGCGACAGATTTGGGCAGCGATATTGTTTTTGAAATCAGTGATAATGGAACCGGTATAGAACAGACAATGCTGGGACGTATATTTGAAAGGGGTTTTACGACGAAAACGGGAGAAGCTGCGAGGGGATTCGGGCTGTCCAATGTCGACCACGCCGTTTCCGAATTGGGGGGATTTATTGAAGTCCACAGCAACCCCGGGGAAGGGTCGGTTTTTACCGTCTATTTGCCGAAAGGGGAGGAGTGACGGATCGTGAAAACTATAAAAGCGGTGATTGCTGAAGATGATTTCCGTGTGGCGCAGGTACATGAAAAGTTTTTGGGGGAATTTCCTTGCTTTAAAGTCGTGGGCAAAGCGCTGAATGCAAAAGAAACGCTGCAGTTGGTTCGGGAAAAAAAGCCTGACTTTTTGCTTTTGGATGTTTATTTTCCCGACCGGCTCGGCGTTGATTTGCTGGCTGACCTTAGGCTCCAGTTTCCGCATTTGGACATCATGATGATTACGGCAGCCGCGGAAAAAGATTTTATTGAAAAAGCGCTCCATTATGGGGTTGAGCATTATTTCATCAAGCCGGTATCACTGGATCAATTTAAACGCGCGATCAAAAAGTACTTGGATAAAAAAAGCCTGTTTCAAACGGCGGATACAGTTGACCAGGCGTGGGTCGATTCGCTGTTCGGGGCGGCGCGGCAAGAAGCGGCGTCTAAAGAAACGCCGCTGCCGAAAGGGATTGATGCGATTACGCTCGGAAAAGTGAAAGCGGTGCTACTTCCGGACCAGGGGCAGTCCGCGGAGCAAGTCGCCGAAAAAATCGGCGCCTCTCGGACAACTGCGCGCCGCTATTTGGAATACTTGGTTTCGGCACATATTTGCAGGGCAGAAGTGGAATACGGCATTGTCGGAAGACCGGAACGGAAATATTACCTCGTGTAAAGCACGGGCCTCCAGAAAAGGATAAAGCGGCGCTGAACTTTTGAAAGATTTTCCAAGAAACGGCGTTAAAGTCTGACACTACGGCCGTTCTCCCCCTTCTCTTTTTCCGGAATCAGCGGTAACTAGAGGGGAATCGGTGGTCTTCCCTTGGAAATCGTCGGAAGGTTAGAAAAAATCAGCGGAAAGGTACGAGAAATCGGCGAAAAGTAGAAAAGAAGAGAGGATAGCCGCATCCCCATTAGAAAATGGCTGAAAAACCGGCGGTGAAACTTGAAACGGCAGCCAGTCAGCCTACTCATTTTAGAGGAATCAGCGAAAACATTGAAAAAATCGGCGAATTTTCTCAAAAGATCAGCGAAAAGGCCAATAAATCAGCGGAAACGCCCAAATAATCGGCGCTGAGCAAAAAAACAGGAGGAAGCGGCGGGATCAGCCCCGCTTTTTCGTGGACAAAATGAATCTGAGCGGTGGAGGCGATTGCTCGGGCCTGCAGGAAAATCGCCCTGGCTTTTCGTGGACAAAACGAACCGGGGCTGCCCAAACCAGTGTGATGGGTACGCTGTTTTTCGTGACTGAATTTGGAGCGCAAAGAATTGCCAAAACCGGCGGACAATTCCGCCGGTTTTTTGACAAAATGACTTCAGGGCGGTGCAAGCGATGCCTGAAGCCGGACGGGACAATCCCGCCGCTTTTCCGTGCACAAAATGAACAAAATGTCCAAAAAGGATTTTATATCCCTAATGTTGCAAACGCTTACAATACTTCTTTGTTTGAGTAAACTGGAGATAAACGAACAAAGGGGTGGCTGTATGTTAGCGTTAATGGGTTTTTTTATGATCATAGTTTTTATGTTTTTAATCATGACCAAACGGCTGTCCGCTATGATTGCTTTGATGGTCATTCCAGTTGTATTTGCTGTAATTGGCGGGTTTTGGAAAGGGATCGGGAAAATGGCGCTCGACGGGGTATCAAGCGTTGCGCCGACCGGCATCATGATTTTGTTTGCGATTTTGTATTTCGGGCTGATGATTGATGCAGGATTGTTCGACCCGGTGATTTCCACGATTTTACGGGTCGTGAAAGGGGATCCGCTGAAAATTGCGATCGGGACGGCGGTTCTCGTGATCCTCGTTTCATTGGACGGGGATGGGACGACAACTTATATGATTACGATATCTGCGATGCTGCCGCTGTACCAAAGGATCGGGATGAAGCCGATTGTACTGGCGGGGATCGCGGTTTCGGGTTCCGGTGTGATGAATCTCCTTCCGTGGGGCGGACCGACGGCGAGGGCAATGAGCGCGCTCAGCCTTGAGTCTTCCGAGTTGTTTACACCGGTCATTCCTTCCATGATCGGCGGCTTGCTCTTTGTACTATTTATCGCTTTTTACCTTGGAAGAAAAGAAAGGAAGCGCCTTGGGATTGCCAATACGGAAAATGAGGTATTTCTGGAGCAGGCGGCAGCCATTGAAGTGGGGGAAGGCAATGTGCTGAAACGCCCGAAACTGATCTGGTTTAACGGGCTGTTAACGATTGCACTGCTTGTCGGATTGATTATGGAAGTGCTGCCGCCGGCAATTTTGTTCATGCTCGGTTTTGCAATCGCCGTGATGGTGAATTACCCGAATATGGAAGTGCAAAAAGAGCGGGTGGCCGCTTATGCAGGAAATGCTTTGTCGGTCGTCTCGATGATTTTCGCAGCCGGCATTTTTACAGGGATTTTATCCGGTACGAAAATGATTGACGCAATGGCCAATACGCTGATTGCACATGTCCCGGATGCATTGGGCCCGCATTTTGCGGTAATTACGGCATTGATTAGTGCGCCATTTACATTCTTCATGTCCAATGATGCGTTTTACTATGGCGTCCTGCCACTCATTGCAAAAGCTGCCGCATCATACGGCCTTGACCCGGCGGTGATCGGCAGGGCATCATTATTGGGGCTGCCTGTCCATCTGTTGAGCCCGCTCGTTCCGTCCACTTATTTGCTTGTCGGTATGGTCGGCGCAGAGTTTGGCGACTTGCAGCGGTCATTTTTAAAATGGGCATGCGGATCGGCGCTTGTCATGATTGTTGTGGCGCTGGCCGTCGGCGTCATTCCGTTTTAAAATGGCTTAAGCGAAAAGGGCAGGATCCCCTTTCGCGAAACTGGGAAAACCCGATGAGAACAATTATTTTATCTCACCGGGTTTTCTTGTTTAAAAGGGGATTTTGGAACAGCTAGTGCGTGAATACTTGTAAAACGATCATTAGCCAGTTTATTGGCCGGTGAATAGTGATGGAACAGTTTTTAAAGCCGTTTCGCAGCGGGATAGTTCTGAAAAGGTTTAGAGAAGTCCTCCCATGTCTATTAACTCTCGGAAACCGGAAAGAAACGGTTTAGAAGGGTCACCTCATGACCATTAAGCTTCGAGAAAAGGGAAGAAACGGTCGAGAGAATACGCCTCCAGACCATTATGCCACGAAAAAAGGATCAAAATGGTCCTTATGGGATTTCTAAAACAGTCATCTGTTAGAAAAGACATGGAAGCTTTTTCAATGGCAGCCCGTCGCGCGGCCTTTGCTATAATGTATACCCTCAACCATAGGAAAAAGGAGCTGCCCGGCATTGGCCGGAGCAGCCCCTTTTTTATGTTTCACCGAAAAACGGATTCAAGTGGATGAGTACTTCCCGGATATGGTCGTTTCTTTTCATCAGGGCCTCTTTGATTTTTTGGCCGAGGTTATGGCCTTCAAGGATCGTTTTGTTGTAATCGATGGCAATGCGGATATCAACGAGGATGTAATTGCCGTATTCGCGGGCGCGGATGCGGTCAATGCGCCGGACGTCCGGGAAAGAGTGGATCGTATGCTCGAGTTCTTCGAGCAGTTCAGGATCGACATTGCTTTCCATTAAAATGTTAAACGACTCCGCCAAAATTTCCTGGGCGATCCGGAAAATCAAGTAAGCGACAAAAATACTGGCCACTTTATCGCCGTATAAAAGAAGCGGCAGATGAAACTTGCCCCCGATAATAGACAACACCACCCCGAAAGCCGCGGCAATTGATGCGGCAATATCTGCCTTGTGGTCATAGGCAATCGCTTCGATTGCCTTGCTGTTATGCGCCCGGGCAATTTTTAAAGAATAACGGTATAAAAGCAGTTTGGCAATATATGAAAAAACGGCTGCCCATAAAGTAAGGAGGGAAGGGGATTCGGTGGGGTGGAAAAATCCGATCACCGCTTCAAACACGACATAAAATGCGACAAGCAGGAGCAATAAGCCGACAATGCCGGAAACAATCACTTCCGCTTTGCCGTGCCCGTACGGATGGTCGGCGTCCGCCGGTTTGTTGGCCACTTTAATGACGAGCAGCACGATGACCGACGCAAAAACATCCGCCGCAGAGTGGATCCCGTCCGCAAACACGGCATCACTATTTCCGAGCCAGCCGGCAAGCGTCTTTCCGGCCATTAACACAATATTGCTCCAAACGCTGATCCACGCAACCTTCCTGGCAAGCGATTCGCGTGCCGTGATCATGCTTCCACCTCCAGCGTTGTCATCAATTGATTCTTTTTGCCGGATCTGAATGGGACCGCAGCAATTGTTGGCCCATTGCCTCAGGGGCTGCATCCCGCTCGACCGTATAACGCGGCCGCTGTTTTGATTCCTGGTAAATTTTGCCGATATATTCGCCGATTAAGCCCAGGCTCATCAGCATAAAACCGCCCAAAAACCAGATCGAAATAATAATGGATGTCCAGCCGTCATCCACATGGCCAAAGAATTTCACAAAAAGGGCATAAATGCCGGCGATACTACTCGATAAAAATGTAAAAAGGCCGACAAGCGTAATGAGGCGGATCGGCACGACGCTGAAAGAAGTGAGGCCGTCAAAGGCAAAAGCGAGCATTTTTTTGAGCGGATATTTGCTCTCGCCGGCTGCCCGTTCTTTCCGGTCGTAAAGCACTTCAGCTGTTTTAAAGCCGATCAGCGGCACCACGCCACGCAAAAACAAATTTTGCTCTTTAAAGCGGGCAAGTTCCTCGAGGGCGCGTTTGCTCATCAACCGGTAATCTGCATGGTTGTAAACAAGATCTACGCCCAGTTTTTTCATCATCCGGTAATACCCTTGTGCGGTCGCCCTTTTAAAAACGGTATCTTTTTCCCTACTTTTCCTTACGCCGTATACAATGTCACAGCCTTCCCGATATTTCAGCAAAAATTCGCGCATGACCGAAACGTCGTCCTGCAGATCGGCGTCAATGGAAATGACGCAGTCTGATTCTTCTTTTGCCGCTTCAAGCCCGGCGAGCAGCGCTTTTTGGTGCCCAAAATTGCGCGAGAGTTTCAACCCTTTGACAAGCCGGTTTTTCTTTGTCATTTCTTCAATGATCGGCCATGTCTGGTCGCGGCTGCCGTCATCGATGAAAAGAATGTTGCTTTTCGGCGAAACGAGGCCTTCATTCATAAGGGAAAAAATCGTTTCTGTTAATTGCCGTTCGGTTTCATATAAAACGGCTTCTTCGTTGTAACAAGGAACAACAATGGTGAGTATAGGGTTATCCATAGTTGCGGACCTCCAAACAATATTACGGATATTTTTTGTAAGGATGCGCAACTTTATGCAGAATTTAGAAGAGCGGTAGAGGCATCCGGCACGTGGAAAATCAGCCGGAAATGTGGTATACTAAAATACGGAGTCATATAAAAATGATAAATATATTTATCCTATTATATTATAGCAAACATCAAATAGAAACGTCAAATATTTTGCTTACAGTTAGGAAGGTGCCGAATTTATGCCACACGACGAAGAATGGATACAAGAGCAAAAACGTGTTGATTACACGGTTGGAAAAATGAAAAAAGAAAAAGAGGAGCTGCTTTCAAAAGTAAGGGCAGTCCGGGGCGAGGCACAGGAAATCCGCAATACGTTCTGGGAAGATGTGACGGTCAACCTGGACGAGCCGGACGATGTCGTGGAAACCTCCGCGAGCGTCCGCCAGCAGGCAGAACTCCTTGCCGAGCGTGAGCGGAGCTACGGCCATATGGAAAAAAACGTGAAGCAACTGGATCGCCTCATTTACTCGCCTTATTTTGCCCGTGTTGATTTCCATGAAGAAGGGGAGACGTCCGAGCCGATTTACATCGGGACCGCCTCCTACCGTGATGAGGACGAATATCTCGTATATGACTGGCGTGCGCCGATTTCAAGTATTTACTATGACGGCGTTCCGGGGCCTGTTTCGTACCAGGCGCCGGACGGCAGGCGCGAAGGAGTCATGGATTTAAAGCGGCAATTTTTAATCCGCCGCGGAAAAATTGAAGCGATGTTTGATACCGGGTTGTCAATTGGCGATGAGATGCTGCAGGAAATTCTTGGGCATCACGCGAGCACCCATATGAAAAGCATTGTCGCAACGATCCAGAAAGAACAGAACCGGATCATCCGCGACGTTTCAAGCAACCTGCTGTTTGTGCAGGGGGCTGCCGGCAGCGGAAAAACGTCAGTTGCCCTGCAAAGGATCGCGTATTTATTGTACCGTTACCGCGACTCGCTCCATTCCGAGCAGATTGTCCTGTTTTCGCCGAACCAGCTGTTTAACCACTATGTTTCAAAAGTGCTGCCGGAACTCGGGGAAAACAATATGCAGCAGACCACTTTTCTCGAGTATGCCCAGGCCCGCGTCGGAAAAGCTTTAAAAGTTGAAAGCCTGCTTGATCAGATGGAAGAGTCGCTCGAAGGGAAAACAGAACATAAAGAAACTGCGCAAATCAAAGGCAGCCTCGAATTTTTCCGTGCCGTTGAAGACTATGCAAAAAAACTGCTTGAAGGCGGGATCATTTTCCGCGATATCCGCTTTAAAGGCGAAACGATCATTTCGAAAGAAGACATTGCCGCCATGTTTTACGCCTATGATGAAAGCTATTCGCTGCCGAACCGTTTCCAGCTTGTCAGCAAACAATTGCTGAAAGAACTGGAGCGCATTTCAAAAGAGGAGCGCAAAAAACCGTGGGTGGAAGAAGAAATCGAACTGCTCGGGCAGGAGGCTTTTTTGGCGGCCCATAAATACGCCGAAAGAAAAATGCGCCAGAACAGGGATGATTTCAGCGGTACTGCCTATGAAAAAGAATTTTTGGCGCGAAAAATTGTCAACCGCCGCTTCAGCTCGATCCGAAAGCATATTAAGCAGTTCCGGTATTTCCATATCCGGGCGCAGTATCTGGACTTCCTGAAAAAAGCGCCGGAATTTGTCCGTGGTGCAGAAGGTCCGCTCGATGCGAAAACGCGGGCTGCATTCCAGGAAGGCTGGCTGCCGTTTGAAGACACGGTGCCGTACATGTATTTGCTCGACCTTGCAACTGGCAAAATGATGAGCAGTTCGATCAAATATGTTTTTATCGATGAAATCCAGGATTACTCGCCGGTTCAGCTGGCTTATTTGCGCTATCTGTTCCCGTACAGTAAATTCACAATGCTCGGCGACTTGAACCAGTCGATTTTCGGCACAAGCGGCCGACCGCAGATGGAACTGATCAAGGACATTTTCGGGGAAGAAAAGGCACAGGTCGTTTATTTGACAAAAAGCTACCGCTCGACAGCCGCGATCACTCGCTTTACGAAAGAAATTTTACAAGACGGGGAAAAAATCGAATGGTTCGATCGCGAAGGCGCACTGCCGGTTGTGGCCGTTGCGGGGAGTCAAGAGGAAGCCATCGCGAAAATCACGGCTTATGTGAAAAAATTATCCGCGGAAAGCAACACGGTCGCGATCATCGGCAAATCGCGGAAGCAATGCGAGGAGGCTTACGAAAAACTGCGGGAAGAACTGGATCTGACGTTTATTGAAAAAGAATACAGCGGCCTCCCGGAAGGTACGATCCTCATTCCGTCTTATCTCGCGAAAGGGTTGGAATTCGACAGTGTCATTGTGCTCGATGTTTCAGCGGCCACGTACCACGATGAAGCGGAACGCAACCTGCTGTACACGGTCGGCACCCGGGCCATGCACAACCTTGTTTTGGTCAGCAACGGCCCCGTGACCCCGCTGCTCGATAAAGTGCCGGAGGATTTGTATGTGGAGGAATAAAACATCCATGATCGTCTTGCTCGCAACCAAAAAAGGGCCTTCTCCACGCTACCGGATTAGTTTTTTCACAGAAAACGTGAAACAGGGCGGAATATCAGCCGAAGCTTCCCCTTTTCCCGGGCAGGATGGAAGCATTTACCACTTCCAAATGGTAAACTAATGTTATGAAAAACGTAAGGGGAGAGGAAAATGGTTCTGTCACAAAAAATACTGCCGGCTTCGGCAAACATGAAGGAGTTTGAAAAATTTTTAAAAAGTGATTACGAGACAGGAATTTTCCTGGAATTGCACATTTCGCAGCTGAAGCATATCGCAGCAATGGCAAAGGCAAGCGGCAAAAAAATGATTTATCATGTGGACCTCATCCAAGGCCTGAAAAGCGATGATTACGCAACAGAGTATTTATGCCAGGAATATAAACCGTACGCGCTGATTTCCACCAAATCCAATGTCATTCAAAAGGCGAAACAAAAAGGGGTCATTTCGATCCAAAGAATGTTTCTGATCGATTCACATGCCCTTGAAAAAAGCTATAAATTGATCGAAAGGACGCAGCCGGATTATATTGAAATTTTGCCCGGGATTGTGCCGTGGATGATCACGGAAGTAAAACAAAGGCTCGGCATTTCGATTTTTGCCGGCGGATTGATCCGCACCCGGGAAGATGTGGAAAATGCGCTCAAAGCGGGGGCAGAGGGCATCACAACTTCGGACACGGAACTTTGGGATATGTTTGCGGCAAGAAAATAAAAATAGCTAGTCAAAGCGGCGGCCATGATCATAGGCCGCCGGGAACTTAAATTTTTTTGTGAACATTTATTGACAGAACGGGAAGTAAGCGTTATCATCTTAAATAAGTTAATAACTTTGACGGAGAACAAGGAGATCACCTTACTCGCAGCGATCCAATTGCGGTAGTGGGGGTCTTCTTGTTCTTTTTTGCGGAAAGGAGGAAGATTCACCGTTCATCACACGATTGTAAAAGGGGGAGCGGGAAATGAGCCCATTTCTTGGGGAACTGATTGGAACTGCCATTATCATTATTTTTGGCGGGGGAGTATGCGCCAACGTCAATTTAAAAAAATCATTTGCTTATAACGGTGGCTGGATTGTAATCACGTTCGGATGGGGGCTTGGCGTCGCGATGGCCGTTTATGCAGTTGGAAAATACAGCGGAGCCCACTTAAATCCGGCCGTCACATTTGGCCTTGCATTTAACGGGGACTTTCCATGGTCCAAAGCGGCGGAATATATTGTTGCGCAAATGATCGGCGCCATGATCGGAGCGGCTGTTGTGTTTCGCCACTTTTTGCCGCACTGGAAAGAAACGGACGATCCCGGCATAAAACTCGCCGTATTTTCTACGGGCCCGGCGATCCCGAACTATTTTGCGAATATGCTGAGTGAAATCATCGGAACTTTTGTTTTGGTGCTCGGAATCCTTACCATCGGCGCAAATAAATTTACAGATGGTCTCAATCCGTTTATCGTTGGCATGCTGATCGTTGCGATCGGTATTTCGCTCGGCGGCACAACCGGTTATGCGATCAATCCGGCACGCGACCTCGGTCCGCGGATTGCTCACTTTTTGCTGCCGATCCCGGGAAAAGGCCCTTCCAACTGGAAATACGCATGGGTGCCGGTTGCAGGCCCGCTGTTGGGGGGGGCACTCGGAGGCGTTTTTTACCATGCTGTATTTAAAGGCGACTGGACACCTTCCTTTTGGTATGTTTTGCTAACGTGTTTGCTTGTATTACTGGTAATATGGATGGTAGAAAACAAGAAAAAGAACGTATGAGGGGGAAACGGCATGGAGCAGTATATTTTATCGATTGACCAGGGGACAACGAGTTCAAGGGCGATCCTGTTCAACAAAAACGGGGAAGTCGTACACACCGCGCAGCAGGAATTTACCCAGTATTTCCCGAAACCGGGCTGGGTCGAGCACAATGCAAATGAAATTTGGGCATCGGTGCTGGCTGTTGTTGCAACCGTTTTAACAGAGGCGGATATCCAGCCGAAGCAGGTGGCCGCGATCGGAATTACAAACCAGCGCGAAACGGCAGTCGTTTGGGATAAAAATACGGGCCATCCGATTTACAACGCGATCGTTTGGCAGTCGCGGCAGACAGCGGGGATTTGCGCCGATTTAAAAGCAAAAGGGCATGAAGACATGATCCGCCAAAAAACAGGGCTTTTGGTCGACCCGTATTTCAGCGGCACAAAAATCAAATGGATCCTCGACCATGTTGACGGGGCAAGGGAACGTGCAGAAAAAGGCGAACTCCTTTTCGGGACGATCGATACATGGCTGATCTGGAAATTTTCAGGAGGAAAAGCCCATGTGACCGACTATTCTAATGCGTCAAGGACGCTGCTTTATAATATTTATGATTTAAAATGGGATCCGGAACTACTCGGAATGCTCGATATCCCGGCCTCGATGCTCCCTGAAGTCCAGCCGTCCTCCCATGTTTACGCCAAAACGGCACCGCATCATTTCTTCGGCGAAGAAGTCCCGATTGCGGGTGTGGCTGGCGACCAGCAGGCGGCATTGTTTGGGCAGGCCTGCTATGAAGAAGGCATGGCGAAAAATACGTACGGTACCGGCTGCTTTATGCTCATGAACACCGGCGAAAAAGCGGTTGCGTCAAAACACGGGCTTTTGACCACACTTGCCTGGGGAATTGGCGGAAAGGTTGAATATGCGCTTGAAGGCAGTATTTTTGTCGCCGGATCCGCCATCCAATGGCTGCGCGATGGGATGCGCATGATCAAAGACAGCGCCCAAAGCGAATCGTACGCGGAACGGGTCGAATCAACCGATGGTGTGTATGTTGTGCCGGCATTTGTCGGGCTCGGCACGCCGTACTGGGAAAGCGATGTGCGCGGCGCGGTGTTCGGGCTGACGCGCGGCACGACGAAAGAGCATTTTATCCGCGCCACCCTCGAATCACTTGCCTACCAGACGAAAGATGTGCTGGATGCGATGGAAGCAGATTCGGGTTTGCCGCTGAAAACATTACGCGTGGACGGCGGAGCGGTGAAAAATAATTTCCTTATGCAGTTCCAGAGCGATCTTTTAGGCGTACCGGTTGAGCGCCCGGTCGTGAGCGAAACGACCGCCCTCGGTGCGGCGTATTTGGCGGGCCTTGCCGTCGGATACTGGGAATCGCGCGAAGAAATCGCCAAACAATGGAAAATCGAGCGCAAATTTGAACCATCACTCGACGAAGCTTTACGCGGCGCCCTGTATGCCGGATGGAAAAAAGCAATCCAAGCCACAATCGCTTTCAAATAAGAAAAAAGTTTTGTTATAATTGTTAAAAGTTCATATTCTTGTCAAGAGATGCAGAGAGACCTGGCTAGTTTTATGGAAAAATTTCCATAATGCTTGTTACAGGTCTCTTTTTGATTTTTGGCTCTGTTCAATTTTCCCGAGGAAGTCACGTCTCCCGCGGGAAAAAAGAGCCGGGCGGGACCCCGTCTTAGGAAGCGGGTGAATTTCCCGATCATCAAATAACGGAGGCGACGGAAATGGAATTTTCAAGTAAACAGCGTGATCAAATTTTACAAAAGATGGGCGGAAAGGAATTTGACTTGCTCGTAATCGGCGGCGGCATCACGGGGGCGGGCATTACCTATGATGCAGTGGCGCGCGGCATGTCCGTGGCGCTTGTTGAAATGCAGGACTTTGCGGCCGGCACCTCGAGCAGATCGACCAAACTTGTCCACGGCGGGCTCCGGTATTTAAAACAATTTGAAGTGAAACTGGTGGCTGAAGTCGGAAAAGAACGGGCGATCGTTTATGAAAATGGGCCGCATGTGACAACGCCGGAATGGATGCTGCTTCCGTTCCACAAAGGGGGGACGTTCGGCGCGTTTACAACAAACATCGGCTTAAGGCTGTACGACTTTTTGGCCGGCGTAAAAAAACAGGAACGGCGGAAAATGCTGTCGGCCGCGGAAACATTGGAAAAAGAGCCGCTCATTAAAAAAGACGGGCTCAAAGGCGGCGGTTATTATGTTGAATACCGGACAGACGATGCGCGGCTGACGATCGAAGTGATGAAAGCGGCGGTTGCACACGGGGCGCTTGCCGTAAACTACGCAAAAGCCGAAGATTACCTTTACGAAAACGGCCGCATCACAGGAGCCCTTGTCCGCGACCAAATCAACGGGAAAACTGTAAAAGTGCGGGCAAAAGCGGTAGTCAATGCGACCGGCCCGTGGAGCGACAAAATGCGGGATAAAGATGCGCCGGGGAAAAAACGGCTGCGCCTCACGAAAGGGGTCCACATCGTCTTTGACCAAAGCATATTCCCGCTCCGCCAGGCCATTTATTTTGACACGCCGGACGGCAGAATGGTTTTTGCAATCCCGCGCGGCGGCAAAACGTATGTCGGCACAACGGATACGTTTTATGACAAGGACCCGGTGCATCCGAAACCGCTGCCGGAAGACATTGAATATCTTTTAAAAGCAATCCGTTTTATGTTCCCATCTGTAAAAGCAGCTGTCCGTAATGTGGAATCGAGCTGGGCCGGTGTCCGCCCTTTGATTTATGAAGAAGGGAAAGACGCATCCGAAATCTCGCGTAAAGACGAAATTTGGGAAGGGGAAAGCGGCCTGATCACGATCGCCGGCGGAAAACTGACGGGCTATCGGAAAATGGCGGAAACCGTCGTCGATCTTGTTGCGAAAAGGCTCGATGGCAATTTCCGACCGTGCCAAACGAAACATCTGCCGATATCCGGCGGTGATGTCGGCGGTTCAGAAAATTTCCCGGCTTTTATTGAATCAAAAAGCAAAGAAGGGGAAGATTGCGGCTTATCTCCTGAAGCAAGCAGTGCGATTGTGGAAAAATACGGCACGAACGCGGACCAGCTTTTTGTGTATGCGAAAAACGGGGGCGATGCCGGGCTGCCGCGGGAAGTGTATGCATTGCTCAAATACGCGGTGGAGCAGGAAATGGCCGTTAAACCGGTTGACTTTTTCATCCGCCGCACCGGTACGCTTTTCTTTGACATCAACTGGGTTCGCCAATGGAAAGAGCCTGTCATTGCCTGGATGGGGCGCGAATTTTCGTGGGATTCCGATACGGAAAAACAATACAGGGAAGAATTGGAAGAAGCGATCCGCGAAGCCGTGCCGGAAATGTAGCGTCCACAACCCAAAGTGGGGGCAGCTGAAATGGAAAATCAGGGTGAGGAGGTTTGGGGAACCCCCGGAAAAAATCGGTAGTGGAACTTGAAACGGCAACTGGTCATTTCATCCATTTTAGGAATCAGCGGTAACATTGAAAAAATCGGCGGAACTGCCCAAAAAATCGGCGGACATCCTTTGTAAATCAGCGGAAAGGTACAAGAAATCGGCGAAAAATAGAAAAAAAGAGAAAAGAGCTGCATCTCCGTCAGAAAATAGCTGAAAAACCGGCGGTGAAACTTGAAACGGCAGCCGGTCAGTCTACTCATTTTAGAGGAATCAGCGGAAACTAGAGGGAAATCAGCGATCTTCCTCAAAAAATCAGCGAAAAGACCAAAAAATCGGCGCTGAGCAAAAAAAGGAGGAAACGGCACTGAACTTTGTCAAGATTTCTCCTAAAAACAGCGTTAAAGTCTGAAACTCCAGCCGTTCCCCTCCTTTCTTTTTCTGGAATCAGCGAACTTCCTCGAAAAATCAGCGAAAAGACCAAAAAATCGGCGAACATCCTTTGGAAATCAGCGGAAAGATAAAAGAAATCGGAGAAAAATAGAAAAAAAGAGAAAAGAGCCGCATCCCCATTGCAAAAATGCAGATTGATTTTGCAGAATTTAAAGACCTGGAATGGAAATTGGACATGGTGGCCGTGCTCGGCGGCATGCAGCATGAATTTGACCAAATCAACAACATCGAGCCCCCGGAAAGCTACAAAAATATCCATACAACGATTGAAAAAGTGATGAACGAATACCAGTATGTTGTTGACAATTACTTGGTCTCCGTTGCCAATCTGGCTGCGGATTTAATCTTCAACTGTGCCGAACCATTTGGATGCCTGGGTCCAGTATCCTCAGGACGCGACCGATATCAGGGCAAAGCAGCTTTCGGGGCAGGAGACCGCGACAAAGCAACGCTTTCCTCATCCATCCATGATCTTTGCCTATAATGGCAGAAGAAGTATTTTTAAGAAAAAATGAATTCGGCGTTGGAAAAGTCCGCAATTTGTAGCCAAAAACTTTGTTTCACAAAAAGCGGCGTGCCGTACAGGGCATCTCGCCGTTTTTTTGCATACCTCTAAAAAAACAAAACCTTTTCAATATAAAAATAATGAAAATAAAGTGAACCTGTTATATAATAGAAATATAATTCGAACCACTAAATTGTAAGCGCAAACAAAGGGGATGGAAACGTGAAGATCAATTTTCGGAATCTTACAGTGCAAGTGGTTATCGGCATCATTTTGGGGATTATCGTAGGGCTTGCCTCCCCGAAATTCGGCGCCGAGCTGAACATTTTGGCCCAATGGTTTATTAAACTCATTAAAATGCTCGTTCCGCCGATCATTTTCTTTACGGTCGTCATCGGCATCGGCGGCATGGGCGATTTGAAAAAAGTCGGCCGTATCGGAGGCAAGGCGCTCATCTATTTTGAAGTCGTCAGCACCATTGCGCTCGCCATCGGGCTCATTGTCGTCAACCTGATTCAGCCGGGCCACGGCATTGATACGAGCCAAGCCAAGACAAGCGAGGTTTCGCAATTTGTCACCCAGGCGAAAGACAACGAAACCGGTTTTATCGGCTTTATTTCCAATATCATTCCGGAAAGCATTGCGGGCGCATTCGTACAGGGCGATCTTTTGCCGATTTTATTTTTCTCCGTCCTGTTCGGGGCCGCCGCGGCATCTTTGGGGGAAAAAGCGAAACCGGTCATTCGCTTTTTTGAAGACATGACCGAAATCTTCTTTAAAATTGTCGGCATTGTCATGAGGGTGTCGCCGATTGCCGCATTCGGGGCGATGGCCTATACGGTCGGCCAATTCGGCGCCAGCTCGCTGATCAACCTCGGCGAATTAATGGCATCCGTTTACTTGACGATGATCATTTTCATTTTGCTTGTGCTCGGCAGCATTGCGAAGATATTCGGGTTCAACATTTTTAAATTCATCGCCTATATTAAGGAAGAACTTTTGCTTGTGCTTGGGACTTCATCATCGGAATCGGCGATGCCTTCTCTGATGAAAAAACTCGAAAACTTTGGCTGCTCGAAATCTGTTGTCGGCCTCGTTGTCCCGACCGGCTATTCTTTTAACCTGGACGGTACCGCCATTTACTTATCCATGGCGTCTATCTTCATTGCGCAGGCGTACAATGTGCATTTAACGATCGGTCACCAAATCATGCTGCTGTTGATTTTAATGCTGACCTCAAAAGGGGCGGCGGGCGTGACTGGCTCCGGTTTTATCACACTGGCCGCAACATTGTCCGCATTCCCGGTGATTCCGGTTGCGGGGATTGCCCTTCTGATCGGCGTCGACCGGTTCATGTCCGAATCGCGCGCGATCACGAATATTATCGGAAATGCGGTGGCGACCGTCGTCATTTCCAAAACGGAAAAAGAATTTGAGCGCGTGGCAGAACCTGCAGCGGTTGCCGAACATACTGAATCGATTCCATCATAAAAAGAAAGGCGCTCCCGATCGGGGGGGTTGAAATGTTAAAAAGCGGTGAGATGCCACAACCGGCCGCCGCTTTTTTTTCAACGGCATTCCAATCAGGGGTGCCTTTTGTTTTTGCGGCATAGCATTATAATCCGGCATGATTTTATAGTAAAATAGGAAAGCAAACGGTAATAGAATGGAGAGAAGCAACTTGATTGGCAGGAAAAAACAATTGGAGAAAGAACAGGAGCTTGAAAAACGCATTGCCGAACTGGAGGCGGAAAAAGAAAAAATGCAGGAGCAGCTAGAAACATGGCTGGCTGGTTTTCACGAAGAGCTTTCCGCCACCATTGCCCAGCATGAGCTTGTGAACGGGCAACATCTCGTCCTGCGCGATTTGGTCACGAAAATCGAAGATAAATTCAAAAATATTTCTTCCATCACCAAAGAAAACTCCGAGCATTCGATTGTTTTGGGCGAAAAAGGGGAAAAGCTGAATGAGCTCGCCGCCGGTATGGTAAAAGAATCGCAGGCAGGCCGCCAATATGTTGATAATACGGCAGAAGCGATCCGCCGGCTGGGGGAGCAAATCCGCAAGACGCAAAATGAGATTGCGCAGCTGCACACAAGATCAAGTGAAATCCGGGAAATTGTCCAGGTCATCAAAGAAATTGCCGAACAGACAAACTTGCTTGCCCTTAATGCCTCGATTGAAGCTGCACGCGCGGGCGAACAGGGAAAAGGTTTTGCCGTCGTAGCCTCGGAAGTGCGGAAATTGGCGGAAAGCACGGCAAAGAGTACGGAAAATATCAACGCGCTGACGCTTTCCATCCAAAAAGATATTGAGTCTTCCCTCGAAGCGACACAAAAAAGTGCCGAGCTTGTGGACAACGGCGTGTCGGCCAGCACCCTTGCAGCCGAAAAAATTGCTGAAGTACTGCATACAATCGAAACAAGCCAGGAAAATATAGAAAACATTCGGCAAACAATACAACTGGAAAAAGATGACGCCCTTAAAGTCCGGAAAGAAGTGGAAGAAGCAACAAACCTGTTCGGGGAAGCATACGAAACGATCCTTCAGCATATTGAAGACGCAACAGTGGTGGATCAGAAACTCGAAGAAGGAATCAGAAGGACCGCTGCCGCTCGTAGCCTGAAATAGAATAGGAAAGGAAGTGGAGTGCTTTGGAAAACCGGAGTGAGTCGCTGCGAAAAATGCCGCTGTTTAAAGGGATGGGAGATTCAGATTTGGCTGTGATTGCCGCCGTATCCGTTAAGAAACATGTCGAAAAAGGAGACCATATTTTTTTCCGTGGCGACCCGCAGGAAGCCGTGTATTTTATTGAACAGGGAGAAGTGAAAATTTATCGTACCGATGCAAACGGCAAAGAGCAGATCGTCACGCTGCTCCGCGACGGCGACATGTTCCCGCACGTCGGCTTTTTCCGAAAAATCCGCTATCCCGCCAATTCAATGGCCGCCACCGATACGGAACTTCTGGCCGTCCGAATCGCTGATTTTGAAAAAGTGCTGCTTGACAACCCTAAGCTGACGATGACCTTATATGGCGTGATGAGCGATGAGATCCTCGACTTGCAGGACCGCCTCGAAGCCCAAATTTTAAACAATGCCTATGAGCAAGTCATCAAACTTTTCCTGCGCCTCGCCCGCACGCACGGCATCCAAACCGGAAACGACCATGTGCTCGTCAAAATCCCGCTCAACAACTCAGACCTCGCCAGCATGATCGGCGTCACGCGCGAAACGGTCAGCCGGACGATTCACCAGCTTAAACATAAAAACCTCATCATCCCGCAAGAAAAAGGAACCTATCTGATCCACCAGGAAAAACTGACAAACGAACTGCTCGGGGTCTGAAAATGGATTGGGCGGAGATGTTCCAAAAATCGGTAAACTGACTTAGGGGGGGAAAATTTTCCCGGTGATGGTTTTGAGTATCTCTGTCACGACCGTTAGAGAATTAATTCCCCGAAGAAACGGTTCTGAGAAGTCATCTCAAGATCATTAGAGGAAAATTTTCCGGAAGAAATGGTTCTGAGAAGCAATGTCACGACCGTTAGAGGAAGATTTCCCCTTAGAAATGGATCTGAGAAACTTGCTCAAGACCATTTGAGAAAAATTTCTGCTTAAAAGGGGCTTTTGGGACAGATCCAAAAACGGGGAGAACTGTACACGGAAATGTCCTTCATAAAGGTGATGAAAGACAAAAGAAAGGCGAACCGGGTGCCAAATGTCTTTCATAAGAGTGATAAAGGACAAAAACAATCACAGTGAACCGCAATTTGTCTTTCATGAAGGGGCAAAGGCTGTCCCAAATCCATGAGGCAGCCTTCTAACATGTTAAACGGCTTCTTCAAGCAGGCGCTTAAACAAAATATTGTTTTCCAAATGAATGTGCTGGAATGTATCATTTTCAAAGTTTTCCAGGCGGCGGTAAACAAGCTGGAATGTCCGGCATGCCCCTTCCGGAAGCGTGTAGTCATTCGTAATCTCACGAAGGCGGTGCAAAATATCGCCGACGGAAGCATGCTCGGTTTCAAGATCGGTCAATTCTTTTGTTGCAGTCGCCAGGTTTTCCGCCGTCGGATTAAGGTCATACGCGCGGATCGCCGGGAATTGTTCGGCATCTTCTTTTTCGGTATGTTCTAAGAGCTCCGCTTTCAAACGGTTGAACATTTCGTGCACTTCAACGAGATGCGGATGGTTCTCGCCGTGGACGCGCATTACTTTTGTCACATACGGACTCAAATTCGGCAGTTCCTCACGCAAAAATGCGTGGTAGGTCTCCTGGATATGGTTGACAATTTCCGTGTAGCTTGCTTCATTCCAATTTTTCTCATTGCCGCTGCCGGCATGTTTGTCGTATATTTCCTGAATCGCCGCAATCAGTTCATCTGCCGAAAGATTGCGTTTTTCCGCCGCTTCTTTCACAGAAACATTGCCGCCGCAGCAAAAATCAATGCGGTTTGCTTTAAACAGATCCGCTGCTTTCGGAAACAGTGTCACAATTTCCCCCACGGTCTGGCTCGTCGTAAAACGTTCCATCCAATCCACTCCTTTTCGGTTTGCTAATCTTATGATAATGCATCCGCTCCCGCTTGTTTGTGATGCATATCACATTAATTGAGAAAAATTCTTATTTGGGTCTTTGCTAAAAATTCCGGGGTATCCTTGCAGAAAAAATCCGGGCCAAGGAAAGATATCCACGAATGGTTCCAAATACCTGACGGGGTACACAACCCCAAATAAACAGAGTGCAAAACCCATTGGTGACCGCTATCGTGCATCCTAAAATGAAAAAGACGTTATATAAGTATATCTGCCTGAAAAATAAAAAGAGCGCCAACCACATTGGCGCCCTAAGAACTTATTCCGCTTTGCTTGCTTCCACTTCAACTGTAAATTTAATTTCATCACCGACCAGTACGCCGCCTGTTTCAAGCGCTGCGTTCCAGGTGAGGCCGTAGTCGCTCCGTTTTACGGATCCTTCGGCGCTGAAGCCGGCCGTTTCTGCACCGCTCATCGGGTTTTTCGACAACCCTTCAAACGTGACTTTGAATGTTTCTTCTTTTGTCACGCCGTGGATCGTCAAGTCGCCGGTAACATCATACGTATTGGCGCCCGTTTTCGTAACCGATTTGGAAACGAACGTAATATTCGGGTAGTTTTCCACATCGAAGAAATCAGCAGAACGCAGGTGATTGTCGCGGTCGGCATTTTTTGTATGGATGCTGCTTGCATCAACTGTAAAAGAAATTTTCGCGGAAGTTAAATCTTGCGGATCGGCTTCGATGTCCGCCTCAAATTTTTGGAAAGACCCTTTCACTTTCGAAATCATCATATGTTTTACCGTAAAATCAATTGAACTGTGCGCATAGTCTACTGCCCATTTTGCATTTGCCATCAAAAATTCCTCCCGGTCATTTATTTCTCAAAACTTACTTTTCGTAACCTAGTTTAATATCGTAAGTAAAAAAAGTCAAGAAAACCGAACCAACTTTTTAAAGCCGGTTCGGTTCCAAAGTTGATCAAAAGCGTGCTGCCTAAGATATGGAGTTCAGTTTTTAAAAAATCAGGATTCAAACGGGAACCAGCCGGGCCTGGACACGATCCCGTTCCAAAGCGGTTCCGGAATAACAAGCCGTTCGCGGTCATCTTTTCGGAGCGCCGTTTGGATTTCATCTTCTTTTCCGGCGCGGATTTTTTCCACCCAGTGCGGTTCCATAATCAGCTCACGTCCGAGGGCAACAAGCGGCACACCTGTTTCCATTGCTTTCAAAACATCTTCGCCGGTATGCAGCGAACCGACGCCGATCACCGGCACTTTGCCGTCTACGCGTTCCAAAATCTGTTCGATGCGGGAGCGGCCCGGATCTCCGCCGCGGCGGGCATTCGACCAGAAATCCTGCAGTGAAATATGCAGATAGTCGAGATCTTTTTCAACGAGGGCATCCAAAAGCGCAAAAGTTTCGTCCATTGTAATGCCCGGTTCGTACGGTTCTTCCGGAGAAAGCCTATACCCGACTAAAAACGGCCGCCTGGTATGTTCGGAGACCGCTTTTTTCACTGCATCGACAACGGCGAGCGGAAAAGCGAGCCGTTTTTCCAGGCTGCCGCCCCAGCGATCATCACGCCGGTTTGTAAACGGGGAGAAAAATTGCTGAATGAGATAGCCGTTCGCACCGTGGATTTCCACCCCGTCAAAGCCCGCTTCAATCGCGCGCCGGGTAGCTTCTCCGTACGCCCGCACAATTTCCGCGGTTTCTTCGTCCGTCAATGCGCGTGCATGCACATTGCCGTTTGAAGAGTCCACTGCGCTTGCGCTGACGACATCCCCGTCCGGAACGAGCTCTGGCGGGCATTCGCGGCCGCCATGATGGATTTGCAGCACGGCTTTTGATCCGTTCTTTTGAATGGTTTCCGCAAGTTTCCTCATTCCTTCGATCATGCTGTCAACATGGGCGCCGGGCTGCCCCGGGAAAGCTTTCCCGTTGGCCGTTACGTTGGCGCATGCTGTAATCACGACACCCGGCCCATTGGAACGTTCCGCATAATAGCGGAGTTCGGCCTCGGAAACCGTTCCGTCATCGTTGGAGGAATAGTGGGTCATCGGCGCCATCACAATGCGGTTGTCCGTCTTTACGCCGCTTTTAAACGTCATCGGTTCAAACAATTTGCTGTATTTGTCCAACTTGTGATGCTCCTTTCCTGTAATTTCGTTCTTTTTTATTATGGTCCAATTTGTAAAAAAATTGAAACGAAACGCACCAGGACCTTTTTCGGAAAACGCTCCGGTTCGCAATTCAATGCGAATGAAATATGCTGCGGTTTTCTCATACAACATTCCCTGTTGATGAAAAATGAAAACGAAACGCACCAGGGAGATTTCGTACCGAATAGTCCCATTTCATTAAAAATCGAAGCAAATGCCCCGGCGCTTTTTTGCAAAAATCCGATTTCGTAATAAAACTGCAAAAAACGAAGCGGCACAACGGACAAAAAATGCGCATATCATAGAGGAAAGCACGCTTTACATCTTAGATTGGGGGACGTGTATGATGAGTGATGTCCTTCTACTGCTTCAAATGGTGGCAAAAAGGTTGAGTGTCCTTTCGCTTTTTGCGGCAGTGCTGTTGTTGTTGTCCCATTTATGGCTGTATACCGTCATTGCGCTGATCATTGCGGGATGTTTGCTCTGCATTGGCCGGATCATCAAAGAAAAATGCAGTGGGCCGGAAAGCGATCGACGCTGGTACACCCTGATTGTCGTGAGCGATGAAGTTTGGGATGATGAGGAGGACGCACCTTTTTTTGAAATGGATAGCGTTTCTTTGGAATTGCATTACCAATATGACGATATCCGCGGCATCAACCCGCAGATTCAGCTGCAGGAGCTGCCCGGCTTTATTTTAGTGGAAACGGATGACACAAAAAGAATAGATGAAACATTGGAAAACCCGTCCCTGGTCACAAGCAATTATGCGGAAGTGGTACGGTTTTTGAAAGCGAAAGCGGAAAAGTGAATTTTGTGGAAAAGACTTCCATTTCCCCTTTCCTATGTTAAAATAGAGAAAAGAAATTTTTTCCTGTCCTGTTCTCCAAAAAGGAAGGGGGATCTCTTTTCGATGAAGTTTCAGAAAGGTGCAAGGCTAAAGGAAGATTTATACTCCAATACCGGCATCCTGCTGTTGCGGAAAGGAACGTTTCTCACTGCAAAACTGGCTTCCATTTTAAATAAATATGAAGTCGTACCGGATCCTTCGCTCAAAGGGAGAAGGATTGCCGCGGAAGTGACGGGCATTTTCCATGATGTTTTATATGAAAATATTTACCGTTCCATGGAAGAACTGCAGCAAACGATTCGAGTCAAAGCGGAACTGTGCGATGCCGAAATCCAGGATATGGAGAAAAATTTCCACAGGCTGTACAAAGAAGTGCTCGCCACCCATACCTCTTTTTTGGAATTGATGGAACATTTTTCATCGGATGAATATTTGTTCAAGCATTGTATCCATGTCGGCCTGATTGCCGCCAGCATCGGAAAAATGCTGAAATTGCCGCACGAGAAGCAAAATCTATTGGCTCAAATGGGGCTTTTCCACGATATCGGAAAATTCACCATTGATCCGCGCATCCTCAATAAGCCTGGAAAATTGACGAATGAAGAGTTCGCGGTGATAAAAACGCATCCTGCGGCGGGATACCGGCTGCTTGAAAATACTTCTTTGGATCCGATGATTTTAAAAGGTGCGCTGATGCACCATGAACGGTTGGACGGTTCGGGTTACCCGGAAGGCAGGAAAAATATCCCTTTTCTTGTCAGAATCTTGTCCGTGGCAGATACGTTTGATGCGATCTGTTCCAACCGCGCATACCGCCGGAGGCAACCGGTATTCTATGCGATTGACGAATTGATGGCCGATGCAAAAGCCGGCCGCCTGGATTCCGAGGTCGTCCTTCCTTTTGCCAACTTCCTGATGGAAAATTACCGGAATCAGCCGATCACCATGCGAAATGGTGCCAGAGGAAAAATTGTCCATATTCATCCCCTCTATCCGAATCAGCCCATCCTTAAAATAGAAGGTTATCCGTTGTTAAACCTCAAGGAACAAAAACTGACCCTGTTTCAAATTGCAAACATGCAATAATCGTCCGGCCCCGTATAAAAACGGGAGCCGGGGCCGCCCGCAATTTTTATGAAGTTTTAAACTGGGCAGCCGCTTTTTTCAAGGCATCGGCCATCCGCTGTAAGTTTGTTTTGGGTTCCCGTCAAGCCGGCCGCCCCTTCCGTGAGGCTGAGCGTGCCTGTTCCATCCGTTTTTTCAGCGGGCAGATGATATAAGTTGTGAAAACAGAAGCGCCATTTTAAGGAGGATGCTTTTCTTGACCATGATATTTCCTGCCCAATGCAGTCCTGAAAATTTAAAAACAAAGCAAAATACTTTCCGGAGGTCAAAGTGTGGAAAAATGTACGCTTGCAGGCGAGTACATTTAGAGATAGGTCTTCCCATGGGAAATATGATGTCAAAAATTGGTGAGCTATTAAAAGATACAAACAGCCTTATCGAATTTGAAAAACAGATCCAACTTCTGCGCCCATTGACTTGCGTCTCTAATCTTTGATATAGTAAATTTAATTCAATACGCGACGATGAAGGATCAATAGTAACCGGAGGGCTCCTTTTCAAAGCGAGCCGGGGATGGTGGAAGCCCGGCAAGGAAACCGGCGAAACGGCAGTCCGGAGTTATTTTTTCATGGAAAGTGGGTGCGGAAAATCTGCATCAACTGGGGTGGAACCGCGGGAATACAAGCTCTCGTCCCCAGGCTGTTGCCTGGAGCCGGGAGCTTTTTATATTGGAAAAATTCCCGTCCCCAGGGAAACCATTTCAATGAAAAAAGGAGAGATTTTTACAATGAGCGTAACAATGGAACAGATTGTGTCGCACGCCAAACATCGCGGGTTTATCTTCCCGGGTTCGGAAATTTACGGGGGACTTGCGAACACATGGGATTACGGCCCGCTTGGCGTCGAATTTAAAAACAATATCAAAAAGGCGTGGTGGAAAAAATTCATCCAGGAGTCGCCATACAATGTTGGGCTCGACGCCGCAATTTTGATGAACCCGCGCACATGGGAAGCGAGCGGCCACCTCGGCAACTTCAACGACCCGATGATCGACTGCAAAAACTGTAAATCCCGGCACCGCGCCGACAAACTGATCGAAAACGCCCTCCAGGAAAAGGGGATCGAAATGATCGTCGACGGCCTGCCGTTTGAAAAAATGGAAGAACTCATCAAAGAACATGACATTGCTTGCCCGGACTGCGGCAGCAAAAACTGGACCGGCATCCGCCAGTTCAACCTCATGTTTAAAACGTACCAGGGTGTAACCGAAGACAGCGCCAACGAGCTTTACTTACGCCCGGAAACCGCCCAGGGGATCTTCGTCAATTTTAAAAATGTACAGCGGACGATGCGAAAAAAACTACCGTTCGGGATTGCGCAGATCGGCAAAAGCTTCCGGAACGAAATCACACCGGGGAACTTTACTTTCCGCACGCGTGAATTCGAACAGATGGAACTTGAATTTTTCTGCAAGCCGGGCGAAGAGCTGAAATGGTTCGACTATTGGAAGCAGTATGCACGCGAATTTTTGCTGAACCTCGGCATGAAGGAAGAAAACCTGCGTCTGCGCGACCATGAAAAAGAAGAATTGTCCCACTACTCGAACGCGACGACCGACTTTGAATACAAATTCCCGTTCGGCTGGGGCGAACTGTGGGGCATCGCATCCCGCACCGATTATGACTTGCGGCGGCATATGGAATATTCGGGCGAAGACTTCACGTACCTTGATCAGGAAACGAACGAACGCTTCATTCCGTACTGCATTGAGCCGTCGCTTGGCGCAGACCGCGTGGCGCTTGCCTTTATGATTGATGCGTACGACGAAGAGAAACTCGAAGACGGCACAAGCCGCACGGTGATGCACCTGCACCCGGCACTCGCGCCGTACAAAGCCGCCGTTCTGCCGCTGTCGAAAAAACTTTCCGGTGAAGCGCGCGAAATTTTCACTGATTTGTCGAAATCATTTATGGTCGACTTTGACGAAACCGGCTCGATCGGGAAACGGTACCGCCGCCAGGACGAAATCGGCACACCGTTCTGCATCACGTTCGACTTCGATTCGCGCGACGACCACATGGTAACCGTCCGCGACCGCGACACGATGGAGCAAACCCGCCTGCCGATCACCGAACTGAAAGCATTTTTGGAGGAAAAAGTCCAATTTTAATGATGCAAACCCGCAGGAAAATTGTTTTCTGCGGGTTTTGCCACTGTAAAAGGATCCAATTTTTACCAAACATGCAGAGGGGGGTACGGTTTCCCGGACTTCTCTGTTTTTTGTTTCGCCGATTTCCTGATTCTTTCCGCCGATATTTTTGACCTTTCCGCCGATATCCCTGGAAAGTCCGCTGATTTCCCCGCGGTTTCCGCTGATTCGGTAGAACAAAGTGGGCAGCTGGCCAAAGTTAAGAGTCCGGCACCGCTTGTTTAGAAATTTTTTACGAAGGAACAGCAGCTCTTCTCCCTGTATTTTTTTCGATTCGCCGATTTTCTGGTTCTTTCCGCCGATATTTTTGACCTTTCCGCCGATATCCCTAGAAAGTCCGCTGATTTCCCCGCGGTTTCCGCTGATTCGGTAGAACAAGGTAGGCAGCTGTCCAAAGTTAAGAGCCCGGCACCGCTTGTTTAGAAATTTTTTACGAAGGAACAGCAGCTCTTCTCCCTGTATTTTTTTGTTTCGCCGATTTCCTGATTCTTTCCGCCGATATCCCTGGAAAGTCCGCTGATTTCCCCGCGGTTTCCGCTGATTCGGTAGAACAAGGTAGGCAGCTGTCCAAAGTTAAGAGCCCGGCACCGCTTGTTTAGAAATTTTTTACGAAGGAACAGCAGCTCTTCTCCCTGTATTTTTTTCGATTCGCCGATTTCCTGATTCTTTCCGCCGATATCCCGGGAGATTCCGCTGATTCGGTGGAAAAGGGTCGGGTGTTCAGCCGAAGACAGGGTCTCCGAAGCCAGTTATTTTACAAAGGGAAGCTTTTCTTTTTCATGTTATCGCTGATTTCCTGATTCTTTCCGGCAAGTTCGGTTATGATACAAAAAGGAGCGGTTTTATCACTTACGAAATCATCATCGTTTGATTTAAGATAATGATGCGGCCGTACATTGAGCAACCCGGAGCAGGGCCCGCAAGACGAATTATGCCCGGCCATCAATAAATAAAAAGAAGGGCGGGCAGGGTGCGTTTGACCGGGAGCGCGCCGGGTAAATATTTTTTATAGTCCCGCAAAAAATTGGAGAAAGCCCGATAAGCAAAGCGAAATAGTCTTTACAAACCGCGGCAACGGGAGTAAGATAGGATGTCGTACGTAAAAATATGTTTCATAACTGGACCGCTTAGTCCGGAAACGGAGCGGGGGAACCATGTTGCGGCACTGCGCCGCTTTGGGGTGAATCCTTTCGAAGGTAGGGCCACTCTTATGTCCGAACCCGACAGCTAACCTCGTCAGCGTGATAAGAGAGGATGTGAAACTGTGATCGGGCTTTTGACCACAGGGGAATAATTCTCTTGTGGTTTTTCTGTTTGCTACAATATGAAACATATGAGATAAAAGGAGACTATTCAAATGTTCACCACTATTAAACGATTTTTAATTGGGAGGCCGTTGCGTTCGAATGAACTCGAAGGGCAGAAACTTACCAAATTAAAGGCTTTGGCGATCCTTTCATCCGATGCGCTTTCATCTGTCGCATACGGTCCTGAGCAGGTTTTAATCGTACTGGCAACAGTGGGGGCATTGGCTTTTTGGTACTCGATTCCCATTACAGTCGGGATTTTAATTTTATTGGCAGCACTTATCGTATCTTATCGTCAGGTTATTTTTTCTTACCCTCAGGGCGGCGGGGCGTACCTCGTCTCTAAAGAAAACCTTGGGGTCAGTCCCGGCCTTCTTGCAGGCGGATCCCTGCTGGTCGACTATATTTTAACCGTGGCCGTTTCCATATCGGCCGGCACGGATGCCATTACTTCCGCGTTCCAAAGTCTGCACCCGTACAATGTGTACATTGCCGTTTTTCTTGTCCTTGTCATTACCATTTTAAATTTGCGCGGATTGACGGAATCGGCCAATGTTCTCGCTTATCCGGTTTACTTATTTGTGCTGGCGCTTTTCCTCGTCATTGTCGTCGGCTTGTATAAAATCGTAACAGGGCAAATTCCGCCTGATCTGCATCCGCAAATCGGCACGCCGGTAGCAGGCATTTCGCTGTTTATTTTGTTAAAAGCTTTCTCGTCCGGGTGTTCGGCTTTAACAGGGGTTGAAGCAATCTCCAACGCGATCCCGAACTTCCGGGAACCGGCGCCGAAAAACGCGGCCCGTACGCTTTTCATGATGGGGATCATCCTGGCAAGCCTTTTGGCGGGGATCAGTTTCCTTGCCTACTGGTTCGGGATTGCACCGGAAGAAAAACAAACCGTTGTATCGCAAATGGCCCACAAGACATTCGGGAACGGGATATTGTATTATTTTGTCCAGGCAACAACTGCATTGATCCTTGTTCTGGCGGCAAATACCGGGTTTTCGGCATTCCCGCAGCTTGCTTTTAACCTGGCAAGGGATAAATTCATGCCGCGCATGTTTACGATCCGCGGCGACCGGCTTGGTTATTCGAACGGGATTATCTTTCTCGGCGTGGCTTCGATACTTTTGATCATTGCGTTCAGAGGCAATACGGAACGCCTTATTCCGTTATACGCGGTCGGTGTTTTCATTCCGTTTACGCTCGCGCAATGCGGTATGATAGTGAAATGGGTCCGCCAAAAACCAAAAGGGTGGATCGGAAGGATGTCCGTGAACTGTGTCGGTGCCTTTATTACATTCAGCGTTTTGGTGATTTTATTTATTACAAAATTCACCCAAGTTTGGCCGGTGCTCATTTTTTTACCGATTGTCATGAGTGTTTTCAAGAAAGTGAACCGGCACTACCAGGATGTCGGCGAGCAGCTCCGGACTGAAGGCATGTTCCAGGAAGAAATCCGCGACAATGTCATCATTGTTCCGGTAGCCGGCATTACGACAGTGGTGGAACGGACGATTAACTATGCAAAATCTTTATCTGACCAGGTCATCGCAGTTTATGTCGCTTTTGACCACGAAGATGAAAAGAGAATGGAAGAAAAATGGGAAAAGTGGAATAACGGTGTCCGCCTTGTTACTTTGCATTCTTCATACCGGAGCATTATCCAGCCACTCTCGAAATTTTTGGAAATTATTGAGCGGAAAGCAAAGGAAAACAAATACCAGGTTATGGTTTTGATCCCGCAATTTATCCCGAAAAAACGCTGGCAGAACATTTTGCACAACCAATCCGCGCTCCTCATCCGGATGCGCCTCCTTTGGGAAAAAGACATCGTCGTCGCAACTTTGCCGTATCATTTTAAAAAGTAAAAGAAGGGGGCTGTCATCTCGGGCAGCCCCTTTCTTTACGGGCAAACTTTAGCTGGGACTGTAAAGATGCTGAGATCTTACGGCGGGATTTGTCTGTTGGTGCGTTCAAATAGACAAAATGCCGAGGAATCATACGGGAACTGTCTCTTAGCGGCATGACCAGCTTGTACTATCCACAAGCCCGCCGGCATTCCACAAAAAAAGCTGCGCAACGGTGCGCAGCCCAAACCTTATTGATAGACAAACAAAACAAACAAAACGACCGCTACGATGATACGGTAGACCGCAAACGGGATCAGCTTCACCTTGTTGATCAGTTTCAGGAAGAAGCGGATCGCAAGCAGCGCGAAAATAAAGGCACTGATGAACCCGACAATAAAAAACGGGATTGTTTGCGCCGTCACAGCATCCCAGTGCTTCACAAGCGAAAGAAAGCTGGCGCCGAACATGATCGGCACTGCCATAATAAACGTGAAATCCGATGCGGCCCGGTGGCTCAATCCGAGCAGGACGCCGCCCGAGATCGTGGAGCCGGAGCGGGAAAACCCCGGCCATAAGGACAGGCATTGGAAAAGCCCGATCAAAAACGCCTGCGTATACGTAATCTGATCAACTGTCTCCGTCTTCGGCCTGCGCGGGCGCAGCAAATCAGCGGCAATCATTAAAATCGCGCCGGCGACAAGGGCAAAGAGCACTGTTTTGATCGAAAACAAGTGGGAATCAATATAATTCTCGAACAAAAACCCGAGCACCGCCGCCGGAAGCAGCCCGACAATGACCTGGGTCAATTTCAGCCGTTCGCCGTACAACTGCTCTTTCGTTATATTTTTCTTCAGCCCGAGCAAATTCAGGAACCTGTCCCAAAATACGACAACCGCCGCCAAAATGGAGCCCATTTGGATGACAACTTTAAATACATTCGCAGCTTCAACACCATAAAGATGGTTCGATTTCAAAATCAGGTCGTCCACAATAATCATATGGCCGGTGGAAGAAACCGGGGCAAATTCCGTCAACCCTTCCACAAGCCCGAGGATTGCGGCGACAAACATGTTCCATAAATGCAAATGCGTCACCTCCAGACTTTTTTATTCTACCATGTACACCGGACAAAGCGAATAAAATTTTTTCACAAAACGATTATATGTACAAGCGGGCATTTTTAGAAATATCGGGATGGGTGCTGTGCATACCCCACAATAATTTCACGGCCGGATACTCGTTCAGCAAGTACCCACGCGATCTTTGAAAAATTATACGGACAGATTTTCCAGAAAATAAATTGATTTCTGCAATTATAAGTTGAAAATGTTTACAATACACTATAAGATGAATACAAAGAAGTTCAGGGAGGGGAAAAAATGCTCGGGAATCTCAGTTTTGGCGAAGTCTTGGTTATTCTTGTGGTGGCATTGTTAATTTTCGGCCCATCAAAACTCCCGCAACTCGGCAGGGCAGCCGGCCAGACGCTGCGCGAATTCAAAAAAGGTGTCCATGAGGTCATGGAAGATGAAGAAAAAACGAAGGTGAAAAAGAGCGAATCATAAACATGAGCCGCTGTCCCGGGCAGCGGCTGTTTTGCTGTTTGAAAAAAATATTTTAGCGGGCTTTAAATATGTTAAGATAAGAATAAAAGAGAAGCGGTTGTCTGAATGCTGAAGGGGGCAAAATCAATATTATGGAGGATCGTTTGTTTTCTTTTTTCCAAAGAAAAGGGGTAAGAAGGATCACCATCTTTGTGCTGATCGCGCTGGTGCTTTATCTTTTGCGTAGCATGATGGACTTGATCTTGCTTACCTTTATTTTTTCCTATTTGGTGAACAGACTGCAAAAAATCGTGACCAAATGGTTCCCGATGAACCGCAGACTGGCGGTTCTCATTTTGTACATTTTGATCGTCGGCGGACTCGCATTTGGGATCGTCAAATACTTGCCGATTTTAATCAATGAAATAACCCAGCTTGTCATGCAAATCTCCGACTTCTACACGAAGCCTCAGCACAACGAAATTTTAAATTACTTGGTAAAAAATATCCAGGAAAAGAAAGTTATGGATTACATGCAGCAGGGCGTTTCCATCCTGCTCGACTATTTCACAAGCGTCAGCAAAGTCAGCCTGCAAGTGTTGATGGCGATTATCCTCAGCCTGTTTTTCCTGCTCGAAAAAGACCGGATTATCCGCTTTACGAAGCAGTTTAAAACAAGCAAGCTTGCGGCGTTTTACGATGAAATGGAGTATTTCGGCATCAAATTTGTGGGAACATTTGGGAAAGTGATCGAAGCGCAGTTCATTATCGCGATCGTCAATTGCCTGCTCACTACGATCGGGCTGTGGATTCTCGGCTTCCCTCAGCTGTTCGGCCTGGCGATTCTTATTTTTGGGTTCGGTCTGATCCCTGTTGCCGGCGTATTCATTTCACTTATTCCGCTTTGCGTCATTGCCTACAGCATCGGCGGAGGGATGAAAGTACTGTACGTCCTCATCCTGGTTGTAATCGTGCACGCGGTTGAAGCGTATGTTCTAAATCCGCAGTTGATGTCATCGAAGACGAATCTGCCTGTCTTCTTTACATTTCTGATCTTAATCTTTTGCGAACATTTCTTCGGCGTGTGGGGGCTGATCCTCGGCATCCCGATTGTTATGTTCTTCCTCGACGTGCTGGAAGTTACCGGCCAGGATGCGCAGCAGAAAAGAAAATAAACACCATTGGGAGCTGCCCAAAAGCTCCATTAAAACAAGAAAACCTGTTGAGATAATCATTTTTCTCAACGGGTTTTTTCATTTAAAACAAATTTCCCCTGAGGAACCGGCACTGTGAAGTTTTATCATGACCGTCAGAGGAAAAAGAGATTTCTGGACAGCTTCCTGCAGCTTACAGGACCGCTGTTCTGCAAATTCCAGGATGAGACATCCACTATTGAAAATACGGATGATCGTGAAACAATAAAATGCAACCCAACATTTTTCTGAAAAAGTATTTTGCTCCTATAAACCGGCACCAGCCAACAGAAAAATTCCATTTATAAAAATATTGATGTTATTCAAATAGACTGATATACTCTAAAATAGAGAGTAGTGTCATGTTTCTAAAAAATGGAAGCGCATCATGAAGGAAAACAGCCGGGGAGGTGATGATGTGATCTCATTCCGCCATGTGAACAAGTATTACGGAAATTTCCATGTTTTAAAAGATATCAATCTCGAAGTCGATGAAGGGGAAGTTGTCGTGATCATCGGTCCTTCCGGGTCTGGGAAAAGCACGATGCTCCGCTGCATCAACCGGTTGGAAGAGATTACCGACGGCGAGCTTTTCGTCAGGAATATCAAAGTCAACGACAAAAAAACCAACATCAACGAACTGCGTAAAAATATCGGCATGGTCTTCCAGCATTTCAATCTGTATCCGCACCGGACCGTTTTGCAAAACATTACGCTGGCGCCGGTCAAAGTGCTCGGCATGAGCAAAGAGGAAGCGGAGAAAAAGGCCATGCATTACCTTGAAAGGGTCGGCATCCCGGATAAGGCGAATGCGTACCCTTCGCAATTATCGGGCGGTCAGCAGCAGCGTGTCGCGATTGCCCGGGGGCTTGCGATGGAACCGAGCATCATGCTGTTTGACGAACCGACTTCCGCGCTCGACCCGGAAATGATCGGGGAAGTGCTCGATGTTATGAAGTCACTTGCAAAAGACGGCATGACAATGGTGGTCGTCACGCACGAAATGGGATTCGCCCGCGAAGTGGCAGACCGCGTCATCTTTATGGACCAGGGGAAAATCATCGAAGACAATACGCCGGAAGCATTTTTCAAAAACCCGCGTGAAGAACGGGCGCGCACCTTTTTAAATCGTGTTCTCAATCATTAAATAAATATATAAGGGGGATTAGCATGGGAAAATTAAAGAAATGGTTCACAGTGGGCTTGGTTTTTGTTTTGGCGGCTGCTTTGATGGCGGGCTGCGGCAAGTCAAAAACGACAAGCAGCAGCGATCCGGTCCAGCAAATCAAGAAAAGGGGAAAAGTGGTTGTTGGGGTCAAATATGATACATATCTATTTGGCTACAAAGATCCGAAAACCGGAAAAGTGGAAGGCTTTGACGTGGACATTGCCAAAGCGATCTCCAAGAAAATTTTCGGCGACAAGGTAAAAGTGCAACTGAAGGAAGTCACGTCCAAAACGCGGATTCCGATGCTTCAAAACGGCGATGTCGACATGGTTGTCGCGACCATGACGATCACGCCGGACCGGAAAAAAGTGGTGGACTTCTCGGATGTTTACTTTGATGCCGGACAGTCGCTCCTTGTGAAAAAAGGCAGCAAGATTAAAAGCGTCAAAGATTTGACAAAAGGCACAAAAGTATTGACAGTAAAAGGTGCAACTTCCGGGGACAACGTCAAGAAAGCCGCACCGGATACGCAAGTGCTGGAATATGAAAACTATCAGGAGGCGTTCACGGCTTTGAAATCCGGAAAAGGGGATGCGCTGACAACCGACAACTCGATCCTTTACGGCATGGCTGCCCAGGATCCGAACTATCAGGTTGTTGGCGGGACATTCACAAATGAACCGTATGGCATCGCGATGAAAAAAGGCAATACGAAACTCGTGAAAGCCGTCAACAAAGCGTTGAAAGAACTGAAAGACAGCGGGGAATACGACAAAATCAAAAACAAATGGATCAAAGAACAATGATCAGGATAAGGGGTGGGCAAAATCGCCCATCCCTTTCCGCTAATGGAACATTAAAGGAGTGAAACAGGTATGCTTGATTTTTCGATCCTCACCGACAATTTCGACCTATACATGCAGGGTTTCGTCAACACGATTAAAATCAGCATTATCGGCCTCATCGCCAGTTTCATCCTCGGCAACATCATTGCCGTTTTCCGCCTTGCCCCTGTCAAGCTGCTGAATTTGATCGGTACCGTCTACGTGGAAGTTATCCGCAACATTCCATTAATCCTGACCGGTTTCTTTTTCTACAACGGGCTCAGTTATTTCCACATTAACTTCAGCGGATTTACCGCAGGCACCATTGCGCTTTCCATTTATACCGCCGCCTTTATCGCAGAAGCCGTGCGCGCCGGTATCCAATCGGTGGACAAGGGCCAGCTCGAAGCAGCGCGTTCCACGGGCCTGACGTATATCCAGGCGATGCGCTATGTGATCCTGCCGCAAGCGATCAAAATCGTCATCCCGCCGATTGGCAACCAATTCCTGAACCTGGTCAAAAACTCCTCCATCCTCGGGGTTTTCGCCGGTCTCGACCTTATGTACTACGCCGATATTATCCACGAAAAAACTTGGGTTACGTTTGATACGTATATTTTTGTCGGTATGTTTTACCTTGTCCTGACCATTCCGCTCAGCCTGCTCGTGAATTTCTTGGAACGCCGGCTGGCAAAGACCGATTAATCTTACAAGGAGGGGGAACATCATGGACTTTGCCGGAGCATATTCAAGCAGTAATTTGATTTATTTGCTGCAGGGCTTTGCGGTTACTTTGAAAGTTGCCATTGTCGCGATTGTGTTAAGCTTCATTTTCGGCTGCATACTCGGCATTTTGCGCTACGCAAAAATCCCGGTGGTATCTCACGTGGTGGCGCTTGTGGTCGAAGTAATCCGGAACCTGCCGCTTATTTTAATTATATTTTTTACATATTTTGCCCTGCCGGAAATCGGCATCAAAATGAGTGTCACGATGGCTGCAATTGCGGCTTTGACCGTGTTTGAATCGGCGATGATTGCCGAAATTGTACGCGGCGGTTTGAACTCGATCCCAAAGGGGCAGATCGAAGCCGCCCGTTCGTCAGGCCTCAGTTATATCCAAACGCTGTGGTACATTATCTTGCCGCAGGCTTTGAAAAAAATGATCCCGCCGCTCGTGAGCCAGTTCATCTCACTGTTAAAAGACACTTCGCTTGCAATCATCATCTCGCTGCCGGAACTGTTGCATAATGCAAAAGGCGTCTACAACGGGGAAAGCGGTGCGAAATACATCATCCCGATCCTGCTGCTCGCCGGATTTATGTATTTTATTGTCAACTACCTGTTGTCGATTTTGGCGCGGAGGTTGGAAAAACGCCTCGATCCGGACCGCTCCGCCGCCAAACAGCTCGCCAACACAACCGAAAACTTGCTTTAACGGTATCCCGGCTTTTGGGATACCCTTTTTGGTTTTGGACATCTTGAACAAGGCCTTCTCAAGCACTTGCAGTTACAACCCGCTTCGGAGCAAACCCACCGTGCAAAACCAGGCCTTTTACAGGGGCGCAATAGAATATTTCAATGTGTAAATTTTTCAAAACAGCCTTTAGAAGCTTGCTAAGGTTCATAACGAGGCAAAAAATAAGTGTGAACGTCCCTTATAAGCCATCTAAGGTCTATTGAGAAGAAAAAATAAGCTTCGAAAGTCCCTTATAAGCCATCTAAGGACCATTGGGAGGAAGAAATAAGCTTCGAACGTACCTTATAAGCCATCTAAGGTTCATTGAGAGGAAGAAATAAGCTTCGAACGTACCTTAGGAGCAAGCTAAGGACCATTGGGAGGAAGAAATAAGCTTCGAACGTACCTTAGGAGCAAGCTAAGGACCATTGGGAGGAAGAAATAAGCTTCGAACGTACCTTATAAGCCATCTAAGGTCCATTTCGGGTCAAAACCGACATTGAAACAGCTGTAAATGGGCACATTATTTCGGCAAAAAACAGTCGGTTTTTTTCAAATTACTCCAGATTTTTCACGAAAAATTAAGCATATGCACTGTATATTACGAATAATGATGCTCTTTGGTGGCTTGACATGGAGCCTCTGTGGGCATGGCTTGATGGCGATGCGATGGGGTTAGGAGAAAAAAGAAAATCGCCAAAGCTAACTAGCAGCCTACCATGTTCACCACTCCATATCAAGCCGTGTATTGAATATTATACATCTGGAATAATTTGAAAATCACAATCTGAAATAATGTGGAAATTCACAAAATGGTCTTGACAACGCCCGAAAAGGCCATTTCGCAGCAAAGCCACCAGCGAACATGTCATTATAAAAGCCCAAAAACCAACTCGAACCAACCCAAAGCGGTCTTGAAAAAAGTAAACTGCCCCAGCCTGCATCGCCGGGGCAGCACCAAACTCATTACCACCCGATCGGAGCTCCATCGCTTCTTGGGTCGGTTCCCCCGATCCGGAACTCGTTTTCATCAATTTGAATGGCATGCGCCTGGCCCATCACACCGTCAAAATCTTTGACTTTTTTTACAGAATGTCCAGCATCGGCCAATTGCTTCAAAACTTCGTCGCCCACACGCGCTTCCACTTTTAAATCATTGGAAGCTTCCCCCCAGGTCCGTCCCCACACAAAACGCGGTTCACTGACGGCCTGCTGCGGATCCATCCCGTAATCAATCATTCTTGTAATCACAGCCGTCTGTGTCTGCGGCTGGCCTTCGCCTCCCTGTGTCCCGTACAAAATTGCAGGTTTTCCGTCCAAAAAGGCCATCGCAGGCATCAGCGTATGGAATGTCCGTTTGTGCGGCTCAAGACGGTTCACATGCTGCGGATCTAAAGAAAAATAAGACCCCCTGTTTTGCAGCAGGATGCCGGTGCTGCCGGCCACCACTCCGGAGCCGAACTCAAAATAAAGACTTTGGATAAACGAAACGGCATTTCCATCTTCATCAACCACCGCCGCATAAGCGGTATCGCGCCCGAGCGGCTCAGATTCCGCTTCAGCTGCCCGGTTCCGGTCAATTGCTGCGGCAAGCTGGGCCCCGTATGCTTTGCTCAGCAATTGATCTAACGGAATATCATAAAATTCCGGATCCGTCAGCACTTGGTCGCGGTCGCGGAAACTTTTTTTCAAAGCTTCCGCCAGCAAATGAAAATAATCAAACGAGCGCGGATGTATGGAAGAAAAATCAAAATGTTCCAATATATTAAGCGCCATCAACGCGGAAAAACCTTGCGAATTCGGCGGTAACTGGTAAATGGTATAACCGCGGTAATCGGTCGAAATCGGATCCACCCAGTCCCCGTGATGGTCGGCAAAATCATCGATTGTTAAGTAACCGCCGTTTTCTTTTAAATAAGAAACGATTTCCTTTGCGATACCGCCTTTATAAAATGCATCGCGCCCCAGTTCGGCGATTTGCTGCAAAGACCGGCCGAGCTCTTTTTGGACGAACCGGGAACCCGGCGCAGGGATTTGCCCGCTTGGAAGATAGATGTCGCATCCCGGCCGGCTGCCTGCCAATGCCCCGTAAGCAGTCCGGGTGTTTTTCGCCTGGTGCGTGGACAAGGGAAAGCCGTTTAAAGCATAACCGATCGCCGGCTCCAGCACGTCCCCTAGCTGCAGCCGCCCGTAAGTTTTTAAAATTGCATCCCAGCTGTCCACCATACCGGGCACCGTGATACAGCTCCTTGTTCCCCTCAACGGGATCGACTGTTCCCCTTCGTAACACGATAAGTTTACCTGATAACCGCTGCGTCCGCTCCCGTTAAAGGCATTGAGACGCTGTTCAGCTTCATTCCAGATCAGCCAAAAAGAATCACCGCCAAGCCCTGTCATATGCGGATAGACAACAGCCAAACACGCGCTCACAGCAACCGCTGCGTCAAAAGCATTTCCCCCCTTTTCCAATATTTTTGCCCCTGCCATGGAAGCCAAATAATGCGGGCTGACAACCATCGTTTTCGTGCCAATGACCGGTTTACTCCCCATTTTTTTACTCCTTTCTCGAATCATCTTGTAATAAATTTTAAATCATTTGGAAATATCAGTATAGTCTAATTCTATATTTTTAACGCGCATAGCAGACATGGAGTATTTTGTTTGGGCCAATAAGAATAAGAAGCTACCTGCCAGTAGCAATATGCCGGATATGTAAAACCCAATTTCGATTTTGCCGGTTAATTCCGCAAAATATCCTGTAATATATGGCGCGAAAATAGAGGATAACATCCCCGCGAAATTAAAGATGCCGTAAGCACGGGCATACATATGCGCAGGTGTATTGTCCGCCACAAAGGAGATTAAAACAGGATCAAGCGCAAGTTTTCCAATAAGGCCGTAAATCACTAGACCTGCCAGCATCAAAAAATAACTATGGACATACGGAATCATAAATTGGCAAATAGCACCACACAATGCAAGAACGAGAATGAGCGGCTTCTTATTTTTAACCTGGTCCGAAAGATGACCGAAGAAAATAGCACCAGGGATAGACGCCCATGGTACAAGCGATGCAATAATCCCCGTTTTAGAAGCATCGATTCCTCTTGCTGTCTGCAAGTAGTATGGAAGCCAGGTCATCATACTGAAAAAACCGTATAGCGAGCAGAAAATTAAGATATAAGTCAAAATGTGATTGCGGCTGAAGAGTACTCTTATATTTTGGATTTCATGAAAATTTGACGGTTCTTGCAAATGTGTCGTATGGTTTTTAGTATCTTTTATAAAGATGCCGATAAGCGCTGCAACGAAAACTGTTAAAATCCCAAACAAATAGAAGGAAAACTGCCAATCTTTTTTTAATGTAAAGGTAAAGTAACTGGATGCGATAAAGCCTAAGGAAATCCCCAACGCCATTCCGCTGTTAATCATTGCGGATGAAATCCCCCGGTATTTTTTAGGAATGCTGTTGGAAGAGATGCCGTATTGCGGTCCGTAATAAGTCCCTTCACCTAAGCCGGTCAATGCCCTCACCAAAAGAAATACAAGAAAACCGGGAGCCAGGCCGCTTAAAAAAGTACCGATGCCAAATAATACATATCCACTGACTAAGATTTTTAATCTTCCAAACCGGTCGGCCAGAAAGCCTGCAGGAATTTGCATAAAAGCATAGGTAATAAAAAATACGGTTGACATCAATCCGAGTTCGCTTTTTGACAGCCCCCATTCACTTTGGATCGTACCCATAACCGGGGATAAAATATTGCGGTCAGCATACATAAAAGCCCAGCCCAGTGAAAAAAGGATAATTAATAAAATTGGATGGTTTTTCTTCATGATTTT
>NZ_BKZP01000010.1 GCF_008974185.1 Weizmannia acidilactici
ATAGTAATATTTAAAATATATCTTTAAGATAGTGTTTTCTTTTCATCAAAGTAATTATCCAAAATACATCTTTAAAAGATTTGTCACAATCTCCTTTTTCTGCAGTTTTTTTCGGAAACAAGTATATGGGGGATACAAATGCGTTTAACGAATTACTCAGATTACGCGCTGCGTGAACTGATTTCCCTGGCTTCGATGGAAGACGGCAAATTGGCCAGTATTAAAGAAATTGCGGATGATTACGGTATTTCAAAAAATCACTTAATGAAAATTACTTATGAATTAAGCAAAATCGGGGGCATTAAAACGGTACGCGGGCGCGGGGGCGGGATTTGCCTTGCTAAACCACCCCGCAAGATCAATATCGGGAAATCATCCGCTACACGGAAGACGACTTTAAATTGGTGGAATGCATGGAAGGCGGGGCATGTATCATTACCCCTGTCTGCGGATTGAAGCATGTTTTGCATGAAGCGCTTGCTGCATTTCTCTGTGTTTTGGATCAATATACGCTTGAAGATCTTGTCAAAAATCGGTTATCCTACCGACAGCTTTTAACAAACTAACACTGGGAGGGGGTTTATTCACTTGCCCGGTGTTCCGCTTGTTCAAGATACTTTTTCAGCACAACCGCATGATTGTGCTCCCCATCTTCTGCTGCATACAGCAAGGTAACGTTTCCCGCCTGCCCCCACTCGATCAGCCGGTCCAGTTCCGTCCGGTCCTCCAGGTTGTCCAGTTCCTCCGTGTATTTGGCTCCAAATTCGGCAAACTTTTCCGGATCGTGGTTGAACCATTTCCGCAGTGCGGGCGTCGGTGCCACGGTTTTCATCCAATCATCCAGCATGGCTTTTTCTTTCGAAACCCCACGCGGCCAAATCCTGTCAACAAGCACCCGTTTGCCGTCATCTCCCGGTTTTTCGTAAATTCGTTTTAATTCGTACATTCGAACAGCTTCCTTTCATGGTATTTTAGTCATTTCGCCCGCTTCTTCCGTTCCAAACTGGCAGGGTTGCGTTCCATTTTCGCATAGGTCCATTCCAAAAAACAGTCCTCTAACTTTTCATTTAATCGTTGTTTTTCAAAATTTTTCTGTGTATGATAGTTTTGACGTCTATTCTGACAAATGAGGACATTTTTATGAAAATACGCGATTGGGACCAAAATTTAAAAGTCCGTCTTTTCGGGGAATCATTAATGAATCTCACCTTTTGGATGTTCTTCCCCTTTTTGACCATTTACTTCACCGAGGAATTCGGTACGGGGCTTGCAGGCACCCTTTTAATTGTTTCGCAAGTTTTTTCCGCCATTGCCAACCTGCTCGGCGGTTATTATGCCGACCGCTTCGGCAGAAAAAAAATGATGGTGCTCTCTTCGTTCGGACAGGGCATCGCCTTTTTGTTTTTTGGGTTTGCCAACTCGCCATGGTTCGACTCTGCTCTTGTGGCTTTTATTTGTTTTTCCGTCTCCGGCGTATTCGGTTCGCTTTATTATCCGGCGAGCCAGGCAATGATTGCCGATGTTGTCGATGAAAAAAACCGTAGCCATGTATTTGCCGTTTTTTACACATCCGTCAATATCTCAGTCGTCGTCGGGCCGGTGATCGGCGGGATTTTCTTTGCGCATTACCGTTTCGAACTGCTAGTTTTCGCAGCCCTTTCATGCCTAGTGCTCGGCATCCTGCTCGTAAGATACACACGCGAAACAGCACCGCTTTTTGCAAACGGTCATCCCCAAAAAGAGAAAAAATGGTACAGTTCCCTTGTGGAGCAGGCCCAAAGCTACCAGGTCATCATCAAGGATAAAATTTTTATGCTGTTTATCTTTGCCGGCATTCTCGTCGCCCAGACGTATATGCAGCTTGATCTCATCTTGCCGGTCTATACGAAAAAAGCCTTCGATGAAGCCGATTTTTTCAACCTGATCCATTTTACCGGAGAGCAACTGTTCGGTTTTATTTTATCCGAAAACGGCCTGATTGTCGCCCTTTTCTCCGTAGCGGCTACGAAATGGATGGCGAGATACAGGGAACGGGACGTGTTTGTGCTGTCTTCGCTGCTTTATGCCGTTTCCATTTATTTATTCGGCGTCTGGATATCAAGCTTTGGATTTATCTTCTCGATGCTCCTGTTTTCACTCGGCGAACTGGTTGTAACGGGTATCCAGCAAAACTTTGTCTCCAAGCTCTCGCCTCCTGACATGCGTGCCCAATATTTTGCAGCTGCAAGCCTGCGGTACACACTCGGCAGAACAATTGCACCGATATCGATCCCCTTGGCCGGCATGATCGGCTACAAAGGAACGTTTGCCGTCCTGGCTGTTTTAGCTGTTGCGAGTGCTGGCATGTATATCGTGATGTTCCGGCAATATGAAAAAAGACGTCTGTCCGGTACATGAAACCGGGCAGACTTTTTTTCATGAACAGCGGCATTTTGATCCATACTACTTTTGAAAAGTTTGTGCCCTTTGCTTCGGTAGTAAAAATCATCAACACACCTTTGTAAAGAAAGAAGTGGTGAAAGATGCTTACACAACAACAACTGGACCATTTCCGAACGATTTTAAAGTCGCAACTTGACGGCTTTCAAAAAGAATTGGACCAAAATAACCATTATCAATTAGAATCCGCGCACCCTTATGATTCCGTCGGAGAACTTTCGAGTTACGACAACCATCCTGGCGATACCGGAACTGAACTGTATGAACGGGAAAAAGATATTGCTCTGAATAACCACGCCGAATATGAAGAGGAAAAAATCAGGGCAGCTCTTAAAGCAATGGAAGACGGCACATACGGAAAATGCAAAAAATGTGGCAGGGACATCCCGATCGAGCGGCTGGAGGCACTCCCGTCAACGCTGTACTGCAAAGAGCACAGCCCGGATTCTACGATCCCGGGGCACCGGTCCGTTGAAGAAGATGTGCTCAATCCGCCGTGGGGAAAATTCAATTTCGACGATTCAAAAGATGAGTCGGTTGTCTTTGATGCGGAAGATTCCTGGCAGGCTGTTGCGAAATGGGGCACTTCTGAATCACCTTCCGATTTTGAAACCCCACCGGACAGCTATAACGAAATGTACACGGAATCGGACGATCATGACGGCTATGTGGAAGACTTTGAAAATTTCTCAGGTAACGACATTTCCGGCAAACATGTAAAAATTTATCCAAATAAAGAATACGAAGAAGAACTGGACGAAGTGGACATGATGACACCATTCGAGGATCTGCCGCGGAATGAAAAAAATCCATATGTGGAAGAAAATGAAAAAAATCGGAAATAAAAATCAGGTTTATTTGCTGAACCTGATTTTTCTTTGAAAAAATTCCGGATGGAAGCCTTTTTTCTTTACGTTTTTGTTCGTATATTACAGCCGATTTTGTTATAATTTTTTATATGATAAAAGGAAAAGTTAAACCGCCGCCACGAGCGGCATCAACATAATGGAGTGAGATTTTTGGGAAACAGACCAAAAAAATATATGCGTGAAACCCGCACAGTGAAAACAAGCTATGTTTTTCCGCCGGATACAAACCACCTTGGCACGCTATTCGGGGGAAAATTAATGGCTTATATTGATGATACAGCATCGATTGCGGCCGCCAAACTGGCCAGATGCACCGTTGTAACGGCTTCGACCGACTCTGTCGATTTTATTGCCCCGATCCGCGTCGGGAATGTCGTCACAGTTGAAGCGATAGTGACCTGGACTGGCCGCACCTCAATGGAAGTTTTTGTAAAGGTTAGTGCGGAAGACTTAAAAACAGAAGAAACATCGATTGCCGCCATTTCTTTTCTAACCTTTGTGGCGCTTGATGAGAACGGGAAACCGACACCGGTGCCCGAAGTCGTTCCGGAAACAGATGAGGAGCGCTGGTTAAATGAAACGGCAAAACAGCGTGCCGAACAAAGATTGCTGCGAAAAAAACAAAGTGAGGAAATGGCGCGCTATTTTTCAAACGCCATGTTATAAGATTGAAGAACCTGTTCTGCAGAAAAAATTCCTTTTTGTCACAAAAGGAATTTTTCCTTTCTCCTCCATTGTGAAAAATTTTACAAAAAGATTAATTTTGTATGGTAGCTGCAGCCTTTTTACAGATTTTTAAGGAATTGCCGCGACATGTTTTTGTAATGTGATGGATTGGAAGAAAGTGCTACCGACGGCACGGACAAAAAAAGCTATACTGAATGGGAATGACTATGGTACCATACTATGCTTTAAAAGATCATGAAGGTTAGGTGACATAATACATGTTTTCAGGGAACGAAATTGGAATCGATTTAGGAACTGCGAATGTTTTGGTGTATTCTAAAAAAGAAGGCGTGATTTTGGACGAGCCATCCGTTGTGGCAATAGATAACCAAACAAAACAAGTGCTCGCCTTCGGGCATGAGGCAAAAGCCATGATCGGCAAAACGCCGGAAAAAATTACGGTTGTCCGCCCGCTAAAAGGCGGCGTAATTGCCGATTTTGACATGACGACAGAAATGTTGAAACAAATTATGAAAAAAATCAATAAACAAAGCGGCATCTCCATCCGCAAGCCGAATGTCATTGTATGTGCCCCATCCGGCGCAACATCGGTTGAGCGCCGTGCCATTGAAGATGTGGTAAAAAACAGCGGGGCCAAAGCTGTCCATTTAATTGAAGAACCGGTTGCCGCCGCAATCGGCGCCGATCTGCCTGTAGATGAACCGATCGCGAATGTTGTTGTCGATATTGGCGGCGGCACGACAGAAGTCGCCATCATTTCTTTCGGCGGCGTTGTCACGTATAATACGATCCGGATCGGCGGCGATAAAATGGATGATGATATTATGCAGCATGTTAGAAAAACGTACAACCTTTTAATCGGCGAACGGACCGCGGAACAAATCAAAATGGAAATCGGCCATGCTTTAGTCGACCATCGGGAACAGACAATTGAAGTCCGCGGACGGGATCTTGTGACAGGCCTGCCGAAAACCGTGATATTAAGCTCTTATGAAATCCAAGAGTCATTGCGCGACTCACTTCTGCAAATTTTGGAAACGATTCGCGCAACGTTGGAAGACTGCCCGGCTGAATTGAGCGGAGATATCGTAGACCGCGGTATTGTGTTAACCGGGGGCGGCGCCCTTCTGCAAGGCATGCAGGAATGGATGAGCAACGAAATTTTCGTGCCTGTGCACCTGGCGCCAAATCCGCTGCAATCCGTCGTTGTCGGCGCAGGCCGCTCCCTCCAGTTCATCAACAAAATGACTGCAGACGCAGCGAAATAAGGTTTTGCAGGTCCGGGAGTTTTCCGGAGTCAAAAACTTGCTGACCATCACCAAGAAATAAGCTGGCTGAAGATTCGAAAGGGGCGCGGCTGCAGAATTGACTGCCTTTGCCACAGTTTCAGTGCAGCGATTTTGGAAAACACATTGGGGACAGGATTAGCACAGTACGCAGGATTTTCCCCTAGGATGATAAAACGGCTGGAATCGGGTAATGCGCGGTTCCAGCCGTTTTTTTGTGTTTGATTTTCTATCGGTGGTGAACAATAGAATATACTATAGAAAAAGCAGGTGTTTTGATGACAAACGAACAAATTGCCGACACGTTCGAATATTTTGGGCTCGGGCAGCTGTATCAGCATTTGCGTACACCCATTGAACTTTCCGGAATTTTGGACTCCTTCTCTCGCCAAGATTTGGAAGCTTTTTTGGAAGTGTATGATTTTTCTTCCTACCGTCAACTCTTATTTGATGAATTCCGTTACTTTTTTCTGACCTACCAGAAGGGGTTTATCCGGTAAAGTCAAAAATGGAAAGGCACTTGCCGTACCCTATTTTACTTCCTGTTCCATCAAAACCGGTTCCGGCTGCGGGACTTGTGCCTGCTGTTTTCCGGATAAACTTTCGAGCATTTCGCGGATATCGATGCCGCTCGATGCTTTCAACGTTTCCTGGAGTGTTGCCATCAGGTCGGTGGCATAACCGGTGATTTTGTTCGCACCCCCATTTGTGCCGCTGCCCGTATCGACAACTGTAATGGAGCCGATATTGGAAAGCGGGCCCGCCACTTGTTTCGCGTATTCAGGCAGCACCTTCAAAATCATGTCAAGTACAGCAGCCTGGCCGAACTGTTCGTATGCTTCCGCAATTTTTCTTTTTGCTTCCGCTTCCGCCAAACCTTTCAGGCGGATAATTTCCGCTTCGGTTTCCCCTTGGGCGCGCTGGGCGTCCGCTTTTGCCGTACCATCGATGCGGACGCGTTCCCCTTCCGCTTTTGCCATTGCTTCAATGCGGTATTTATGGGCATCGGCTTCGGCGATTTGCTTCATTTTTTCCGCAATCGCGGCCTGCTCCACAGCATAACGGTCGGCATCCGCTTTTTTCTTCACTTCGGAGTCGTATTGGCGTTCGCGACGTAAAATTTCCTTTTCTTCCAGTTCGATCTGCTTTTGCCGTTCGATTATCTTAATTTCCATTTCCTGTGCCGTCACTTCCTGTTTGGAACGGGCCGTTTCCAAATCGTACGCCTGGTCGGCCCTCGCCCTTGCAATATCCTGCTCGCGGCGGAACTCGGCAATTTTTAATTGGTTGAACTTTTCAGCTTCCGCAATTTCTGTTGCCCGCTCGAGTTCTGCGCGTTTTGCTTCTTTTAACGCTTCTGCCCGGCGGATCCGCGTTTCTTTTTCCGCTTCTGCGGTCGCAATGTCAGCATCCCGTTTGACCTGGGCAATCCGCGGCTTTCCGAGCGCATCGAGATAACCGTTTTTATCTTTTACTTCTTTAATTGTAAAGGATACGATAACGAGCCCCATTTTCGCCAAATCCTGGGAAGCGACACGCTGGACTTCCTGCGAAAACTTGTCGCGGTTTTTATAGATTTCTTCAACGGTCATGGAACCTAAAATGGAGCGCAAATGGCCTTCCAGCACTTCCCTCGCTTCATTTTCACGGTCTTCTTTTGATTTCCCGAGAAATTGTTCGGCAGCTGTGGCAATCTCCCCGATCGATCCGCCGATCTTGATAATCGCAATCCCGTCGGCCATAACCGGAACGCCTTGTTCGGTATAGACTTCCGGCGTTGTGACTTCCAGTTTGCTCGATAACAGGCTGAGCGGTTTTGCCTGTTGGAACACCGGGAATACGAATGTCCCTCCGCCGCGGATGATTTTAATCCGGTTTCCCGCTTCGTCGACATGGACGTTTTTGCCGCCCAAAAAACTTCCGGTGACGATCAATGCTTCATCCGGGCCCGCCGTCCGGTATTTTGTAATAAATACGCCAATCAGTGCAATCACCAAAAATACAACAATGCCAATGATAATCCAAATGCCCATTATTCCGCTTGCAAACATGCGGTTCCCCCCTTATGATTGATAAAATGTTTCATGATTCAAACGGTAATTTTCGTAAGGCACGACATACAGCACGCCATTTTTCACTTCAATGACCAGCACCTGCGTCCCTTCTTCGATCTGCGTGTCCTGCACGCTGGCAGCCGGTTTTGAAATCGTTCCGGTTTTGCTGTCAATCACGACTTCCCCAAACCCGCCTTTCGGAATCGAAAGAATCGTTTTTCCAACCCTTCCTTTCAAAGACTCTTCCGTGTAGGCGAGCGATTCTTCAGCAGTGGACAATGGAACGAACACAAACACGTTCAGCAATGTATCCAATATCAAGGCAATAACAATTGAAATCGTGATAATGAGCAGATGGGAAAGAGGTGTCAGTTTTTCCAAAATATACCCGCCTGCCGAGAAAAAGGTGAAAAATGCCAGGATCAGAGCAGGATGGATAAAATTGACCGCATCCGCTATACTGCCGAGCAAATCGTTAAACAGCAAATAAAGCACCGTCAAACAGCCTGCCGTGATCAATACAGCCAAATATGCCGTCTCAATCGGCACGCCAAACACTTCCATATGCAACACATCCCTTCTATTGCACGGGCCCCTTTCATCAATTTTTTTATGTACTTTTATTACGGTTTAAAATGGCACAGGTTTCATAAAGTGGAAAAAATTTTTACAATATGCTCAGGTCGTATTTACGGTATTTTCCATTTCTGGTGTATGGATGGTTGAGGGAGGTGAGGAGATTGTAAGCAATATTTTTAGATTAGATTTGAAGAAACCATCTCAATTCATAATATGGAATCCTTGATTCAATGATGAGTGAATCACTTTTAGAGTATCAGAATGTGCGTACTTATCTTTTTTTCCTGCTAATACATTTAATTGCTCTTTTATAAACAAAAAACCCGCTCCCCAACGAGAGCAGGCTTAAATTCTAATCTAATGCATTCCCTAAATCTTCAAGCAGATCTTCTGCATCTTCAATTCCGACTGAGATGCGGATCAAGCCGTCTTCGATGCCGAGTTCAAGCCGGCGTTCGCGCGGAATCGAAGCATGGGTCATCAGCGATGGGATCGAAATCAGGCTTTCCACCGCGCCCAGGCTTTCCGCCAAAGTAAAATAGCGGGTTTGATTCAAAACATCCAGCGCTTTTTCCTGGGATTCCACCGTAAAAGAGATCATACCGCCGAACCCATCGGCCTGGGAACGGTGCACTTCATGTCCGGGATGATCCGCAAGGCCCGGATAGTACACTTTTTCAACCGCAGGATGCGCCACCAAAAATTCAACAATCTTCCGCGTGTTTGCTTCAATTTCTTCCATGCGCACGCCCAGTGTTTTAATGCCACGGATCAAAAGCCAGCTGTCCTGCGGGCCGAGAATGCCGCCTGTTGAATTTTGGATAAAATGCAGGTCTTCGGCCAGCCGCTCATCTTTTACAACCACGAGTCCGGCAACAACATCGCTATGCCCGCCGAGATATTTCGTCGCGCTGTGCACAACAATATCCGCTCCTAAAACAAGCGGATTTTGCCAATACGGTGTGCTGAATGTATTGTCCACAATAAATTTCAACCCGTTTTCACGCGCCACACCAGCAATCGCCCGCAAGTCCGTAATTTTCAACAGCGGATTGGTCGGCGTTTCCACATAAATTGCTTTTGTATTCTGCCGGATCGCTGCCCGCACCGCATCCAAATTGCTTGTATCGACAAATGTCACATCAATATTAAAGCGGTTCATCACCTTTGTCAGCACGCGGAAAGTGCCGCCGTACACATCATCGGTCGCCAAAATATGGTCGCCGGCCGAAAATAACTGGATAACTGCCGTAATGGCCGCCATTCCGGAGCCGAATGCAAAACCGCGCGTGCCTTCTTCAATATCGGCGATCAGTTTCTCCAATGCTTCGCGCGTCGGGTTGCCGGTCCTTGCGTATTCATATTTAAAATTGCCGACGCCGTCCTGCTTGAATGTGCTCGCATGGTGAACCGGCACGGAAACGGCACCTGTATATGGGTCACGGCTGATGCCGCCGTGAATGAATTTTGTTTTTTTACGCATCGATCCATCTCCTTTTTTATATCTTTCCGCAAGACAATCCGTGGCTGCCTTGTTCGCTTTTCCGCAGAAATTCCAAAATACGCGGTAATACAATTACATGGACGAATCAACCAGAATAGATCCCGCTGCTGATATACCGTTCGCTGCTGTCCGGGAAAATCGTAACGATATGGGTGCCCGGTTTTGCCCGCTGTGCTTCCCGCAGGCTCGCTTCTAATGCGGCACCCGAAGAACTGCCGATCAAAAGGCCTTCAAGGCGGGCCGCTTCCGCCAACCGCTTAAAAGCCGCATCGTCCGAAATCGTGTGGATCGCATCAAAATACGAGCGATCCATAAACGGCGTCAAGAATTCCATGCCGATCCCTTCCGTGCGGTGGCCGTGCGCCTCGCCGCCGTTTAAAATCGAGCCCTCGGGTTCCACGACCACAGCCTTCAGATCCGGATTTTTCTCCTTTAAAAAACGGGCCGTGCCCATAAAAGTGCCTCCGGAGCCGGCGCCCGCCACAAAAACATCGACATGGCCGTCGAGCGCATCCCAAATTTCAGGGCCGAGCGTTTTATAATAGGTTTCCGGGTTGGCAGGATTTTCAAACTGGCCCGGAAAATAAGAATTCGGCGTTTCGGCAAGGAGTTCTTTCGCTTTCGCAATCGCACCTTCCATGCCGAGCGCAGTCGGCGTGTTGATGACTTCCGCTCCGAGCGCCCGCATCAGCGTCTGCTTTTCCATGCTGAATTTTTCCGGCACGACAAACACTGCCCGCACACCGAACCGGATCGCAGCCAGCGCAAGCCCGATCCCCGTGTTGCCGGCGGTCGGTTCAATGATCGTCCAGCCGCGCTTCAGTTTGCCTTCCTTAAACGCTCGCTCCAAAAGGTATGCGCCGAGCCGGTCCTTGATGCTACCGCCCGGATTTAAATACTCAAGCTTTGCAAACAGGCGGACATCTTCCGACAGATCAAATGCCGTAATTTCCACCAACGGCGTGTTGCCGACCAGTTCATGGACATTTTTTGCAAACTTCATCTGAAGCGTCCCCGTTATTCGGCAAAAACCTGTGCCCATTCATCACGTTTTGCCAGCATCTTTCTTGCAATCTCCTGCGCGCCTTCCAATGAATGGCTCGCCGCCCAGCCGCACTGCGTTTCATTGCACGCCGGCACTTCGGTTGCTTGAAGCACGTCATTCAATGTTTTTTCAATGATATCGAGCACCTGGTTATAATCGTCCAAATTGATGACCAAAAAATAAAAACCGGTTTGGCAACCCATTGGGCTGATATCCACAATTTTGTCTGTATAATTGCGGGCGAATTCCGCCATCATATGTTCCAGTGAGTGAAGTGCCGGCATCTCTATATGCTCTTTGTTCGGCTGGCAGAAACGGATATCGTATTTGCGGATCACATCGCCGTGAATTCCTTCTTTCACCCCTGCGAGGCGCACGTATGGCGCTTTTACTTTCGTATGGTCCAAATTAAAACTTTCTACATTCATTTTTTGCATTTCAGCCATTGTCATGCACTCCTTTCAATTTTGCATCAATCAACCATACAAAACGGTTTAATGGATCGAACGAAACTTCAAAATGATTGTCTTTGAAAATAGAAGCTAGCACAGGGACCGTCGTGTAGTACTCGCTTTCCAAGTCTTTTGCAAGCCGGCTGAACCCTCTGTTTTTTGCCTCCTGGATCATCTCCCGCTTTGCTTCCTCTGATTTAAAAACGGTATCTGCAAAAACAATTTTGCCGCCAGGGTTTAAAAACCCCCGGTACAAGGAAATGGCATACCGCTTTTCTGCATCCGTCAAGTGGTGAAAAGCATAGGTGCTCACAATCGTATCCACTTTTTTCGGGACTGTAAAATTTAAAAAATCCCCATCTGTTATTTTAACACTCGGATGCTTGTGTTGTGCAATTTTTCTCATATTGGCAGAAGGTTCTATGCCAATTACAGACAGCCCTCTCTGCAGCAGTTTTCCCGTTAAATTCCCGGTGCCGGGGCCAAATTCAATAACAAACCCTTCCGCACGGCCAGCGACAGCATCCAAAATTTTATCATATTGAAAGAATACTTCCCCGTATTCGGAATCTTTGCCGGAAACTGTTTGATCATAAGAGTGGGACCATTCATCGAACAGCGCATCAAATTCTCTGCCCAATCTTAATCCCTCCATTTCCTATAAAATAACTATGAATTAAATGTACCACGTATTATTATTTTTTGCAAACTTTGGGACTGAATATTAATCACCATTTTAAACGTTTTTACTTTCATTCATGGCGGTTGTATTTTAAAATATTCTGGAAAGGATGAGATGTGATGACATTATTGGATAACATTATGGCTTTCAATGAGGAATTTGTGGAGAAAAAAGAGTATGAGCCTTATACCACTTCCAAATTTCCGGACAAGCGCATGGTAATTTTTACTTGCATGGATACAAGGATTATCGAATTATTACATAAGGCGATGAATATTAAAAACGGCGATGCGAAAATCGTGAAAAACGCCGGGGCCATCCTGACAAGCCCGTTTGACAGCACGATGCGGAGCCTGCTTGTCGCCATCTACCAGTTGAAGGCGGATGAAGTATTCGTCATCGGCCACTATGACTGCGGCATGACTGGTTTAAAAGGGGAATCTGTGCTTACGAATATGAAAAAACGCGGGGTAGAAGAAAAAACCATTGAGACGCTCACCAACGCTGGGATCGACCTGGGCGAATGGCTGAGCGGTTTTGACCGAGTGGAAAACAGTGTCGAAAAAAGCGTCGGTATCATTAAAAATCATCCGCTCATGGACAAAAAAGTGCCGGTACACGGCCTCGTGATTGACCCGGAAACAGGGAAGCTCGATCTTGTCATCAACGGCTATGAAAATTAAAACGTTCACCTGAGAGATTGCTTCGCCCAGTTTTTCCTATTTTTTAGTACCTTTGTCACATGACAATTTTCCTACACTTCCATGGTAAAATAAATTAGACGGCTTGGCCGGCCAAACATCATGAATGTACACCTGGAAAAAGGACGGTGGCTCCAATGAAAAAAAACGTTTTGCTTGTGGATGATTCGATGTTTATGCGGATGAAACTGAGGGCATTGCTGGAGAGGCACGGTTACCAGGTTGTTGCCGAAGCCAGTGATGGCCTGGAAGCGGTGGAAAGATATACGGCATACCGCCCTGATATTGTCCTGCTCGACATCACGATGCCACACATGGATGGGGTCGCGGCGTTAAAAGAATTGATGAAAATCGACGAAAACGCCAATGTGGTCATGTGCACTGCGCTCGGGCAAAAGTCGCTCATGCTGGAAGCTCTTCAAAGCGGAGCGAAAGATTTTATTGTAAAGCCTTTTTTCGACAACCTGATCCCCGTTTTGGAGAATCTGGGTTAACCCAATCTTATGGAATCCTCATTAAAATATTATATTTTTTTCACAGCGCTTTAGGATTTGGCCTTTATCATAAACGGTGTAGCGAGGACAAGCAGCAAGCAAACACGCTGGACAAATTGCCCTATTTGTCTTACCCCCCTTTCTTTTAGCCGGCCTTTAGCGCCGGTTTTTTAAGCCTTTTTTAAGATACGAAAGGCTATAATGGCAGGGAATTCAAATTTTTTACGAAACAGGTGACATTGATGCAAATCAGTTCAGTTTCTTTCCAAACCGTTACAAGCACGGCAGCAGCTTCATCCAGTTCTTCATCCCAATTGGAAAAATTGCAAAAGCAAAAAACAGAACTGGAAGCGGAAATTAAACAATTGAGTGCTTCTTCTTCGGGATCCACGGACAATTCTCAGCAGTTAAAGCAGCTGCAGACGCAATTGCAGCAAATTGAAGTGGAAATCCAAAGATTGGAAGCCGAAAGCAAGTCGGATTCAACTCCTGCGGCGGCACAAGCCCAATCGCAGGACGAGGTGACGATCAGCAACGCGGCTTATGCGCTGTATAACCAGTTGCAAGCAAACCCGGCATCGGAGTAATGGAAAAACACAGAGAACATATTCAATGGAAAAAAGCAGGCGCCGATGATAGCCCCTGCTTTTTTCTTATTTTACGCGCAATCTTTCCCCGACATAGATCGTATAGTCATCATCCAAATTATTCCATTCCTTGATTTGCTGGATGCTGGAACCATATTCTTTGCTTAACGAATAGACTGTATCCCCTTTGACCACTTTCTGGTACGTTGCCCCGCTCTTCTTTTTCAGGCCGAACGCCTTGGCCAACCCGTTGACATGCCCTTGCGCGACATCTTCTATCCAGCTGTTTTGTTTCATTTTTGCCGCATCGCTTGCCCGGTCAATAAAGCCGTTTTCCGTCAGCAACGCCGGCATGCGCGATTCCCGGAGCACATGGAGGTCGGCCTCTTTTCTGCCCCTGTCCTGTAAATCATTGAGTTTCAGCACTTCCTGGTGGATCGTCTTTTGGTATGTTGTGGTAGGGGAGCAGACATCGGGGTAAACATAACTTTCAAATCCCGTCCCCGCTCCTGAATTAATATGGATCGAGAGAAAGTAATCAGCACCCCAGCTGTTCGCTGTATCGGTGCGGTCTTCCAAGGAAATAAATGTATCGGTCGTCCGCGACATTTTTACGGAAACATTTTCGTAATCATTTGTTAAAATGGTCCGGATTTTTTTGCCAATCACCAAAGTAATATCCTTTTCTTCCAGCCCGTTTCCTGTTGCGCCCGGGTCTTTTCCTCCATGCCCGGGATCAAGAAAAAGTTTAAACATTTTCTTCACCCCTTTTCGTTTCCCTCACTCCCTACATATCTTTTAAACTGAATTCCGGTCACTTTCCCGCCATATGTTTCGCGCCGCTTTACAATCCGCTCGCTGACAGCCCGAGCATAAACCCTTTGATGATCCCTTCTTTCAAATTGCTTCCGGTATAAAAAATTCCGAACCCGAGGCCGAAAATAACGGCAAGAAGCGGGAAATATTTTGCCGGAAACCCGATCCGCTTGAACATTTCCCCCAAGCCCATGATGATTGGGATCATGCCAACCTGATAGACGTCTTACATATACCGTCCCCCTTTTCCATATGCTATTCAAGGGGTTAGAATTAGAAGCGGGAAATCTCGTGGCAGGAAAATTTGCCTTTATCCTCCACAAAAAATAAAGATTTGGAAGTGCTTTAAACTGAATTTATTACGGTTAAATTGATTAATATATTACTAAAGATATAAAACAACATCGGTGCCATTGCAAGATGGATCACAAATTTATTTCTCTACGTGCAGAAGAAAACCGTCCTCGCCTGGATACCTTAGTAAAGCTGCAACAAATCCGCCGAAAAATGCAAAAAGGCTTTTCAAAAACAACTTTTTCGTATATAATAATATCTGTTCATTTTAACAACACAGATATGGCTCCGTAGCTCAGTGGATAGAGCGTCGGTTTCCTAAACCGTGCGTCGGAGGTTCGAGTCCTCTCGGGGCCGCTTATATAGAGAGAAAGCACAAGGGAAGGTTGCCCTTGTGCTTTTTATCATGTCGTTTCCCATGGCTCCAAAGCTTTCAGGATGTCATTGCGTGGAAATTTTAAGGGGGATTATAAAATGAAAAAAGCTGGCTTTGGTTGCCTTGGATTTTTTGTCGTTCTGGCGGTCATCGCTGTTGTCATAAATGCCGTTAAATTTTTGTTTTCACATATTAACGGCTTTTTCCTGGCTTTCGCATTCCTGTCCTTGCTTTTTGCTTTTTTAAGTTTTTTCTTCCCGCGCCTCGGCTTTTGGGCAAAGAAAAAAACAAAGTTTTCTTCCAGTACGGGATATTTCATCCTTGCCATCATTTTTTTCATTCTTTTCGGAATCACGGCACCAACACAGGATACAACGCATCAAAAGAGTGATTATCAAACAGCTGCTACCAAAGCGAAAAACACCGCCGGCAAGTCCGGCAGCAATCCTAAAGAAGATAAAAGCAAACCGGCTGAGGCTGCGGTACCTGCAGTAAAAAAACATAAAAAAATTTCCACTCCATCCAACCAGCATGCCGCAACATTGGTAGAAACGGTTGATGGGGATACAATCAAAGTCATCTATAAAGGGAAAGAAAAAACAGTGCGCTATTTGCTGGTGGATACACCGGAAGAGAAAAAACCGGGTACCTGCGTCCAGCCGTATGCCGTGAGTGCCTATAACAAAAATAAACAATTGGTCAACAGCGGCAAGTTGACGCTGGAATTCGAAACAAACGGCGATACCCGCGATAAATACGGCCGTCTTCTTGCCTATGTGTATGTAAATGGAAAATCGGTGCAGGAAGAATTGCTGAAAGACGGTTATGCCCGGGTCGCTTATATTTATCATCCGCCGTACAAATATTTGTCAAAATACGAAAAAGACGAAAAGATTGCAGAAAACAAGCACTTACATATTTGGTCTCAAAAAGGATATGCCACCGATTCCGGATTTAACGGCTGCTCGAAATCAACTGCCGCTGCGAAATCATCATCCGCAAAGCAGTCCGGTACGGGCGGGGCCGGAAGCTCAAGTGCATACCAAAACAACCCTGCAGATGACCAGGAAAGCAACATGGTCTGCAAAGGAAAAATTAAAGGCAATGCAAACAGCAAAATTTATCATTTACCGGGGAATCCATATTACAACCGGACAAAGGACAATATTGTATGGTTCTGTACAGAGGCGCAGGCGAAAAAAGCCGGGTACAGGCCTTCCAAATAAACACAAGGGTACCATGCCCTTGTGTTTTTACTTTTCTCCGTATGGTTTTACAACTTGAAAACCGAGTTTTTCAGCTTCATCCCTGTCAAAACCCTCGTCCTGGTGCATACAGTACACTTTATCCCTGAATGCCGGGCCGATGATTTCTGCCAATTTGCGGAGCGACAAGTGCACATTGTCTTCGTAATCCGCTTTGCACGTATCCTGATAAAAAGCGCCAAATACACCGCCGGTTAGTTTTTCTAAAATAGACGCGGGAATTTCACAACAGTCGCCACTGTAATAAATCAACTCGTTTTGAATCCTCAGCACATAGCCGAAACAGTGCAGTTCGGGAACATGCCTGACCGGAACCGCTTCAAACCGGATAGAAAGTTCTGGAATTTCAATCTCTTCTCCGGGAGTGAATTCTTTCAGGATATACGTTTTTTCCTCCGCGCCCATCATGTCCAATAGCATACGGATGTTTAAGTCTTTAGGCGCATAGACCGTTACAGCCGGCTCCGCCATTTTCCCTATGATCCAATAACCATAAAGCACCAGATCCCCAAGCGATCCTACGTGGTCGGCATGCGTATGGGTCAAAACGACATGGATTCGGTCCGCTTTTTGCAAAATCCCTGATTCCCGCAGCCTTGCAAATGTGCTACTCCCGCAGTCAATGAGAAAAAGCGTCTGGCCTTTTATGTAAAAAGCGCTATTGTTTCCGAGTTCCGTATGAAAAGCGCTGCCGCAGCCAATAAATTCAAGCATCATCATCCCTCCTTGTTTCCCCCATTTTAAACGTAAGGAATGCCGCATGTCCATAAGCGCGTTAAAATGTGTGTTTCATCGGCTTCCGCAAAATGAGGGAAACTTCAATTTTTTTGCAAATCGTTAAATAATGCATCATCATTACAAGAAGCGTCCCCGTATTCATTGCGATCATGACACCCGCCATTTGATACTGCGGATTGACGCCGAGAAAATAAATCAGACAGTACATCACGGCCGTTGACCAAACAAAATGCGCCAATGCATCCCTGACCAGCCCGAGCCCGATTAAAAACGCCTGCATCGGAATGACAAAATAATGGAACAAAAAATACGGCCATAAAAGCTGCACATAAACGGCCGCGGCGGCAGAATGTGAAAACAGCGCAGCGAGTGGAACAGCGAATAGATAAATGATCACTACGGCCGGCAACCCGTAAACGAATGTCATCATCATGACCTGCTGCAACAGTTTTTGCAGCTTCAAGCCGTCTTTTTTGACGTATGCTTCCGAAACGGTCGGAATCAGCACCGTTGATAAGGAGTGGGCAATAAAAGCCGGGAAAAAACCGATCGTAAAAGCTACGCCCGCCATCAGCCCGAAATGTTCATTCGCCATTGTTTCCGTCATACCCGATTTGACGAGCACCCATTTAATAAAAAATGGCTCAATGGCGTTTGTAATCGAATGAAAGACGCGCATGCCAGTTGTCGGCAGGGAAACTGCAAGCAAACTTCTCCGGATCGTTTTCCCGCCCATCTCCGCCTGTTCTTTTTTCTTCAGCATTTTCATTTGTAGCACAAACATATGGAAAAGATACAGCAGCACAATCAGGTCGCTCCCGACAAGCGTGCACAGCGCAATGAAAATGGACAGCTCCAAATCAAACTGAATCCAATGGAATAGAAAAACAAGCAAAACGAGTTGCATGATTTTTCTCAGGAAATTGGCGACGGCAATTTTTCCCATTTGCTGGACACCCATAAAATACCCTCTTGCGATCGAGGAAAATGCTATAATCGGGATAAGGGCAACGATCAGCCAACGGATATACGGATGGTAATGCCGGAAAACCGGCAGTGCGTGAAGCCACAAAACGGCTGCTGCCATCAAAAGAAGCACAAACAGAATCGTCAGGCGGATCGTATACTGCAGCATGCCGCGGTGGTATTTTTCTTCTTTTTCAGCAATAAATTTTGAAATCGAGATCGGCAGTTCCATGCTGGCAATCGTCACAATTAAAAAAATCACCGGCAAAATCGACATATACAAACCCATGCCATGTGCCCCGAGTTCGTTCGCTAGCACCATATTGGTCAAAAATTCAATGCATTCTCCTATAAAAGCGACACCGATCAGAATCAGCGCTCCTTTAAAAAACACTGCCATGTTCTGCCTCTTCTCCTTATCTTGGAAAACTTTTTCAATATTAAAGGATATGAGGCAAGCCCGGAGAAACATTACAATAAAAATATGCAAGATTGGAGAAGCCTGTATGTCAGAAGAACAAGTCATCCGCAAAAAACATATCTTGGTCACAAAAGAAAGGCTTATGGAAGATTTCCGCAAACTGGGGCTTGCGGAAGGCATGACCGTGATCGTCCACTCTTCTTTAAGCTCGATTGGCTGGGTTTGCGGGGGAGAAGTTGCCGTAATCCAAGCATTAATGGAAGTCATTACCAATCAAGGGACCATTGTGATGCCGGCGCAAACAACGAATAATTCGGATCCGGCTTATTGGGAAAATCCGCCTATCCCGGAAGAATGGTGGGATGAGATCCGCAAATCCATACCGGCCTTCGATCCGCGGATTACCCCCACTTATGGGATGGGCCGGATTGCTGAACTTTTCCGGACATTCCCGGGCGTTTTAAGGAGCAATCACCCAAACTGTTCGTTTACAGCATGGGGCCGTGACGCAAAATATATTGTGGAAGGCCACTCGCTTGACTTCCCGTTCGGGGAAAAATCCCCGCTCGCCCGCATTTACGATAAGAACGGGTATATTTTGCTGCTCGGGGTTGATTATCTTTCCAATACTTCGATGCACCTTGGCGAATACCGTTCGTCGCGGTACACAACCGTATTTAAACAGAGCTGCGCCATGATGGTAAACGGCAAAAGGGTATGGAAGTCATACAAAGATTATGAAGAAAACTCCGATTTGTTCAATAAAATCGGCCGCGCTTTTGAACGCAGCCACAAAGTGAAAACCGGTTTTGTCGGCGCGGCCCTGTCCAGGCTGATGAAACAGCGGGCGCTGGTCGATTTCACCGAACAATTTTTGGATAATTCTCAGAAGCATGATGAAGGAGATAACGAGTAAGTTATCTTCTTTTTTGGAACGCAGCTTACACTTCATGCAGATTTGCTACGCAGATTCATGCGAGTTCAGCTTTTTTTCATGCAAAATTCACACGCGTTCATGTTCCGAATCCCCGATTTATGTGGATATCTTAACTTCTATGATCCGGTAATCGTGCCGCCGTTAACATGAAGAACCTGCCCGGTAACATAGCTGGAATCACCGGATGCAAGATATACATAAGCCGGCGCCAGTTCATACGGCTGGCCGGCACGTTTCATCGGCACGTCGCGTCCGAATTTTGCAACCTGCTCAGCGCTGAAGCTCGACGGGATCAGCGGCGTCCAGATCGGACCGGGCGCCACCGCATTTACACGGATCCCTTTCTTAACAAGATTTTGCGACAACGACCTTGTGAATGCCACAATCGCTCCTTTTGTCGAGGCATAGTCAATCAAAGATTTATGCCCTTCATAAGCAGCAACCGATGTTGTATTGATGATCGAACTGCCCGCTCTCAAATAAGGCAGCGCGGCTTTTACCATATAGAAAAAGCTGTAAATATTGTTTTTAAACGTCAAATCCCACTGCTCGTTTGTAATATCGAGGAAGTTATCCTGGGTAAACTGCATCGCATGGTTGTTGACAAGAATATCCAGGCGCCCGAAAGTGTCGATCGTTTGTTTCACCACATTCCGGCAATGAGCCGGCTCCTTCAAATCCCCTGGAATAAGCAGGCACCGCCTCCCCAGCTCTTCAATTCTCCGTTTCGTGCGCTCGGCATCTTCGTTTTCGTACTCGTAAAAATACGGGATTACCATATCTGCGCCTTCTTTGGCAAAAGCAATCGCAACGGCCGCCCCGATTCCGCTGTCCCCGCCGGTCACAATTGCCATTTTATTTTTCAATTTGCCCGATCCCGAATACGATAGATCTTCCACCAACGGGCGCGGGTTCATCAGCTTCTCGATCCCCGGCTGTTTCGGCTGATGCTGCGGCGGAAACGTATATTTCGGCCTGTGATGCCGTGAAACCGGTTCATGCTGTGGCGGATAAAAATATGCATAAGGCTGCTGCCAATACAAAATGGATCACCTCTTTATCCAGGCTTTTTCCATTTAGTGTATTCGCCATAAGAAATTCCGTGACAGCCGCACTAATTTCCCAGAACCGTTTCCAATACAATTTCATCAAAATTTTTTACGAAAGCCATTTCCGGGTCGATACAAAGCGGATCATGCCATGTTAACTGAAGAAATGCTTCGACAACGGATTTTTGACGTTCCCCGGTCCCTGCATCTTCCAACGCGACCACGCTTTCGAAAATTTTCACCATTTGCTTGGCGATCCGTTTGCAATGGTAAGTTTGGGCTGCCTCGTCTTTCGCTTCCATGACAAACCGGCAAGTTTCTTCCAGCTGTTCAATCCCGGCAGATAACAAGGCTCCCGCCTGCAAGACAGAAGTTTTTCTTTTCATCTCTTTAATGAACATTTCATGGGCGTTGAATTTCCGCATCAGGCGCAGCACTTCAAGTCCGAGAATATTGGCTGTCCCTTCCCAGGCGGTAAGCACCTGTGCATCGCGCAAAAGCCTTGGTGTGACAAAGTCTTCAATATAGCCGTTCCCTCCGTGCATTTCGATCGCTTCATGCGCAAAATGGATCGCCTGCTCGGCCGTCTCCATTTTTAAGAGTGCAATCAGAAGGCGCGCCATGATTTGTTCTTTTTTATCCGCTTTTCCGAAAGCAGTCCGGTCAAAAAGTCGGGCAAGTCTGAAAACGGCACTTGTTTCAACTTCCTGCTTCGCCGCCATTTTGACAAGCGTTTCTTTCACCATCGGGTAATCGGCAAGCCTATGGCCAAATGCCGTTCTTCTTAGCGCATATGCCCGTGCTTCCCTGTAAGCCCGGCGCATAATACCAATTGAAGCAACGGCATTGCAGACGCGCGAAAGGTTTAACGCCTCCATCATATAGTAAAAACCTTTCGCAGGATCCCCCACGAGATAAGCTTTCGCGCCATCAAACACGACTTCGGCGGACGGCACCGCGCGCACGCCGAGTTTATCTTTCAAGCGGCGGATATAAATGCCGTTCTTTTCACCGTTTTCTTTTTCCCACGGCACTAAAAATAAGCTTAAGCCTTTCGTTCCGGACGGCACCCCTTCACGCCTTGCCAATACCATAGCCACGCCGCACATCCCTGCATTGGAGGCAAAATATTTTTCACCGTAAAGCCGGTAATGGCCCCCTTCTGCAACTGCCCTCGTTTCATTGGCGCCGACATCAGAGCCGCCCTGCCGTTCCGTTAAAAAAGTCGCCCCTTCAAAACGCTCAACTTCCCCCGTTGAAATGAGCTGCCGCAAATAGGCCTGTTTGAGTTCTTCGCTTCCGTAATGGTCGAGCAAAAATGCAGCCGCCGCCGTCAAGGTTACCGGGCAGTAAAACCCGGGTTCCGCCTGCGACAACAAATAGCCTTGCGTAAACGCATACACATAGTTGCCTCTACGGCCCAAATCTGGAATGTTTTTATGGACATAGCCGACAATTCCTTTGTTGTATACCTGCTCAACCGTTTTTAAATAGCCTTCATTCACCCATACTTTTGACACATCTTCCCCGTAACGGTTGTATTTGATGAGTTTCGGCCGGCCTTCGCGGTCGGTGTGCGCCGCACGCTCATCGATCTCCTCCGCACACATCGCCCCGAATTCGGTGCATTCTTTTTCAGCCCACTCAAAAAACTGCGGATCTAAATATTTTTGCAGCAGCCGTCCTAAATTCGGGTCGTCAAGATAAAAGTTCATTCGTCATCCCCCTCAACACTTGTTTTTGAATTTTGCCCGTGGCGTTCCTCGGCAGCTCATCGATTACTTCATACAGTTTTGGAATTTTATAGGAGGCAAGTTTTCCAGATAGGAAGCGATTGCATTCTCCTTCAATATCACCGATCGGTTCCTCCAACACGAGAAAAGCTTTTACAGTTTCGCCCCATTCCGGATGCGATACACCGATGACCGCAACTTCTTTTATTTTCGGATGGTTAATCAACACATCCTCGATTTCTTTCGGATACACATTGACGCCGCCTGAGATGACCATATCTTTTTTTCGGTCTACTACCCAGAAAAAGCCGTCTTCATCTTTTCTTGCAAGATCACCCGTGAGCAGCCAGCCGTTTTGTAAGACGAGGTTTGTTTCCTCGGGATCGCGGAGATAACCCTTCATCACACTCTCCCCATATAACGCGATTTCACCGACTTCTTTCATTCCCACTTCTTCCCCTTGATCATTCACAAGCCTGATTTCCGTTCCAAGGGCTGCGCGTTTCCCTATGCTTCCCGCTTTTTCTTTGTGTTCTTCCGGTAGCAGCAAGGTTCCACTTGGCCCCGCTTCTGTCAGACCGTAAACGCATACAAGTCGGTCTGTTTGAAAAGCTTTCTGCACCATTTCGACTTCCTGTTTTAAAAGCGGTGCGCCGCCGTACACCCAATATTGCATGCTGGATAAATCGTAATCGTTCAAATTTGGCAGTTTTGCCGTAAACAAATAAGCAACAGGGGCACCAAAGAAATGGGTAATGCGTTCTTGTTCGACCGTTTCGTCCAGCGCTCCCGGCGTAAAAACAGGCGAAAGCACATGGGTTGCACCTACAATCGTGCCCGCAACCAAAAACAGGTGCAACGGTGCCGAATGGCTGAGTGGCATCATATGCAAAATTCTGCTTTCCGGTTTCATCGACATTTCTACACACATCATCCAAGCGGAAGTCAAAATATTACGGCAAGTAAACAGCACGCCTTTTGGTTTCCCTGTCGTGCCGGAAGTGTAGAGAATGGATGCATCATCGTCTTCCTTTAAAAGGCAGCGGATTTCCGTATCGGTCGCGTTCCCGATCAGTTCTGTAAAAGTTTGCCAACTGGATGCAGCAGTACCGGTTTTTATTTTCAAAAGTTGCTCCGGAAACTCCGCCTTTTTTATGCCGTCAAAAAGCCGTTCATGAACCAAAAACGCGGATGCTTCGCTGTGCTCTAAAATATATTCGAGTTCAGCACGGCTTGATTTAGCATTGATCGGTACCGCTATGCCGCCAAGGCGGAGTACGGCAAAATAAGAAATGACAAATTCAACAGTGTTCGGCATCATGATTACCGCTCCGGCGCCCGGCCGGAAGCCGCGGTTTTGAAGAGCGTTCGCCAAACGGTTCACTTTTTTGTCCAGTTCCCGGTACGTCAGCCGTTCATCCGGTGAAACAACGGCTTCCTGGAACGGATACTTTCGTGCATTTCGTGCCAATAATTCAGGAATGTTCATCCCTGCTCCTCCCTTAGCTTTTTTAAGCGTGTTTGAAAGTCAGATAAGTATTTTTCCAATTCGGCCTGTAGTTCCCGAAGTTCCTGAATTTTCCGGATGACTTCCTGCCGTTTCTGCTCGCCGTATTCAATCGTTTTTTCCAATTGTTTGATACCGGTGCGGTCGCGGTCAAACAGCTCAATCATTTCTTTGATTTCTTCGAGAGTAAAGTGTAATTGTTTCCCGCGGAAAATGAGTTTTAGCCTTGTGTAGTCTTTTTTGGAGTAACATCTTCTGCCGTTCGGAGCGCGTTTTGGTTTAAGCAGGCCGAGTTCTTCGTAGTAGCGGATCGTCCGGGTCGTCACGTCGAACTCGCCCGCCAATTCGGATGTGGTATAAGGCACCTCACTCCCCTCCTGTCTTTTGAACTATCATACTATTTACGTTAACGTTAACTTCAATATGATAATACAGATTCCTTTTTGCATTTGCGAAATTCCATTAGATCTCTGCTTTTTCGGGGGATGGAACAACTTCAAATGGGAACGCACAACCCCATTTTGGAATGAACCAAAACTTCAACTATATTCCATTCCACACTTTAGTGCTAAAACCGCTCATTTTGAAACAAACCGGCTTATATGTAAACCTATTTAAAATTTAAGTTGACATATATTTACTGTTTTTTTAATCTATTAGTATACAAAACAAGAAAAAGGGATGTGGAATAAATGTCAGCAAAAAAATTCCGTGCCATTGACTTGTGTTATGCGGGGATGTTTGCCGCGCTGATGGCGATTGGGACAAATATTACATCAATTGCGCCGTTTCTTGTCGTCGGAGGGGTGCCGATTACATTACAAACCTTTTTTGCCGTGCTGGCGGGGGCAGTACTCGGGAGCATGCTCGGGGCCCTATCAATGGTTGCTTATATGCTGATCGGCTTATTGGGGGCGCCGGTTTTTGCGCAGTTCAGCGGCGGGTTCCAAACCGTCGTAAGCCCGTCATTCGGATTCATTCTCAGTTTTATTGCAGCCGCATATGCAACCGGCAAAGTCATTGAAAAGCGCCAAAATCTAACAGCGTACTTCATCGCTGCCATCATCGGTCTGGTTCTCAATTATTTCATAGGAACCAACTGGATGTACGCTGCCTATAAAATTTGGGCACAGGCCCCGCAGGCGTTCAGTTACAAAATGGCCTGGCTTTGGATGGCTGTGCCGCTTCCGAAAGACATCATCTTATCGCTGTTTGCGGGCTGGCTGGCACACCGTATCCGGGCGGTTTCCCCAGTCATCGCGTTAAAACGATAGGCTTGCCTTTTGTTACAATGACGGTATGTTCCACTTGCGCCACAAAACTCCCGTCCGGCGTCACATATGTCCATCCGTCACCTGATTCGACCACTTCATCGGCGCCGGTCGACACAAACGGTTCAAATGCAATGACCATACCGTCTTGTAACAAATCTGTATCTTCCGGATCGTAATAATTTAAAATATACTCCGGATCTTCATGCAGCGCCCTTCCTACACCGTGGCCCGTCAAATTCAGCAGCACCTCGAATCCGCTTCTGTACACTTCTTTTTCAACCGCCCGACCGATTTGGTTTTGTTTTTTCCCAGCCCTGATCTTTTCAAGGCCCCGGTCGAACGCCCTTTGCGCACATTCGCAAAGGGCGAAAAGTTCCGAATCCCCTTTTCCAACCACAAAAGAGATCCCCGTATCGGCATAATATCCGTTCAACGATCCCGATACATCGACATTCACAAGATCCCCTTCGCGCAGTACTCTGTTTCCGGGGATTCCGTGTGCCACTTCTTCATTTACGCTGATGCATGTGTAACCCGGAAAATCATACTCTCCTTTTGGGCCTGAAATTGCCCCGTTTTCTTCAAATCTTCTACCTGCCAATTCATCCAATTCTTTCGTCGAGATGCCGGGTTTTGCCTTCTCTTTTAATTCGTCGCGGATCGCCGCAACGAGCCGGCCGATTTTTTTTAATCCTTCCAAATCTTCTTCTGACCTGACAATCATCGAGATCGTTCCTTTCAATAGTGGAGTGCATGCTTCCATTATATAAAAATAAATTTTTAATTCAAAATTAGACATAATTCTGCCAGTTTGAACGGCACTCCCCTTAACAAACAAAAAAGATTGGCAACTGAACCCTCTGTTTATTAAGACAGAACAGTGCCACTCATTTAAAATTTTGTCGTTTATGTAATGTTTTTGTAATATTATTTAATGTTAGCGTAACCAAAAATTCGACAAAAATTGGTATATTGGATTTGCGTGATTACGAGATAGAGGTGGAAAAATGAGAAAGATAGCTCCAATACTGCTTTCTTGTATGTTAGGTTTTGGTTTTCTGCTTCCATCTAAACAAACGGAAGCCGCTACATACTCACCGGCAAAAGTTGTAAAAACAGCAAAACATTACATTGGCACGCCGTATAAATGGGGCGGAACTACTCCATCCGGTTTTGATTGTTCAGGATTTGTAAAATATACTTACAAAAAGAACGGAAAAACCCTCCCAAGAACAGCAGCCGCCATGTATACAAAAGGCAAAAAAGTCAGCAAATCGAAATTAAAACCGGGAGATCTGGTTTTCTTCCATACCTATACAAGAGGAGTATCGCATGTTGCCATTTATATTGGCCATAACCAAGTCATCCATTCCGTATCGCAAGGGGTAAAAATCGACAGCCTGAATAATCCTTATTGGAAACCACGTTATATCGGCGCAAAAAGGCTATAACCCTCAAAACTTTAGGGACCTTTGCCGATATTTTTTTGCTTTTTTATGAAGCTTTCCACTGGTTGCTTCCATTATTCCAGTGACAATCTTGCTTGTTTACCAATGGTGCTTACCCCACGGAAAAAACACCGCTTATGGTTTACCGTTACAACGGCGGTTTTTGGTTTCTTATTCAAGCCGTTCGAAATACGGGTTATTTTTCTCATTTACTCTTTCCTTCGCAAAGCCCGGCATTGCAAAATATTTGCATGGATGGGCAAACAAACTTTCGTGCAGCGGTGGACGCTTGCCTGTAAAAAAAGCAACCGGATTATTTCCGATTACTTTTTCCTTGTTCAACCATTTTCCCGCGTACAAATTCTTTTCTTTTTGGCTCTGTTAAATTTCCATGTTGATTTTTATTTAACTAACGGAGCAGTTTAGTTAAATAAGCTGAGGGTGTTGGTTATTGATTTAAAAGGAATTATTTAGTCCTTGTTGAATTAAATGATTGGAGATTAATGATAGGAGTGAGTTGGAATGAACAAAAATCCGATAAGATAAAAATTAATAAACAATATGGAGGAATTTATATGCTTAGTTATAAAAATTCTACAAAAGAATTATTAGAAAGTGGCACGGATACAGCTATTTTATCTGTTGGAGCCACGGAACAATTCGGTCCATATTTACCGATGCATTTGGATACTTTAATTGCAGAATTATATGCTGAAGCCTATGGGAAAGAGTTAAATGCTTACGTATTACCTACTCTTCCTTTTAATACATCTGAAGAACACGCTAACTGTAAAGGAACGGTTACTGTAAGTCCTAATGTATTACTAATATGTTAGAAGAGATTATAGTTAATTTAAATAGGCAGGGTTTTAAAAAGTTCGTTCTTTGTTGTGGTCACGGGGGTTCCTACTGGGAAGCAGCGTTTATCAAGCATATCAACTATAAGTATCAAGATTTGATTGTTATAACCCCTCATCATAACGGTCGTACTCCTTGGGAAGAAGCTATTAAAGCAGCTGGATTAGAAGGACTTAATGAGATGCACGGTGGTTTATTATCAGTATGTACCGCAATGTGGTTATGTCCTGAACTTGTAAAACTAAAATCTATGGGTTCGGATGTTCCAACAGAAAATCGAATATACGCTGATTATATCTTCTGGGATAAATTGACGAAGGATGGATGTTGGGGAAAATTTGATGAAAATAGTTTTACTCCTGAAGAACTTGCAGAAAAAGGTAAGAAATTCTGGACAACATTTATTTCAAAAAAATGTGAAGGTTTAAAATCAGTATTGGAAGAAGCCTATCGCAAAAAGACTAGCCGAAGTTAATTAAAAAATCTCTTCCTTAGATGGAAGGATTTTTAGATTGTATTAATTAAATCTTATTCAATCTTAATGAACTAATGAGTGCGAGAGTTGAATAGAACAAGTACAAAAAAAGCTACCTTATCATCATAAGGTGGCTTTTCATTTGGTCGAAAATTAGCAATTAACGATAACAAAGCCTTTCAAAAAATCAGAAAAGGAGTGTTGCGACATGGCAGAAATGCGCGAGTCGAACAATCTTAAAATTAGTGAAGATGCATTGTATGTAAGGAGAAAAATTGTCGAACGATGTTTAGAAGTGTTTAACTCCAGAACAGGTTGAAACGGTTTTAAGTATTTGGCTGTGTTAAAGGTTAATGTTGATATAGCACAAAAATTTAGGAACTTCGGAGTTAAGAAAGTTCTTCTTTTCTTGAAATAACGCCATCGTTAGCTGATACAGATTATTATTTAACAGCGTATATTGCCTCTTGTAATTTTAACATTACGTCCCTAAGATTTTTTACTTTATTATCATTTTCTGTCTCATCTTCTAAGTAAAAATCTGAAAAAGACTGATTTTCGTATCTTGGTACAATATGCATATGATAATGGGTTAATTCATTAAAAATACCACCATTTTGACAAATTGTAATACCATCAGGTTTATACAATAACTTAATAGCCTTTGAAACAAGTATAGATGCCTTCATAATTGCATTTGCTGTATCCACATTGAGTTCTTCCACGTCTTTAAAATGTTTCTTTGGTAGTATCAAAGTATGTCCATCATTAAAGGGAGCGTGGTCTAAGATACAAGTCACATACTCATCTTCGTACACAACATAAACTGGTAGTTTTTTGTTTGCTAATTCACTTCCTAAACAATACTTTTCTTGTGGCATATGTTTCCCCCTTTTTCTTCGTAATCTGTTTAGTTAGTCGGAAAAGAAAACTTTATTCATAAATTACACACTGAATTTAGATAAACGTAAACTATCATAAGTATCGGTCATTTCAAATACAAATGAGGATAGTAGGAACTCTTTGATATTGTGTTTTGTGCTTTCATTACTGCGACTATCTATAAACAAGAACCAAGCAAGGTAATTATCAAGATATTTTGTAGCCACATCTTTAAAACGGTCAATCCACTTCTTCATCCGAGAATGAAAACTGTTGACATTTTGAATGTGATATAAGCCTTTTATAACGTGCTTTCCATCATCGGATTTGATTCGGTAATGCTTTAACCCTTTTTCTTTTGCATAGGTTTTGTATGCTCTCCAAGCATCTGTAACAAGCACATTGTCAGACGATAGTTTAGTACCAATGATAGTTTCAATTTTGGTTTTTACAATACGCCCCATACAAGATACTTTGGAGACGGTTGCTTTTGTACGGTCTCTTGCAACAAGAACACATACTTGTTCGTGGCTGATTCCTCTGTGTTTGGATTTTCCTCCACGTTTTCGAGGCTTCCGTTCTGTAATGCCACGTTGCCCTTTTTGAGAGTACAAGAAATAGGTATCGTCAACTTCAACGATACCTTCAAAATGGTCAAAATCCATTTGCTTTAAGGCGGATAGCAGTTTATGTCTCCAGTAAAAAAGTGTAACCCAAGTAACCCCTACGATTTCAGCCGATTTACGCAGGGAGTAGCCTTTGAACATACAATCCACAAATGTAATCCATTCATCACCTTTTCGGGTGCGAAAAAGAACGGGGTTAGTCGTATCCGTAAAGGTTTTAAGGCAACTTTTACAACGATACCGTTGACGACCCTTGACTTTTCCGAATCGAACAACGTGTTCAGATGTACAATGGGGACACTCGAAACCATCTTTAAAACGAGTTTCCCTCATTTCGTTAATCAATCTACCACCAACGGAAGAGGTCGGGTCAACATAACGTTTTACCCATTGATATACTCGTTCCTTTTTAGTATGGGGTAACTTGTCGATGTATTTTAATAGGTTACTGAACGCTTTGTCCATCATTAACACTCCCGAACCTTTGTTCTAATTGTAATTATAGCAAGAACTTGGTTGCGTTTCAAATATCAACAATGTTCTTTAACAGAGCCTTCTTTTTAAATCCAAATCCCTCGCTTTTGCATATTTTTTCAAAACGGTTTCTTCTTTTGGCGTAACGAGGGAAATAACGGTGCCTGCAATGGATCCGAGCCGGCCTGTCCTCCCTGAACGGTGCACGTACCGGGAAACATCCTCCGCCAAATCAAAATGGATCACATGGGTAATCGAAGGAATATCCAAACCGCGCGCAGCCACATCTGTTGCCAAAAGGAGCGGAGCAGCCCCGTTCCGGAACAGCCGGACCGCTTTTTCCCGTTCTTCCTTCCGCATATCGCCATGCAGTTCGGCAGCAACAATTCCTTTATATCGCAGTTTTTCCGCCGCAACCGAAACATCCCATCTGTCATTCAAAAATACAAGCGCCCGGACACCACCCATACGGGCAATTTTGCGCAGCTGTTCGATTTTATCGCGGGGGTCGCCGGTTACGATATATACATGCTCTACCGGTTGTGCCGCATGATCTACTTTAACGTGGACAAGCATCGGATCTTTCATCAGTTCTTTTGCCTTTTGGACGACTGCTTCAGGTAAAGTCGCCGAAAAAAGCAGCAACTGGCAGTCCCGCAGAGCGGATTTGACAATTTTTCCAACTGTGCCGCTGTATTCTTTCCCAAGAAGCTGGTCCCCTTCATCGAGCACAATCGTTCTTACTTCATGCATTTTCAATTTTTTCTGCCGGATCAGTTCCAGGATGCGCCCGGGTGTGCCGGCCACAATTTGCGGGTGCTTTTTCAGTTTTTCAATCTGCCTTTTCACATTTGCACCGCCGATCAGCGAAGCAGCCTGGATGCCGCTTCCCTCCGCCCATTTTCCGATTTCCGCCGTAATTTGCATGACGAGTTCCTTTGATGGGGCCAAAATCACGGCCTGGACATTTTTCTTTCCGGTTTCGATACGCTCGAGCACCGGTAGCAGATAGGAGAGCGTTTTTCCGGATCCTGTCGGCGATTCCGCGATCACATCCCGGCCATCTAAAACAAGCGGGATTGTTTTTTCCTGCACGCCCGTAAGGTGTTCAAACGAAGATTTGTCCCAATTTTGCCGCAAAAAAGTCTGTAGCGAATGAACGATAGTGTTTCCCATTTTTTTCTCCTAACATTTGTTTTTCAGTGCTTTTATCATACACTACCCCGGCCGGAAAAGAAAAGAACCCGGACCGGCAGCCCTTCAAAACGGGAGCCGGCACCGGGCTGATTGTATCATGATTACTTTTCTTCAACACCGTCAAAAGCTTTGCGCAAAATTTCCTCCAATTCGCTGACAAGCGGCAGTTTCGGGTTAGCAGGCGTGCATTGGTCTTCAAATGCACGGTCTGCAAGCAGGGAAACGCGTTTTTCGAAGTCTGCCCTTTTCACGCCGGCTGCTCTAAGGCTGAGCGGCATGTTGAACATTTTCGCCATCCGGATGATCTCCTGGATGAGGCTCTCTACGCCTTCCTCTGTTGTACTGGCTGGAAGGCCGAGGATTCTTGCGATCTCTGCATAGCGCTTGTCGGCTGTGAAATGCTCGTATTTCGGGAATGCCGCAAATTTTTTCGGTTTCACCGCATTATAGCGGATCACGTGCGGCAGTAAAATGGCATTGGCGCGGCCGTGCGGAATATGGAATTCGGCGCCGATTTTATGGGCAAGAGAATGGTTGATGCCCAAGAATGCGTTCGAAAATGCCATCCCTGCCAGGGTCGATGCATTGTGCATTTTTTCGCGCGCCAACGCATCATTACCGTCCGCATACGCTCTCGGCAGGAATTCGTGGACAAGCTGGATTGCTTTGATTGCCAGGCCGTCCGTATAGTCATTGGCCATGTTCGAAACGTATGCTTCAATCGCGTGCGTCAGAACATCCATCCCGGTATCCGCAGTGACCGATTTCGGCACCGTCATGACGAATTGCGGGTCAATGATCGCTACATCCGGCGTCAATTCATAGTCCGCCAGCGGGTATTTCATATTGTTCTTTTTATCCGAAATAACGGCAAAAGATGTTACTTCAGATCCGGTTCCGGACGTTGTCGGGATACATACAAGCTGCGCTTTTTGGCCGAGTTTCGGGAATTTTGCAACCCGTTTGCGGATATCCATAAATTTCTGCCTTAATTCATTGAAGTCGACTTCCGGATGTTCATAGAACAGCCACATGCCTTTGGCCGCGTCCATCGCAGAACCGCCGCCCAGCGCAATAATTACGTCCGGCTGGAAGCTTTCCATCGCCGCTGCGCCTTTGCGTACCGTTTCAATGGAAGGATCCGGCTCTACTTCAGAGAAAATTTCACAGTGGACATAGTCCGGGCGTTTTCTTAAATAGTACAATACTTTATCGACATAGCCAAGCTTTACCATATCCGGGTCGGTGACGATAAAAGCGCTCGAGATGTCAGGCATTTTTTCCAGGTACTGTACCGAATTCTTTTCAAAATAGACGCGTGGCGGAATTTTAAACCATTGCATATTGACTCTCCGTTTTGCCATTGTTTTTACGTTATACAGGTTGATGACGCCGACGTTTGTAGAAACAGAGTTACCGCCGAATGTGCCGCAGCCCAGTGTCAAAGAAGGCATGTAGGCGTTGTAAATGTCGCCGATTGCCCCTTGGGAAGACGGAGAGTTTACGATAATGCGGCCGGCTTTCATCCTTAAACCGTATTGTTTGATCACTTCATCATTTTGCGAATGGATGACGGCTGAGTGGCCAAGGCCGCCGAATTCCAGCATCGCTTCCGCAAATTCAAAACCTTGTTTCGTGCTGTTTGCTTTGAAGCAGGCAAGAACCGGACTCAGTTTTTCCCTTGAAAGCGGATAGTCAGGACCAACGCCGGAGAGTTCCGCAATTAAAATTTTTGTATCTTCCGGAACATCGATTCCCGCCATTTTTGCGATTTCATAGGCCGGTTTGCCGACAATCGCGCCGTTCACCGATTGCGTTTTTTCGTTGATCACGGTTTTTTCGACTTTTTTCTTTTCGCTTTCGTTTAAGAAATAGCATTTGTTTGCGATCAATTCATTCTTCACTTGATCGTAAATTTCTTTGTCAATAATAACCGCTTGTTCGGATGCGCAGATCATGCCGTTGTCAAACGTTTTAGATAATATTAAGTCGTTGACGGCCCTTTGAATATCTGCGGTTTTTTCAATATAGCAAGGAACGTTGCCGGGTCCGACGCCGAGAGCCGGTTTGCCGCTCGAGTACGCGGATTTCACCATGCCCGATCCGCCCGTTGCAAGAATGAGCGAGATGCCCGGATGGTTCATTAATTGCTGTGTGGCTTCAATGGCCGGTTTTTCGATCCATTGGATGCAGTTTTCCGGCGCCCCCGCTTTAACAGCTGCATCGAGCATCACTTTCGCCGCATAGCTGCTTGATTTTTGCGCGGACGGATGGAACGCAAAAATGATCGGATTTCTTGTTTTAATCGAAATCAAAGCTTTAAACATTGTTGTTGAAGTCGGGTTGGTAACCGGTGTAACCCCTGCAATGACGCCGACCGGTTCAGCGATTTTTACAATTTCTTCATTTTCATTTTCTTCAATAATGCCGACGGTTTTGTTGTATTTGATGTTGTGGTAAATATATTCCGTCGCAAATAGGTTTTTCGTAATTTTATCTTCGTAGACGCCGCGTTTCGTCTCTTCGACTGCCATTTTTGCCAGCACCATATGCTGTTCCAAACCTGCCAGTGCCATTTGTTTCACAATGTGATCCACTTGTTCTTGGCTTAACTCCATAAATTCGCGCAGCGCTTTTTGCCCTTTGGCTACGAGCGAATCCACCATTTCCGTAATTTGAGCTGATTTGTCTACAACTTTTTCATCATCCGCCATGATCGTGGCCTCCATTCAAAAAGGTTTTGTGAAAATTTTCACATGCAAAACCAAAAAAATATAATTGTGAATGAGTTCACAAATATGTGTTGTGAGGCATCTCTTCCTCTTGACTCCATTATAAACGATTTCACATAATATAACTGTGTCTGATTTGTGACAAATGAATAAAAGATTAATAATCCTTTTTCAAAAAATATTGCTTTGCTGCTTAGGTTCAATTAAAATAAATGTTTTTATTATTTCACTGTTGTAAGTGCTTTCATTTTTGATGAATAAATATGCACATATATACAAAGATCTCACTTGTGAAAAATGCGCATTCACAATGAAAAATAAAAAAGGAGATGAATTTTATGCAAAAACATCTCCCCACAGCTAACTGTTTCAAAAATATTTTTTCTTCCAAAAAATGACAGCCGTTACACAGGAAAGTATCAATGAGGTCAGGAAAGCCATCCAGAAACCGTGCGCACTTGAATGCCATGGCATGCCTTGCAAGTTCATGCCGAAAAAACTGGAAACCATCGTCGGCAGTGACAGGATAATCGTGAAGGTTGTCAAAAATTTCATTACAGCGTTCACGTTATTGGAAATGACTGACGCATACGCATCCATCATGCCGCTTAAAATGTTGCTGTGCACTTCACACATTTCAATCGCCTGTTTGACCTCAATCATGACATCATCCAGCAGATCCATATCATCTTCATACACTTTCAAGAAATGCTGCCGCGTCATTTTTTCCATCACAATTTTGTTGGCTTTCAGAGAAGTGGTAAAATAAACGAGCGTTTTTTCGAGGCTCAGAAGTTCAAAAAGTTCTTCATTCCGCATCGACTCGTGCAGTTCGCGTTCGATCAGGCTCGATCGGCGGTCAATATATTTCAAGTAATTCAAATAATAGCTTGCAATTTCATAAAGGATTTGAAGGGTAAATCTCGTTTTCATGTAGGAGTAAAATCCCCGTACCCGCCTGTGGATAAATTTTCCGATTATCGGATTTTCCTGCAGGCAAACGGTAATGAAATAAAAAGGCGTGACGATAATCCCGAGCGGAATGGTATCATACAGCGCGGAGTCCACATCGTCTTTTACCTTTACAGGAAGGCCGACAATGATTAAAATATCATCGTCTTCTTTTTCAATACGTGAGCGTTCGTCAACATCCAAAGGGTCTTTAATAAAATCAACCGGAATATTGGTTTGTTGTACGACCCAATTGATTTCTTCTTCTGTCGGATTCACAAGGTTCATCCAGCACCCTTTTGACAAGGTGTCTATTTCTTGCAGTTTGCCGCTTTCATTCGTTAAATATATATTTAACATGCAGCCACCTCCTCTTGTATTTTGAGGAAGCTCATGCATACTTTACTCTTCCAGAGATTGATAACCTTTTGGATTTGATGAGGTCAGTATGAAGACTTCCTCTTGCGTATGTTTCATGTACGACCTCGGATGCGCGTCTGAATCCATAAGTTATCATCTCCTTTTTTCCTTGTATGATGATTTGCGGCCGATTTCCGCAACCACCTTATTATACCACAATATAGTATGCGTGAATATGTCCGCCCGTTATTTTTTTGCTGGACAATTTTTCGTACTCCACGTCCAGGAAAAGTTTTTTTAAGTATAAAAAAAGCAATATAACCGCACATCATGCCGATTATATTGCTTTGCTATGGGACATGAGGGGCTCGAACCCACGACCCGCTGATTAAGAGTCAGCTGCTCTCCCAACTGAGCTAATGTCCCGCTGATGACAATAGATATATTAGCACAATTTCTGGATGCGGGCAAGAATAAAATTTTTCCTGCCCGCCAACAGGTGTGAAATGGGTTTTCACTATTTAAGGCTCACTCCGTTTTTACCGGAATGGCGGCTGCTTTATGTCTGAACAAGAGGCTTGCCGCGATAAATCCTGCGCATGAAATCAAAATCGGCAGCACGACCGTATGCATGCCGAACGGGTTCGGATGGAGCCGGTCAAACAAAATATAAGAGCCCATGCCAAGCACCATGGAAGCAACGGCGCCGTATTTGTTGCCTTTCTTCCAATACAGCCCGAATATCACCGGCCAAATAAATACGGATTCCAATCCGCCGAAGGAAAACAAATTGAGCCACACAATCAGGTTCGGCGGGCTGAGGGAGAGCAGTACAACAATGATCCCCATCGCCGCGGTCACGCCGAAACTGGCCGCCTTGATATGTTTGATGGAAGCGTTTCGTTTCACATAATTTAAATAAATATCCTTCACAAGCGCGGAGCTGACCAAAATCAGTAGGGCATCAACAGTCGACATAATGGCAGCCATCGGGGCGGCGAGGACAATACCGGCAAAAAATGGCGGCAGCACCTTCATGGACAAAAGCGGCATCACCGTATCCGGTATTTTCACGCCGGGCATGACGGCACGCGCCATAACACCGATTAAATGCATGCCGAGCATGATGAAGCCGACGACAATGGTTCCAATGATAATTGCCCTGTGCATCGCCTGTGAATTTTTATAAGACATTGCGCGCACCGTAATTTGCGGCAAACCGGCCACACCGACTCCGACCAAAATCCAAAAGGACGATACGTATACAGGCTTGAGCCCATGGCCAACACCGAACGGGGTAATCAAATCCGGATTTTGCGCGGCTAGCTTGGTCATGATATGGTCCATGCCGCCGCCCGCTTTGACCGTAGCCACGAGTAAAATCAATGTCCCCGTAAACATCACAACGCCCTGGACCGCATCGGTAACCGCGACAGCCCTGAATCCGCCGACAATCACAAATAAAGTGACCGAAGCGGCAAAAATCAACAGGGATGCCGTATACGACATACCGGTCAGCGATTCAACGAGCCGCGCGCCGCCGATCCACTGCGCCGTCATGGACGAAAAAAGGAAAATGATGATGCTTAAAGCCGATAAAATAACAACCGCATCGCTCTGGTAACGCCCTTTTAAAAAATCAATCAACGTGACCGCTTCGTATTTACGCGCCATGATAGCAAATTTTTTCCCGAGCACCATCAGGACGAAATAGCCTGTTGAAAGTTGCGCCATGGCTAGCAGCACCCAGCCGAGCCCCTGCGTGTATGCCACGCCCGGTCCGCCGATGAAACTGCTCGCGCTTCCGTACGTTGCCACCATTGTCATTGCGAGGATAAAACCACCTAGCTGCCGTTCCCCGAGAAAATACTCCTGTACAAAGGAGTGTGTTTTGATGACGTATTGATTGGCCCAGAAACCAACGGCAAAAATGGTAATAAGAAAAATAAGCAATGGGGTAATGACCGGCCAATTCATGGCTCGCCCCCCTTTTCGCCATCAAAAGGAATGTCACGGAAAAAGAATTTGACCAGTACGATGACAAGCAGCGTGACAACGATGTATCCGGCAATGCAGCTGTAAAAAAACCATGCGGGCATCCCAAACACATAATGGAACGATTTTACGGGGCGCGAACCGAGCCCGTAAGCAAAACCGTACCACCATAAAAAATTAAACACGACAAGCCCGACGCCGATTAGAGCCTCCTTGTGCGCCTGTTTAAATCTTTTATCTTCTGTTTCCAGTCTTTTTTTCAAGGTGTGCCTTCCTTTCCATTTACTTGTTTAGCCGCCGGTAGCCTGCGCTTAAACAGCCACCTTAATACGGGCGGCACCGCTGTTAAAATGAAGAAAATCCGGAACATTTGATAGGATGAAACAACCGATAGATTCGCATGGACTTCCTGCGCCAAAAGCCCCATCTGGTCCATCCCCCCTGGCGCAACGCTCAGGAAACTTGTTACCACTGACGCTCCGTATAATTTTACAAGAATAAATCCGAGAAAAAATGAAGCCGTGATTAACCCGGCGCCCGTTAAGATAGAGAGGGAACTGACCCTTGCTTTATTTTTCAATTGTTCCGGTTTCATCATCAATCCGAGGTAAGCGCCCATTAAGATTTGTGAAATATCAATGAACAATTGCGGCAAACGGCTTCCACCGACCCCGGCGAGATTCAGCAGGCAGGTGGCAAGAATCGGCCCGAGCAGGAAAGGTGTCGGCAGTTTCAATTTTTTCCCGAGCATACCGAAGACGGTGCACATAACGGCAAAAAGGAAAATATTCGGGGACAGGTCATGCCAGCTGCCAGCTGTATGCCGAACGGCTTCCCCTGTGCCCGGGCCATGAAAAAGCGGGCTAAACACAAGGAGCGGGATGCAAAACACAATCATGAGCAGCCTTGTCACCTGGATAAAGGTCACCACGGTCAGGTCAATGCCTTTCATTTCTTCCGCCAATGTGACCATTTGTGATAAGCCGCCCGGTATGCTGCCGGTTAAAATCGTCGGATAGTTGATTCCGGTCGCTTTCGACACCACCCAGGCAAAAGCGGCGCTCGCAAGCAGCAAAAGCACCGTAACGGAAAGCATGAGCGGCAGCTGCAGCACCATTTCCTTGATCGCCTGCTTCGTAAAAGACAGCCCGATCGTATAGCCTACAATAATAAGCCCTGCATTACGCAACTGTTGCGGCCAGTACAGCCTCACCTTTCCGATCCGCGAACCGGCCATGACGGCGGCCAAAGATCCAAGCAACCACGGAAGCGGCAGATGGATAAGGCTGAACAAATAACCGCCTATAAGTGACCAGGCAAGCGTGAAAAGGATCCTTGCCGCCAGATGTTCCCCGTTGAAATACAGCGATTTCATTCCATCACTCTTTCATTCTATTTCTGTTTTCATCTTAAAACTTGTTGGCGATTTTTTCAATTCTAACCAAAATTGGACATGTAAAATCAAAAAAGCGCCTGTTTTCGGCAGATGCTGGCACTGCCGAAAACAGGCGCCGATCGGTTACCGGGAAAACCGCAGGATGAGCGGCGGATAACAATCCATAGCCTTTATATAAGATGGTTTTTGATTTTCAACTGTAAATCTTCGAGATACTTGAGCAGTTCATCCCGCAGATCGTCGCGGGTGAGCGCCATTTCAATCGTTGATTTGATAAAGCCGAACTTTTCTCCGACATCGTAGCGCTTCCCATCATATGCATAAGCATACACTTTTTGGATGCCATTCAGTTTTTCAATGGCATCGGTTAGCTGAATTTCGCCCCCGGAGCCGACCTGCTGCAGTTCTAGGAAATTAAAGACTTCCGGCGTTAAAATATAGCGCCCGATAATCGCCACATTGGACGGTGCCTCTTCCACTTTCGGCTTTTCGACAAAGCCTTTCACGTCGTACAAACGACCCTTTTGGCCGAGCGGGTCAATGATGCCGTAGCGGTCCGTTTCTTCCCTTGGCACTTCCATGACCGCAATCACACTTGACTGGACTTCTTCAAATACATCTATCATTTGTTTTAAACAAGGCGGTTCGGCCTGAATGATATCGTCGCCAAGCAGCACCGCAAACGGTTCATTCCCGATAAATTTGCGCGCACACCAAATGGCATGCCCCAGCCCTTTAGGTTCTTTTTGCCGGATATAATGGATATCCACTTCGGCAGGCTGACGCACTTTTTCAAGCAGATCGAATTTTTCTTTTGCAATCAAATTATCTTCCAATTCAAAAGCATGGTCAAAATGATCTTCAATCGCCCGTTTTCCTTTCCCGGTTACGATGATGATGTCTTCAATGCCCGAGTCTATTGCCTCTTCCACAATATATTGGATCGTAGGCTTGTCGACAATCGGAAGCATTTCTTTCGGCATCGCCTTTGTTGCAGGCAGAAAACGTGTGCCTAAACCGGCTGCCGGGATAATCGCCTTTTTGATTTTCTGCATATTTCTATCACCTCTTTGTTAAACAATCCCCACTTTCGAATGGGGTGGCGCTTCTCTTTTTCAGACTAATTTACGCAAAGCTTTTCCAATTTATGCATGACTCTTGGGAGCAGTTGGGAAAAATCATGTGCTGTGAGCGTTGCAGCGCCGTTTTCCCGGATCCAAAGGTCTGCGCAGGCGCCGTGTATGTAAACGGCATTCGCAACCGCTTCTTTGATGTTATCATGCGTACATATATTTGCCAAGAGCATGCCTGTCAGTGTATCTCCGCTTCCACCTTTTGCCAGGCTGCCGTTGCCGGTCGGGTTTACAATGCCGCTGCCGTCCGGAAAAGCAATAACCGTGTACTGTCCTTTCAATACGACAACAACGCCCTGTTCCCGTGCATAAGCTGAAGCAAGCCGGATCCGGTCGGCCGCAATGGTTTTAGAAGGTATATCTATCATACGCGAAAATTCTCCCGGGTGCGGCGTTACAATCACTGGTGCCGTCCTTTTCGGGTACGTCCTTTTGCTTAACGCCCCTGCATCAAGCACGACCGGCAACGGTTCTTGAAATGCAGCAGCAATAAAGGCTTCAAACGCCTCATTCGGTTCAATCCCCGGACCGATGGCAATCCCGGCAAATTTTTGGCCAAGGTCTCCGATTTTCTTTGAAAAATCCCTTTGAATATAAGTTGCTTCCGGTACGAGCGCGGCGATTACATTTTTGGCGCCGCTTTCCGTAAATACCGACAGCTTTCCAATGCCCATCCGCATGGCGCCGATTGCAGCCAGTGCCGCGCTGCCCGGCATATCATCGCTCCCGGCAACCAAAAGCCCTGTGCCGTATGTACCTTTATGTACATTGCCGTCCCGTTTCGGCAGCGTGCGGGCAACATCCTCTTCCGTCCACACCTTCCATGTGGAAGTCTGCGGCAAACCGATATCAATAACCCGGGTCTCCCCAAAATAATCGGAAGAAGGGAATAAAAAACTTGACGGCTTAAACCCGTGTAGCGAAAATGTGTAATCCGCACGAACCGCGTGTTCATCCGCCTCGCCCGTATCGCTCGCCGCACCCGTCGGCACATCAATCGCCACAACTTTCGCACCTTGCGCATTGATCCATTTTGTGACATCCTTTAGCTCCCCCCTTAACGGAAGCTTCACACCGACGCCGAGCAGCCCGTCAATGATCCAGTCGTATTTTTTTCCTTGGCCAAAAGGGGTCTCTTCAAAGCCGCACGCTTTAAAATAGGAAAAATGCTGTGAAGCTTCTTTTGTTTGCGGCAGCCCTAACGGAAAAATCAAGTCCGCTTTGTATCCGTTCAGCTTTAAATAACGAGCAAGCACGATCCCGTCGCCGCCGTTGTTTCCTTCGCCGGAAAGGATGGCAACGTCTTCCTCTTTCGAAAGCAACGGGGCGAGTTCCCGGTACAAGCCGCTCCCGGCATTTTCCATCAACGCAAACGTTTCCATTCCTAAAGAAGCAGCCAATTGATCCGCCTCTTTGAGTTCCCTGCTTGTATAAATATACATCAGTACACACCTCCATCCCGATAGTTTTATTGTAACACTGGCAGCGCGCAGGAACATAAAATTTGCGATTTTAGAATCCTTTTCTTGTTTTGTACGTATGTATTTGAAGGAATGCTTTTGATAAGATTTTAGAAAAGGGGTGCAATGAATGAAACGGACCGGTGAAATCGTGCTGAGTGTGATTGGGGCGATCTTAAACGGGCTTGCCGCGCTGATGGTGATTTTTGTCGCGGCTGTGCTGAAAAACCAGGATTTTGTAAACCAATTTCAAAAGGAAATCAATAACGAACCCGCTTTGCAGCAAGCCGACGTTCAAAAAGCATTGGATACGTTCCAGGCACTCGGCTGGGGCCTTGCGGTAATCCTTGCCATCGGCATGGTGCTCGGCATTGTTGCAGCTGTAAAACTAAGGGGCAATAAAGGCCCAAAACTGGCAGGCATTTTGCTGATTATCGGGGCTTTGCTCATGTTCTTTTTTTCCATCGGGATCGGCTGGCTTCCGGCATTGCTTTATCTGATCGCCGGCACTATGAGCCTTGTACGAAAAGTGCCGAAAGCAATTGATTAACGGGACATAAGCCTTTCTTTCTTAAAGGGGAAAGGCTTTTTTCCATATTCCCCGGCAAATATGATAGAATAGAAACAAATATCGTTTCAATATTCCGCCATCAAGGAAACCTGTTTGCAGCCGATCGATTATTCTTAAAGGAGATGGAGAAAGATGGGTTTATTGCATAAAGGTGTAACGATTTTGGCATTTGATGAAACGTACGACGACCAGAAAACAGTCCAGTCTTTTACACATGAAACCATTAATCTAAAAAACTTGCACCATACGAATCTTTTTTGCGAAGAAGATTCCCTCCGCAAAATTGAAGCCGCACTGAAACGCCGTACGCAAAGGGGCATTACTTTTCTCGGCAGCGGCAACTACCACTATGTTTCTTCTCTGCTTTTAAAAGAGGCGCCAAAGCCTTTCACCCTTGTGCTGTTCGACAATCATCCCGACATGGATAACGGTTTTGAACAAAAAATGCTCTCATGCGGGTCTTGGGTCTCTTACGCCCTGAAAACCAACCCGCTTCTTGAAAAAGTGGTCATGATCGGACCGACTTCGATTCAAGCACACTTTCGCCCTCCGTATTCCGTCCAAATTTTCCCTTTTACGAAACAGCATCATGAAGACCGTAATTTGGTTTTATCAGCCATCCATACCGATATGACCTACATCAGCATTGATAAAGATGTCCTTGATCCGGATTTTGCCGAAACAAACTGGGACCAGGGCGTAATGGACAAGCAGGAACTATTTTCGTATATAGCAGCTATTCTCGAAGAAAAACAGGTTTTCGGCATTGATATATGCGGGGAAACCCCAGTCTCACCAGCCGAACGCTTTTTGCCGCATGCTTCCGGCATCATCCGTAAAAATGATGCGGTCAACGCAGAAATATTGGCACTGTGCCTGCAGGCGGAACCCCGACACGTTGTTGGTGCATAAAAATTTTTCCTACTTTTTTAAAAAGAAAGTCTTGATCTTCCTCTTTAATCATGTTTTAATGTCTACTATACAAAGACATTTGTTCTCTTCAAAAATACATAAAGAGGTGTGATCAAATGAAAACGGACGTTTCAATCGGCTTGCTCGGCTTAGGGACCGTCGGCTGCGGCGTCGTCAAACTAATCCGCCAGCATCAGGAAGAACTAGTCCATCAGCTTGGATATGAAGTGAAGGTGAAACGCATATTGGTGCGCGACATCGAAAAAGACCGCGATATAGAAATTGATCCCGCCTCGATTACCTTAAATCCCGATGACATATTGAATGATCCGGAAATTGATGTAGTGGTCGAAGTGATGGGTGGCGTCAACGAAGCTCGCCAATACATTATAAAGGCGCTGGAAAATAAAAAGCATGTTGTCACCGCCAATAAAGATTTAATCGCTTTATACGGCCCGGAACTCCAGGAACTTGCCTGGAAAAACCAATGCGACCTACTGTATGAAGCGAGCGTCGGCGGCGGGATCCCGATTATCCGGGGACTGACTGACGGACTTGTTTCCGACCGGATCCAAAAAGTAATGGGCATTGTCAATGGAACAACGAATTTCATTTTGACGAAAATGATGGATGAAGGTGTTTCGTACGAAGAAGCGCTAAGAGATGCGCAGGCGCTTGGATTTGCCGAAGCCGACCCGACCGCGGATGTGGAAGGACTCGATGCGGCGAGGAAAATGGCGATTTTGGCAAGGCTTGCATTCTATACAAATGTAAAACTGGAAGATGTGGAGGTGGGAGGGATTACGAATCTATCATCGGAAGATTTGCATTACGGGAAAACGCTCGGTTATACGATGAAGCTGATCGGTGTGGCGGAGTGCCAGGATGAGCAAATCGAAGTCTGCGTGCAGCCGACTTTTGTAGCCCAAAATCATCCGCTCGCTTCAGTCAAAAATGAATTCAACGCCGTCTATATCAACGGGGAAGCAATCGGAGAGGCGATGTTTTACGGTCCGGGCGCCGGAAGCATGCCAACTGCAACAGCTGTGGTGAGCGATGTGGTCGCCGCCATTAAAAACATGCAGCTCGGTGTGAACGGCAGGAATTTGCGGGGCCCGCGCTTTGAACGGAAATTGATGCCGCTCGATCAGCGCTACGGTCAGTTTTATATCCGCTTGCATTTAAAGGATCAGGTCGGCGCTTTTTCAAAAATTACCTCTGCGTTCAGTGCATTGGACATCAGTTTTAAACGGATTTTGCAGACGCCTGATAAACGGGATGAACTTGCGGAAATCATCATTGTAACCCATAAAGTTTCGCTTGACCGTTTCCAAAAAGTACTGCTGCAATTAAACGAAATGCCTGTCGTTAAAGAAGTGAACAGCTATTACCTTGTTGAAGGAGAGGCGTAAAATATGAATCAATGGCCAGGATTATTAATACAGTATGAAGCATTTTTACCCGTAACAGACAAGACACCGGAACTGACTTTATATGAAGGAAATACACCGCTCATTCCATTTGCGCGCCTCTCGGAAAAACTCGGCGTGGAACTGTACGGAAAATTTGAAGGCTTAAACCCGACCGGATCTTTTAAAGACCGCGGTATGGTGGTGGCCGTCGCCAAAGCGATCGAAAACGGCAGCAAATCGGTGATTTGCGCTTCAACCGGAAATACCTCGGCTTCTGCTGCTGCATACGCGGCCAAAGCGGGGATCCGCGCGATTATCGTCATTCCGAGCGGAAAAATCGCACTCGGCAAACTAGCCCAGGCAGTGATGTACGGAGCGGAAATTGTAGAAATTGAAGGCAATTTTGACCAAGCGCTGAAAATCGTAAGGAAGGTGAGCGAAACATCGCCGGTCACGCTTGTAAACTCCGTCAACCCTTACCGTTTGGAAGGCCAAAAAACGGCCGCATTCGAAATTTGCGAACAGCTCGGTTCGGCGCCGGATGTGCTTGCGATCCCGGTCGGAAATGCCGGAAACATCAGTGCTTATTGGAAAGGGTTTAAAGAATTCCATGAAAAGTTCCGGACAGGGTTGCCGGAAATGCACGGCTTTGAGGCGGAGGGCGCCGCGGCGATTGTCCAAAACCGCGTCATCGAAAATCCGGAAACCGTTGCAACGGCAATCCGCATCGGCAATCCGGCAAGCTGGAAATTGGCTGTTACTGCCCGCGATGAATCCAACGGTGACATCGATTCGGTTTCAGACCCGGAAATTTTGGAAGCTTTCCAGCTGCTTGCCCGCAATGAAGGGATTTTCGCCGAACCCGGTTCATGCGCTTCAATCGCCGGTGTGATCAAGCAGGTGAAAACGGGACAGATCAAAAAAGGAAGCAAGGTTGTTGCCGTCCTCACCGGAAACGGATTAAAAGATCCGCAAACTGCCATGTCACAAGTAAATGTCCGGCCTGCCGTGCTGCCGGCTAATGAAAAAGCCGTGATGGACTATCTTTCAAATGTGATCCATGTATGAACAGGTTGACAATCCGCGTGCCCGCCAGCACGGCAAACCTCGGGCCCGGATTTGACTCTGTCGGGATGGCGCTTAACCGCTTTTTGACGCTCGAAGTATATGATCATGATGAATGGGTTTTTGAGCAGGTTTCGCCGCTTTTGCCGCCGCTGCCGGCAGACGGTGATCCTTTTATCTTAAAAATTGCACGGCAAACCGCTGATTTGCATCACGCTTCTCTTGCCCCGTGCAGAGTGGTTGTAGACAGCGAAATCCCTCTCGCCCGCGGGCTCGGAAGCAGCGCCTCGGCTGTGGTCGCCGGAATAGAACTGGCCAACTACGCCGGAAATCTCGGCCTTTCCCCGCAGGAGAAACTGGATCTCGCTTCCAAGATTGAGGGGCATCCCGATAATGTTGCTGCGTCGTTATTTGGCGGGCTGATTGTCTCGGCGGAGCATGGGGACGGACGATTCGAAGTTGTACCATTTTTTGACATTATGGCCGATTTGCTGCTGTTTATCCCGGATTATGAACTGAAAACAGAAGACGCGCGGAAAGTGCTCCCTGAATTTTATGTTAGGAAAGAAGCTGTAAAGGGGAGCGCAGCCAGCAATCTTTTCATCGCCGCACTCATCGGCGGGCAGTATGAACTGGCCGGCAAAATGATGGAGCAGGACCGTTTTCATGAACCGTACAGGATCAAATTAATTCCGGAATTTATGGAAATCCGGCAGTTGGCCAAATCGCTCGGCGCATACGGCACTGTGATCAGCGGCGCCGGCCCGACGATCATTTCGTTGGTGCCGTTCGGTCGTGCAGAAGCAATGGCGGAAACGCTTCAGGCGCATTTTCCCCATATGTCAGTAGAAGCAGCCAAAATTGACCATACAGGCCTTGTCGTCGAAAAATTTGCGGCATTCAATATGCTGAATCATTAAAAAAAGGTGTTGATGCCCAAGCATCAACACCTTTTTTCATCATTCGACATTGCCAGTTCCGCTTATTCTTGTCACCTTCCTAAAAAGGAAGCAAGTTCACTTAACAGTTCATCCTTATCTTTTTTCAATTCTTCTGAAGCGAGCATGTCCAGTTTGCGCGGCCGCGGCAGGTTCACTTTCAGCTCGTGGATAATTGACGATGGCTGCTGCGACATCACAAAGACGCGGTCCGATAACAAAATCGCTTCATCCAAATCATGGGTCACCATTAAGATTGTCTGGTTCCCTTTCTCCCATGAATCGAGAAGCCAGCGGTGGACATCCATTTTCGTAAAAGCATCAAGCTTTCCGAACGGCTCGTCCAGCAGCATGAGCGGCTTTTCACACAAATACGTCCGCAAAAAACTGATCCGCTGCCGCATGCCTCCGGATAAAGAAGAAGGATAGTGGTCCGCATAATCTTCCAGCCCGAATTGCCGAAGCACATCCCTTCCCCTGGAAATACGATCCCGTTTCGGCATACCCTTCATTTCCAGCGGAAGGACGATATTTTGCAGTGCGGTCCGCCATGGCAAAAGCAAATCCTGCTGTGGCATAAAACTAATCGCATCCTGAACAGCTGACGGCCGGCTGCAGAGCCTCACTTCCCCGCTGTCCGCCTTTTCGATGCCGGCAATGATATTCAGCAAGGTGCTTTTCCCGCAGCCGCTCGGGCCGACAAATGCGCAAAACTCGCCTTCCCGGATGTCGGCGCGGATATCGGATAATACTTTATTTCCCCCAAACGTTTTCGAAACGCCGTCAATTTGCAAGTACATCATGGCTGTCCAGGAAGAAATTCATTTGTGTAGGCAGCTTTGATGTCAATTTTTTTCTTGATGACCTTATGTTTATAAAGGAAGTTCATATACCTGCTCCACACTTCTTCCTTCTGAACCCCCCATTCCTTCGCATCATCCTGGTATTTTGTGCTCAGCCATTTTTGGCTTGCACGGATCAGGCCTTTATTTGTATCCGGCACGTCTTTGATAAAAATATCGGCCGCCTGCTCCGGATGCTTAATCGAAAACTCATATCCTTGCGCAGTAGCTTTCATAAAAGATTTGACAAGTTTTTTATCATCTTTCGCCAGCTTTTCGCTTGTAATAATGACAGGGCTGTAATAATCAAGTGCAGGATCCAAATCTTTCACCAGGATAATGTTCAATTTTTTCCCTTCACGCTCTGCCTGGATGCCGTCCCAGCCGTAATAAATCCATTCAAAATCGGCTTCACGCCCGATCGATTTGAAAAAATCCGTCTGCCCGAGCACGATGTTTTTGACTTTGCTGTAGTCGGCACCGTATTTTTCCATGACTGTTTTAATCACAGCTTCTTCAGATGGGGAGCCCCATCCCCCGTAACGTTTCCCCTCAAAATCTTTCGGCGAGGTGATATTGTCCTTTTTCAGGGAAGCAAAACCCGATGTGTTGTGCTGGATAATGGCGGCAATCGAAACAATCGGAATACCTTCCACCCGGGCTGTTGTCACATTTTCCTGGTAGCTGATCCCGAAATCGGCTTTGCCGGATGCAACCATTTGTTCAGCGGTAATATTGTCGCCGGGCTGGATGATTTTTACATTCAAGCCTTGTTTTTTATAGTAGTTTTTCGTTTTGGCCACATACAGGCCGGTATGATTTGTGTTCGGGTACCAGTCCAGTACAACCGTCACTTTTTGCAGCGCTTTTTTGCTGCTGCTTTTCTTCCCGCTGCCGGAGCATCCCGCCGCAAGAAGCAGCATAACAGCAGATAGCACAATCCAAATTTTTTTCATTGATCGTCTTCCTTTCTGTAAAACCATGGCGCAGATAATCTTTGCAGCGTTTCAACGGCGCCATATAAAAGAAATGTCAGTGCTACAATGATGGCCGAGATGGCAAACAGGCGGGCGGTCATAAAAGATTTCGTTGCCCTTGTCAGCATGACGCCGAGCCCTTCGCTTGCGCCGAGCCACTCGCCGATAATGGCGCCCATCACACTATATGTAACGGCGATTTTTAAGCCGGAATAAAAATAGGGAAGCACAGCCGGAAATTTGACTTTCCGGTACACTTGCCATTTTGTCGCATGCATCGTCTTTAAAAGTTTGATCAGATCCTTGTCCACGGTTTGGAACCCTTCCAAAATGCTTAACGCCAGCGGAAAGAAGCAGACCAAAATCACAACGATCACTTTTGGGCGCAGGCCGAAACCAAACCAGACGATGAGAAGTGGTGCAATCGCCACAATCGGTACCGTTTGCGAGACCACGAGCAGCGGCTGGATGAACGCCCGGAAAATGGGAACCATGTCCATCAAGACAGCAATGGCCGCACCGATGGCAATGGAAAAGGTTAGCCCGATCAGTACTTCTTTTAAAGTTTGCCAAATATTGGGCCAAATCATCCCTTTCATGCCTGCCATTTCCTGCCACACCTCCGTCGGCTTCGGCAGCATCCATTCACTAACATGAAACCCTGTCGTAACCGCCTGCCATAAAAAAAGCAGAAAGACGAGCCAGGCAGCAGTGAGGCAAGCGTTAACGAACGGGCTGCGGCGCTTGTGTGCGGTACTTTGCAATTTTTTCATCAATCGTCACCCCGGTGCTTGGGCGGTAATGGATCTTGATCGAGGTGACCACATCAATGGCCCCGGCTTCGATGCAGGCATCCTGCGCTTTTTTAATGATTTCAAGCAGTTCGTCCAAATCGCCCTCCATCGTGGTTTCCATCGCGCCGACTTCATAACGCACGCCGGATTTTTGGACCACTTCAATCGCGCGGTCGACGACACCATATAAGTCATCGGTTTTGATATGCGGAACCACCGAAAACGAAACGGTTACTTGCTTTGATTTTCCCATGATTTTCTCCTCCTTTGGTCAATAAATAAAAAAGGCTTTCATTGCGTGCGCAAGAAAGCCAGTCATTCCCAAAACATGATTCTTTATATGGCTCCCTACGCTGGTATTATCCAGATCAGGTTAAAGGGTCGATGCCAAACCGCATCCTCTCAGCCAAACCGGCTCCCCTGCTCTTTTCCTATTCGGCTCTGTTCATCATCAATGCGGACCAAATCCTTCTGTTTATTATTGTAACATGAAATCCCGGTTGCACAACAAAAAATTGTTTACACCGTTTTCCCTGCTTTTTGCAGCATCTTGTCCAAGTATTTCAAAATCTCTTCGCGGTTGCCGCTTACCTTTGCTTCCCGCTCTTCGTCTTTTCTCAGCTTATTCGCCGCTTTTTGATAGACTTCTTCTTCTTTCTCCCGGGGCACGACAACAACCCCGTCCGCATCCCCGACAATGATATCCCCGGGGCGTACCGGTACGCCGCCGCAAGAGATTGGGACATTCACTTTGCCGTTTCCCGCCTTTCCGCCGGCTGCAACGGTTGTACCTTTTGCAAAGACCGGAAAATCCAACGCCAAAACTCCTTTAATATCGCGGATCACGCCGTCAACGACAACACCTTGGATGCCGAGCGTTTTCGCCATCCCGAGAACAAAATCACCGGCAATCGCCCGGTATAAATCGCCTTTTGAATCAATCACCAGCACATCCCCCGGTTTTGCTTCCCGTATTGCCTGAATCACCGCAAGATTATCCCCGACCGGCATTTTCACTGTAAAAGCCCGGCCGGCTAATCTAAAACCATCGTTTAAAGGCTTGATCTCCGGATCGAGGTTGTTCATTCCATTCATCGCATCGGATATGCAGGTTGTCGGCAAATGTAAAAACTGTTCAATCATCATCTCCATGTTCATGCTCCCTTTGTTTGATTATTCTTACTATATTGTACCGCGAAAAAACACCTTTGAAAATATTGTTTTGGCATCGGTTTCAAAAATTCAGATTTTCTTGCGTCCCAACCCAAAGTTCGGACTGTTCAATCGCACAGGACACATCAAACAGCCAGTGCTCATTTCCTTTTGGAGCAATCAACTGGACACCAATCGGAAGTCCGTCTGCCGTTAAATGGACAGGCACGCTGACAGCCGGCTGTCCGGTTAAATTCGCCAACTGTGTAAACGGGGAAAATGTCAGGCTCGGCTCAAACATTTCATAGACAAGGGCCTGCTGTTTTTCTTTCGGCAGGTCGGTAACCCGGAGCAGTTTTTCCCTTTCCTCCCAAGTTTGCGTCAGTTCCCCGATTTTCGGTGCCGAAAAAGCGGTGGCCGGCGTCATAAAAAGATCGTATGTTTGATGGAATTCGGCCATTTGTGCTGCGGCTGTGTCCCATTCGGCAAGGCTGCGTGCATATTCGGCGGCTGTTACATTTTTTCCGGCTTGATACAGCACCCATGAAACGATTTCCATGTCTTTTTCTGTAAGCAGGCGCCCCATTGCTTTTTCCAAGTCTATCATTTCAGCGGCCATTTCCCCGCAGTTCATCAAATAATAGTTTTCCATCAGCCGCCTGCCGTCCACACCGTTTTCCGCTTCTTCCACTTCATGCCCCTGCGTTTCAAGCCATTTGGCCGTTTCATAGACAGCCTGCTTTGCTTCGCGGCTGACGGGTGTTCCGACCGGGGATTCAACGGAGAAGGCGATCCGGTACTTCTTCACGCCGCTGCGTTCGATTTCTTGTAAATAACTGCCCGAAAAAAGCGGTGTTTGGAATGCGGCTTCCGGCTGGAACGTTTGCAGTACGTCAAGAAGCGCTGCGCTGTCCCTGACCGTCCGTGTAAGCACAAAATCAACCGCGGCACCCTGCCATTGCCGTCCCCTTCCCGGCCCGACCGGCGTCCGCCCCCTCGTCGGTTTTAATCCTATTAAACTCGTAAAAGAAGCCGGGATGCGGATGGAACCGCCGCCATCATTTCCACCTGCGACCGGCACCATTCCTGATGCGACGGCAGCCGCCCCGCCCCCGCTTGATCCGCCCGGCGAATGCCCGGGGTTCCACGGATTTCTTGCCGGCCCGTACAACTCGGGTTCCGTAATATTTTTCAGCCCGAATTCCGGCACATTCGTATGGCCGAGGATCAAAAAACCTGCTTCTCTTAATGTTGCCGTAAAATAGGAATCTTCCCTGGCGAGGTTTCCTTGCAGCAATTTCGAGCCGGATGCAAGGGGTTCATCTTTTACCGCCTGCGAAATATCCTTTAATAACACCGGTACTCCGGCAAACGGCTGTTGATCCAAATTGATCTGTTCTGCTTCCGCCCTTGCTTTTTCATAACGCGTCCGGATTACGGCATTCAAGCCCTGGTTTGTTTTTTCAATACGGTCGATTGCCGCTTCCAGCACTTCTTTTGCATCCACTTCTTTCCGCTTGATCAGTTGGGCCAGCCCAACGGCATCTTGGGAAAGGTAGACTGATTCTTCCATGGTTTTCCCTCCATTTTTCGCTTTCATTTCTATATTTGCCGAATTTTCTGTTCCTGTCAAAGTCTATGAAACCTGGTTACTCCTATTTCTACCGAGTAAAAGTCCAATATCATCTCAATGGAGAAAGATAGACGTATCAAAAAAGTTGTCGGCATTTCCCCAACTCTGCAGGATACGATTGATGCAGTGGACCGGTTAACCACAAAAGGCTACAGCAATTCCAATATTTCAGTCATTACGAATGGAAATGATACTGGTTAACTAGAAAACCGGACCGGCGCAATGTTGATCATTCGGCGACACTCCAAAAAGAACAAAACGGTTCGCTTTGGGATAAATCAAAGATTTCTTTACCACTGATTACTATTGGAAGATGGAAAAACAGATGTAGCTGTTGACGGTTCGGAAACGATTAAAGTGCCGATCGTAGAAGAACGGGTAGAAGTGACCAAAAAACCGGGGAAAACAGAAGAAATCGTCATCGGTAAACGCACTGTCGAAGATACTGAACATATATCTGAAACGGTGAAAAAAGAGGAAGCCCACGTCAGGCAAAAAGGGACAGGCAAAGTGGACAAAAGACAAACGGGTAATATTAAAGCAGCAAAACCAGCCCGGAAAGGAGAACCTTTCTAGGCTGGTTTATGTTCATTTATCCGGTGTGACCGGAAGAATCGTCTTGGCAATCGACCGGTCGAGCGCTTCAAACTCATCATAAGAAATGATGCCGTACAGTTCTTTCCTTGTCTGCATATCGGAAAGGGCATTTTTTTGCGTGCCTTCGTTTTTGATCTTTTCAAATACCCGTTCATATGCTTTTGCGGCGACGCGCAGCGATGTGACCGGATAAATGACCATCGCATAGCCCATATCCGCGAATTCTTCCGCGGTGTAATACGGGGTTCTGCCAAATTCTGTCATATTCGCGAGAAGTGGGGCTTTGATTTTTTCCACAAACATCCGGAATTCATCGGCAGATTGCAATGCTTCGGGGAAGATCGCATCCGCCCCTGCTTCTACATAGGCATTTGCACGCTCCAAAGCCTGTTCCACGCCTTCCACACCCCTTGCGTCCGTACGGGCAACGACAACAAGCGTCGGAGCCACTTCTTTCAGCGCCCTGATCTTTTCGCACATTTCCGACGCTTCAACAAGCTGTTTCCCGTTCAAATGGCCGCATTTTTTAGGCAGCTGCTGGTCTTCGATTTGCACGGCCGCAACCCCCACTTCAACCATTTCACGCGCTGTCCGGGCAACATTCAGCACACCTCCAAACCCGGTGTCAATATCGACAAGCACCGGGAGATCGGCCGCGCGCACAATATCACGCGCGCGCTCCGCCATTTCACTCGATGTGATCATGCCGAGATCCGGGATCCCTTTGCTGGCGGTATAAGCGGCGCCGGACAGGTAAAGCGCCTCAAAACCCGTATTTTTCGCAACCAATGCTGCCATTGCATCATGTGTGCCCGGGATTTGCAAAATGCCCGGCGCCTGCATCAGCTCTTTAAACCGCTTTGCAAGCACCTCCTGCGAAGACGGCTGATTGACAATCCAAACCATGGTGCAACACCCTTTCTACAAGGTAAATAGATTGACAAACTCATTCACGTTCATCTTTTCAAGCGTTTCCCCCTGCAGGCAAGCTGCTTTGATCCGTTCCTGCTGCTTGGCCGAATAATGGGTCGCCAGGTTATTCGAAAACTTGCAGATGATTTTCGGGATCGCTTCTTCCCTTCTGAAGCGGTGGCCGAGCGGATATTCAACCTCGACTTTTTCCGTGCTCGTGCCGTCTTTGAAAAAGACTTGCACTGCATTGGCGATTGAGCGCTTGTTCGGATCGAGGTAGTCGATGCTGTACTGTTTGTTTTCCACTACGCTCATTTTTTCCCTTAGTGCATCGATGCGCGGGTCTTTCGCTGCATCGTCTTCATAGTCATCGGCCGTAATATTGCCTTTGATCAAACCGACAGCCGTAACATACTGGATGCAGTGGTCGCGGTCGGCAGGGTTACGTAACGGACCTGTTTTGTCAATGATGCGGATCGCGGACTCATGCGTCGTGATCGTAATGCTCTGGATGTCATCCAGCCTTTCGGCGACCAGCGGATGGAGCTTTACCGCAGCTTCCGCAGCTGTCTGCGCATGGAACTCGGCAGGATACGATACTTTGAATAAAACATTTTCCATGACATAGGAGCCGAGCGGCCGTGCCAGTGTCAATTCTTTCCCTTTAAAGAGGACATCCTGGAAGCCCCAGCCCGGTGCGGACAACGGCGTGTTATAGCCCATTTCCCCTTTCATGGCGATGAGGGCAAGTGCAACGCCCCTGCTCGTCGCATCACCAGCTGCCCATGATTTGCGTGAACCGGTATTCGGCGCATGACGGTATGTGCGGAGAGGCGCATTATCAATCCAGGCATGGGAAACGGCGTTCATAATTTCTTCCAGTCCCCCGCCGAGCATTTTTGCCGTGACAGCGGCCGTTGCCACTTTAACAAATAATACATGGTCAAGCCCGATGCGGTTTAAGCTGTTTTCCAAAGCCAGCACACCCTGGATCTCATGGGCTTTAATCATAGCTTCGAGCACATCGCGCATCTTTAGTGGATCTTTCCCGTTTGCCACGCGTGTCCGGCTTACATAATCCGCGACTGCGAGGACGCCGCCCAAGTTATCGGAAGGATGGCCCCATTCCGCGGCAAGCCAAGTATCATTATAATCGAGCCAGCGGATCATGCAGCCGATATTGAACGCGCCCTGCACTGGATCGAGCACGTAGGAAGTACCCGGCACATGCGTCCCGTTCGGCACAATCGTTCCCGGCACAACCGGCCCGAGCATTTTTACGCATTCCGGGAACTGGAGGGCAAGGATACCGCAGCCGAGCGTGTCCAAAAGCCCGTAACGCGCTGTCTCAAAAGCTTCCGGACTTGTAATCTCCGTTTCATAAACATAACGTGCAATTTCTTCAACCAATGCATCTCTTTTATCAACTTTTTCATTTGCTGCTGTTGTACCGGCCATTTTTTGTTTTCCCCTTTCCTGCATGTTTAGTCGTTTGGATGCAAACCGCGTGGGCCTCTATAGTTTACACGTGGGCGGAACAAGCGGTTGTTTTCGTGCTGCTCCATCACGTGCGCACTTAGTCCGGCTGTCCTTGAACTGAAGAAAATCGGTGTATAAAGCGGGATCGGAATGCCGAGCATCCAATAAACAGGCGCGGCGTAGTAATCCAAATTAGGGAAAAGCCCTTTTTCCTGCGCCATGATTTTTTCGCCGACCTCGCACATTTCAAAGAGCGTATTGTCCCCTTTCGCCTCACTTAGTTCTTTTAACGCTTCTTTCATCATGAGGGCGCGCGGATCCATCTTTTTCATGTACACACGGTGGCCGAAGCCCATGACTTTTTCCTTGTTTTTCAGTTTTGTATACAGCAATTCTTCAAATTTTTCCACCGTGCCAGCTTCCTTCAGCATTTCCATGACTGCTTCGTTGGCACCGCCGTGCAGATGCCCCTTTAGCGAAGCCACTGCGCCTGTTAATGCGCCGTACAAGTCGGAAAGCGTGGATGCAATGACCCTTGCCGTAAAGGTGGAATTTGGCAGTTCATGCTCGCTGTACAGGACAAGGGAGCGGTCAAAAATCCTTTCTTCCATTTCGGACGGGACTTTCCCGGTGATCATGTACAAAAAGTTTGCGCTGTACGACAAATCCTGCCGCGGCTCGACCGTTTCTTCGCCGTTTAAAATATGGTAGCTGTTTGCGACGATATTCGGGACGTTTCCGAGCAAATGGTACGCACGGTTTAAATTCGACTCATGGGAGCGATCCAAAATATCTTTATCATAACCGGAAAGTGCTGAAACCCCTGTGCGGAGTGCGTCCATTGGATGAGTGGATTCCGGCAGCAGCTTTATCATTTCCATCACGGCTTCCGGAACGTGATAGTTTTTCTTCAAACTTTCTTCCAGCGCTTTTTTCTCGGCTTCATTCGGAAGCGAGCCTTCCATAAGCAAATGCACGATGTCTAAATAGCCTTTTGACTTTGACAATTCGATTAAGTCATACCCCTTTAAAACAATCTCACTTTCGACCGTGTCGAGAAAAGAGATTCCCGTTTCAACAGCGACAACACCTTCAAGCCCCGGGACAAATTGCATTGTATTTCCCATATCCATCCTCCGTTCAACAATTTGTCAAACTGTAAGCACTTACAGTTTGGTACAAAAAAAGATGCGCTGTTGCCAAAATCCCTGATGCCTTTCATAAAAAACATATCATAACATTTGCAAAATTACAACGTTCCGGGGGCTGCATCCGCTTTTTCCAGGTCAAAAAACCGCTGACAGGGGCAGCGGACCCGTTCCAGTACCGGATAAAAACAGCCGGCGTTTATTATCTGGTTCCACGACAAACATGCCGTCTCAGGCAGATAAAAAAAGACAAGTTTCAACCTGTCTTCATATAAAAAACTATTTCTTTTTAAATTTAAACAGATGCTTCAAGCCGCGTTTCACAACCTGAAAGAAACTTAATGATTTAACCATATGATTTGGGTCAACGTATTCACGAATCGCTCTTAAAACTTTTTTTGGATCCCTGGAAGAAAAAGTAAACATCCCGTTTCGCTTCGTTTTAATCGCAAAACGGGGAATCCATTTTCCTCTGAACATGACGGATGCGATCACGTAATCCACTTCTTCCCACGGAATTTGAATAAATTTTCGTGCATCACGGTCATTGTAGAATTCAAATCCTTTATCTCCAATCATGATCTTACCATAATCTGCAAGTCCCATATGTGAGGTTGCATTCGTGACTAAATCGACTTTTGTGTTGATTGATTGGACCATTTGATCTACTCCATTTCTTACCTTTAATCATTATTTATTATAAAGCGGGTTAATGCTTTAAGCAAAAGATACCGGAAAAAGTGCTGGGCAGCCGCTAATACCGTATTCATCATAATTCGCTTCGTACCGTGTTTTCAGGACATATTTACAAGCCGGTTTCCACCATCCATTATTATTTGATTTTGAAAAAGCCCGGGCAAAAGCCCAGGCATTTTTTGTTACATCAAGTGGATTAAGTGGAAGACGATACCAACCACGAACAACCCGAGAATCATGATAATCGGAGATACTTTCTTTTTCAGCAACCACATGCAAAGAAGTGTTAACAGCAGTGCAGCCAGGCCAGGAATTAAGCTGTCCAAGTTGTCTTGTAAAGTTGTTACCTTCGTGGAATCCAATGAAAGTCCGGCAGCTTGTTGTTCCAGCGCGGATTTAATTCCCTGTGCTCCGGAAGGTAAATTATCCCAGTCAATATACGCGCCTTTATCGAGTTTAACTTTAGATACAATTGGCGTGAATTTTATCGATACCCAGCGGTTAACCAATGAACCCAGAATGAACATACCAAGAATAGATGCACCTTTTGTAATATCCTGAAGTATTCCGCCGGACAAGTCTTCCGTAATTCTGGAACCGGCTTTGTAACCAAATTCCTGTGTATACCACATGAATGCCATACGGATAATATTCCAAGCAACAAAGTAGATGATCGGGCCAAGGATGTTACCGGTAATTGCAAGAGAAGCTGCTAACGCACCAAGGATTGGTTTAACTGTGAACCAGAAAACCGGGTCCCCGATACCAGCCAAAGGCCCCATCATACCGACTTTAACCCCTTGAATGGCTACATCGTCAACCGGTGCCCCATTAGCACGTTCTTCTTCAAGTGCCAGCGTTACACCAATAATCGGTGAAGCAACGTAAGGGTGAGTATTAAAGAACTCCAGGTGACGTTGCAGTGCAGCAGCACGATCTTCTTTTGTTTTATATAATTTTTTGATGGCAGGAATCATTGTATATGCCCAGCCGCCGTTTTGCATACGTTCATAGTTCCAGGAACCTTGGATGAAAGTTGAACGCCACCATACAGAAATACGATCTCTTCTAGATAATTTTAATTCTTGAGCCATTTTCCTGTCCGCCTCCTTCTTAGTAATTGTCAATAATATCGCCTAACGGATCGCCGATGTTTGCGTTTCCGCCGCCATTACCTGAACCGCCTTGTTTCGAAAGCGCTAAATAGATGAGAGCGAGTGCGATACCGATACCGCCAAGACCGATAAGTGTGATCGAAGAAACAGTCGCTAATACAAAACCAATAATGAAGAACGGCCATACTTCCCGTGTCGCCATCATGTTAATAACCATTGCATAACCAACGGCTACGACCATGCCCCCGCCGATGGATAAACCGTCTGTCAGCCAGGTTGGCATTGCTTCAAGCAAGCCTCTAACCGGTCCTGCACCAATCGCCAGAATTAATGCAGCCGGAATGGCAATACGCAAACCTTGCATGCAGATCGCAACGATGTGCCAGAATTCAACTTTGCCGATACTTCCTTCTTTCGCTGCAGCATCCATAAAGTGTACAAATGCTGTTGCAATTGTACGGCAGATGATGGTCAATAACAAACCTGCAACGGCAAGCGGAACGGCAATTGCAATTGCTGAAGATACACCGGCTTTACCTGCCCCGCTTAAAACTAAAATAATTGCTGATGCAACAGATGCCAGTGCAGCATCTGGCGCTACGGCAGCCCCGATGTTTGCCCAACCTAAAGCGATCATTTGAAGCGTACCGCCCAGGATAACACATGGTACTAAGTTTCCTGTAACTAGGCCTATTAACGTACAGGCAATAATTGGTTGGTGGAAGTGGAATTCATCCAAAATGCCTTCCATACCAGCTAAAAATGCTACGATAAAGACTAGTATCATTTGGACAATATTCAAATCCATAATTATTATTCCTCCCTTTTCTCCTGATGATCAGGATTTATTTTGTTTGTTTAACTCTTCTTGAGCTCTCCTGATAATTTCGTCCATGTCGCCTTTTGAATCACTCGGCACTTTACGCACATCGAAATTCACACCAAGCTGTTTTAACTTGTTGAATGTGTCGATATCATCCTGGCTGAAGGCCAGTACTTTATTCGGCTGAACTTTACCAGGCGAGTGTGCCATGGAACCGACGTTGATGGTCTTCAATGGAACGCCGCCTTCAACCGCTCTGAGCGCATCCTGCGGGTTTTCAAAAAGAAGCAGTGCGCGCTGGCCGCCGAAGTGCTGATCATCTTTTGCAAGTTCGATCATTTTAGCGACAGGAACAACGTGTGCTTTTACACCAGGAGGCGCAGCCTGCTGGATTAATTTCTTACGAAGATCATCTTTCGCAACTGCATCCGATACAACAATGATCCGTGTAGGCCGTGTTGTTTTTGTCCAGGCAGTTGCGACTTGTCCGTGAAGCAGACGGGAGTCGATCCGTGCCAGTACGTATTCAAACTTACCAGGAGCGCCTACATTGGACGGACCTGCAGCAGCTTTAGCAGCTGGTGCTGCCGGTTCCAGACTTTCCGGTCTTACTTTAACCCCTTCTTTACCTGCGCCCAAAATATGCGCAGCAATTTCATGCGCTGTATTCATGGAGAAGCGCGATGCAAAAGCTTCTATTAACATTGGTAAATTTAAACCGGCAACGATTGCCCATTTGTCTTTATGTTCTTCAAACAAACTGTTCGCCTGATTGAACGGAGTTCCACCCCAAAGATCGACTAAGAATAATACTTCATCCTGGTTGTCGAAAGAGGCGATTGCTTCTTTCATTTTTGTCTTTACATCATCAGGTCCTTCGCTCGGCATTAATGTAACGGCTTTTACATTTTCCTGTTCCCCGAAAATCATTGATCCGGATTGCAGGATACCATTGGCAAATTCACCGTGAGTAGCAATGATAATCCCTACCATCTTCTTACCTCCTTATAATTATTGTTACAGCTTAAAGAATCATATAAATAGTTATAAAAAAACCTGTAACCAAAATTCATTCATGCAGCAACTTTTCTTTTTTGATCAGTTGCATCAGATCCGTTTTCCGATCTGCAGGTACTTGGCGGATTTCAAGCTCGATCCCCAGATTGGCCAACTTTACAAAGGCTTGAACATCCTCATTATCCAGGGAAATAAAATTTGTGACCATCTTTTTGCCTTCAGAAAAACGCATCCCGCCGATATTAACCGATTTTAAATGAACACCTGCGAGGACTACTTCCAGTACATCTTGTGGTGAAGCAAACAACAACATAATCTTCGTCCCGTCAAACAGTCCGCTTTGATCGATATCAATCAGTTTTTGTTTCGTAATGACGTGGGATTTGATGCTTGGTGGTGTAGCTTGTTTCAATAGAAACTTTCGCAACTCATCATGGGCGGCTTCATCACTGACCACTAAAATTCGTTCGATTCCCGTTGCCTTCGACCAGGCAGTAGCAAGCTGGCCATGAATCAAACGGTCATCAATACGAGTGAGTCGTATATCCATTCTCATCCCACCTCCAACTGTAAGCCTGTTCACTACTGAACTTTTTCTTGAAGGCCTCGGCGGATTTTCTCCGGCTTTCCATCAAGGGATAATACCGACAAGTCGGATCAAGCGATTTTCTTTATCTCATTTTCCGCCATAAGGTAGAAAAAATTCTTCTGCAAATTTTGTTGATTTACCTCTTTTGCTTTTCTGCCTTTTTATAATGCAAGATGCGTGCCAACTTTTGAGTATCAATGTCGAATCTTGACGTATAAGCGTTTTCTGAAAAACCTTTCATGCTTATAATACACAAACACCCTTTTTAATACACATTAAAAATGTATTTCATCTTTCATTTTTATTACTGTATTAAAAAAGCCCGCGATATCATTTTGATACTTTGATCTTAAACATGTATTCTGTATCGCAAACAAACGATTTCCGGCATCTGTTGAAAAAAGAAATTCCTGGCAAGTTCCTGTTCTTTTTTGACGATAATCGAGTAGGAGGAGGTGACTAGCCCCCGTCCTCTCACACCACCGTACGTACGGTTCCGTATACGGCGGTTCAATCAAATAAATGACGCTTGTCACAATACTTTTCATACAGGCTTTTCAGTCCTTGGTGATTTCAGTAGGAGTTACCAAGGGTTTTGTGTAATATTGGACTTTTAGAAATTCGCCAATATGCTTTCCTTGAGTTTCCCCCTCAATGACCCATTTGTATCCTCTTTCAATAAACCTGTTCTGGCTCCACCCTCTTGAGGTCCCTCATGGAATTCACCACTACTTTCCTCAAGTAAGTCCACTACGGATTGTCTGTGTCATTGCCATACAGAATTTCCAGACGAAAACTTCTCTTTGATTGTTCAGTCCTTCCAAAACGGGAGCGACCCGTATTGTACTATGACCTCTGCTGACTTCTGACTGTTCAATAACCTATCACTAGGCTAGTTACCAACTTAGTCGGCGTACCAGTCAGACCTCCCTGGGTAAGACTGCACTCTTTCCTCCACCTATCTGCCTCATTTACTCTGTATCACCTTTGGCAGTATGGACTTTACTTTGTTCGGCAAGCTCATCCAATGATACCTAGCCTTGTATGAGGTTCGTGTTCCTCAAGAATCGGAGGTTTGCCGCTCGCTTCCTTCAGATTCCGCATCACTACGGACACCCTTGCGTTAGGCTATCGCTACTACTGCCTTCGCGATTCGGGACTTTCACCCTATAGAGTGCAGCCACGCCAGGCGCACTAAAAAAGCCTGTAAACAGCAGTTTTCCTCTGTTTACAGGCAAAAATCACTGCACACCCGCCGTCTGCCGGGAGGATAAATTGTCGATCATATCGACAATATAATACAGTTCATCATCCGAAAGCTTCAGTTTCAGCTGGTCTTCAAAAATTTTCGCTGCTTTTTTATAACTTTCTTTCTTCTCTTCTTTTTCCGGGGTAATTTCATTTTTATAAATGAGTCCGGCATGTGTGACCACTCTTTCCAGCGCACATCCGATATGAATATTCATATTGATTTTCGAAGCGTTATTAAACGGCCTTTCGGCAAGCCTTTCAATAGAAGATACAAACTCCGTTATTGCGCCGACCACTTTTTTTGGATTTAAAAATGTTAAAAATTCATTCAGGCTTTCTTCCGTCATTTCACGCACCATTGCCGGAGACCTTGGCGGCGTCTGCAGCAGCTGCTGATTTTGGATGAGATGCATAACCTGTGCTTCCCCGTCGCCCATAAACAAGGCCTCTACCGGAATAAACGGGGCATGTACTTTCGGATCGACAATTCCGACGGTTAGAAGAATGTCATACTTATGCATATACGTTTCTTTTTTATCTTCAACTTCATTAATCTGCAGCGGAATCACGGTTATGTCGCTTCTGCCGATGTTTTTGAGCAATTGCTCGACAAGCTGTTTCAGTTTTTCCGCCGTCCCTTCCCCGGTTGAGCAGACGGAAAGGATGGCCGGCGGTTTTTGCGGCTGCCTTGTTTCCTCTGTTTTCTGCTCCACCTGGTAAGATCCGTAGCCGCGGAAATCTTTTAACGACTCGTAAATATCTTCAAGGTCCATTTCCATAATGGTCGCTTTGCGGATCGCCTCAATGACAAGCGCCGTTGTGACCATATCGATTGTCCGTGTTTTGATGCCCGTTTCCTGTGTAATAATATCGCCAAAACCAGTCAGAGACCCCATATCGACAAGCAGCAGCACGCCTTTTCCCATGTCAATTTCTTTCACCCGTTTTTTCATTTCTTCCAACACATATTTTGGGCTCATATCAAGCGGCATATCGATGCTGTCGACGTTTGATTCGCCAAGCAGGCTCTTTACCACGCTCACCATACTGCTTGCTGTGCTGCTCCCGTGGGCGGCAACAAGAATGGCGACCTGTTCGGCTTTTTGGTCGTCCAAAAGTGACGTGAGCAGGATCGTCAAGTACATTGCTTCTTTAACCGGCACATGGACGCGGTACCTTTTTTCGATCATTTTGCAAATGTCAAGAGACAACTGGTACTCTTCCGGGCGGTCATTGATCACATTTTCGATATTTGTATAATTGGCGACCTGCTGGTTTTTCACCCGCTTCAGGAAAGAAGTCAAATGCAGGCTGAACGCAAACAGAAAGCGGTCATTGACTTTGCGTTTCAGCCGTTTTTCCACAATTTCCTGCACTTCCTCGCTGAAATCAAGAATATCTTCACTCACGATTTTTAAAATTTTCTCGCGGTTCAGTGCATTGCTGGAAAACTTATTGTAAAACTTATTCAAGTGGATATCAATATCCAGTTTTAAAAACCGGTTGATGTCTTCATCCGAAACATCCTGATCCATCATAAAGCTGACTTTATCCCCGATAATATTGTATAAGTTGAAATCGGGTTCATAAGGGTCCTCTTCAAAGAGCGCCTTGTTTTCCCCTTCCGGATACACTGTCAAATACGAATCAATCAACTCCGACAGTTCCTGAATTTCCTGCCGCTTCCTACTCAAATAGAAAAAGCCGTTTTTCAGTTCGGAAGGCAGGTCTTTAAAGTTGATAGTAATGACATCATCGTTCAGGCAATGCAAAAATCCGTTGGCGCACACAAGCTGGATGTTCGATTTCAGTTGCCCGACATTTCCGTATGAAGTATTCCCGATTAAAGCTTTCATCGATTCCGCATCAATCTTAATCGGCTTTTGGACGCGATTTGCTTCGATAGCAAGCAGGAACTTCAGGATTTCGATTTTATCTTTTGCAGGCCGCTCTTCAAAGGACGGAATCCGGATCAGGATCGGAATCCGCCGGACAAATGTTTTTAATAATGAAGAATCCGGATCTTCCGTTGTCGCCCCGATAATCAGGACATTCGCTTTCCGGTTCCGTTCCGTTTCCCCAAGCTTCGCATACGTCCCTGTATCCATAAAATAAAACAACATTTCCTGGCCTTCAGGCGGGAGCCGGTGAATTTCATCAAGGAACAGCATGCCGCCGTCCGCTTTTGTGACAAGGCCGTCTTTTTCACTGTCAGCCCCCGTAAACGCACCCTTGGTATGGCCGAAAATATGGGAAAGCAAAAGCTGCGGGTTATTTGCGTAATCTGCGCAGTTAAACACGATAAATTGAGCATCTTCATCCATAAACGGCGCCGAAGATTTTGCATAATTAAACATCATATTGGCAAACAGCGTTTTCCCGACACCGGTCTGCCCGACAATTAACGTATGGAGACCGTGCGGCGGATACAGGACCGCTGCCTTCGCCTGTTCAACCTGCACTTTTAAGCTTGTTTTTGAACCGATTAGGTCATCAAAAGGATTCGGCTCTTCCGAAGCATCCGCATTTCCCTTTGCAGCGGGCCTTATTGTTGGAGATTGAAAGCTTAAAAGCTCGTTCATATTTTCATATTCATGCTGGTCATCCGGCAGTTTGCACCCCAGCAGTTTTTCGATGCTGCTTTTGACCAAATAATGCACCGGCCGGCCTTTAATTTTGATGATGGAGTTTTGCCGCAGCAGTTTATTGAGTTCCGCGCTGACATTATTCCTTAAAATATCAAGATCGTTGGCAATATCAGAAGCTGTAAACCCTTCCATGTGGACAAAGTCATCCAGCGTTTTTCCTTCTGACTGCTCAACCAGGTAGGCATAGATCCGATCAATACGCTTCATGGTCCCACCTCAATTCAATTTTTATCCGTACTGTATCTTTATAGTATCACGAATGTATCAAATACGACAGTAGAAATGTATTATGATCGATAAAATTCATAGATACACTTTTCCAGCCGCAGGAATGGCAGGAAGTAAAAAAAAGCGGCGCCGTATCAAAAAATTGAATTTGGCGCCGCCACGTTTTACACTTTTTGTCTTGCTTTGGTATTTATCTGCATCCATTCGAACTGGCGGAGTTTCAGTTCGAACAGTTTTAACGGATCCTGATACACTTCAGGGTTTTCTTTCATATTCGACAATTTTTCTTTACTTTCGTCAATGACCGTCTCTGTTTCTGTAATCGTATCACGCAGTACCGTTTCCGGATTTTTAAAGAACATGCGGATATCCCTTTCGAGCCCCTGCTCAAACAGCTCAAACTGCAGCATTACTTTATTGGTAATCAAGCCTGCGATATCCTGGTAATCTTCACTTTCAATGAATTTCTTGTAGCGGTTATACAGCATCGCTTTATTTTGGGAAAGCGCGCCAAGCAGTTTGCCCGCGCTTTTCAACAGCACTTGCGACGGCGTATGGCGAAGTAAAATATTCACGGAATCAAAGTGGACGCCGTTTGCCATCCGGTCTGCATCGCGCCGCCAGTCGTCCATGATTTTAAAATCGCAGGCGAGGGCAATGATGTTTTCCCCGTACAATTGATTAAAGCCTTCCGCCATTTCACCCAAGTAAGCCTGGCTTTGCTGCAGCTCACTCTCCGAATCCGCAATCCATTTTGTCACGAGCTCATAATATTTCGGGAAAATGGCCGTCTGCAAAAAGCTCCGGATCCGGTTGTTCATTTCCTCATTCAATTCGAGATGGATTTTTCGGAAATCGCTGTTTAGCTTAATATAATCGGAACTTTTCCGTAAAATGTCCGGGATTTTGGCCTGCAGCTCTTCTTTAATGGACTTGGTCATGCTGTGGTAAGACGAACGGATCAGCTGGATTTGTTCATGGATGACATCTTCTAATTGGTTCGCAGCCCCGTTTAATTTCGCTAGCATATCTTCATGGCGGTGGATCGATTCGACCAATTCATTCTCGTTTTGCAGCCTTTGCTTCAACAAATACGTGATCGATTCCCGTATACAGCGGACCAATTTTTCAATCCGGTGCGCTTCCAGATTTTCCACTTTAAAGTTTTTACGGAAAAACTGCGCCAGCCCGTTTACCGCTTCCCTCGCGGCATAATGCGAGGAATACGGGTGCAGTTCTGCCTGTGGGAAATCCCTCTTTATTTTTTGCGCCGTTTCTTCCACTAAGTCCGCCGCTTCCTGCTTGCTGTAAATCATGTCCATTTTGCTCATCAAAAAGTGGATTTTCAGATCCGGCACCTGTTCCTTTATTTTTAACAACACATCCGTTTCTTTGACGGTAAGCGGGTCATTCGCATTTAAAACGAACAGGAGACCGTCCGCAAAATGCAAATACTCGTATACTTTACTTCGCTGTGACCCGTTCAGGCCCGGCGTATCGAGAAAAACAAGCGCATTTTCTTTCAAAAACTGGCTCGGCCCCCGCCATTCGAGGATGGCATCCGGGTCCAGCTGCTGGCTGTCTTCTTCCGTTATAGCCGAAATCCCCCCGTCGGAAATCACCGCCAGCTCATGATGATCACCGTGGCGCGCCGCCATGACAAATTGGGTCGGCTTTTCCGGCAGGCTGTCCGCCAAGACAGATTGGATAAACGCTGTCTTCCCGCTACCATTCATGCCGGCAACAAGAATATGCTGCACATCAAAATCAATCAGCTCCCTCGCCATCCATTTTAAGCGTGTGCTGACGGAAAGTCCATGCAATTTCGCCCATTTGATGATGGAATCCAGCAGTTCAAGCGGATATTCGAGCTGATCAATCGTTTTTTCGGCCCGGTACAAAATCGTTTCCGCATCGGCTATTTGATCCGGTTCGATGCCGGCCGAAAATAAATCGTTCCAAGCCAAAACCGCGGACGAGGCCAAAAGCGCGTGGCCGGAGTCCGTAATCCTCAGCCAATTCGTTAACAGGCCCGGCATAATCGGGGTGAGCTGTTTCAATAAATAATTGCCGCCGATTAAAGATAGATACGTCTCCTGATAAATGGCGGAGAGCTCATGCCATGTTTCAAACGAATGGATGTCCAGCCCGGCAAACAAAACATTGAATTCGCGAAGCCATTCGAGGTAGCAGCTTTCCGTTTGATACGAACGCCAAAGCGCAGCGGCCATCTGCTCAAAATGGATTTGATCCACTTTGTATAAAACGGCCAAAGCTTCACGGAAATAATCCGGCGAAATCGTTTTAGTATACCCTTTTTCAATGTACGATTTTAAAACTTCAAACCAAAACAGCGATTCGGTCCTGACCGACTCGTTTACCGCCAGTTCGACTGCATTCATCCAGTCTTCGTTTTTTTCAAAATAAGCGCGCGCTATTTTTGTAACATTTGGATAATCCGGATTCATCGCAACCGTTTGTTTAATCGTCTGCACGGCCTGCTCATGTTTTTGTTCTTCGATATAAAGCGAGATAAGCTGCAGCGCGACTTCCGTTTTCAAAATCATTGAATCGGTCTGGATGGTTTTGTAGATTTCTTCCGCCATCCCCGTAAGGCCCAACTCGAAGTAGGCATCCCCCATATTTTTCTGCGCCCACGGCTCAAAGTCGTTATGTATGCTCTCCCACTTAAAAACGGCCGCTTCATAATCTTTGTAATGGAAATACACTTCCCCCTGCGCAAAGCGGATATAGGAAAGATCGGAATTTTCCAAGGCATTTTCTTCCACAAACGCTTCCCCGAGCACTTCAAGCGGATGGCGTTCTTCGCCTTCTTTTATAAAAGTTTCATAATAAGATTTATTCACAAACTGGTCTTCTAGCTTCATGATTCCCCTCCTCATCAGCGGGCCCTGTTTTATATCTATCATATTGTATCCAGTATGTATCTATGTGTAGAATTTTGTCGTTTATCCTTATTTTAACAAAGATATGCCGGCAGAAAAATTTCAGTTCGCTATCATTTCTGATACAAAGCTGAAACATTTGGCAAGGAATTTTTAAATCCGGTTATTGCATGTAATATACAAAATCCGCAAGCCACCCGCACGGACACAGTTGCTTGCTTTTCAAGAAGGGGTCCCGCAATAATTCGTGGTGATAAAGGCCGGATTCCAAAATCCCTATACACGTTCACGATGTTGTGATGCCCCGGAAGTTCACAAATTACAGAATTCAAGCGTTTTCTATGTTATAATATTCACATTACCGATTGGAAGGAGATCAGCCATGGAACATTCAAAATTCATTGGATATGTCGGCACTTATACAAAAGGCGCCAGCGAAGGGATCTATACATTTACCCTCGATCCGGGGAAAAAACAGATTGAAAATGTAAAAGTTGCCGCGAAACTGGACAACCCGACTTATGTGAACATTACGAAAGACAACCGCAATCTTTACGCCGTTGTAAAAGAAGGTGGTCAAGGCGGCGTGGCAGCTTTTTCTGTAAACGCCGAAACGGGGGAACTGATAGAACTCAACCGGCAATTATCTGACGGCGCCTCCCCGTGTCACGTCAGCGTCGATGCGGCCAAACAAACCGTTGTCTCCGCCAACTACCATAAAGGCACGGTTTCCGCCTATACCGTGAATGATGACGGAAGCCTGCAGCAGGCCGCTTCCGTCATCCATCATACCGGCTCCGGCCCGAACAGAGAACGCCAGGAAAAATCACATGTACATTTTACAGGCTTCACGCCGGACGAAAAATATGTTGTAGCCGTCGATTTGGGGAATGATACGGTAACGACCTATGCGCATGGCAACGGGAAATTAACCGAAGCAGCGGTCCTCTCCGTCCGCCCGGGAAGCGGCCCGCGCCATCTTGCGTTCCACCCGAACCGGAAATTTGCCTATGTGATGACGGAACTGAGCAACGAAGTCATTGCGCTGGAGTTTGACGAAGCATCCGGTACATTTAAAGAGCTGCAATATATTTCCGCAATCCCGGAAGATTTTACGGAAAACAGCCAGGGGAGCGCGATCCATCTTTCTTCCGACGGCCGCTTTGTTTATGCCGGGAACCGCGGGCATGACAGCATTGCCGTATTCGCAGTAAAAGAGGACGGCAAGCTTTCCCTCGTTGAATACACGCCGACGGAAGGAAACTGGCCGCGCGACTTTGTGCTGGATCCGACCGAACAATTTGTCGTTGCCTCGAACCAAAATTCAGGCACGCTCGTCTTATACGCGCGCGATGCCGAAACAGGGAAGTTAACTTTATTGCAAAAAGATATCCCTGTTCCGGATCCGGTTTGCGTGAAATTTTTGCATGCTTAGTCAAAAAGGTGAACGGTCGCAATGCCGTTCACCTTTTTAAGTCTATGCCATTTTTTCACAAATTCTCATCGCTTTATCATTTTTCTTTCATACGATTTTAGTTTTGCTGCATTACATTTATTACAGCGGCAAGGAATTGCAGCAAACCATATTTGGCCGGGCTTCCCCCAGAGCTCGGTCAAACCTCCTTTTATCATACCGGCCTTGTGCCGGGTTTTTATTTGCCCATTTTTTCCGCAACAGATGCCAGCTTCCCTTCCATCGTTAACGGTTTATCCCTGCGGTCGTCGATGCGGATATTGGTTTCCACCCGCATGATCCCGTGTTTGAAAGGCACCTCATGCAGTTTTTCAATGATTTCAAACAAGTCATGAATATCCCCTTCGATCAATGTGCTCATCGGGGTGAGCTGGATCTTTACCCTGTTCCTCTCTTTCTTCAGCACCTTCTCAATTTCCGCAATATAACGGCTGACGCTTGTCGACTCGGTTCCCATCGGAAAAATGGTGATGTCTGCAATAGCCAAAGCAATTCCCTCCCGACGTCTTTTTTTCCATTATAGGCGAACCGGTGGGAAATTGGAACGATACTACCCCCCCATTAAAAATTCGCACAAATATATCTTTTCTCTTTTTTCTATAAAAAAGAAGCCATTTTTCCTTCTTCGTAATATGAATTTAATAGGATTGTAATCTTACTTTTTACCTATTTATGTTATAACAATAGTACGGAGAAGGGAGTTGTCATATGCACTTAACAAGGCGAATTGCAGTTATGGCTTTTGCCATTTTTGTTGGCACGTCACAGCTAAATGCCTATGCAGAAACAGATCAAAATTCCTTACAGAAAAAATTGGATGAAAACACGCAGATCATCCAAAAGAAAGAATCCGAAAAAAAATCCGTAGAAAGCGAAATGGAAAATTTGCAAAAAGACTGGAATGCTTTGCAATCATCCATTCAGCAAAATAAAGAAGACATCACAACAATAGAAAATAAAATCCAGTCGGCAAACGATTTGATTGAAAAGAAAAAAGAAGAAATCGTACATCTGGAAGACCAGGTTTCTGCAAGAGAAGACGTTATGAAAAAACGTCTTGTTGCCATGCAAAAAAACAACGAATACGGCTTCGTCATCGAGACATTGTTAAACGCTGATAGCTTCGGCGATTTAATCAACCGGATCAACGCCGTCACCACATTGTTAAATGCCGATTCGCAGCTTTTGGACCAGCAAAAAGCCGATCTTGAGAAAATCGAAGCGGATAAAAAGGAAATTGCAGAGCAGGAAAAAGTGCTGGAACAGGAGCAACAAAATCTTAAAAACAGTCAAATCAAGCTTCAGTCAAATTTGAAAGAAAAAGAAGTTGCACTGTCAAAGTTAAAAACAAAGTATAATAGTCTTGATAAAGAGCTGACAAAAGCCCAGCAAAACAAGTCAGACCTGAAAGCGCAAATCAGCAATCTGCAAAAAGAATTAAAAGCGCAGCAGGAAGCGGCAAAAGCAAGGGCTGAAGCGCTGGAAAAGCAGCAGCGTGAGGAGGATACCGAAAAGGTTGCTGAGGCTGAAGCTGAGAAAACTGCCCAAGCTGAAGCTAAAAAAGCGGCTCACACAAATGCACAATCTGCTGCCAAATCGAACTTCAACTCAAGTGCCAGCGCGGATCCATCATCCAGCACGCAGACTTCAGGCAAGTCATTTTATGTGACAGCCACTGCTTACAGCCACGAAGATACAAAATTGGATATTACCGCTTTTGGATACAACATCAAGAAAAACCCGAACATGAAATTGATCGCAGTGGATCCGTCGGTTATCCCGCTCGGCAGCAAAGTCTGGGTTGAAGGGTACGGCGTTGCAATCGCAGGAGATACAGGTGGGGCCATCAAAGGACACACGATTGACTTACTGATGCCAAATAAAAAAGCTTGCCTCGCATGGGGGCGGAAAACTGTAAAAGTCATTATATTGAATTAACGAAGGGGCTGTCTCAAAAGTCAATTAACTGACTTAGGGACACCCCCTTTTTTCATAAAAAGTAAAAGTTATCAGAGATTGCTGATGGAAAACCATGTAGCCCGCGTTGTCAATGATATGGTGAATCAAATCAGCGACGACTTCTTCTTCTCGTATTATAAAGGCGGAGGCCGTCCTTCGTATCACCCTAAAATGATGACAAAGATTATCCTCTATGCTTACACTGAAAAAATCTATTCGTGCAGAGGCATCGAAAAAGCTCTTCGGGAAAATCTTCCGATGATGTGGCTTTCTGCCCAGCAAACCCCGGATTTCCGGACGATCAACCGGTTCCATTCGGAACGGATGAAAGACATGATCGAGCCCCTTTTTACCGAACTCATCAAGCTTTTATTGGAACAAAAATATATCACGATGGAAAACTACTTCATGGGCGGCACAAAGATCGAGGCAAACGCCAATAAGTACACGTTTGTATGGAAAAAGGCGACAGAAAAATATGAAGAGAAACTCCAAAAAATCTTCAAAAGACGTTCCAATTGATCGAAGAAACCATCGAATTAGATGAGAAATCTTTGAAAGAAGTGAAAGAACCGGCACAGCGAGTAAGCACAGAACGACTGGAAAAGATTGCAAATAGGTGGAACAAAAAGTCAAAGAAGCTGAATCAGATGCAGAACAGGAAAAGAACAAAGAAATAAAAAAAGAGAAAAAGGCAGCATACCGGTTGAAACGGAAAATTTATAAGAAGCTCAAAGAAGATTATTCGCCGCGCCTGAAGAAATATGAAGCACAGATGGAAACTTTCGGTGACCGGAACAGCTATTCCAAAACAGACCACGATGCCACTTTTATGCGCATGAAAGAAGACCATATGAAAAACGGCCGGCTGAAGCCGGATTACAATGTCCAAATCGGAACGGAATACACCATCCACCAAAGGCTGACAGATACAAGGTGCTTCACCCCGCATTTGGAAAAACTGAAAACATCCGGCCTGCCTAAGCCAAAACGGATGATTGCGGATGCCGGCTACGGCGGAGAAGCCAACTATTTGTATGCGCATGAAGAAGCATTGATTCCCTACAATACCATGAGGAAGGAAGAGACCCGGGCTTACAAAAAATATACGGAATGCCGCCAACTGGGAATACCGTGAAAAAGACGACTTCTTCATTTGCCTGAATCATCGGAAGGTTGCCTTTAAACATTACAGAACGAAAACAGATCAGTATGGGTTAACACGTGACTTTAAAAATGATGGGTGTGAAGACTGTACAGACTGCTCGCTGAAAGAAAGGTGCACAAAGGCAAAAGGAAACCGGCAAATCCTCCATAATCCGGTGTATGAAGAAATGAAAGCAAAAGCCAAAAAAAGCCTTTGGTCTGACGAGGGCGCGCAAATCTACGCCCGGAGAAGAATCGAGGTAGAAAGCGTGTTTGGTCATATCAAAAGTTCCGCAGATTTTCTTGCGGAGGCTGGTCGCCATCGCCCATAACCATCTGAAACAGGCGGAAAAGAACCGACTGCTTCAGAAAGAAGATCCGGAAAATGAGAAAGCCTGTTGAGAAAAATGAATTTCTCAACGGGTTTTCTTGTTTAAAAAATGGCTTTTGGGACAGCCCCTTTTTTTCGGAGGCGAGACGCAAACGGTCGGCCGGATGTTGTTTTAAACCGGCGGGTGGGGTATGTGCGAGCTATCTATCTGCCACCTGCCCTGCTTGTTTATCAGCTGAAATGCCGAAAATATCACGAATTTTGCAACTATACCAACAAAAATCCTGCACATATCCTCAAAATATTGCGGCAAGAGGTATATACCTACACGGGTGTGCTGACAATCTAAAAAAATAACCAGGCTCCTTTGATGGGGAGCCTGGCCGCGCCCGATTCTTATAATACCGGCGCCATTGTTTCTTTCAATACTTTTACGGAGTGGTCAAACTGTTGTTGCTCTTTTTCGTTCAATTTAATTTCAACGACTTCGCGGATGCCCTGGCGGTTAATAATGGCAGGCACACCGATGTAAACATCACTGTTGCCGTACTGCCCTTCAAGGTAAGCCGATACCGTCAATACGCTGTTTTCGTTGTTCAGGATGGCTCTTGTAATACGGGTTAAGGACATGCCGATACCGTAGTAAGTCGCACCTTTGCGCTCAATGATGTGGTAAGCCGCATCACGTGTATTGACAAAAATTTCTTCCATCGTTTTTTCGTCAATTTTTCCTTTTTCCGCATTGTATACGATGCTTTCATAGCCAATGGTTGTATGGCTCCATACTGGAAGTTCCGTATCGCCGTGTTCGCCGATGATCAATGCGTGCACGTTTCTCGGGTCAATTCCGAAATGGGCGCTCAACGAATTGCGTAGACGGGCCGTGTCAAGCACAGTACCGGAGCCGATAACATGTTCTTTTGGCAGCCCGGACTCTTTCCATGTTACATAAGTCAAAATGTCAACAGGGTTGCTAGCAACAAGGAAAATACCGCTAAATCCGCTGTCCATGATGCTCTTGATCATGCCTTTAAAGATTTTTGCGTTTTTGGCAACGAGGTCAAGCCTTGTTTCGCCCGGTTTTTGCGGGGAACCTGCAGTAATGACAACAAGGTCGGCGGTGCCGCAATCCGAATAATCGCCTTTCCATACACGGGTTGGCGTCGGGGCAAACGGAAGGCCATGGTTCAAATCCATTGCTTCCCCTTCCGCTTTTGCTTCGTTAATATCAATTAAAACAAGTTCTTCTGCAACGCCCTGGTTAATCATTGCATAGCAATAACTTGTGCCTACTGCGCCAGTTCCGATCACTGCAACACGGTTTACTTTTTTCATGTGTTAATCTTCCTTTCCTATCAAAAAGTTAAGAATGTATCCACTGTATGAAACCAGTTTTACAAGCCCAGTAAGCCGCCGTTTGAACACAGTTCCAAGTACAGGCAATTTTAAAAGTATTGTTCCAACTTCAATGGATTTCATACACTTGTTTTTCCTTCATAACAGGAAATTGAAACTTGCCGCGGAATGTGCCGGCATGGCTTCCGAAACTTATTGTACTGTTCGCACAAGCATGACTGGATTTGAACGTTCTTTTCATTTTCCTTCATGCCACAAAACTAAGTATACCACCTTTTTTGTGATTAGATTCACAAAATTTATGGCAAAAAAATGAAAGTTTCCCCACTTTTTTGCGTGATTTTGAATGATTATGACGTTTTTTTCAAATCATCCGTTTACATTTTTCGCTAATCTGTTTATTTAAAATGATATTTCTATTACGCATTTTTTGGTGTCTATATGTAAAAAATAAGCCAAATGAAAATGTTAAATTTTAACAAGAAAAAATCCCCCGGCAGGAGGATGAATGCTGTGGATTTTAATCGACTAGGCTTCATGATAACGCAATTTCTGATGGGCAAAAGCATCTTACGAAAGGAAAAAACTGCGGTTGATAAAAAGACGGACTTCTTCGATGCTGAAGCCAATTCTCTTTGCTAAAATTAATTGGTACCACTCCCGGTCGGCTTCTTCCAGCTGGTTCATAGATTTTGCCTCCTTGTTTGTGGCAACCCTGCCGTCATAGCAATCATGCCTTAGACCTGTGGCTTTGCACCTTTACCTTTCAGTAATTTGCTCTTTCATTTTTTGTTCATATTACTTGTATTCTTACAATAAGCGATATTGCGACCGTTTTCAATCATAATACCTAAACAAAGCAAAACTCAGGAAAAAAGGACTGTTTTTGACATATTTCACGGCAGCGAAACCTGTTTCACCCGGGGGCCTGCCCGTATCCTTTTGGGAAAGTCGAATAAAAAAAGTGGGGTGCCCGCTTAATTAAAAGAAAATAACGATTTAAAAAATGATTCAATCGAACTGACGAATTTCGACCACCAAGAAGGTTGCTGCTGCTGTGTTTGGAACGCGGCAGTAGCTGCTGTTCGGGTTTGCGCCGTGCCGGAGGAAGACGCATCATCTGCCTGCCTTGCGGATGTACTGCCCGTATCGGATACAGTTGTAGAAGTGCCTGTTACTTTTTTCTTAAATACCAACACGTACGTCTTCCGTTCGCTTCCATTAGTCACAACAACCGATACGACTTTTTCCGCTTCGTTTTTCCCAATTGAAATTTTGCCGGCCGAACTGTCTCGAATGGATACTGTTGATCCTGAATATGTTGGCGTTGCCGTAATGGTAACGGATTCTAAGCTGGTGGCAAGCTTAATATGGTACGTATACTCATTTTTGCTGAAATCTTTATTCCACGTCCCTTTGGAAACTGTAAGCGATGAGAGCGTCGCTTTGCTTACTGCCGCAGTGCTGCCTTTTGTGCCCATATTTTTCACCGAAACAGCCGCCGAAGTTTTCAGCGCCGTTGTGCCGGCGGATAAGGAACTGTTTTTCCCCGAAAAAGCTGCCGCCATTTTGAAGGCGGTGCCGGCTGCAGTCTTGTTTAAGGCTTGTGAAGCCATGCTGTTTCCGCCTGATGTTTGATTCCAGGCCTCCGACATGCCGCTTGCTGTTTTCCCGGCCAACGCGCCTTGCTTCACTATGCCTTCACTACCTGCCCCCGCTTGTTTTGACGCGCCTGTGTTTTTTGTGCCCGGCTGTTTAGAGGTGCTGCCAGGCAATTCGGCTTTCGTTCCGCCCGTCTGCTTACCTTGGTTCAGCGGTTTTTCATCATCCTTTCTCGTCACATGTAATGTATACGTTTTGGCTTCGCCGTTTTCTGCCGTTACTATGATCGAAATCGTTGTTTTTTCGACCGGCAGCTTGACTGAAACAGCTTTCGATTTATACATAATGCCGTTTACTTTGACAGAAGCTGTGCTGTCTTTCACTTTCGGCGTAATTTTGAGAACCGATGTACTGTTTGGAACCGTCACGTTATATGAAGTTTTAGATGATTGAAATGCCGGCGACAAACGCCCCGCAGATAATAGAATGCCGGACAAGCGGTTATCGGCGCTCTATTCCCGGGTGATTGCCAGTGAATATACAGTCGGAGTTGCTATCCCGGATGAATCCGAAACCTCTATCGTGAAAGTATTTTTTCCGGTTTTAAGATCCAAACCCGTTTCCACCCCGTTTGAGACCTTTTCTCCGTTGACTTTGATCACCGCATTTTCAACATTGCTTTTTAATATAAGGCCGATTTTGGCCACGCTGTTTGCAACAGTCGCTTCATATATCGTCGTGTCCGGAGAAAATTTTTGGGAAAGTGTTGCACCGTTGATCGTCATTTCCGAGAGTTTAGCTGCCTGTTCCGTTTCAGGCAAGCCCGTTTGCGACGTTGAGTTTGTTGGCGATGTCCCTGAGTCCGACGTTTGGCTTGTTAACGATGTTCCCATTTGTGGTGTTTGGATTGCAGCCATACCACTTTGCCCGGCTGTTGAAGAGATGCTTTGATCCTCCTGCACGGCAGTTGAAGGACCCGAAGTGCCTGCGGCTAATGCTGTATAAGGCAGCTGCGAAACCGTCCCAAGCCCCACCATTGATACAATGAGTGCTGTTTTCACGCCTTTTTCCACTTTCATGTTCGTTCCACCCGCATCCTTTTTCCATTACTAGCCCTAGTATAGCGCTTTTTGCTTAAATCTTGCTTAAATTTCGGAAAAGGTACGGGTGCTTATTAAAATATTCCTGTTGGAACCTTCCGAAAAAAAGCGCTCGCTTCCGGACGCTGTTTCACTACTGTATTGTTTGCGGCGTATTGACAAGGTGGGAAACAGGCAAACCACTTAAGAATCTGCCGATATTTTTTTCGGTGATTTTGCCGATCCTCCGTACACATTCCGCCGTTGCCCCTCCGATATGCGGGGTGGCGACCACATTCGGGAGGCCGGCCAGTTTTGAATCGGTTGGTTCTTTTGAAAAAACATCTAGTGCGGCGCCTTTTATGCTGCCGGCCTTCAACACTTCATACAGGGCGCCTTCGTCAATGATATCCCCCCTCGCAATATTGATTAAAAAAGCCGAACGTTTCATTAGAGCAAGCCTTTTCCGGTCAAGCATGCGGTAAGTGGAGCTTTTTAGCGCCGTGCAGACCGTGACATAATCGGAGGTTTCCAGCAGCTCTTCCAGTTCAACAAACGAAACATCCCATTTCCGGGCCGCCTGCACATTCATATATGTTCCGCTTGCCACGATTTCCATTCCGAAGCCGGATGCCAATTGCGCGATTTTTTGCCCGATGCTACCGAAGCCGATAATGCCGAGCCTTTTGCCACCGAGTTCATTGCCGATTGCAATCCCCCATCCACCTGCTTTTACCGCCCGGTCGGATTTTGGAATTTGCCTTGAAACGGACAGCATCAGCCCGACCGCAAGCTCCGCAACGGAGGATGCATTCTGTCCGGGGGCGTTTGTAACAAAGATGCCTTTTTCCGCTGCATAATCGAGGTCAATATTATCCACCCCCGTACCATATTTGAGAATGTATTTCAGAGACGGAGCCGCATCAATCACTTCTTTATCCACGCGGTCAATGCCGTTGATGTAAATATCAGCATCTTTTAAGTAAGCCATCAATTCCCGCTGATCGGCTGCATAGTCCTTAATCAGGCAGGAAACTTCCACACCGAGGTTTTCGAGATTTTCCACGATTTGCGGATATGCCTCGTAAAAAGGACGCCCGATCGAAAACAATACTTTCACCGCGTTAAACCTCCTTTGTTGGCCGCTTATATACTTCCATTTGTAACCATTATCCAACGTTTTCCCGCTTTTATCATTATTCTTGTTAGAAAATCTTCCGCAAAATCGCAAGGCGGAAAGACTTCTCACAATCGTAAAAGCCATTTTAATGAAAAAAATACTGAGAAGGACATTCTTCTCAATAGGGGCTCTTTTAATGCAGGAAATTTGCATACAGCAGTGCCTCTTCTCCCTGCTTTTTCTCCTGTTCGCTGATTTTTCACACTTTTCCGCTGATATTTTTAAGGTCCCCGCCGATTTTCCTGGGTAGTCCGCCGATTTTTCCGCAATTTCCGCTGATTTTGCAATTTCAGGGGGAACGGGCGGTCTTTGTTTCGCATAAGGGTCCCGGCTCCCGCCCGGCCTCTTTCCCCGCAAGAGTCCCATTAAATCCAGTGAAATCGTATTGCAACTAAAAAAGGGGGTGCCGTTTCCCTGACTTTTGGGGCCGGCCCCTTTTTATCTGCGGATTTTTTACCCTTCCCGCAGGCAATTATAAAAAGTTTCCATCGCCAATTTGTTGTACCGCCTGTAATCAAACGGCTCTGAAGCCAGTTCTCCGCCGCGTTCCAGCACCGCAAGCATCCCTTTTTCGAGCCCGTTTATACTGTTTTCAACAAGGAGGCCGTACTTGCCGCCCTCGAGCACGGTCCGGTTGGCGACGATATCTGTCGCAATGATTTTCATGCCGAGCGTCATCGCTTCAAGCAGAACCATCGGCTGCCCTTCGTAATGCGAAGACAGGACAAAACAATCGCATCGGCGCAAAAGCGGAAAAGGATGTTCGATCTGCCCCAAAAGGAAAGCAGCATCCCCAATGCCCAGACTGTCGATTAACGACTGGAGCTCCTCTTTCAGCGGGCCCTGGCCGAGGATGAGCAAACGGCTTACCGGATGTTTCGCATAGACATTGGCAAAAGCCCGGATCAGCCTGTCCTGCCCTTTCTCAGGTGACAGCCTGCCCATATTGACGAAATGGTAACGGTCTTTCTCGGGAATAAACGTGATTTCTCCCCCCATTTCCATTTGATACTGCGGGCGCTTCTCCTCCATCTTAAAGATGCGCTCCGGTTGAATCGAATTCATCACATAGTAAAATTTTTCCATCGGGGCATATTTCGATAAACGTTCACGGTTCAGCTCCATTGTCCCTTTTGAAACACTTACAAGCTTGTCAAAATCGTTATAGACCGTAAACAGCCCCCTCAAATTAATATAGTGCGGCATCTTCCCGTTTATAGTTTTACGGCTTTCGGAAAGCAGGTCATTGTGCATAAAACAAATTTTCTTTTTTGCTTCTGCCGGAAGAAGATGTTTCGCCCAATACAGGCTATAGCCGCTGAAATCGATGACATAATCAAATGCCGTGCGCCCGAATAAACGCCGGTGTTCGCGTTTGTACGCCCGGTGCGGATAAAGCTTTTGCTCAAGCCGGCCGCGCTTTCCAAAATGGTGGATCCATTTATCCCGGTACACTTCGGGAAGCGTGTACAGCGGAAGCCCGGGCTTAAACAACAGGCGGACAGCAGGATGGATCTTCGCGATGTTTTTCAGCACTTCCTGTGAACGCGGATAGCCGCTGAAACAGCTGACGTCATAACGGCTGTGGTCAAGATTATTCATTAAATTGATAAAAGAGGAAGTGATCCCGTTATCTTTTAATCCACCCGGATAAATCAGGATTTTTTCTTTTCCCGTATTTAAATGATCCAATACCTTTACATCGCCGGTTTCGCCATGAAAAATAAAACGGATAATCCGCTCCGTTGCATTCCCGTCCTCATACAACACAAACGCCTGCTTAGCTGCTTCATACCGTTCCCTGTACTGTTCCTGTAAATCCCCAATCTGCGGGAGCGTCTTTACAACATCCCTCACATGGGAAAATACGGGGCCCGGCAGTTCCTCAAATTTAAAATAACAACCACGTTCTTCTTTATAGCGCTCTGCATCCGGCACATAAAACAATATCGGCCTGTTTGTCACAAGAAAATCAAAGAAAATGCTGGAGTAATCGGTCACCAGCACATCGACGCCTGCAAGCAGTTCATTTGTATCAAACGAATCGGGTACAAGCCTGTTCCGGAGGGCCGGTAGTTTTGCCGATTCCCCGTAAAGATACGGGTGGACTTTCAGCAGGAAATTGTATGCATCGCCTGCTTTCCGCACGAGCACAAAAAAATCTTCCATAATCTTTTCGGCATCATTTTCCACATGTGATACATCTTCCCCTTTCCATGTCGGGGCATAAAGAACCGTTTTTTTCTCAGGATCAAGCTTTAAACCGAGACTTCCCAATTCCTCCCTGACTTTCCTAGCTTCGGTCCGGATTGTCAAATCGATGCGCGGGTAACCTGTTTCAAGAATCCTGCCCCCGTAAAGCCCTTTTAATTTGTAACTGTCCGTATACATTTTTGTCGTATGCGGATTCGGGCTCAGCAAATAATCCGCGCTCAAAAAATTGCGCACGACATTTTGCGAATGCGCAGGATTTCCCGGAATGTCAAACCCCATGCGTTTCAGCGGCGTCCCATGCCAAGTATTGATATAAATCTGGCCCGGTTTCGGGGAAAAAAACGATTGGAACGTCGCATTGTTAATCAAATACCCGGATGAGGCGAGCGCCTTTAAGTAGCTTTTCGAATTCCGCCTGACAAATTTCACATTCGGGCGGTTGCGGTATTTTGCAATCACCGGTCCGGCCGCGGCGAAATCGCTGAATGACCAAATATGTATGAAATCCTGATAATCCGGATGATCAAGCAGATATTTAAAAATGGCATACGGATTATCCGTTATCCCGGCGCCATCCCGGCATTCGTAAAAAATGACCCGCTTGTTGATGCCGAGCCGTTCGTAATAACCGGCATACTGGCAGGCAAGGCGGTGGTTCTCTTTCAGCAGGTAACGGCCGATGGGTTGCACCAAAAATTTAGCGCCTTTTTTAAAAATTTTCTTTTTCATCCCAAACAACCCCTTCGCACATAGATCATGCCTATAGGTTGCCCAATTACACGCCGGTTTATATCACCGTGCGGGTGAAAAAGCGGTTTTTAAAAAAGGCTGTTCCGCAGATCAACAAACAAAGAAAACCCGTTGGGAATCATAACGTTCCCTATACGGGTTTTCTTGTTTCAAATGGGCTTTTAGGATTAGCCCTACCTTACCGTATTAAAATTTTCCGATTGCTTTTCGTCTGTCGTATTGCTGAAAACCGGGATTTAAAATTTCCCCGAGAATTCCTTCCGTGTAAGCTGCAAAAGCCGGCTGCGTACGGATGCGCGGACGCGGAAGGCTGATCGCCTTATCCATTTTGACTTCGCCATCCGCAAGCAGGATCACACGGTCAGCGAGGCGAACCGCTTCCTCTACATCATGTGTCACCAGAATTGCGGTAAATTGGTTTTTGATCCAAACCTCCTCAATCAAGTTCTGCATTTCCATCCTCGTTAATGCATCCAGCGCGCCGAGCGGTTCATCCAGCAAAAGCAGCTCTGGCTCGTGGATCAATGCACGGGCAAGCGCCACCCGCTGCTTCTGCCCGCCGGAAAGGAACTGCGGATAATGCTTCGCCTTATCTTCCAGCCCGACGCTCCGCAAAGCTTCCATTGCTTTATCCTTAAAGCCGCCTGTTAAGCCGAGGTCGATGTTGTCTATCACCTTTTTCCATGGCAGAAGCCGCCCGTCCTGGAACATCATGCGAGCCCGGCCGTTTGTGCCTGCCACCTTTTCCCCGTTTTGGGTAATGGTGCCTTCCGTCGGCTGTTCGAGCCCGGCGATCAGGCGGAGTAGCGTGCTTTTCCCGCACCCGCTTTTTCCGACAACCGCCACAAATTCCCCTTTTGCAATTTGCAAATTGATGTCTTTTAACACATGGAGATCCCCGTAAGCTTTCCCGACATGTTCCGCTTTTAACACAAATTGTTCTTCTTTCACGTTTCCACTCCCTTCCGCTTAAGCCGTCTGTTTTCTCCAGCGCAGCCATTTATTTTCAAAAAATTTCGCAACCATGTCCGATACTTTTCCGAGAATGGCGTAAATCACAATGCTGAGCACGATGACATCCATCTGCATAAACTCACGGGCATTCATGGACATATAGCCGATACCGGAATTCGAGGCGATCGTTTCCGCTACAATGAGCGTCGTCCACATCACGCCGAGCGCATAGCGAATTCCGACCAAAATAGAAGATAACGCACCCGGAAAGATAACTTGAAAAAACAGCGACATCCCGTTCAACCCATAGGCTTTTCCCATTTCAATCAACCCTTTGTCAACTGACTTAATACCATGGTACGTATTGATATAAACCGGAAATAAAACCCCGAGCGCAACGAGGAAAATTTTTGATGTTTCATCGATCCCGAACCATAAAATGACAAGCGGAATCAAGGCAAGATGGGGGATGTTGCGTAGCATTTGTATGGAAGAATCAATCAGAAGATCGGATATTTTAAATATCCCGTTTAAAATGCCAAGCGCAAACCCTATGGACCCCCCGATGAGAAAACCCATCAGCGCCCGGTAAAGGCTGATACCGATGTTTTGCGCCAGTTCGCCGGATGCCGCAAGCCCGATCCCAGCTTTCACAACCGAAACGGGCGAAGGCAGGATATTCACCGGAATGGCGCCGGCCGTGCACAACACCTGCCACACGGCCACAAGCAGAACCGGTATTGCCCACGGGATCGCACGCGCCGCCCATTTCTTTTCTTTCTGCATCATCTGCACCTCCCTATTTCAAAACCGCATCCTGGACATTTACTTTCTTCGGAACGACTTTTAATTCGTAAAATAAATCAGCGATCGATTGCTGTTCTTTCAAGATGGTATCCGAAATTTTGCTGAAGCCGTATACGCGCCGTTCAACCGCTGTTTGTACTGTCTTCTTATCCATTTTCAGTTCTCCGGCAAGTTTATTAACCAGTTCGCTGTGGTGGTTGTTTGCCCATTCCATTGCTTTTTCCGTTTCCTCCAAAACCGCATCCGTCACTTTTTTATGCGATTCGGCGTAGCTTTTTGATGCAATAATGAAATCCCGGTCGGTCGTCAATCCTTCGCCGCTTACAAGCATTTTTGCACCCGCATTCACCTGTGCGGAAGCAGTGTAAGGATCCCAAACCGCCCATGCATCGACATTGCCTTTTTCAAACGCGATCCGCGCTTCTGAAGGATCTAAATAAACCGGGGTTATATCTTTCAATGACAAGCCCGCCTTTTGCAGAGCTTTTACAACGAGGTAATGGGAACTGGACCCTTTCGAAAAAGCGACCTTCTTCCCTTTTAAATCCGAGATGGACTTGATTGAAGAATTTTTAGGGACAAGAATACCGCTCCCTTTTGCTTTCGAATGACCGGCCCCGACATAGACAATTTTGGAACCGGAAGCCTGTGCGGTAATCGGCGGAATATCCCCGGTACGTCCATAGTCAATGCTGCCCGCGTTCAGTGCCTCAATGAGAGCGGAACCGTCCTGGAATTGTTTCCATTCGACTTTATAGCCCATTTCCTTCAGGCGCTTGTCCAATTCACCGAGTGATTTTGTAATATGTAGCGGGTCGCCCTTTTGGTAGCCGATGCGGATCGTTTTCCTGTTTGAGGAGCTGCTCGAATCCGAACCGCAGCCGGCCAGGGCGGAAACAGCAACAAGCAAAAATGCCAGCAGTAAAACAAGCGGTCTCTTTCTTTTCACTTTTTTCCCTTCTTCCTTTTTAAAGTTAAGCAAAATTGCCCAATATGGCATGCATGTTTTTCACAAGGCCGTATAATTCCCCCGGAACTTGTGAGTCCCTTGGGAACGATATTTCTCGTGATTTTTTCGTAATGGTTTAGCGTCCGGACTGCCCGGCGATTTTCTGCAGCCCCATTTCCTGTTTCAGACGGATGCGCTGGATTTTTCCGGTTGGGCCGACTGGCAGTTCTTCTGCAAATTTGATTTTTGACGGGCATTTATAGCTCGATAAAGACCGGCGGCAATGCTCCATCACCGCTTCTTCCAACGCTTTTAATGAAGCCGGGTCGTCGTTTTCCGGCACAATGCAGGCGGCTACCTGCTCGCCGTATTTCGGGTCAGGCACACCGATGACCGCCACCTGGTGCACGCCAGGCAGCCCACGGATCACCTCTTCAACCTCATACGGGCTGATCTTTTCACCACCGCGGTTAATCAGCTCTTTTTTTCGCCCTACGATGAAGACGTATCCTTCTTCATTCACATAACCGACATCGCCGGTATGGAACCAGCCGTCCCGGAAATCGTCCTGGTTTTCGGCCTTCACATATTCCGTAATGATATTTTTGCCGCGGATCACAATTTCTCCGACCGTTTTCGGCGGAAGATGCTGCCCGGATTCATCGGAAATGGCGAGTTCCACCCCAACCGGGATGCCTACCGAACCAAGTACCCGTTTTTCCGGCGGAAGCGGATTTACACAAATTTGACTGGCCGCTTCCGTCATCCCGTACGACTCAATGATTGGAATGCCGAATTCCTGCTCAAAACGCCGCGCATGCAAAATCGGCAGCTGCGCGGATGCTGAGCGCACAAACCGCAGATGATCCGGAATTTCTTTGGGTTTTTCGATATTTAAAATAATGGAAATCACCGCAGGCACGGCTGATATCCATGTAATTTTTTCTTCACAAACCGTTTTCCAAAACTTCGAGGCGCTGAATTTCGACTCTAACACGATTTTTCCGCCCGAAAGCAGCGTCGACAGGACAGCTACCACTTCCGCATTAATATGGAAAAGCGGCAGGAAGCAATACGTAATATCATCCGAAGTCAGCCGGTGGGAGGCAATAATGTTTTGGGCCGCCGCAAACACTTGGTCATGGGTAAGCCCGACCGCTTTCGGGCTGCCGGTTGTTCCTGATGTATAGAGCAGAATGGCAATTTGATCTCCAGCGGGTTCCCTGCTCTTCCGAACGATTGCAGCACCCTGGTTTTTTCTCTCCTCCCATGTGCCTTCGCTTCTTACAAACCAATGAAAATTCTGCATTTTTTCATCCGCTACAAAAAGATTTTTAAGAGAACTTTCGCCGTTTAAAAGTTCATCCGCATGAACACCGCGCGCAATACCGTAAACCGGCCGGCAGCGGTTGACAAACGCCCGCAGCTCATACGCCGGCATTTCCGGATTTACCGGGCAGACTGTTGCCCCGTAGCCGATCACCGCCATATAGGCGGCCGCAAAAGTATAGGAATTCGGAAGGCTGAGCAAGATCCGGTCGCCGGGCTGTACGCCCGCCGCTGCGAGATCGCTTTGTATTTTTGCAATATCCCCCTGTAATTCATGTGTCGAATACCAGCGCCCGGCATCTTTGATCAATGGTTTATCCGGGCCAGTTAACAAATCGTCCAGTCTTTCTATTAAATAAGACATCATACCAGCTCCTAAAATCATTAAATTTGTTGCTTGTCCGGCACCTGTACCGTTTTGGCGCGGACCGGAAATTTCGATTTCCTGCCGATGCAGTAGGACAAAATCGGAGTTTTATAGAAAATGTACGCAATCAGCATGGAAGAAAAATAAACAAATAAAATGCCAAACGGCAGGGACCCGTAAAACAGCCATTTGTTTCCAGCCAAATGAGGCATCATGTATTTGCCCATCACATATAAAGAAAACGGCTGCACCAAATACATGCCGAACGAGGTTTGAGAAGCTGTCATCACAAAGCAGCTGAATAGCTTCCACTTCCTCTCTGTGCGCCGTTTTGCCCACAACCTCCCAAGATACAGTACGAGCGCCACCACAAGGAGGGCCCATGGGAGATAGACCGGCTGGTGCACAGACTGGGCTTTATGGTCGCTTTCATGCAAAATAAAGCGGTTCAGGTAGTAATGGATCCACATCATGACCAAACTGGCACAGAATATGCTTGTTAAAAAACGAGCATGTTCTTCAATAAATTTGACAATTTTATCGTAATGGCAGGCAGCAATTCCCCCGGCAATAAAATAGCATTGGTACGTCAGCACAAATACGCCATAATTCGCGAAAAGATAAGGCCAATGGGAAGTGTCCAGATGAGGTATTCCAAACTTGAAAAACGCTGTCATTGCAAGCTGGAGATACGCGCTCCAGAGAAAAATCTGCATGTGGTATTTTTCGAATTTGCGCAAACCGTGCAGCATCAGCGGAAAGATCATGTACAGCTGCAGCGTCACCAACACATAATAAATGTAAAACTGATCTCCGTGGATCAGGGAAACCATTAAAGTTTTTACAAAGTTGAAAAAAGACCCGTGCAGATTTATCGAAGAAGCGGCACTTCTAAAAAGAATATAGGCAATATTCCAAAATACATAAGGAATCATCGTGAAAAACAGGCGTTTTTTCCAAAAAGCCACAGTTTGGAAATCGCGCCGGTAATACGTTATAAACAGCACCAGCCCGGTAATAAACATAAATGCCATTCGCATGACATGCATGGAAGAATGCACGGCGGACATCGCAAGAAATTCCACTGTCCAGTCTTCCAACCGGCTGTCGTAAATGGACATCGTGTGGACAGACAGTACACAGAGCATAATGAAGCCGCGCATAAAGTCGATCTCATATAAATGGATTTTTTTCAAAGAAAAACATTCCCCCTTTTCTTTTATTGCCGGCTGACTTTTCTTCTACTTTAGCAACGTTTTCTTAATTTATTATTAATGAACCAATTGATTCTTTAAATCTTTATTGAGAAAGTTCAAATAGGAGGTTTTCAAATCCGAACAATATATGTTATTGACTTTTTAATATTCGTATTTTATGCTTTTGTTATCTATAAAAAACTGTAAGCATAAGGTTTCAACTTCAAAATAGCGGGAATATAATTATGTAACTGTTTTTTAATTTTATAAAGTATTAGACTTTTTAAAGTTTACAAGTATAATAGTAATAACCTTTTCTTTGTGCATTTTTCTTACCAACCAGAAAGGAGCGATCATCTTTGCATCAAATTGACGAAAAGAAAACAAGCCGGCTGGCATTGCAGGAGGACATGGATTTTCTCGCCGGCTTGTTGGACAAAGTCATTTTATTTGAAGGCGGCGAAGACCTGCTCAACATTATTACCAACATTCGCTCCCTTGCGCAAAAAGCGAGGGAAACAGGAGACCAGTCCATTTACCTTCAATTAAAAAATGAAATTACTACCCTTAAACCGCCGCAACGGCAGGAAGTGATCCGCGCTTTCTCCACCTATCTGCAATTATTCAACATCGCCGAACAAAATTTCAGAATTAAGCGCCGGAGGGAATACCAGTCGGAAGATACGTACCAGGTTCAGCCGGGTTCTCTGGAAGACGGCATCGAAACGCTGCAGAAAGAACATGTGCCTGCCGATATGGTCGCAGAGATGTTGGATACTTTATCGCTTGAACTGATTATTACGGCACATCCGACGGAAGCAGCAAGGCGGACGATTCTGAAAATCCATAAACGCATTGCGGACCTTTTAAAGGCGCTTGAATTTGCAAGCACGCGTTATGAGAAAAAAGTTATTGAAGAAACGATTTTTAATGAAATCACCATTCTTTGGCAGAGTGCCGAAATCCGAGAAAAGAAACCGACTGTTTCGAATGAAGTGGAAAACGGCCTCTATTATTTTGACAACGTCCTGTTTGACGTCCTGCCGCGAATCCATGAAGATTTGGAAGATTACCTGTATGAAACGTATGGGCAGCGTTTCAAAGTCCCTCCCTATCTCCATTTCGGGTCATGGATCGGCGGCGACCGCGACGGCAACCCGAACGTCACCGCAGATGTCACTTGGAAAACGCTCGAGATGCAGCGCGAACTTGTCTTGAACAAGTATAAAAAATCGCTCCGCATGCTCAGGGAGCTGCTCAGCCATTCGTCCAAAAAAGTCAACGCCAGCCCTGCCCTGCTCGCATCTGTGGAGAACGAAGAAAAAGGGATGCGGGTTAGTGATACCTGGCCGACAAAAGATGAAATTTACCGCAGAAAACTGACGATCATGCTGCATAAACTTGAATGCATAGAACATCACAAAGGCGGATACCAAACCGCAGAGGAACTTCTGGCCGATCTGTACATGATCCGGAACAGCATCAGCCAGCACCATCCTGACGGCCATCCGATTAAATTGCTCCGTAAAGTCATCCGGCAGGTCGAGCTGTTCGGCTTCCACCTCGCTTCGCTTGATATCCGCAACCACAGCGGTGAGCATGAAGCGGCGCTTGCCGAGGTACTTTATAATGTTAACATTGCCGCAGACTACAAAAATCTGCCAGAAGAGGAAAAAGTACAGGTGCTTTTGAAAGCATTAAACGATCCGCGGCCGATGATTTCCATTTATGACACGTTTACACCGGAAACACAGGAAGTCATCAATACATTCCGGATGATCAAACGCGCCCACCAAACGTTCGGCGAGCGCTCCATACAAGTTTATTTGATCAGCATGGCGCACTCGGTCAGCGATGTGCTCGAAGTGCTTGTGCTGGCAAAAGAAGCCGGCCTGTACCGCGTGTACCCGAACGGGGAAATTTTAAGCGAAATCCATATCGCCCCGCTTCTTGAAACGATTGAAGACTTGCGGAACGGCCCGAAAATGCTCGAGACTTTGTTCCGGCTCCCGGTTTACCGGAACCATTTAAAGGTGCGCAACAACCTGCAGGAAGTCATGCTCGGCTATTCCGACGGCAGCAAAGACGGCGGTACGCTCACCGCGAACTGGCAGCTGTATAAGGCCCAGAAAGAAATCCACGAAATGGGCGCCAAATACGGCATCAAGCTGAAATTTTTCCACGGGCGCGGCGGTTCTCTCGGGCGCGGCGGCGGCCCGCTGTATTCGAGCCTCTTGTCGCAGCCTCCGGTCACGCTCGGCGACGGCGTCAAAATCACCGAACAGGGTGAAGTGCTGTCATCGCGGTATTTGCTGCGTGACATTGCCTACCGCAGCCTTGAGCAGGCAACATCCACGATGATGGTCGCGATTGCAAAACAAAAACTGAACGAGAAAAAAGGAAAAGCGCCGAACGAGGAAGCTGTCCGGGCTATGGATAAAATTTCGGAATACGCCCTTGAAAAATACCAGGCACTCGTTTTCAACGACCCGGATTTCCTGGCATATTTCAAAGAAGCAACGCCTTTGAACGAACTCGGCAAACTGAATATCGGCTCACGGCCGATGAGCCGGAAAGGGAGCGCACGCTTTGAAGACTTGCGCGCGATTCCGTGGGTGTTCGCATGGACGCAAAGCCGCCAGCTCCTCCCTGCGTGGTACGCGGCCGGCACGGGTTTGAGCAAATATGTGGAAGAAACCGGCAATTTGCGCCTGCTCCAGCAAATGTACGAATCATGGCCGTTTTTTAAAGCAACGATCAATAACCTGCAGATGGCCCTGATTAAAGCCGAGCTCTTGACAGCTGAAGAATACACGAGGCTCGTGAAAGACCCGGCCGTCGCAAACCGCATATTCGGCCTGATTAAAGAAGAATACGAACTGACGAAGGAAATGGTGTTAAAAGTCGCAGGCCAGAAAGAGCTGCTCGATTACACGCCGAACATCAAAGAATCTGTCCGCCTGCGCAATCCATACGTTGACCCTTTGAACTTGTTCCAGGTCTATCTCATCTCGCACTTGCGCGAACGCGAAAACAACGACGAGAAAGCGGAAGACTTGCTGACGGAAGTCCTGCTTACGATCAACGGCATCGCCGCAGGGTTGAGGAATACGGGGTGATGGAGAGTTCTCAAGTTCCTGATCCGGAGATCCGGCTTAACGCAGAAAAGCAGTGCGGTTTTGCCAATGGCAGGCCACACTGCTTTTTTTAATGTTTCTGCTTGGCTGCCGCATCGGACAAAGGATTATAATTTAAAAGTGTTAAAAACTTCAGTAATTATTGTATAATAGGGACAAATAGCAGGACTGGGGGCGCGCTTATGTCGACAGGCATGGTTACCGTTGTACTTATATTTTCTGTGCCCATTATCGCAGTAATTACAAATTTTTTTAAAGACAGGCAAAAGATAAAGTTGCAAGTGTTGGAAAAAGAACTGGAACTGGAGAAACTGAAAAACGAGAACTTTTTGTTAGAAGCAGAGAAAATGAAATTAGAATTACAGAAAATGGAACTGGACAGGCCTAAGGAGGAGTGGGTCGAGAAATGACCTGCTTTGCCTTAGGTTTTTTTATTGTTACAGGCAAAAAACGATGGATATTGCTTCATAAATTTTCTCTGTTTATTCAAGATTGTTAAGCAAAACCGCAATCGACATAAACTACAAAATCCATACTTTTCTTTTATGGAAGCAATGATAATTTTTCTGTATGAGGGCGCTTGGAAGAACCTGGGCTGGCAACGCAACCGGCCATCAATTGGGGGAATTTACATGAAGTGGATTCATTTCAAAAAAAGCCCCGCACTCCTACCCAAGGCTTGATGGAAAAGGCGAGGAAGATGAATGTTTCAATTGTCGCGTTTCGTTAGGTGAATCATTGAAAATCTTCTGCAATTTCAAGACTGTTTGCTTCGGGCAAAATGATTTAAAAGAAAAAATGATACAAGTCATCGAAGGTTTGGCTGCATTCGTACAAAATACAGAGGCGTTTGTAGAGTCCTTTAAGTTTCAATATCCAGCAAGTAAGTGGATGAAAGCGCAATAGAAAGCAGCCCAGCGGACAAGTATGACAGCTGCCAATACCAAAATTGGGTAGAAAAAGCTAAATCAGTCGATTGGAATGCGGAAACAATCGCTGCATGGACGACAAAAGAAAAGTTGGATATTATCCAAAAACAGGGCAAGTCCTCCTGAGAAAAGAAGGATATGATCCTGTCCGTAAATGATATTGCCGAATAAACAAATTTTGGTTTCTTTAAATTCTGCCATTGAAGTAGCCCGTGCAGGAAAGCATGATAGAGGTTACGCAATCGTCTCGCAGGAAATCAGAAAATTATCTGTCCAAACGATGGCCGATAAAGTCCAAACCATGCTTTCCGATTCCAACCAATATAATGTCCAGGTGGAGGAATTCCCTAAAGCAAGCATCGGTTGCTGTATCCTTTAGCCGACAACTGAAGCTACAAGCGAATCTTTTAAAAAGATTATAGGTTCAGTTGAAAAGAACAGCAAAACTGTGCTACATGACCAAAATCAATCGGCCGCGGTGATATGAAGGGGTATCCATTCTTTTTGTGCTAAGGAAAGATACTGATACAACTATTAGTAATTTCTTATCCCTTTTCTCTCACATTCATATGATCCACGAACTTAAGCAGGGAGCAACTAAGCATCCGGAAAAGATACTACTGCCGGCATATATTTCAATCCACGCCCCCAAGTAGGGAGCGACAGCAGCTTGTCGCCAGCATGGCAGCATTTTTCGACATTTCAATCCACGCCCCCAAGTAGGGAGCGACACTTCTTACCGGAAAATACAGTTCAGGCGCTTGGTATTTCAATCCACGCCCCCAAGTAGGGAGCGACACAAGTCCAAACGGGCTCTTTTGGTACGGAAACAATTTCAATCCACGCCCCCAAGTAGGGAGCGACTCCGGCACCACCTTTCCCCTTTTTCAGTTAATTTATTTCAATCCACGCCCCCAAGTAGGGAGCGACGCGTTCGCTAAATCTCTGATGACGGGCATTATCGATTTCAATCCACGCCCCCAAGTAGGGAGCGACGTTACGGTAGATACAAAGGGACGCGTAACGGCCGATTTCAATCCACGCCCCCAAGTAGGGAGCGACTATTTACGTTTTCGATATACAACCTCGCGGACCGATTTCAATCCACGCCCCCAAGTAGGGAGCGACGATTAGTACGGACGGCAGCGACGGCGGTTGTACCTATTTCAATCCACGCCCCCAAGTAGGGAGCGACCAAATGCGAAGCATCCGGCGACATTAACAAAGAAATTTCAATCCACGCCCCCAAGTAGGGAGCGACTGAGCATGGCTGTATATAATCGGACATACTCCGATTTCAATCCACGCCCCCAAGTAGGGAGCGACATGCAAACGGGCGGTGGATGGGATGAAACTAAATATTTCAATCCACGCCCCCAAGTAGGGAGCGACTTTGCTTGTCAAAAAACTAAAAGCATTAAAAGGAATTTCAATCCACGCCCCCAAGTAGGGAGCGACCGAAACAACGTTCATGATGTCCGTTATTTCCTTGTATTTCAATCCACGCCCCCAAGTAGGGAGCGACTATAACGAACACCGTCCGCATAAAATCCGAAATTAATTTCAATCCACGCCCCCAAGTAGGGAGCGACGACAAGTTCCTGGTCGATATTTGCGACATGGTAAATTTCAATCCACGCCCCCAAGTAGGGAGCGACGGTTAATGATCATAAGGAACGCTTATCAATAGTAATTTCAATCCACGCCCCCAAGTAGGGAGCGACTGGGAAATGATTGCGGAAAGTGTTATTAGTGGAATTTCAATCCACGCCCCCAAGTAGGGAGCGACAGGAATTGTCTTGTCAGATGGTACTTTAAATCTTATTTCAATCCACGCCCCCAAGTAGGGAGCGACTGATGAGGCATTACTAAAAAGAGTATACAAGACTATTTCAATCCACGCCCCCAAGTAGGGAGCGACACAGGAAAAGGTAAGCGTGCATTTTGTCCAACATATTTCAATCCACGCCCCCAAGTAGGGAGCGACATACATCCGGGAAGAATTGGAAGCAAATAGAAATATTTCAATCCACGCCCCCAAGTAGGGAGCGACTGGGGGGTATTTTACGCAAAAAATAGGCATGTATATTTCAATCCACGCCCCCAAGTAGGGAGCGACGGTGATCAAATAAAAGTTAAAGAGGCTAAAGGTATTTCAATCCACGCCCCCAAGTAGGGAGCGACATGCCATTACGGGATCTTTTTAATTACATGAGAAATTTCAATCCACGCCCCCAAGTAGGGAGCGACAATTTCTTCCCTGCAAATATATCTAGCTTCTTGTTATTTCAATCCACGCCCCCAAGTAGGGAGCGACGGTTATAGCTTCTAATCATCCAACTATGACTAATATTTCAATCCACGCCCCCAAGTAGGGAGCGACTGCATCACGCGGTTATAAAATGCAACCATTTTTTATTTCAATCCACGCCCCCAAGTAGGGAGCGACTGGTAATGCGCAACAAACAGCAAATACTGCTCAAATTTCAATCCACGCCCCCAAGTAGGGAGCGACAAAGTTTTGGGAAAAATACCCAAACGGACGTATTATTTCAATCCACGCCCCCAAGTAGGGAGCGACGATCAAGCCAATATTGTGCAGTGTTTCCTGCGCTATTTCAATCCACGCCCCCAAGTAGGGAGCGACCGAATGACTAACGAATTTTTCTATTGCTATTCGATATTTCAATCCACGCCCCCAAGTAGGGAGCGACGATGTATAATATCGTCGGGACTGCTTACGAATCTGATTTCAATCCACGCCCCCAAGTAGGGAGCGACGTTTAATCAAAATCAAGTTAATATATAGACACCTCATTTCAATCCACGCCCCCAAGTAGGGAGCGACCGGAAATGGGATCATGCGTTCCGGTAAAGTAGTATTTCAATCCACGCCCCCAAGTAGGGAGCGACACGGAAACACGCGACATGAGGGAGTTACCGGAATATATTTCAATCCACGCCCCCAAGTAGGGAGCGACGCAGGAAAAGGTGAACAAACTGCAAAACAAAATATTTCAATCCACGCCCCCAAGTAGGGAGCGACTTGATTAACGGTGTTTGGTGTGGATTTAAAAGCAATTTCAATCCACGCCCCCAAGTAGGGAGCGACAAAGTTTTGGGAAAAATACCCAAACGGACGTATTATTTCAATCCACGCCCCCAAGTAGGGAGCGACGATATACTTTAGTTAAGTTAAATAATAAATTAAATATTTCAATCCACGCCCCCAAGTAGGGAGCGACGCCACATTTTTCTGGATCCGGCCGGTGCGCAAGAAATTTCAATCCACGCCCCCAAGTAGGGAGCGACAAAAATGCCAACCAAAACAAAAGTAAACCCGATTATTTCAATCCACGCCCCCAAGTAGGGAGCGACTTTAGAATGCTTTGTCATTGATGGCGATTTCATATTTCAATCCACGCCCCCAAGTAGGGAGCGACATACATCCGGGAAGAATTGGAAGCAAATAGAAATATTTCAATCCACGCCCCCAAGTAGGGAGCGACTGGGGGGTATTTTACGCAAAAAATAGGCATGTATATTTCAATCCACGCCCCCAAGTAGGGAGCGACATGAACATTGAACAATTAAGGAATGCTTGGATTATTTCAATCCACGCCCCCAAGTAGGGAGCGACATTCTAAACTAGAAGCCGACTATTTTATCATGCTGATTTCAATCCACGCCCCCAAGTAGGGAGCGACGCTGAAAAGGCACTCCTAGGAAGCTTTATGAAAATTTCAATCCACGCCCCCAAGTAGGGAGCGACTTACGGAGGTTGATGAAGTATTAAAAACAAGGGTAGATTTCAATCCACGCCCCCAAGTAGGGAGCGACTCGGCAGCTGTATGAGCTATCTTTAAGCGAATTGATTTCAATCCACGCCCCCAAGTAGGGAGCGACGGATGGTGTGACGTACAAAACAGCCAAAGAAAAAATTTCAATCCACGCCCCCAAGTAGGGAGCGACACGAAAATGGCCATGAACACAAGAAATTTAAGCACATGATTTCAATCCACGCCCCCAAGTAGGGAGCGACCCACGCTGTCGAATACACTGCTGAAAGATACAGCGATTTCAATCCACGCCCCCAAGTAGGGAGCGACAGCGCTTTGTAATGAAAAAGGCTATTGCTGGGCGGATTTCAATCCACGCCCCCAAGTAGGGAGCGACATGGATTGACCATGGATGAAAGAATCGAAAATCATATTTCAATCCACGCCCCCAAGTAGGGAGCGACAACTAACAGTTTGACAAATCGTATTAGTGATGCAATTTCAATCCACGCCCCCAAGTAGGGAGCGACGTATCGCAGAAAAAACACATCGCTTTTAAAGGCATTTCAATCCACGCCCCCAAGTAGGGAGCGACGTTTGGCGGCGGTGTTGGAAATCAAATTTTAGATGATTTCAATCCACGCCCCCAAGTAGGGAGCGACAACTTGTAGCTGGTCAGGGCTGCGAGCACTAATTTATTTCAATCCACGCCCCCAAGTAGGGAGCGACGAAGTATTGAAAATGGCTAATATTATTCTAAACGATTTCAATCCACGCCCCCAAGTAGGGAGCGACGGCGAATTTTAGACAAAATAACCAAAATTATTGCTTTAAATCAGTTAAAATTCACTATTCCCTTTGCAAAAGCAAAGAACGTTATCCTGATTTAACCATAATCTTGAAATTATTGGTTAATAAATTGGTGCGAAGCTGCTCGGTAATAAATGTGCGCTATACCTTCGCACTAGAATATCAAGGGGCCCTCTAAATCCAAAGATGGTTTTGCACCAACGTGGGATACTTTATTTTTGTAGTTGTTACCCAGCTGATAAAACCTTAGACTATCTTCTTTAGGATCAATGATATTTGCTAGTTCGATCTTTAAAGAAGCAAATTGCGTTGCGTCCACAAAACATTCAAACACTGAATTTTGCACACGTTGCCCATAATTTTGGCAAATCTTCGCTACTTTTCTTAATCTTTTTTGTCCTGCACCCGTCAAAGTACTAACATCATAAGTGATCACAACAAGCAATACAATTTCACCTACTTCCACAGAAAAGGCGGATACTCGTCCAAATCCCCTCTTAAATAGCGTGCCAACAATAGCGCTTGCGCATGGGGTACCAATCCCCATGAAATCTTCTCTCCTAGAAATGGATGAGTAATCTTTTCCTGTTTTTTATTTTGCCAGGCTTTCAGAAATTTTGTCCGTGCTTCGTTTGTCATAATAACTGTCCCATTTTCTTTTTTTATAAAATCATCTTTGTTGAGCACCTTCATATTAATCATGGAAAGAACAAAACGATCCGCATACACTCCTCTCAATTCTTCCATTAAATCTAAAGCCAGGGATATCCGTCCCGGCCGGTCACGGTGCATAAATCCCACGTACGCATCAAGACCGACACCTTCCAGAGCAGATGCCACATCATTCGCAAGCAAAGTATAAGCAAAAGACAACATGGCATTCACATTATCCAGTGGAGGCCGTCGTGAACGGGAATGAAAGAAAAAATCTTCTTTTTGCTGCAAAATCATCTGATTAAATAATTTATTGTAATTGATTGCCGCTTGGCCTTCCAATCCCCTTAACTCTTCTAAACTCTCACACACTCTAACTTGTTTAATTATTGATGATAGGTATTGAGATACTTCTTTAAATTGGGCTACATCAATACGCAAAGGATAATCCCTCGTCATTCTTTCGAGCATCCACTTGTGGTTATATACTTTTCCGACTATAAAATTACGGGCAATTCGAACAGAAGCTTTTTCATCATCAGACAGCCGATATTGTTTTTTTCTTAAAACAACATTACCTCTGCTTTTGCCGATTACTCTTGCCAAAAAGCGTCCATTCATCGTAAAAAATATTAAGGAAATATTCCTTTCCGCACAGTAGCCCATCAAAGCAGGGCTTGCACCAGTATAACCAAAAGCAGCGACTGCTTCAAGATTATGCAAGGGTAGCCTCCCCAATTGTTCCTTATCTTTCGAAAGTACAATATTATCACCGTCCAAAGACAGATAAACATCTGGCTGCGTAATAAATAATGTATTCAAAAGTTTTTTCATTCAAATATCTTCCCTTCTATATAACTTTTTACAGATCGTTTGCGCATGATATTCGGCAAACATAAATTTTGAAGGGAACATTGATTGCAGAAAGAGCCTGTTTTTACTTTTGGTGTATGTCGGCGCTGATAATAATCCTGCATTTCAGCTGCTATTTTTCTCACCTTATTTTTTTCTTTCTCGGAAATCGGCACCTTAATCCGATGCTTGATTTCATTGTAAAATATATAGCCTTTGTCGATTTCGCATACCAGCATTTCTTCCAGGCACATCGCCTGTGCAGCCAGTTGCAAAATATCGGAATCGTTCTTTTTTGGTTTGCCGCGCTTATATTCCACCGGATAAGGAATGTACTTGCCTTCATTTCCAAAGATTTCTACACCATTATCATTTTTTACAAACTCGACGACATCACATATTCCAGTGAATTTTAATTCATTTGACTTAATCGACATGGCACGGACAATCAGTTTATCCCCGCGTTTTTCCCGGATAAAGGGGCTATCCGTTTTACGATGGATATTTTGCCCCTCAACTGTCCTAACATTTTCCTCCCAGGATTGTTCAATGTGAATGAGCGCCCACTGCCGTTTACAAAACTGAAAATGCTGGATGCCCGACAACATAAGGTAATTGTCTTCTTCAAATTCCATCGATTACTTCAACCTTTAAACCTTCTAATTCGTTTAAAGTAATCGAGTAATCATTGATAGACTTAGGATTATCGGCAATCGGTGTGACTTCTAACAATCGATGCACTTTTGCGGATGAATACTGGCCGAGCTTTGAATTATGTTCCCACCAGTAAACTTTGTGGACTTCCATGCTTCCCTCCGGACGTGCCGAAGAAGCGTCGTTTTCAAATAAGGTTACTAATGCTTGTTTAATTTTTTCTGCATCTTCACTTGTAAAGCCTGTTTTTTCCGCTAACTGGGTGTTAATACTGCCGTAAAATACATACACGCCAAAGTCTACGCGGTGTTTCATCCCCATCGTGTCGGATCCCCTGTCTTTACCAGGTTCCGAATTCACGCTTTTTGTGATTTGCATACTCGTAATATCGATCGGTGACACACTTGTGGCAGTATGGATCGAAACAGGTCCCCTTATTCCGACAGATACACCCTTATTTCCTGAACCTTTAAATGCAAAAACCTGGCCAAAACTGCGGACATCGATCCATTCTTTACATGCAATTGCGGCAAAAGCTTCACTGGATCCATCTTTAGATTTTAAAATATTATTTAGTTCCGGGTTGGCTTCTGCTCTTTCTCTTAAACTGTTATAAGCATCTGTTTTTCTATCATTAGATTGGACAAAAATTGCTTCACCCATATCCTGGAGACGATTTCGTATTTTGCGTTTCAGAGCAACATCGGAAATTTCTCCATAACCATCATAGTTTTGGCGCGGGCGATTCCCATTTAACGGATCACCATTTGGATTTGCTTTTGTAATGGACAAAACGACTGCAAAATCAATTTTATGATCTAACGTTGGCATTTTTATATTCCCCCTCAATTAATTTTGTTCTTCAGCTGATTCAGAAGCATCGTTTCCTTTTTTCTGATACAAATCATAGCGCTGACTGTAAAAACCCAGCAAATACTTGCCAGATAAAGGCCTATCATTAAAATCCTCGAATTTAAGTTTGGATGCCACTTCATCGATTAATCTCGAATAATATATTCCTCTTTTTCCAAGCCTGACTTGATAAGGCTGCAAACTTGCCTGAATCGTGTTCCAGGTACGTTCCGGATGCTGTGCAAAAGCGTTCATATAGCGGATGGCATTGGTCGCACGGTTTTCACTGGAATCAAGAGCATTTCTTTCCAGTACATCGGCAATCGCAAGCAATCTTCCAAATAAATAGTCCCGATTATTATTTTCTTTATCTAGTGCCAAATTATATCCCTCCTCTTTATTAATTAAAGCGCATGCAATACTTAATGTTTTTTCCCAATCCCATTTTTCCATTGCAACCGGGTTGGAAGCACGGTGAAATGCACTTCTGACGATATCAGTTGGAATTTTCCTTCCTTCAACAATGCACGGGAGCATCCTTTCCATTAAACCCTTTACGATTTTGTCGCTTGCATTTGGGCCGTATGCAGCAAATGCAATGTCTTTCGTTGCAGGCGCACCGAAAAATGAAATTGGTTGATTGTTTTCATTCTTTCGATAGCGATGAAACCATACGCAAGTTGTATGCCATTTAACCAGATTTTCAAAATAGATTTCCTTGTCTAAATTCCGATAATAAAGAACGGCTAATCTGCCGGTTGTTGCCGAGTCTAAAACCAAAATATTAATATTGGATTCAGTTAAAAGGTTATTTTTATAACCGTCCAGTGCTTTTGAAAACTCTCTGGCAAATTCCTGATTTGTAAAACTAACCTTCTTTTCTTCTCCAAGCGCAAAAGGATCCAGGCTGGTTATATCATACGAATCTTCTGTAAATGACGGCACTTCATTCCCGCCGTTTTCCCAGACCAGAAAAACTCTATTATCAATAATTTTACCTTGCCTGTTAATCAGCCACTTTAGCGCATTGTGTGCTTTTTGCGAGGCTTCGTAACTAATGCTCGCTGCTTGCCTGCTTTCTGTAAATCTTCCTCTATACGTAAAACCGCTCGAATCATTGGCAGAAATCAGCTTTGCTTTATCCCCTGAATTCCTTATTTTATTGGCATGCCTTTCAGTAATCGGCAATAATTCACCCGTGACATAACAAAGATCCTGATCTTTTAAATAGCGGTTATAATATTTTATAAATGAATCGTACATCTCAGGGTCTTTCCAAATTTTTGTTAAAATTTTTTCCGGCGAATAAACTGTAAATCTTACGAAAGCACTGTCTATACTACCAGTAACAGTAGAATATAAAGGGGGCTTATTCCCGTATTTGCTGTCCCACTTTTCAATTAAAAGCCCTTTTTCATCCAAAAACAAAATTCCAGCTTCAACAAGATCATGAATTAACCGTTTCTTTTTCAAATAAATATAAATACTTTTTAATTTCGCGTTTCCATACTCCGAATTCGCCCATTCGCCCAGTTGGTAAATATAATAAGAAAAAGACTCTTCCTTCTTGATTTTCCCCCCATATGCAACAAAGTCTCCAGCAACATAACTGAGTTTATCATGCAACGGGTAAGGGGCTATTTTTGTACCCGAACGGCTGGATGATTCTTCGGTACATGGAATTAATGTAATGGCATCGTTTTTATCAATCACCCGGGCTGAGTGGAAGTCGCCAGTTTCAGTCACTTCCACTTCTATATGGGCGGTTTGCGTAGTATGGGAGATTGGAAGTAATGTAAATTCCTGACCGTTTCTTTTCTTTTCAATTTTCCCCACTTGATCCACATTCGCTTGATACGTATCATATAAATTCAATAACCAACTCATCTGCTCCCCCCCTCCTTCTCTAATTGTTCAAGAAGTTTATCTGCAGGCTCAACGTTGTTTTCATTAAAAATCTTCATGTCCATTTCAGAAATTTTTCGCACAAGCTTACATTCGTCAGGGCGAATGAAATGGATGACACCATTTTTCATGACCGGGTTCCATAACCGGACTTCCATTTCTTTACTGCCAGTTTCATCCGGATAATTGATGCCGTGTACCATCGTCCCTAAATACACTTCATCAACATGATCGTAATAGCCCCCACCTTCTCCGAATACGCAAGGTTCCACATAAGCCTGGCATTCACGGGCACCTAAAAAGATATCCCTCCTGCCGCCGGCTTTTAGGGAACGCTTAAGAATATTATGATGCTTGTTCTCGTCGCGGTCGAACGCCAAATCCGGCCTGTGGGGGTTAAAGATGAAATGTGCACGTACCTGATAACGAACATCTCTTAAGTAAGTATAATTCGCCAGCGTATTCCCCCCGCCGTATTCGATCGGCCGGACGCCTTTCGACTCCATCCGAATCGGATTCATGACACGCAAGTCATCGACAATCATAAGCAATGTGGGTTTCCAGTAAATAGACTCGACTATTCCCTTTAATGCCTGGTATGTAGGTACCTGATAGCTGAGCTTTTCCCCACCCATTTTTGTCAGTGGATCGGTGAACAGCGCATATTTCCCATACACTTCAAACTCAATGGAATTTCTCATTTTCCC